>CANQFZ010000080.1 GCA_947600065.1 uncultured Clostridia bacterium | reverse complement strand
CCCCGAAGGGGAAGGGGGAAAGTAGCGGGGACTTCGTCCCCGCTACCCCTGTTGACAGTTGACAGTATACAATGTACGCATTGAACGCTTCGCGTACAACGCTGTATTCAGTAATAGCGGAAATGTTGTTCTCTCATTATTGAGTGAATTTGGCTTAAGGGCGCATATCACGTCAACTGCCGATCCCGTCTGGAATTTAAGATTATTATTCGGTTTGTTTCAGATCAGCTGCTCTCTTAGCTGTCCTAATATTTTCCGCTCTCTGCGTGAAACGCTGACCTGTGAAATGCCGAGGAGCTGTGCGGTCTCCGTCTGCGACTTATTGCAAAAATACCGAAGAACTATAAGCCTTCGGTCGTCCTTTTCAAGAGAGCTTATACACTGCTCCAGCGCCAGGCGGTCTATGATGTTGTTTTCACAGCTTTCTTCGGGGAGGGATATTTCGTTTTTATCATCATCGCAAGTAAGCGACAGAGTTGGCATAAGAGCAGAAATTGCCTCCGCAACATCGCTTTCATCAGCGCCGAGCCTTTGTGCCAGCTCGCTCACCGTCGGCTCTCGTCCTTCTTTTGAAAGCTCCTCTCTCAGCTTTGAGACCTTCATTGACAGCGCTTTTATCGAGCGGCTTATTTTCACCGTACCGCCATCGCGGAAAAGCCGCTTTATTTCTCCGAGTATAACAGGGACGGCGTATGTTGAAAAACACAAACCTCTGCTTTCGTCAAAGTTGGCGCACGCTTTAACAAGCCCCACGCAGCCCGCCGCATAAAGCTCCTCGTATTCAATTCCGCGCCCTCTGAAGCGGTTTGCGAGAGAATGAACGAGGGGGAGATTTGCTTTTACAAACTCGTCATTGTTTTTCATTTTCGTATGTAGAAAGCTGTTTTTCAAGAATGACGGAAGTTCCTTTTCCGACCGCCGACCGCACCTTTACTTTGTCCATAAAACTGCTCATCACCGTAAATCCCAGCCCCGAGCGTTCTTCGCTTTCGGGAGCGGTAGAAAATTCGGGCTTCATAGCCTGTTCAATATCGGCTATGCCGCTGCCCCTGTCCTTTATGATTATTTTCAGAAGTCCGCCCTCGTAAAGTCGCATGGTCATTTCAACAACGCGCTTTTCGGCTCTGCTTTCATTTCGATAGGCATGTACAACCGCGTTTGTCACTGCCTCTGACACGGCTATCTTCACCGCCGCAATATCCGAAGCCTTTGGGTCTGTCTGCGCCGCAAATCCCGCCGCCGCAGAACGCGAAATGCTTTCGTTTCGTGAAAGCGCGGGAAACCGCATAATACATTCGTTTAAAAGTTTTTGTTTCATTGTTTTCATTTCTGCTCCTTAAAGCGTTTGAAAATTCCGTTTTTCAATGCGCGGCGCGGCAATGACCGAAGACATTCCCGAAAGCGCTATCATATCGGCAATTTCTTTCCGCGCATTTTTTACGACAAGTTCACCGCCCACTGCTTTTACGGCTCTGGCTCGTCCAATTATCAGCCCCACGCCCGAGCTGTCCATAAACCCGACGTTTTCCATATCCATTATAAGCAGCTCAGGACGGGAGTTTTCTATGACCTCGTCTATGCTTATACGCAATTCCCGCGCAGAATGGTGGTCTATATCGCCGGAGATCGAAACGGTTATGCGCCGCCCGTCGTTGTAGATCTTTAGCAAATTCATTCCTCCCATTTTGACAATTCCCGTTTTAAAGAAATATCCGCCTTCTTTACTCCGAATCATGTCCCGAAAAAAATCAGCGCGCAGTCAGCGGATATATTTTATTATATCGCGGCGCTTGTGAGATTTTTGTCGTTATTCATAAGTGAAAATAATTTTTATATGTTACATTTTTGAGTAATGAAAAGAATTTGCTCATATTTTGTTTTATTGTGTAAAATGTATATTTTAGCATAACATTTTTCATTTAATTTTCACAAATAAAGCTTTTATTTATCACATTAACGGTTTATACTCTAATCAGAACAAAAGAAAGAATTATATATCTTGACAACCAACCTTTTCATAAATTACCAACCAGCATCAGCGCCCCAAAGGAAACTTTGGGGCGCTGGTGTTTAGAGGTTAGAAATAAGAAATAAGATGTAAGAAATTCGGGGAACTTTTAGGGATTTAAGTTTATTGATTATTACAAAGAAGAAGCTAGAAGCTAGAATTTGTTTCAAGCGGAAAACAACTTTTCCTCTTAAACTCTAGCCTCCGGCTTCTTCCTCTAAAAACCAAATAACTTTATCTCCTAAACAACCTTTGATTTCTTACCTCTTACAGCATTATCCGCCGTAAGGCGGATAATGCGCTTACATTCTAACCTCTAAAAGGGCAGGGGATAGGGCGAGTAAACTTTATTTAAAGAAACAACGTTTGAAAGGAACAACTTTTATACAAGTAGAGCGGATTTTCTTTCCCGCTCTAAGATTTTTTCATACTGAATGTACTTCCACGTTCAAAACATCTTTTTAGGATTGCCGTTTCAAATGCTTGCATTTGAAACGGCAATGCGGGGAAAACTCTTGTTTTCCCCGCACCCTTTAGCGCTTACTAACGCGTTATTGAGGGAAAACTTTTTTGAAAAAAAGTTTTCCCTCATGAAATGCACCCCTTTTATTAGACAATGTGATATAATAGAGATATAGCAAATTAAAATTTAACGAAAGGGGTCATT
>CANQFZ010000079.1 GCA_947600065.1 uncultured Clostridia bacterium | reverse complement strand
CCCGCTCAAAACATCTTTGTAGGATTGCCTTTTCAAAGCACGGCTTTGAAAAGGCAATGCGGGGAAAACTCTTGTTTTCCCCGCACCCGTTGGCAGTTGACAGTGTACAGTGTACAGTATTCAGTAAAGGTGGAAAGGTTGTTCGCTAAATATAACGCATAAAAAGAAAAAGAGACTGGGGTTTAAACTCTAGCCTCCAGCCTCTTTCTCTGAAAAACAAATAACTTTATCTCCAAAACTACCTATGACTTCTTACCTCTTATTTCTAACTTCTAACCTCTAAAAGGGCAAGTAAAAGTTTTGGAAAAAGGGTTCAAGGGGAAAAACCTTTTTCAAAAGGTTTTTCCCCTTGCTTTGCTTTGTGTTCATTTTTTCGCCTTGGTCTTCTTAGCGGCGCGCTTTTGGGCGCGGTTTCCGCCGGTAATGTTCGCATTTGGAGCGTCGGGCTTCATAACCTGCTGGCGCACGGGCATAACGTTCATTCTAACGGGCATTGTCAATACGAGCCTTACGGTCTCCTCGCGTATCATCGCTATCATCTCGTCAAACATGTTGTAGCCCTGGAAACGATATTCTTCTACGGGATTTCTCTGCGCATAAGCCGAGAGCCCTATTCCGCTCTTAAGCTCGTCCATTGCGTCAATGTGGTCCATCCAGTGCCTATCAACAACTTTCAGCAAACTTACGCGTTCGAGCTCGCGCATATTCTCGCTTCCTACTTCGGCTTCTTTCGCCTTGTAAAGCAGCTCGCCGCGCTTTATTATCTCGGCGGTAACGTCTTTTGGGCTTATCTCGTTCAGCTCGTCAACGGTATATCTGAGGTCGGTCTGCATAAGCAAGAAGTTGTAGAAATGCGCGCGCAGTCCGTCTAAGTTCCAGTTGTCCGCAACACTGTCCGAACAGAAAGTCTTTACGTTTTCCTCGATATCCTGCCTCATCATCTGAAGGACGTTTTCGTGGATATCCTCTCCGTCAAGCACTTTCTTTCTCTGGCTGTATATCGTCTGGCGCATCTGCGACATGACATCGTCATAATCGAGGACATATTTTCTTGCGGCAAAGTTGTTCGCTTCTATCTTCATCTGCGCCGATTCTATCGCACGGTTCAGAAATCCCGCTTCTATCGGGATATCCTCGGCGAAGTTCATAGTTTCCATTATCTTCTGCACTTTTTCGCCACCGAACAGTCTCATAAGATCGTCTTCAAGCGAAATATAGAAACAACTTTCTCCCGGGTCGCCCTGACGTCCCGAACGTCCGCGCAGCTGGTTGTCTATGCGGCGGGATTCGTGGCGCTCAGTGCCTATTATGAAAAGGCCGCCGAGCTTTCTGACTTCTTCGGCTTCGGGAGCTATCTCCGCGTCAAACTTTTTGTTAAGCTCCTGATACTTGTTTCTTGCTTCGATTATTTCTTCATTATCTGTCTCGGCAAAGCCCGTTGCCTCCTGGATTATCTCTTCGGAATAGCCCTGTCTTCTCATTTCGGCAAGGGCTAAGAACTCCGCGTTTCCTCCGAGCTTTATATCCGTTCCGCGTCCTGCCATATTAGTGGCAATAGTAACGGCGTTTTTCTTTCCCGCTTGGGCTACTATCTCGGCTTCGCGCTCGTGGTTCTTTGCATTAAGGACTTCGTGCTTTATCCCTCTTGCTTTCAGAAGCTTTGAAAGCTGCTCGGACTTTTCGATAGTGACCGTTCCGACAAGCACAGGCTGTCCTTTTGCATGACATTCTTCCACCTGGTCGCATACGCTTTTCAGCTTGCCTCTGATGTTTTTATAAACACGGTCGTGGTCGTCTATTCTTATAACAGGCTTGTTTGTTGGAATTACGATAACGTCGAGCGAGTAGATCTGCCTAAATTCGTCTTCTTCGGTTATACCCGTACCTGTCATTCCCGAAAGTTTCTTGTACAGACGGAAGAAGTTCTGGAAAGTAATGGTAGCAAGCGTCTTGCTCTCGTGCTTTACCTGAACGCCCTCTTTCGCTTCTATCGCCTGGTGAAGACCCTGATTGAAGCGTCTTCCGAACATTAGACGTCCCGTAAATTCGTCGACAATAACAATTTCGCCGTCTTTAATTACATAGTCAACATCTCGCTTCATAAAGCCGTTTGCGCGGATCGCTTGGTTTATGTGGTGGAGAAGCGTTATGTTGTCCGAATCCATAAGGTTTTCGACATTGAAATACTTTTCCGCTTTAGCAACGCCGCTCGGAAGAAGCGTACAGCTTTTTGCCTTTTCATCTACAAGATAGTCGCCGTCATAGTCGTTGTCATATTGAACAGAAGTATCGACCTCGGCGGTCACGCATTTTTTAAGTGTTTTTGCGAACTTGTCGGCTTTTGTGTACATATCCGAAGAATTGTCGCCCTGTCCCGAAATAATGAGCGGCGTTCTTGCCTCGTCTATCAATATGGAGTCGACCTCGTCCACTATTGCGAAATTCGGCTCGCGCTGTACAAGGTCTTTCTTGAAAATGCACATATTATCGCGCAGATAGTCGAAGCCGAACTCGTTGTTCGTGCCGTAGGTTATGTCGCAGGCATAAGCGGCGCGGCGGGCGTTGTTGTCCATATCATGAGCAATAAGACCAACCGTAAGCCCCAAAAACCTGTGAACCTTTGCCATAAGCTCACTGTCGCGTTTTGCGAGGTAGTCGTTTACCGTTACGATATGAACGCCCTTTCCCGTAAGACCGTTTAAGTACGACGGAAGCGCCGCAACAAACGTTTTGCCTTCGCCCGTTTTCATTTCGGCAATTCGCCCCTGGTGGAGGACAATGCCGCCTATTATCTGGACGGGATAGTGACGAATGCCGATAACTCTGGCCGAAGCCTCGCGGCACACCGCAAAAGCGTCGGGAAGGATATCGTCGAGCGTTTCGCCCTTTGCGAGCCTTTCTTTAAGGATCGGTGTCTGCTCTTTAAGCTCCTTGTCGGACATTGCTTTATATTTAGGTTCGAGGTCAAGCACAGCTTGTTTAATAGGCTCGATCCTCTTTAATTCTCTTTGTGAATAACTGCCGAAAAGTGATTTTATTATTCCCATTTTTAAAACCTTTCTTATATGGATAGATACAAATATACTTATATATTATACAATAAAACAAGCTTTTTGTCAACAGAATTTTTCCGTCATTTCCGCTAATAATAACTAAAAATACTCGAAAGGAGTGATAAAATGACACAAGATGACAAATTCCCCGTAAAAGACGAGCTTGACGAGGACGACTTCGTTATGAACGCGCAGAGCGGAACGGACTGCACGGGGCTTATGCCTACGCCGCCGCTTTCCGAAGCGGAAGCCGAAAGCTACGATGACGTATACGACTTTCTTCCGAACGCCGTAAAAAAGCAACCGCGCGAACAGTAAACGTTTTCACGTTTGGTTGAAAATGTTGAAAACAACGTGAGCAAGGCTTGTATGGGAAAGAAAAAATGTTGAAAAGTGTGTTGAAACTATTTAAAACTTTTAAGTTTTTATTGTTCATCAAAAAATTTTCAACAAAAAACGCAAAGAAAATTCTATACTGTAAAATTTTTCCGGAAGCGAAGCCTGTCGGCAGTTGACAGTAGACAGAGTACAGTATGCAGTAATTGCCGAAATGTCGTCCGCTGAATATGACACATAAAAAGAATAAAAGAGGCTAGGGTTAAACTCTAGCCTCCAGCCTCTTTCTCTGAACATCAAAAAACGCTATCTCCCAAAAACTCCCCGAAATTCTTACCTCTTACATCTTATCTCTAACCTCTAGCAGGATAGGGCGAGAG
>CANQFZ010000078.1 GCA_947600065.1 uncultured Clostridia bacterium | reverse complement strand
GCGAAAAACGCTTCAATGCTTTCTATTTCGGGCTTATCGCCGATAAACCTAAGCCGCCTTAAAAGCTCCGTATGCTCGGGAAGCTCGAACCTTGCTCTGTCTATCCCGTGAAGGCTCATCATATTCAGTATCGCGCGGATAAGTCCATCTGCCATAAACTCGTCGCATGAAAGCTCGTCAATAACGAACGTATCGAGCCCGTCGAGCCTTCCTGCGATACGTCCGAGTTCTTTTCCGTTTTCGCGGGCGATATACTCTATTTTGTCGAGATTTTCCTTGTTCTGAATAATTTCTATCATAAACTTTTGTTACCTTTTGCTTTTTCCGATCGACGAGCGCAGTATGCGAAGTTCTTCTTTTGTAAGGTCGCGCCATTCGCCCGATTTCAACATTCCGAGCTTTACGCCGCCTATTGCCGTTCTGCGAAGTCTTCCGACTTTAAGTCCCACCGCTTCGCACATTCTGCGTATCTGCCTGTTAAGTCCCTGTTTTATCACAAAGCGCAATACCGTGCGCTCCGACTCCTCTGAAAGCACCTCTACCTTACAGGGAAAAGTCCTTTCCCCGCCGTCAAGCTCTACTCCTCCCGAAAGCTTTGAAAGCTGTTCGTCGGTGACATTCCCGTCAATTGTAACGCGATAAACCTTGCTGACATGGTGAGAAGGGTGGGTTATTTCGTTGGCAAATTGCCCGTCGTTTGTAAACAGCAAAAGCCCCTCGGAATTTCTGTCAAGTCTCCCGACGGGGAAAACGCGCTCCTCTACGCCCGTGAGCAGCTCGGAAGCTATTTTTCTTCCCTGCTCGTCGCTCATTGTAACGACATATCCTCGCGGCTTGTTCAGCATTATGTAACGCCGCTCGGGAAGAGCGGCGGAAAGTCTTTCTCCGCAGACCGCTATAACATCGTTCTGCGGGTCTGCCTTATCGCCGAGCGAACATTTTCTGCCGTTTACGGTGACTTCTCCCGAAGAAATAAGCTCCTCCGCTTTTCTTCTGGAGCAATAGCCGCTGTCGGCGATTATTTTCTGTATTCTGATAGGTTCCATAATTCACCTTAATTATTAGGTTTTATTTAGGCATATATCCCGAAAAATGACAGTATCTTCTGCCAAAGGCTAAGCTCGCTTTTTACTTCTACCGTCTCTCTTGCAAGAAGCGGAACTGTCTTTACAACTTTCCCGCCAAGCAAAAACTGAAGCTCGCCGAGTTTCTGCCCTTGTTTAACGCCGCCGTAGACCATTCTCGGAAGCACAACGCGCCGTTCAAGCTTTTGGCGGTTTTCGGGCGTAAGCGAAAGCTCCGAGCTTTCGGCGAATACTCCGACCGACCTTCCCGAACCTACCACAGCCGTCTGCGCCGTACAGCCCGTTTCAAGCGGATAATTCCTGACCACCGAAAAACCGTAATCAAGCATTTTTGTATGGTCGTTCCAGTCGTCGGGCGCGTTAAGCGTTACGGCAATAAGCGTAACTCCGTTTCTTTCCGCGGCGGACACAAGGCAACGTCGGGCGTTGTCGGTAAAGCCTGTTTTTATGCCTATTGCGCCATCGTAATTCGAGAGCATTTTATTTGAATTGTACAACGTGCGCGGATAGGGCGGATTTCCGAACTCAAGCTTTTTGGACTTTGAGCTTACTATCTCTCTGAAAGTCTCGTTCTTCATGGCATAAGCCGCAAGCGCCGCAAGGTCTCTTGCGGTCGTATAATGCCCGTCTGCGTCAAGACCCGAGGGCGTGACGAAATGCGTATTGCTAAGTCCGAGAACTTCCGCCTTTTCGTTCATCATCTTTACGAAAGCGGGGATACTTCCTCCGACCGAAACAGCCGCGGCGTTTGCCGCGTCATTTCCCGAGGGCAGCAATATCCCGTAAAGCAGGTCTCTGCGGGACACGCGGTCGCCCTCTTGTAAGCCCATTGACGTACCCTCGACCATTATCGCATAGCTGTCAACGGTGAACTCTTTGTCGAGGTCTCCCGCTTCTATGGTCAGAATGGCAGTCATTATTTTAGTCGTAGACGCCATTGCCCGCCGTTCGTCGGCGTTCTTTTCGCTTATTACCGCTCCCGTTTCGGCTTCTATAAGAATAGCGCTTTCGGCGGAAGACGCGCTCTCGGCGCTTGCTCCTATTCCCGAAAGCAAGCCGAAAAATATAGAATTTGCAAGTAACAGCGCAACAATTTTTTTCATAACAAACACACTCCGCAAAAAATTTATTTTCACGGATAGTGTGTGTTTATTTCGGAAAATTATTCCTAAGAAAAATTATTCTGCAGGATTTTCTGCGCTTTCTGCGTTTTCTGTCTTTGCTTTTTCAGCCGCCGCTTTCTTTTCAGCTTTTGCAGCCTTCTTGTCGGCGAGGAACGCCTTTATCTTTTCAACTACTCCCGGCAGAGCGTCCATAACTCCGTCGAGCGGGCTTCCCTTTGCGCCGAGCTCCATAAGCTGAACATCGCCGTCAGCCTTTATGACGATAAACGCAACGGGCTTTACCGTAACGCCTGCGCCCGAGCCCCCCGCAAACTTTTCAGCCGCCTGTACAGGCAGATCGCTTCCGCCCGAAGCAAAACCGAACGCTACCTTTGAAATGGGGATAATAGTAGCGCCTTCTGCCGATATCGGTTCTCCGATAATGGTGTTTACGTCTACCATCTCGCGTATTTTCTGCATGGAAACGTCAAGTATACCTTCAATAGGATTTGCCATAATAAAAACTCCTCTCAAAATTTTTCATTGTATCAAAACGGGATATCCGTTCAGACCAGTTTTTTTACCGCCGTGCGGGCGCCCTTGCCTGTGATGAAATTCTTTATTACTCTGCCAATGAGCGTAAACGCAAACGCGAACACCGCCGCCACCGTGAGCTTTACTTCGACATAAGCGTCAGCCGTTGTTTCCTCGCTCTCAAAGTCCACATTTACCGAGAGCTTGTCCACGGGCTTTAAAGTAAATACCGTATCGAACCAGCCGAGGAGATTTCCTATCGCCAAATTTACCGCGCCATAGGTTATGGCGGCTTTTGCGGCGTCTTCTCCCCCGCACACTATATCCAAAGAAAGATGTGATATTTCTACGCGCTTTAATATCTTTCTCAGCGGCTTTCCTATACTGTTCAGCGCAAGCTTTGCAAGCGCCAGAATATCATCAAGATTAAGAGATATTTTCTTCTTCGGCTTTTTCTCTTTCTCGTCCTCAGCCTTTTCTTTCTTGGGCTTTTTCGGCTTTTTTTCCTTTTTAGGCTTTGTCGAGGGCAGCGTCAGGATCGGGAAAAACATATATTTTATTTTCAAGATAAAGTCTTCGCTATAGTCTGCAGTCACCTGTACCCTTCCGAGCAAAAGCACGAGAATGATAATAAATATAATGCCTGCAATTATCCAACCCAAAACGACCCCTCCTCTCCAAAAATCGCTCTTTAAAAATCGTCGTTTTCGTAATCATCAAGACTGAGCTGGTCGGTGCTTCCGGGAATGGGGGGCAGTCCGTCCAGACTGTTTAAACCGAAACATCTCAGAAAATTTTCCGTTGTCCTGTATGCAATGGGCTTTCCGGGTATGTCGTTCATTCTGCCGTGTTCTTCGAGCAAGTTGCGCTCCGTTAGGCTCTTTACAACTCCCGAGCTGTCCACCCCGCGAATTTGGTCTATAAATCCCCTCGTCACGGGCTGATTGTATGCTACTATCGCCAGCACCTCAAGCGCCGCCTGCGAGAGCGGAGCTTGTCTGCGCGTTTCAACGGCGGTTTTTATATAGCGCGAATATTCCGCTTTTGTCATCATCTGATAACAGCTTCCGAGCTTTGCTATTTCAAACGCGCTTTTTTGCTCGCGATAGCGATCGTTTAATCGCTCGATAACGCGCACCGTTACTTCTTCTTCAAGCTCGCAAGCCTGCGCCAGCTTTTCAAGCTCTATCGGCTCTCCCACGGCAAACAACACCGCTTCTACCGCCGACATTCCCTCCGAAAACTTCATTTTTTCTCCTTTTCGGAAATAAGGCTCATGCTTTCGCCGTCGTCGGAAATATAAACTCT
>CANQFZ010000077.1 GCA_947600065.1 uncultured Clostridia bacterium | reverse complement strand
CATGCTGGTGTAGCTCAGCCGGTAGAGCAGCTGATTTGTAATCAGCAGGTCGGGGGTTCGAATCCGTCCACCAGCTCCACGTATTGAAAAACACCGCAGGCGGTGTTTTTCAATACTGCACATTTTTACTTTGAATTGCCCTAATGGCAATTCAATTTTGCTCGCTTCGCTCGCAAAACCGTAAAAATGCGCACACCACGAGAAGTAAGTGTTCGGTTAATATTCTAACCTCTTACTTCTTACTTCTTACATCTAAATGGGCGCGTTCCCGAGGGGCCAAAGGGGGCAGACTGTAAATCTGTTGCGTTTCGCTTCGGTGGTCCGAATCCACCCGCGCCCACCAGAAAATCCCTGCTATGCTATGCATAGCAGGGATTTTCAGTATACGGTGTACGCATTGAACGCTTCGCGTACAACGCTGTGTACAGTATGCAGTAAGAACCGAAAAGTTGTTCGCCAAATAATACGAATAATTAGAATATAGAGGCTAGGGTTTAAACTCTAGCCTCTAGCCTCTTTGTCTGATAGCCAAATAACTTTTCCTCTCAAAAGTTCCCCGAATTTCTTACCTCTTACCTCTAACCTCTTACCTCTAGAAGGGCAGACTGTAAATCTGTTGCGTTTCGCTTCGGTGGTCCGAATCCACCCGCGCCCACCACGCATTGAAGCCCGCCTTTACGGCGGGCTTCAATGCTGCGTATTTTTACTTTGAATTGCCCTAATGGCAATTCAATTTTTGCTTCGCAAAAACCGTAAAAATGCGCCACTTTCCGAATAGTTGTTTTGGCATATAGCTTAAAAATTTTTAAAAGGTTAGCCAACGATCCCTTGCTATGCATAGCATAGCAGGGATTTTCAGTATACAGTGGACAGTGTATAGTACACAGTAAAGGTGTCCGCTAACGCGGACAGGATTTAGATTGTTATCGGACTGAAACGTTTTGGAAACAACCGTAAGTATAGGCTCGTGTGCCTATTGACTTAAAACAATCTAATATTATCCGCGAAGCGGATACCTAATACTGCATACTTTAAACTGTACACTGTCAACTGCCGGCAGGCAGCAGACCACATTATATGTTGAAATAACCCTGCCGGTATTCACCCGTCTATTTCCAAGAATTCCTCCAGGCAAAGCCCGCTGTCGTGGACGAGCTTTGCGGTGCTTTTGCCGAGGTATCGTATGTGCCACGGCTCGTAAATATACCCCGTGATCGCTACCTTGTCGGCGGGATAGCGTATGATACAGCCGTATTTATAGCAGTTTTCGGCGAGCCATTTCGCTTCAGCAGTGTTTGCGTAGCTTGCCATGCAGGAAGTTATGTCCGCCGCAAGCCCTGTCTGGTGTTCACTGTGACCCGGAACAGCCGAATATGTACGCGCAACTTCTTCTCCGTCTTTGGCGCACCAGCTTGCAAAAACTCTTTCCTGAAGCTCATAGCTCCTGAAGCCCGAAATAATAGGCATTTTAAATCCCGAATCGGCGCGCATTGCTTTAACAGCCGCATTAAGGTCCTTGCTGAGCCCGCTTCCGAAGTCTTTCGGGAGCGAATATTTTTTATTTGCGACAAGCACGCCGCCGACGTATGTAACGCCGTCTATTTCGACAGGCTCGGGTGCGTCTATTTTAGCCGTGACAGTGCCTATGCAGATAATATCGTCAAATGAGTTTACAACGTGTATCGTTCCCGTGCCGCTTATCTTTGCGCTTTCTTCAATAAAAAGCTTCCCCTCGACATAAAGGTCGCCGTTAAGCTCCATTTCACTGTTAAGTCTTAGGGCGCTGTCTTTTTCTATCCTTATTTCATCATTTTCAGCAACGACAGTATTTTCGTTTATTTCACTGACATTCTCGGGCGGTATATCGGGAATTTCGGTCGGTCTGATTTCAACTGTTGAACTTACAGGCTTTGAACTTGCAACCGACGAGCTTGAAGCTGTTGAACTTGCAGGCGTTGAACTTGAAGATGATGAACTTTCAGCTACGGAGCTTGATGAAGTTTCAACAGAAGAACTTGTTGAACTTGAAGATGAACTTGATGATGTTGAACTTTCAACTGTTGAACTGGAAGAAGATGAACTCATATAAACCTCGGAATTATCGAAAGAATTTGCGTCGGGATCTGAATTATTCCCGCAGCCCGAAAACAATGCCGCCGCCGCACATAACGCGGCGATCTCACGCTTTGTGTTCATATAGAAAGCTCCTTTATGAATTGATCAAATTTTTTTTTAGATCTGATTTTTCCAATCAAACTCTAGCCTCTAGCCTCTTTGTCTGATAGCCAAAAAACTTTATCTCCAAAACTACCTTTGACTTCTTACCTCTTATTTCTAACCTCTTACCTCTAGAAGGGAAAAAAGTTTTCCCTCAAACTCCCTTTCAAAAAACTTTCGTGCCGCCGCTTGCGCGGCGGTCGAATGTTGGAAACGTTGTTTAATGTTCGGTACATTCCGCCGTATTTTCGTCTTCCTTCGGCAGCTTTCTATACAGTGTCAACAGCATTGTCAAAAAGCACGCAAGCCCCCCGACAACATTCGATATCGGCTCTGCCGCAAATACTCCGTCCGCGCCCATTCCGAGCCTCGGCAGCATTATCGTCAGCGGAACCACGATTATTGCCTTTCTCAAAAGCGAAAAGAATATCGACCGTTTTGTACAGCGCAATGCCGTAAAGGACGATTGTCCCGTGAATTGCAATGCCATAAAGCAAAATCCGAAGAAGTATATCCCCAGAGCGTGCGAGCCAAGCTCTATAAGCTCCTCGTCGGAAGTGAATATCGAAACAATAAAATGCGGGAACATAAGTACAACTACCCACGCAACAAGCGTATACGCAATGCCCACAAGCGCCATAAACCTTATTCCTTTTCGGACGCGCGCATATTTCCTCGCTCCGTAATTATACCCGATAACAGGCTGAGAACCGCCCGTGAGCGACTGAATAGGCAGCGTGAAAATATCCCTTACGGAATTTATTACCGTCATAACTCCGACATACAGGTCACCGCCGAATTCACGCAGAGTGCGCGTGCAGACAGCCTGAACCATACAGTTTGTAGCCTGAACTATAAAGCCCGCAAGTCCTAGCGCGGTAATGCTTTTTATAAGCCGCAGGTCGGGCAGTAGCGTACTTTTTCGTATTCGGTAGAGCGTTTTCTTCCCAAAAAAGAAAGATACCGCCCAGACCGCGGAAACGGCTTGACTAATTACAGTAGCGATAGCCGCGCCTTCTACTCCCATTCCGAACACGAAAATAAAGATCGGGTCGAGAATTAGGTTCATTGCCGCGCCGATAAAGATAGTTACCATTCCCGTTCTGGGAAAGCCCTGGGCGTTGATAAAGCCGTTAAGTCCCGTTGAGAGCATTGAAAAAGTTGTGCCGAGGAGATATATTTTAAGGTATGCGTCGGCATAAACATAACTTTGGTCGCTCGCGCCGAAAAGGTATAGAACGGGTTTTCTGAATATCATGCACAAAACCATGATAATGACCGAGCTTACGGTAAGCAGCATAAAGCTTTGTCCGAGAATTTTTTCGGCACGTTTTTCCTCGCCTGCGCCTCTTGCAATTGAAAAGAGGGGAGTACCGCCCTGACCGAAAAGGTTAGTAAACGCGGCGATAAAGGTAGTGAGCGGGAACGCCAGACCTATGCCCGTAAGCGCCATATCGCCGATACCTTCGAGGTGTCCGATATAAATTCGGTCGACGACATTGTATAATAGCTGAATAAGCTGAGCAAACAGGAGAGGTACGGATTGCGAGAGGATATTTTTCCGGACCGCGCCTTTTGAGAAATCGTTTTTCATTAAGTCACCAAGCTTTCGGAATAAAATTCCGACAAATTTTTTACCCCTTAATTTTAGCACAAATTATTTGTAAAGTCAAGAGCTGTTAGAGGTAAGAGGTAAGAAGCTGTTTAGAGCGGGGAACAACGTTAAACTCAAAACCACACAACGGGCGGCGACACGAAAGTTTTTTGAAAAAGGAGACCTTTTAGAGGTTAGAGATAAGAAGTAAGAGGTAAGAAACTGTTTTGAGCGGCAGACAATGTATAATTTCCAAACCACCAAACGAGCGTGCGCACGAAAGTTTTTTGAAAGGGAGTTTGAGGGAAAACTTTTTTTCAAAAAAGTTTTCCCTCAATAACGGCAAAAAAGCGCTAAAGGGTGCGGGGAAAACAAGAGTTTTCCCCGCATTGC
>CANQFZ010000076.1 GCA_947600065.1 uncultured Clostridia bacterium | reverse complement strand
AAAAGGTTTCCCCTCAATAACGCTTCAAAAGCGCTAAAGGGTGCGGGGAAAACAAGAGTTTTCCCCGCATTGCCATTTCAAAGCCGTGCTTTGAAATGGCAATCTTATAGAGATGTTTTGAGAGGCGAACCACTTTTATTCTTAAAATCACATAATGAGCGGCACAAAAAAGGGGGCTAAAAAGCCCCCTTTTGTTATTATCAGCTTACCAGCTTTACCCCTATCCAGTCCAGCAGTTCGTCTATTTTGTTCTCTGCCTGCATATAGCCGTCGTTGTAGGACTCGTCGATCTTTCCGCTGTCCTTTTCAAACTTTGAAATAGCAGGGAGCGAAGGTCTGAAAACAAATATCTTTCCTTCCTCCTCAAGCTTGTTCATAAGCTTTACATTCTCTATGTAACGCTCAACGCGCGTCATACAAGCCTCTTCAAACTTCGGATAGCGCTTGTACATACCGTGAATTACCGCATGGAATTTCTTGTAATCTGTCGGCGGCGTGTCACTGCTCGGCTTTGTCAGCACGACAACGAGCTTGTCGCAGCCCATTTCAAGCGCATGCTCAAGCGGAATGGAATCCGCAATGCTCCCGTCAAGATAATGCTTTCCGTCAATTTCAACAGGATCGCACAGCATAGGCACGGAGCAGGTAGCCTTTGTTATCTTCAAAAGACGCTCCGCGTCGCGCTTCTCGGAAAAATATTCCGCTTCTCCCGTTTCACAGCAGGTGCAGACGTATTCCGTCTCAATGCCGCTGTGGAAATATGTATCGAAATCGAACGGGAACTGCTTGAACGGGTATTCGTAGACCATTTTGTCAAGGTTTATTATCTTGCCCGTTCCTAAAAACTGCCTGAACCCGTAATAAGACTCTGAGCGCGGAACATTCAGCATATCCTTTGTGCGTCCGTTCTGCCTTGAAACATAGCTCATTGCGTTTCCGCCGCCCGCCGAAACGCCTATAACATACGGAAAATAAACTCCGCCTTCCATAAGTCTGTCAAGAACGCCCGCCGTAAATATTCCGCGAACAGCGCCGCCCTCAAGAATAAGTCCTGTTTTCATAAAAATCACCCTTAATTTGCTGAAACTGATATTTTTGCTTATAATTATATTAACACTCGAATTTAAACTTTTTGTAAACTTCTGTTTATGCAGAAATTAAAATATTTTGCAGTTTATTTCGGAATTTTCTGTGGGTTTTGGACAATTTTTCTCAGGATTTGTTCTTATTGGAAACTCTTGCGTATTTTCAAGAGGCAAAATGCTGCCGAAAAGACGCGCGCTTTTTGATAACAAATAAAGGGTCGGGACGAGCGGTATCCAAACGTCAGCTTGAATAATTGAAAGCTGTCAGCGTGATGAATTCCTTTGCTTTTTTAAAAAAATACAACTCATAATTATGAGCGCGGCGAACACTACGCCGAATATCAATAAATGGATAATATCGCTCGGATAAGGAGTAATTCCTCCATAGTGTAATATACGCTCTGAAATATATCCTGTGATCATAGAAACAGGCATAAAGGCGACGCCTATTATATTCAGCAAATCAACGCAAAACGGGGCTTTTTTTGACGACAATACTTTCCCGATACCATAACATACTATACCGACTGCCTGAATTATCATAGAACCCCACACAGCCGTCATTGAATGTTCTGCATATCCGTACCCGCAGAAAGCACAAAAAAGTCCTATGAAAACAATTGCTGTTGAAACGATATAAAGGATATTGCCTGCAAGTTTTCTGCCTTGTTGTTCTTTATTATCACTCGACTCCGGCTCGATACCTTTTAGGATATAGTCTGTCGTTACCCCGAAAAAATCGCTCATTATAATAATGTTTTCTAATTCGGGAGTGCTTTGTTCACTTTCCCATTTAGAAACTGCCTGTCGGGAAACGCCGATCTTTTCCGCAAGCTCTTCCTGCGATACTCCTTTGGATTTTCTAAGAAATTGTATTCTGTCTGCTATATTCATAAGCAAGACCTCCTTTGTTTTTGATATTATCATCATAGCAAAAACAATGGTTGCGGGTCAACCATTCGCACGCGGAAATTTGTCAACTGACGGTTGCGTAGACAGTTGACAATGTACAGTGTATAGTAAACATCGAAAGTATCCGCCTTGCGGCGGATAATATTCTGATTGTTTTTGGACAATAGGCACTCAAAAACCTTCAGACTTCATAACAATCTAATATCGTCCGCGAAGAGGACACATTCGCTGTTTACTGTACACTACAAACTGTACACTGTCAAATGACCATAATAATCGTTCCCGCGCCGATAAGTATACAGCCTATAACTGATTTTACGGTAACTTTTTCATGCAGGAAAATGAACGCAAGAATTATCGTAATTACCACGCTCATTTTATCAACAGGCACGACCTTCGACGCCTCGCCGACCTGTAACGCTTTATAATAACACAGCCATGAAATACCCGTAGCCAAGCCCGACAATATCAAGAATATCCAGCTTTTTCTGCTGATACTTGTGATACCGCCCTGTGCATCGGTCAGGAAAACCATTCCCCATGCTAAGACCACAACGATCATTGTTCTTATGGCAGTCGCAAGATTAGAGTTTACGCCCTCTATTCCTATCTTCGCCAAAATGGAAGTAAGCGCCGCGAATACTGCGGACAATAATGCCAAAACGAACCACATGATATATCACTCCCGTTGCTTATTGACAATACATAAAGCTATAAATTGAAATGGAAAAGTTGTTTCATACAGCAAACAACTTTTCCACTAAAACTCTTACCTCTTTTAGTAACTCAATTCTTTTCCGATCAGCTGCCGCGAAAAAGTTCAATTTCTCTTTCAAGGGGTGTTCAACACTTGGGAAAAGTTTTCACACATAATACCTGCCGCCGGAAGTCATATGTATCGTTCCCAAATCTACAAGTTTCTGCGTAAATCGACTGAAACCGTTCGGATTGATTACGCCTGCCTCAGCCAATGTTTTTGCCGTTCTTTCCGAGGTCGCACCGCAGGCGTTCAACCGTTTTACGATTACTTTTCTTCGCAGCAACAGTACCGGTGTAAAAAACGCCATAATAATTCCTCCTGTTTCTTTCAAACGGTTGTTCGGCAAACGGAATTATATAACGGCTTTTCGGTTATAATCCGTTATATCGCTTCCCAATTTTTCAAACAATTCCTTTTCGCTGATTTCCTTATTGCGGATTGCTTTTAACTCGCTGTCCGTTACGCCTATAAACTCAACAAAACACATTTTGCCGTTAGGCGTATCGACAATTTCGGGAAATTTATCGTCGGGCACGGTAATAAATCCCGTAATGTTGGACTTTCTGCCGCTGTCTATGCCTGTCGTTTGCCCCGTAAATAAGTGCTCGTAAGCATTGAAAATTTCACCCTTGGAAAATGTAATTCTTGCAATAGACTGCAAGATACCGCATATACAGCGTATCTCGTTTTCTTCGTTTTCGTATTTGTCTTTTTTCAGCTTGAAAGTAAACTCCATTCCAAACCCGCTTATTTCTTTTATATCCGATTCTTTTTCATACAGCTCGGATAATCCGTAAGTTACAAAATGCCAATAATTTCCGCCGTCATAAATGCTGATACCGTCAAGGGGATCTTTGCCGTCGAAACGATAGCTGACAACCGTACCGTAATGCTTGGGATTTTTCTGATTGGGATATGCCCTTTCGCACAAGGCGGTTATAGCGTCCCAGCCCGGGGCTTTGGGTTCGTTGTTGTTGTCCTGACCCTTATCGGGTGTCTTTTTAAATTTGTCGAATAAGCCCATTAGTAACCCTCCTATATGTGGTTCTTGTCAGACGTTGTTCCTCTCAATAACGCTCTCTCGCCCTGCTGACAGTTGACAGGGTAGAGTGTACGCATTGAACGCTGTATTCAGTAGTAGGTGTCTGCTAACGCAGACATTATTAGATTGTAAATGACTACACAATGCCGTACTGCTTTGATATACATTGTTTTGCCGATAAATCGGAATTTATCCGTTCTTCTTGCGCTTGAATATAAAAACTACGCTTTTGGATGCACCATAATTTTGGTTTGTAGAAGTACAGCTTACCATCTCCCACCCGTCACGTCCAAGAGCATTGAGTTGGTTTTCAAGCTGATTTGATTCGATAACTCCGCCCCCAAAACCTTTTGTATCATATACGACCACTTTATACTCGAAATTATCCATATTTGATCCTCCTTTTAGATGTTAGAGATAAGAAGTAAGAGGTAAGAAATTAAGCCGAAAGGCTGTTTACTGAATATGACGTACAAAGCCCATTTGTTGTTCTTTTCAAACGTTGTTTCTTTCAATAACGCTCTCTCGCCCCAACCCCCTGCCCCCTTCCCCGAAGGGGAAGGGGGAAAGTTCGGGGCGCTGGCTCGCCCCGAACCCCGTCAAAATCTTTATCCAAGGAAACGAGCGCAGGTCAGCGACGCGATTTTGCTGAGCCGTGCGAAGCAAAATCACGAACG
>CANQFZ010000075.1 GCA_947600065.1 uncultured Clostridia bacterium | reverse complement strand
TAGCGGCTGATTTCGTTCAAAGTTATTAACATCATATTTTTTGAGAAAAGTGTAACATATCATTGACAAACGTACAACATTCAATTATCTGCTTTTTGTACAGCGCTTGACAAATCTTATTACGGGCTGTATAATAAAATCAAAGTAAACAATTTCCAAGACCAAACAAAAAATGATCGCGGAGGAAGTATTTTATGAAAAGAGTGTTATGTTCCGTGCTTTGCGCGCTGCTTATGTTCCCGCTCGGTATTTTATCGGGAGCAAGCGCAGCAGAAACCACGGAAAAACTCAGGGTTGGTTTCTTTGCTTTTTCGGGATATCATACAATAGACGAGAACGGCCGCCGCGGCGGTTATGGTTATGAATTTCTGCAAAGGCTGGCTATACACGGCGGTTGGACGTATGATTATGTCGGCTATGACAGTTCGTATTCAAACGCTCTGGAAATGCTTAAAAACGGAGAAGTCGATATAGTAACTTCCGTTTCAAAGACAGCAGAACGAGAGAAAGAATTTCTTTTTTCGGATCAGTCTATCGGCGTAAATACTACTATACTTACCGTTAAAGCGGGCAATCAGGATATCGTCGAGGGAGACTATTCGACCTATGACGGGATAAGAATTGGAATGCTCAAAGATAATTCTAAAAACGAAAATTTCAGTACGTTTGCCGAAGAACATTCTTTTACATATTTTCCCGTTTATTTTGACGAACAGGCAGACCTTTCCGCAGCCTTGCAGGAGGGAAAGGTAGACGCAGCCGTTACGGGAAGCCTTCGTCTTCTCGACAATGAGTGGATGCTCGAATCTTTTGACGCAAGTCCTTTTTACATTTGCACAAATAAGAACAATACCGAGCTTATGAGCAGGATAAACAGCGCGATAAATGAAATGGATCTTCATGACCAGAACTGGCGCGACACTCTCCACGACAAGTATTATTCGACCGACAGCTCGGGCTCTCTTATTTTGAACGCGGGCGAGCGGGAATTTTTAGAAGAGCTTCATTCTTCGGAAAAGACTTTAAAGCTTCTGATAAATCCCGAAATAGCGCCGTATTGTTATTTTGACAACAGCGGAAAAGCTGTCGGAATACTCCCATCTATTTTCGAGACGCTTGCGGGGAAATTAGGGCTTAAATATGAATACATTCCCGTAAAGGACAGAAACGAGTATTATTCATTGCGTTCTGCGGGAGCAGCTGACATTGTGCTTGATTTCGCAGGGGATTATTATCTTGCCGAAGAAGAGGGCTATAAAATAACCGTCCCTTATTTCCGGACAAACTTTGCCAGAATTACGCTAAACGGTTTTTCGGGAACTCCGAAGCGCATAGCCGTTATGGAAAGGACAGACGCGCTGGATGACATAATATCCTCCCGCTACAGCGAGGACGCGATATTGAGATGTCCGACAACTGACGATTGTGTAAACGCAGTTTTGAGCGGCAAAGCCGACGCGGCTTTTCTCTATGCGTATACCGCCGAAAGATATGTCCGTGAGGACGTAAGAAACCGCCTGTCCTCTGTCGTTTTCGGCGAAACATCTTTTTCATATGCCGTCGGAAATAACATAAGCGGCGGACGCTATCTGCTTTCGCTCCTTGATAAAGGCTCGGACAGCTTTACTCAAGCGGACCTTGATTTAATAATATCAAGAGAGATAGATTCAAGACTTGAAAATGAAAACAGCCTTATAGCGTTTTTCTATCGAAATCCCGTTTACATAGTCATAGGCGTTATTCTTCTTCTGTTGCTTTTGTTCACTGTAGCTATGCTTGTAGTGCGCACGAGAAACCAGAAACAACTTACGAAAAAAGTAGCTGTTGCTACCTCAGAGCTTGAAGAAAGAACAGTTGAGCTATCAAACGCATTGCAGGCTGCCGACGCAGCAAACCGCGCAAAAACGACTTTTTTAAACAATATGTCCCACGATATCCGAACGCCCATGAACGCTATCATAGGCTATACAGCGCTCGCTTCTACGCATATCGACAACAAAGACCGCGCTCGCGACTATCTTTCAAAAATAGCACAAGCGTCCGATCATCTTCTGTCGCTGATAAACGACGTGCTTGATATGAGCCGCATCGAGTCGGGAAAGGTGACCATAGTTGAGCGTCCCGAAAACCTTGCGGAGATACTCCAAGGGTTAAGAAACATAGTTCAGTCGGATATCCACGCAAAGCGAATGGAGTTGTTTATAGACACTGTAGACGTAACGGACGAGGAAGTTTTCTGCGACAAGCTGCGTCTTAATCAGATATTGTTAAATCTTACTTCAAACGCTATAAAGTTTACTCCTTCGGGAGGAACTGTAGCCGTCCGCATAACGCAAAAGCCCTCGAATTCTCCCGACCGAGGAGCGTTTGAGTTTAAAGTCAGCGATACGGGAATAGGCATGAGCCCCGAATTTGCAAAAACGGTTTTCGATCCATTTACGCGCGAACAGACTTCTACCGTGAGCGGTATCCAGGGAACGGGTCTCGGAATGGCAATTACTAAAAATATCGTTGATATGATGGGCGGAACAATAAGCGTCGAGAGCGAACCCGAAAAGGGAACGACCTTTACGGTAAATCTTGAACTGAAATTGTCCTCGTCGCATAGGGAATTAGGCGCAATAGCCGAGCTCAGCGGCTTCAGAGGACTTGTAGTAGATGACGATATGGTATGCTGTCAGAGTGTTTCAAAAATGCTCAGACAGATAGGCATGCGCGCGGAATGGACGACCTCGGGAAAAGAAGCCATTGCCCGTACAAACGAGGCTATGGATATGAGCGATCCCTTCGAGGTTTATATAGTTGACTGGTCAATGCCCGAGCTTAACGGAATTGAAACGGTCCGCGAGATAAGAAAAATAGTCGGCGACGACTCTCCAATAATCCTTATGTCCGCATATGATTGGACGGATATAGAACAAGAAGCGCGCATGGCGGGGGTCACGGGATTTATCGGAAAACCGCTCTTTGCCTCTGACCTTCATAATACACTTGAGCGCAGTCTGGGGCGCGTATCCGAAGAACGAAAAGATGAAACTGCTCCCTCGTCTGACGACACCGAGTTTAAGGGAAAGCGTATTCTTCTTACGGAAGATAACGAGCTGAACCGCGAGATCGCCGCTGAGTTGCTCACCGAAGCAGGATTTCAGGTGGAGTGCGCCGAAAACGGTCAGCAGGCTTGCGAGATGATCTCAAATAACGAGGGCGGGCATTTTGACCTTGTGCTTATGGATATACAAATGCCCATTATGGACGGTTATGCCGCAACGCGCGCTATACGCTCAATGGGCGATCCAGAGCGCTCGGAGATACCGATAATCGCCATGACGGCAAACGCTTTTGAAGAAGACCGCGAGCGCGCATTGCAATCGGGTATGAACGGGCATCTTGCAAAACCCGTTGATATTGAAAAAATGCTCGAACTCCTGCGCGAAATATTTAAAAAACAGTAACGAATAATAAAACGGAGGATAAAATGCCTGTTCAGATTGTTAGAAACGACATAACGAAAATGGAAGTCGACGCAATAGTAAACGCCGCGAACAATTCGCTCCTCGGCGGGGGAGGCGTTGACGGCGCGATACACAGAGCCGCAGGAATAGGACTGCTCAAAGAGTGTGAAAAGCTCGGCGGCTGCGAAACAGGCGACGCGAAAATTACAGGTGCCTATAACCTTCCCTGTAAATATGTTATTCATACCGTAGGACCTGTATGGCGCGGCGGAGATCAAGGCGAGCGCGAAAAGCTCATTTCATGCTATAAAAAGTCTTTGGAGCTTGCGAAAAAAGCAAAATGCAAAACGCTAGCTTTCCCGCTTATTTCGTCGGGAGTATACGGCTATCCTAAAGACAAGGCTTTTAAAGTTGCTCTGGACACTATAAGCGAGTTTTTGCTTGAAAACGAAATGACCGTTTATATTGTCATTTTCGATAAGTCAGCGCTTTATATAGGCGAAAAGCTGTTTTCCGATATCGGAAAGTATATCGACGACCGTTATGCAGAGGAACATTCCGACTCTCCCCTTTACAGCGCGAAAAGAAAAGAAGCGGCGCTTTTTAATGTGTCGTTGTGCGCTCCCGAACCTGACAAAATCCTTAAAGAAAGCACGCTTATTGACGCTCTGAAAACGCTTGACGAGAGCTTTTCGGAAATGCTTCTGAGAAAGATAGACGAAAAGGGAATGACCGACGCAGAGTGTTATAAAAAAGCGAATATCGACCGAAAACTGTTTTCAAAAATACGCGGAGACAGGCTCTATAAACCGAAGAAAACAACAGCAATTGCATTTGCGATAGCACTTGAACTGTCGCTTGATGAAACAAAGGAAATGCTGATGAAGGCGGGTTTTGCCCTTTCTCACAGCAACAAGTTCGATATCATAATCGAGTATTTTATAACACACGGGAATTATAATATCTATGAAATAAACGAGGCGCTTTTTGCTTTCGACCAGTGCCTTTTGGGTGCATGAAAAAATGTCGCTTTAAAAGCGACCATACAGACTGTATATAAAGCCCCATCTGCGGCGTCAGCGGCACTGCGGCAGGCACAAAGCCTAGCCGCAGCACCGCTTCC
>CANQFZ010000074.1 GCA_947600065.1 uncultured Clostridia bacterium | reverse complement strand
GAGCTGGTGGACGGATTCGAACCCCCGACCTGCTGATTACAAATCAGCTGCTCTACCGGCTGAGCTACACCAGCATGAACTCTCAACGACTTTAACAGTATACCATATTTCCGAATAGTTGTCAAGCACTTTTTTGAAAAAAATTTCAAAATTTAAAAAAACGTTATTGACGGTGTATAGAGCGTTGACGGAGTGTTATGAAATTACAGAGAAAAAAATTGCTAAAATTATCAAAAAAATTTAAAAATCCTATAGAAATTTTGTTACATTTATGTTATAATAATGTTTAGAGTTTGAGACAAGCTGTTTTTGACGGTTGGTACTCAGGTCTAATAACTTATCAGGAGGAATATTCCAATGGCAAAAAAATGGGTCTATACCTTTAAAGAAGGTAATATGACAATGCGCAACCTGCTCGGAGGCAAGGGCGCAAATCTGGCTGAAATGACTGAGATCGGTCTGCCTGTACCGCAGGGTTTCACTATCACAACAGAGGCTTGTACTCAGTATTATGAGGACGGCAGAAAGATCAATGATGAAATCATGGCGCAAGCAATGGAAGGCGTTGCTTGGATGGAAAAAGAAAACGGCAAAAAATTCGGCGACCTTAAAAACCCGCTGTTGGTTTCGGTTCGTTCGGGCGCAAGAGCTTCTATGCCCGGAATGATGGACACAATTCTTAACCTCGGTCTCAACGACGACGTTGTCGCGGCTATGATCGCAGGTAACCCCGACCCTAAGTTTGAAAGATTTGTTTACGATTCTTACAGAAGATTTATACAGATGTTCTCCGACGTTGTTATGGAAGTCGGAAAGAAGTATTTCGAGCAGCTCATCGACGAGATGAAGGAGAAGAAGGGCGTTAAGTATGACGTTGATCTTACCGCCGAGGACCTTAAAGAGCTTGCTATGCAGTTTAAGGCTGAGTACAAAAAACAGCTCGGAAAGGACTTCCCTTCCGACCCCGTAGAACAGCTTAAGCTCGCTATTGAAGCAGTATTCCGTTCTTGGGACAACCCGCGTGCTAACGTATACCGCCGCGACAACGATATCCCCTACAGCTGGGGCACAGCGGTAAACGTTATGCCGATGGTATTCGGAAACCTTAACGACAATTCGGGAACGGGCGTTGCATTTACGCGCGACCCTGCTACGGGCGAAAAGAAGCTTATGGGCGAATTTTTGTTCAACGCACAGGGCGAGGACGTTGTTGCGGGCGTTCGTACTCCTATGCCTATCGCTCAGATGGCTGACAAATTCCCCGAGGCTTATGCCGATTTCGTAAAGGTATGCGGTATTCTTGAAGACCATTACAGAGATATGCAGGATATGGAGTTCACCGTTGAAAACGGAAAGCTCTATATGCTCCAGTGCCGTAACGGCAAGAGAACAGCACAGGCCGCTCTGAAGATAGCCTGCGACCTCGTTGACGAGGGCATGATAGACGAGAAGAAGGCTGTCGCAATGATAGACCCCAGAAACCTCGACACACTGCTCCACCCACAGTTCGACACCGCCGCTCTAAAGGCTGCAACGCCCGTAGGAAAGGGCTTGGGCGCTTCTCCGGGAGCTGCTTGCGGTAAGATAGTATTCAGCGCGGACGACGCTGTTGAGTGGAAGTCAAGAGGCGAAAAGGTAGTTCTTGTACGTCTGGAAACTTCCCCCGAAGACATTACGGGTATGAAGGCTGCGCAGGGTATCCTGACGGTTCGCGGCGGTATGACCTCTCACGCTGCCGTTGTAGCGCGCGGAATGGGTACTTGCTGCGTTTCGGGCTGCGGCGATATTGCAATGGACGAGGAGAACAAGAAGTTCACTCTCGCAGGAAAGACATATCACGAGGGCGACCCCATTTCAATTGACGGTTCTACGGGCAACATCTACGACGGCATTATACCGACAGTTGACGCGAAGATCGCGGGCGAGTTCGGAAGAATTATGGCGTGGGCTGACAAGTACAGAAAGCTTAAAGTTCGCACAAATGCCGACACTCCTACCGACGCAAAGAAAGCAAGAGAGCTGGGAGCTGAGGGTATCGGTCTTTGCCGTACAGAGCATATGTTCTTTGCGGCTGACAGAATTGCGGCGTTCCGCGAGATGATCTGCTCGGACACCGTAGAAGAGCGCGAAAAGGCTCTCGACAAGATCCTTCCCATGCAGCAGAGCGACTTTGAAAAGCTCTATGAGGCTCTCGAAGGCAACCCTGTTACAATTCGTTTCCTCGACCCGCCTCTCCACGAGTTTGTTCCTACCGAAGAAGCTGACATAAAGGCTCTTGCAGACGCACAGGGCAAGTCGGTTGAAACGATAAAGAACATTATTTCCTCGCTCCACGAGTTCAACCCGATGATGGGTCACCGCGGCTGCCGTCTGGCGGTAACTTATCCCGAAATTGCTAAGATGCAGACAAGAGCGGTCATTCGCGCGGCAATAAATGTACAGAAGGCTCACCCCGACTGGAATCTTGTTCCCGAAATAATGATCCCGCTCGTTTGCGAAGTCAAGGAGCTGAAGTTCGTAAAGGACATTGTAGTTTCCGTAGCAGATGAGGAAATAAAGGCTGCGGGAAGCAACATGAAGTACGAAGTAGGCACGATGATAGAAATTCCGCGTGCGGCGCTTACGGCTGACGATATTGCGAAAGAGGCGGAGTTCTTCTGCTTCGGCACGAACGACCTCACGCAGATGACCTACGGCTTCTCGCGTGACGACGCGGGCAAGTTCCTCGGCGCTTATTATGACACCAAGATCTTCGAGAACGATCCGTTTGCGAAGCTCGACCAGACGGGCGTTGGAAAGCTTATGGAAATGGCTGTTACGCTCGGAAAGAAAGTTCGTCCCGAAATGCACTGCGGTATCTGCGGCGAGCATGGCGGCGATCCTTCGTCTGTTGAGTTCTGCCACAAGATAGGACTTTCTTATGTTTCCTGCTCACCGTTCCGTGTTCCTATCGCAAGACTTGCGGCGGCACAGGCGGCGATTGCGGAGATGAAGTAATTAGTTTAGTTTAATTTTAATGGGCAACCCCTTTTAGAGGTTAGAAATTAGAGGTAAGAGGTAAGAACTCTTACCTCTATTTTTTATGCGATATATTAACGATATTTCGGTTTAAACTCCAGCCTCTTTCTTTGAACTTCAAAATAACTAACGCCCAAAACTCCCCGAATTTCTTACATCTTACCTCCAATTGCAGTTTTTTGCAGTCTTTTTATTATTATCCTCAAATAAAAAGAACAAGCCCGATGGCTTGAGAAAAGAGGATAATATGTCAACAGTATTCAGAGTTGAAAAAAACAAGAATTATACGGTGATGTCCAACATTCACCTTAAGGACAGAAGGCTGTCGCTTAAAGCAAAAGGCTTGCTTTCGGTAATTCTGAGCCTGCCGCCCGAGTGGGATTATACGGTCACGGGGCTTGCGTATATTGTCGCAGAAGGCGCGAACAGCGTGAGGACAGCGGTTCAGGAGCTTGAAAGTTTTGGCTATATAACCCGCCGACAGGGTCGCGACGACCTCGGTCGAATGTCTGCTAACGAGTATCACGTTTACGAAGACCCGAGGCAAAACCCCGATTATTCATGCGAAGAAAATTTAGAAAATTCTTCCATGTCCGAAAAAGCGGACAATATTTTTTTGGCTTCACCGTCGGCGGATAAGCCGTTGACGGAAAACCCGTCAACGGATAAACCGACAACGGCTACATTTAATAAATTAAATACTAATAAAATAAATACTCAATCATCAATCACTCATCCTCGCGCTACGCGCGAAAAAGAGGATTTGACGGAGAGGACGGAGGGAAGGACGGATTTTCATCATAATAATTCTTCTTTTGTTGATAATTCAAAGCGGGAAGTGTATCTGGATTCCATTCACGAGAATATTGAGTATGACAGCTTCGCTGAGAAGGATAAGGCTGACGAGCTTGTCGGAGTAATGCTGGACGTGATGTGTTCGCAAAAGGAAACAATAAGAGTAAACGGCGAGGAACTGCCGACTGAACAGGTCAAAAAGCGTTTTCTTGAGCTTAAGAAAGCGCATATTGAGCATGCCCTGAACGTACTCGAAAGCAACGCAGGCAACGTCCGCAACATTCGCGCGTATCTCATAACCGCGCTCTACAACGCCCCAACGGCGGTTTACAGCGCCACTTCGCGCGGCAGCACCAATTCCGCACCGAGCAATTCCGCGCGTTCATATTCCGCGCCGAGCAGCGCCTATCCTTCGCGCAACACCGCCGCACCTGCGCCCCAACGACCCTCTTATGCTATGGGCTCGTCGTTTGACATGGACGACGTTTTTGCGCGCATTAAGGGAAGGTACAACGAGCCGCGAGAGAACGACGATTGGCTTTCCAAGGACGAGCAGCCCGCCGACAATTGGCAGCAGCATACGCCGAAATATGTGCTGTTGGACTGTTAGCTGTGACGGCTAATGGCAAGGTACAGTCTTCATTAAGCGGTTCTTTTCAGACGTTATTTCTTTCCCGCTCTAAGGTTTTTTCATACTTAAAGTTGTTCCCCGCTCAAAACTTCTTTCAGGATTGCCTTTTCAAAGCACGGCTTTGAAAAGGCAATGCGGGGAAAACTCTTGTTTTCC
>CANQFZ010000073.1 GCA_947600065.1 uncultured Clostridia bacterium | reverse complement strand
TCGGCGGCGGCTTTCATATCGTCGCTGTTCGGCTTTCCTTTATGGAATATCCCAAACTCTCCGCGGCAGGAAAATTCCCTTTCCGCAAGCTTTATCCCCTTTTCGCTAAACAGCTTTTCCATATACTTGCGCGTAGATTTAATCCCCGCAGTCGTACAGAAATTTACTACCCAATCTATATTTACGTTTATGTCCTTTATAAACTTCTTTACCATGGGGTCAACGTCAAATGCATACGGAGCGCACCCGAAAAACAATATATCAACGTCCTCGGAAAGCGGCTCGAATATTTCCTTTGCCTCAACGCCTACCGCCTTCGCTATCGCCTCGGCTATCTTTTTTGTATTTCCGCTTTTTGAATAATATCTCACAGCAACTTTCATCGTTTTCTCTCCTTATACCGATAGGGTATCTACCCATTTTTTCCATTCGTCCGCGCTCTTTTTTCCGTGTATCAGTATGCCCTCTTCAATATCCGTTTTGCTGCTCACGCTCTTTTTAAGGTCGGGGAGGCTCTGTCCGAAACCGCTGCTGCCAGATGTCGCAAAAAGGATTATCTTCTTACCCGAAAAATCATAGCCCTCGAGAAATGTGTTTACAATTGTCGGCGCGGTATACCACCAGATAGGAAAACCGAGGAAAATAACGTCTTTATCGGCAACAGGCGCGTTATTGTCAGCAACTGCGGGACGAAGCTCTTTATTTTTCATCTCTACGCTGCTGCGGGAATTTTTGTCCTGCCAATTAAGATCCTCATTTGTATAAGGAACTTCGGGGCGTATCTCGTAAAGCTCCGCGCCCGACGCTTCGGCTATTTTCTTTGCGGCGTCCTCCGTAACTCCGCTTGCGCTGAAATATGCAACTAATTTCTTGCTCATAATTACAATTACCTCCAATGTAATTTATTTCAAGACGCCTTTTTTGACGCCTCATAGCCCAAGCGGACAGCTCTCGCAAGCTGGTCGGCACATGAAGTCGGTCTGCGCCCGCATATAACGCCGCTGAGCTTTTCGGCTATCTGTTCCACCGTCCAACCCTCTATAAGCAGCGGTATCGCTTTGAGGTTGCCGTTGCAGCCGCCCATAAACTTTACATTATGGACAACATCTCCGTCAAGGTCAAAGCTTATAAGCTGAGAGCAGGTATTTTCCGTCACATAATCATAATGGAACATTTACAACACCTCCTCGACTTTTTCCTTTACCTTTGATACTGCCGTAGTAGGTTCAAAGCGGGCAACAATATTGCCGTCTCTGTCTATAAGGAATTTTGTAAAATTCCACTTTATATTTCCATTGTTTTTATAGTCTTTATCCATTTTCTTTACAACAGGCGTAAGGACAAGACCCATAGGACCGTTAAAGCCCTCAAATTTCGTATTTGACGTAAGGTATTTATAAAGCGGCAGCGCGTTTTCTCCGTTTACTTCAATCTTTGAAAACTGAGGGAAAGTTATGCCGTAACGTCCCGTGCAAAAGCTGTGTATTTCCTCATCATCACCCGGTGCTTGATTTGCAAACTGATTACAGGGGAAATCGAGTATTTCAAAGCCGTCTTTTTGATGAAGCTCATACAGATCCTGAAGCTCGTCATACTGCGGAGTAAAGCCGCAGCCCGTAGCGGTATTAACAATAAGAAGAACCTTTCCTTTATACTCCGACATTGAAACTTCTTTTCCGTCCTGCGCTTTAAAGCTGAAATCGTAAATGCTCATATTTTGTCCTCCATTCAAAAACAAAATCACTCGTGTTACACATTTTTATTTTAACACAGTTTTATGATTTGTCAATTATTTTTCACAAAATTTTCATTTTTTAAACAGAGTGATGAGAAAATCGGAGCGAAAAATAGGGAAACCTTTTAAAAGGCTTCCCCTGCTCATTGCCAAAGCTTTCACTTGCCGACGCGCAAGCTGTTTCATCTGTTCCATATTATATCGGGAACGTCACCCTCAAGCACAAGCGGCATGACGGTATCTATATACTTTATCGCTGATTTTACAGAGCGATTGTCTTCGAGGAACATAAACATTCCGCTGCCCAGCACAAGCGACGTAAGATATTCATCAAAGTCAGAAAAACATCTTTTTGCCAAGTCTGTATATATACTGACAGCCTCGCGATAATCCTTTTCCGTTATTATGTCGCAGGCATAAGCATTTCTCGTAAAGCCTATCTTTTCGCTTATATCCCACGCCGTAACGCCTCCGCGTGTAGGCAAGAACTTTATGATATAGCTCAAAAAGAGCGTAAAGTCGCCAAACAGCTCTTTGCCGTTTTGGTCAAGTGCCGAAACATCAAAATCAGGCGAACCCGCAGCTTGTGCGCAAACATTATGCATAACAGACGTAAGGTTATAGCTCAATTTGCCGTTCAATAATTCATCGAGCGACTTCTTATCAATTATCCCGAAATTATTCTTTAAAAATGCACGAACTATTCTTTTTTCATCATCGGGAAATTTCTTTAAAAAATTGTCAAATCCAAGCCCGTACTTTGTATTCGGGATATGACGTATTGAGGGAAGATATGCGAGCCTTAAAGCAAATTCTTCGTCTGAAAGGCGATATTTGATTTTGCCCATTGTCGATGCACAATGCTTTTTAAGTGCCATCATTGCGCGCTCGGATATATTTGCAAGCTTTTGCAGATCGCCGGATACAATAGATACACATTCTGAAATTTCGGCTTTCAGGTCAAGACTATCATCAGGGTCGGCAAGAAGTCCTCTTTCATAAAGATGTTGTGCGGCAAGCTCGTGGTCTGTTTTATAGAGTATATAGCCGCGCTGATACCAATAGCGCGCAAGCTCCTCATGCGAACGGCATCTCGGAAATATCCCCTGAAGCTCCTGAACAGCCTCGCCAAATTTCCCTGTGTTATTGTATGCGCCGATAATTCTGAACCACAGCTTATTGCTCCAGTGTTTTCTCGGAACAGCCTTTACCGCCGCGATTATTTCGTCGAATTTATCTTCATCATAAAGCCTGTCGAGCTTTTCGTAGATAGGGTCATTATCGGAAATAAAATTGTCCATCTTGTTCCTCCGTTATAATTTTATAAAATGCAAAGAGTATATGTAATCAGACACTGTTGTGTTGTCAATAAAATTATCAAAAATCATTTGCAAGATTATTATACCATATGAAACGGAAAATGTCAAGACAGCTAATAATTACCGATTTTAATTTATAATAAACAGCCCTTAAACCACCAAAATAATAAAAAGGAGTTGGTCAATTGCTGATAACTATTGGAGAAACAAATGCGGCGGAGCTTTTCGGGAGGATCTTTTCCGATGTTGAATATATAAAATTACAGTCGGGTGCCGAGATAAACTCGCCAAGCTCGGCGGTAATTATCAAAAACGGAAAAGCCGCAATAAAAAATGCCGCAGGTATAATAACAGAAGAAAATGCGGTGTTTGAATTTCCGCGCGGAGTTCAGCTTATTGTCTGCGGGAACGGCTCTAAAAACACCGTTTCGATAACCTCGCGAATGTCCGACAGGATAACCCTTGCCCTGAACCGCGCCATTAAAACCAAAAACGGGATATGCGAACCGCTTGAGCTGCCCGTGGAAATGTTAAACGGGTTTTCGGAGTTTGACTATATGGCGGCGTTTGCGGCAATGCTCATAGAAAAATGAATGCGAAGGCAACAAATCGCCCACGCATTAAAAAGTTAATCATCTAATACTCCGACATCACGGAGCAAATTTATTTGTAACGGCTTAAGATTTCCATTCTTGTACCTTATTTTCATAAGATTTTGCCAGTTGTACAACCTTTGTTCCTTCGCCGACGGCTTTCTGTGGTTGTCGGCAACGAATTTTTTGTACTCGTGGAAAGTCTTTATCCAGCGTTTCTGCGGCATTTCACGGGTCGAAGAAAAGTGAGCTATGTCAATGTCAAGCTCTGCAAATCTGTCGATCAATTCCTGCGGCAGGTTGTTCTCACGGCAAAGTTTCTTCTGGCTCAACAGCCAAAGATAAAGGTCGGTGTTGCGGTACTTTTCCTTGCTGTACGGCAGGCGACCGTGTTCATTTATGAAATCTTTCAGAAGTTCAAATTTCTTCTCCCATGCCGCGCTGGTCTGCGGTTTTTCGGGTGCAATTGCAGTTATCTTTTTTGCCTTAATTTCGTCAAGCGTTCCGCTCTTTAACCGTCTTAATTGCTCCGAATACCACTGCCCTATTGCCTTATTTTTGAACTTTTCATTAGCAGAAGGCGTTCTTTTGTTTTCACGAATAAACTCCATTAACAATTCAAGTTGTTCGTTCCATTTAGCGTCGGACAAATCCCAGACCATTCCGAGGTCATTTAAGAGCTTTGTCTTTTCCTCGGACAACTTTCCATCATTAAATGCCTTTCTCTGACGGATTATCCAGCGATAAAGTTCGTTCAATTCGGGATTTTTCTTTACATCAGTCGTACTTGGGAAGCGGTTATTCTCCTCATTGAATTTCTTTGCTTCAAAATATAATCTGTTCCAGCGCTCGTCTTTTGTTTCGGTATTAAGCTCAAAGCCAATGTCGCTGAGCAATTTTTGCTTTTCTTCCGACAACTCTCCCCTGCCGAATTTTACACGCTGAGCCGTGAGCCAGACATATAAGTTCCACTTACCCTCATCGGCGCTGAAGTCGCTTCGCTTAGGGAAATGCCCGTATTGCTCGGTCATTTTCTTTATTTCAAGATAATT
>CANQFZ010000072.1 GCA_947600065.1 uncultured Clostridia bacterium | reverse complement strand
TTCAAAAAAGTTTTCCCTCAATAACGGCAAAAAAGCGCTAAAGGGTGCGGGGAAAACAAGAGTTTTCCCCGCATTGCCTTTTCAAATGCTTGCATTTGAAAAGGCAATCTTACAAAGATGTTTTGAGCGGGGAGCCACATCAAAAGTGAAAAAACCTTAGAGCGGGAATGATATTCTCTCATTTAAGCGAGAATAATATTCTCTCATTTGAGCGGGAATGATATTCTCTCATTATTGAGTGGTTTTAAACAAAAGGCTCATTTCCGAAAGGAGTGCGCCTTTTTTGTTATGTTGCTTTGACTGAAACGCACGCAACCATTTTGAGCTTCTCTCATTTTCCACTGTAGATAAACCAAACCGCGGAGGGAACCTGCCGGTTCCCCCGCTCCCCCTCCAGCGGTTTTCCGTTTCAAAGCACGGCTTTGAAACGGCAATGCGGGGAAAACTCTTGTTTTCCCCGCACCCTTTAGCGCTTGCTAACGCGACGGGGGCGTTGCCCCCGTGCCCCCACCAGAGAGGAAACTTTTTTGGAAAAAAAGTTTCCTCTCCGGACTCTCCTTCAAAAAACTTCCGTGTCGCCGCCCGTTTCGTGGTTCGAATGGAAACGTGCTTCGCCGCTCTTAACAGTTTCTAACCTCCGGCTTCTAGCCTCTAACTGCTTACCTCTTACAGCGTTATCCGCCGTAAGGCGGATAATGCGCTTACATTCTTACCTCTGACCGAATATTTCCCCCATTTTCCGCCAAACTATTTTCAAAAACATTCGGGAGGAAACTATGGTTAAAATTGAAAAAGTAAAAGGTCGCGAAATTCTTGACAGCAGGGGAAACCCTACGGTAGAAGCCGAGGTTCATTTATCCAACGGCACTGTCGCTCTCGGAAAAGCTCCGAGCGGCGCTTCAACAGGCAGGTTCGAGGCAGTTGAACTTCGTGACGGCGATATGCAGCGCTATGGCGGCAAGGGCGTTAAAACTGCCGTTATGAATATAAACGAAACCATAAACGAAGCCGTTTCGGGACTTGATATAACCGATATTGCCGCAATTGACAATACAATGATAAAGGCAGACGCAACTTCCGACAAATCAAAGCTCGGCGCAAACGCAATTCTTGCCGTGTCTATAGCCTGTTCAAGAGCCGCTGCGAAGTCGCTCGGGATACCGCTTTTCCGTTTTTTGGGGGGAGTTGGGGCAATGTCGCTTCCCGTGCCGATGATGAACATTTTAAACGGCGGCGCGCACGCGACAAATACCGTTGACGTTCAGGAGTTTATGATAATGCCCGTCGGCGCAGGTTGCTTTAAAGAAGCACTGCGGCAGTGCTCCGAGGTGTTCCATTCTCTCGGAAAGCTTTTAAAATCGCGTTCTCTGGCAACATCAGTAGGAGATGAGGGCGGATATGCACCCGACTTAAAAAGCGACGAAGAAGCGATAGAGTGTATTCTTAATGCAATTGAAAAAGCGGGATATAAGCCCGACAAGGATTTTAAAATAGCCCTCGACGCCGCGGCAAGCGAGTGGAAGACCGACAAAACGGGCGAGTATCTTCTCCCGAAATCGCAGCAGCGTTTTACTTCGGACGAGCTTATTAAACACTGGGAAAGTTTGGTAAACAAATACCCGATAATTTCAATAGAAGACGCGCTTGACGAGGAGGACTGGGAAGGCTGGCAGAGGCTGACGAAAACGCTTGGAAACAGGATCCGGCTTGTAGGCGATGACTTGTTTGTAACGAATGTGGGCAGGATAGAAAAGGGAATAACGCTAGGCTGTGCAAATTCGGTTCTGATAAAGCTCAATCAGATAGGCACGGTGACCGAAACGATAAAAGCCATAAACACAGCCCACAAAGCGCATTACACCGCCATTGTCTCACACCGCTCGGGAGAAACGGGGGATACTTTTATAGCGGACCTTGCGGTAGCGTTGAATACAATGCAGATAAAGACAGGCGCACCCTCGCGCTCGGAGCGTGTTGAAAAGTACAACAGACTGCTGCGGATAGCGGAGGAGTTGGAGAAATAAATGAAATAAGAGGTAAGATTTCAGCGAACAACTGTTCGGTACAAATTCTTACCCTTTTAGAGGTAAGATGTAAGATGTAAGAGGTAAGAGTTCAAACCGAAAGGTGTTCGGCTTGAATAAAAGTTTTGCTATAAAAGAAGAAAGAGGCTGGAAATGAGCGAACAACTGTTCGGTATAAATTCTAGCCTCTAGCTTCTAGCCTCTTTTTTTTGATTTTACCCCTTGACAAATCGAAGAGTTTGTGTTATAATACAAAAGTTGGATAGAAAGAGTTCTAGATGGAGAGGTATCGAAGCGGTCATAACGAGGCGGTCTTGAAAACCGTTTGGGAGCAATCCCACAAGGGTTCGAATCCCTTCCTCTCCGCCAAACAAATATTTTTGAGGTTCCGCATTGTAGCCATAAACGGCTCTACAATGCGGAATTTCTCTATTTTTTAAAAAACAGATTTTCGACCACAATTTGTATAAAATCGACCAAAAAAACAGTATTTTTTACAATTATACAACACGAAATACAACACGAAATTTATTAAATTTTTCCTTATGTGATAAGAAAATTTTAATGCGTTGTTAAAAGATACATCATATCGGGCTCGTTCTCCGCCTCCTGAATGTGTTGACATTGTTCTGTAGTATTTCTACTATTTCAACAAAAAAACAACAGTTTAGATTATACTTTTATTGAGGAGTGTAATGCGGATATGATCAGGATAACTTTAAGCCGCAAGCTTGGCGAGATGCGCGTGACTCAGAAAGAGCTTTCCGAAAAAACAGGAATACGACCGGGAACAATAAACGATCTGTATCACGGCATTGCCGACCGCGTTAGCCTTGAGCAGCTTGACAAGATTTGTGAGTCACTTGACTGTGACCTAAATGACATTTTGACATATACCCCAAATTCTTTGCGTACAGTAGGGATATGCGAAAGCACAACAATCTATAAAATAGCAGGCAAAAGATAACGCTGCCCCGATTGAGAAATCAATCGGGGTTTTTCATTTATATCTCGTTTATGTGTCGGTGGTAAGAGCTGGGATTGACATATTGAAATTAAAATGCTATAATATATCTACAGCGGGGAATACAGCTTATTGCGCAAAATGGAAAGGATTGTTGTTTATGCCTGATTGGAAAAAACTCATTGAAGTAAATCGAGATGAAATTTTAAGATCTCTTAAGCTTGCTGCTAAAACTTCGATCGATAGCCATATTATCTGTAGCTTATACATTTATTCTGATGGTAAGCTTTTAGTTTTTGATGATACTTCCGGTCGGAAACGTCCTTCGGAAGATTGTTTTCTAATCTATACTTTTGATTATCGTAATTTTCAAATATCTGATTATTGTAACGACAATGATTATGTACTGCTTAAAGATATGCGTAAGGCTATGTCTGACGAACAGCGTATTTCTTTTGATAAATTTATGCGATATGTTTATAACCATTGTGTTTTTGAGACTCTTGAATGGATTATTTCCAATGCTCCCGAAGCTTACCGAAAGGTTCGGGCTTATGCTATTTCGCAAAAAATATCACATATTGATTTTGATGGTATCGTAAATGCAGCATTTTTAAAGATTTAAAATAACTTTTGCGCCCTGCCTTTTGGCAGGGCGCTTCTATTTATTCTATTTCTATTTCTATTCTTGGTAGCTCCGATATTATTGCATATCCTACAAGCTGTATAATGTAAATAGGCGGCTTTCGGCTTTTATTTATCCAATTAGTCAGCGACATATACGGTATCTCAAAATGTCTTGCAAAGTTTGTTGTTTTCCCATATCCCTTAAATTGTTCGGATGCCGCTTGTGTGAGAGTTTCCCAGTCGTTCCGTGATGCTGCGAATATTATCCTTGCCCAGATAATCAGCGTGTCTGCTTCATACGGGCAGTCAGCAGGGTATCCATATTCGCCCAGAAATTCTTCCCACGTCGCATTTGCCTTTGCGTCGTCGATCCTGCATAAGTATTCGGTGTAGGTCATTTTTTATTCCTCCGTTTTCTCCCCGTCAAGCCGATAGGACAGCGCATTTTTACTTTATTTCCTCATAAGCTCCCTCATGTTTAAGGAAATCAAGAAAATCTTCCGCACACATATCCCAAGGGGTATTTCTGTTGATGTAAATATATTCTTCTGCTTCTTTACCGCGCCATTTTCCGTTAACCAGCTTCGATATTTCGTTTTCTATAGCTTTCGGCGGCTCATCATATTCTACATTCGAGATGTAGCGTTCCCACAAATCCTCGCTTAGATCTTTAGCTTTTTTTATTATGCGGCTGTCATATACATCCTTGCCCCATTCTCTGATTACTTCCGCTTTTGTTACCAGTTCGCGGGTTCTGAAATCTCCTTCTTCAGTATCAAGCCAGCATTCAGCGTCTTCAAGATTATCGAATTCTATGCAGTAGCATTTCCATCCAAAATCATACTTATAGCTTACGCCGTAAATTTTTGAATATTTCTTAAAGTAGCTTGAGAAATTCATTTCCATAATTCTCCTCTTTCTCCCCGTCAAGCCGATAGGTCAGCGCAATTTTTAAAGGTTCTCAAAATATGCTTTTGCTCTCTCGTATTCTTCTTCGGAGATAAGTTCAAAGCCTAAAAGCTCGTAGCAAAGCTGTATATAATCGTCGCAGCTGCATTCAAGCGGGCATGTCTCGTTCGCGATCATTTCGCGGATTTTCTCGCGGTATTCTTCCGCACCGTCGAAATCATCTTCAGATGTGCAGGGACCGCCGCCTGTTGTTTCGAGCCATTCAAAGCCGATAATGTTTTTGAACATCTCGTCGAAATCGTAGTAAAGTACATCTTCCATTCCAATGTTGATTTTTTTCATATTCTTTCCCTTTCTGGTGTTCGGGATTTTCCTTTCCCTTTCTGTTTAAATTATAACTCAATGGATAAACTTTTTCAAGCCCTTTTTCAAAAAAGTTTATTCATTGACTTATATTTTGTATACTTGCACAAAAATCAAAAATTTTTTTGTGCAAAAAAATAAAAGGCGCACTTCCGTGCGCCTTAAAAATTATCCTCTTACCGTAAGCTTTTAAATGACGGTCAGATCACCTTTACTTACCGCCCCCGTAATCGCCCCCGACATCTGCGTAGATATAAGCACCCTGTCGCCGCTTATCTCGCGGACATACAGCGTAGCATTATACACCCAAGCCGCAAACCCGCCTTTTGTGTTCAAGTCCTTTGCGCCCTCTTTGAGCTTTACTTTGTCGCCGACTTCGAGAGTATCTTCTTTCGGTTCGGGCTTGATTACTGTAATTTCGCCCTCAAATCCGCAGCCCTTGACGTATTCGAGCAAATCTTCAGCAACTGCCTTGCTTGTAATGCCTTTTACTGTCAGCTCATACTCTCCGCCCGTTTCGCCTTCCGGAACGCATTCTTCGGGAAGATAAATAAAGCCGAGGAAAGTAAAATTACTCCCCGCGCCCCAATTGCCTGAGCCCTTTTTGCGAGTTTTGGTGTAAAAGCTCATACCGCCGTATGCGCTCTCGGAAGTAATAATTTCACTGTCCGAGATAACTTTTTCTACTACGGCAACATGCCCCGCGCCGTCGTTCCCGTTCCACGTCTTTCCCTGCGACCAACAAGCAACAGCGCCGTTTTTCGGAGTCTGCCCCTTTTCGAGCTTGCTCGCGCTGTAAAAGTCCTCGGCGTTGTATTGCGCAAATACGGGCGTTTCCGTCTGCAAGATCTCCATACTGCGCCCGACAACATACCCCACGCAATTAGAAAGCACCGTCAGATGTGCGTGTGTCGGACTGCCCTTAATGCTCGGAT
>CANQFZ010000071.1 GCA_947600065.1 uncultured Clostridia bacterium | reverse complement strand
TCCCCCTTCCCCTTCTAGAGGTAAGAAATTAGAGATAAGAGGTTAGAGTTTTAGAGGAGAGGTTATCCGATTTTCGTAAGTATTCTAGCCTCTAGCTTCTTTCTCTGAAAAACAAATCACTTTATCTCCAAAACTACCTTTGACTTCTTACCTCTTACCTCTAATTTCTTACCTCTAAAAGGGCAGGGGGATAGGGCGAAAAAACGTTATTCAGAGAAATACCTTTTGACAAGAACAAAGCTTTTTATATAAACTGTTCTTTTTTGTCCATAAGACGAGTAAATATTATTGAGGTGATATTTATGAACATCAAGGAAATCTTATCGAAAATTTTTAAACGCAAAAATGCGGAAAATGAAAACACAAAACTTCGCAGAGAATACAACCGCCTTCTCGACCGTCTTTCGGACATTCGGACAAATTTCGACCATACGGACGACCCTTTTTCAATAGACGCTCTTATATATGAAGAAAACGCAACAATATGCAGACTTCATGAGCTTTACAGCATAGCCAGAAAAAATAAAATAACGCTCGAAGCGTTTGAACTTGATCAAAAATAAAATTGTTGAATATAATCGAAAAATCTGTACAAAATATTTATGCGGAAGAAAATCCGCCAAATAAATCAGACTGTATCGACAGTCTGAAAAATGTGAATTTTCACAGGAGGAAATAAGTATTATGTCTAATCAGAATAACCAGAACAAGCAGAACCAGCAGAATAATCAGAACCAGCAGAACAACCAGAACCAGCAGAACAACCAGAACCAGAACAACAATCGCTGATTATAATATCAAGATAGCAGTGAATTTTCTCGGTTCGGACATTTTATGTTCGAACCGAGAAAGTTTGCGGCTACATAATGGAAATCACCCCGCTTGCGTAAAAACAAACGCAGACGGGTTTTGTCTATAGCTGTAACCGCATTTTGTGCAGAATTTTTGAACGCTAAAAAAATTGAAAAAATCTATTGACAAAAATCGGCATTTGTGATATAATGTTACGGTAATAGTTGTGGAAAGATGGCTGAGCTGGTCTAAGGCGCACGATTGGAAATCGTGTAACGGCTAAACCCGTTCGAGGGTTCGAATCCCTCTCTTTCCGCCACCGTATTGAATCCCGCTGTAAAACAGCGGGGTTCAATACTGCACATTTTTACTTTGAATTGCCCTATCGGCAATTCAATTTTTGCTTCGCAAAAACCGTAAAAATGCGCCGCTTCCCGAATAGTTGTTTTGGTATATAGCTTGGATATATGAGTTAAAATAAAGTTAAGAGGTTAGAATTTTAGTTCTAACCTCTTATTTCTTTTATTTGATTATGCTGAAATCAATAACTCATAAACCTGTTCTTTATCCACTTTCCGCTTTCGGAGAGCTGGTCGTCCGACCAGTTTCCGTTTGCTCCGCCCGAACCCGTTATCGCGCAGCAGGTCTCGTTTTTGTTTGCAAGCGCCCAGTTGCAGTAGCTTATGTTCAATTCATCGAGAAGGTCGAGCCATTTCGTTGTTTCCGAGAAATTGTTTCCGCCGCCGCCCGAAGCGTCGCAGCAGCCAAACTCCGAAACAAACACGGGCAGTCCTCCCTCAACGCAGCTTTTCAGCTTGTTTCTAAGGTCGTCTCTGTGCGTATCGGCATAGAAATGAAGCGCGTACATTACATTCTCATAGCTTAATCTGTCAGAAAGCGCCTGGTCTATGTCCTGGCTCCATGTGGGAGTTCCGACAATTATCACCGCGTCGGGGTCGTTTGCTCTGATAACGGGTATAACTTTTTCGGCATATGGTTTTACGTTTCCGCCCCAGCTCGCTCCGCTGTTCGGTTCGTTGCATATCTCATAGATAATGTTCGGCTTGTCGGCATATTTCTTTGAAACACTGTCAAAAAACTCTATCGCTTCGTTTGTGTATTTCAGCGGGTCGCCGGGATTTAAAACGTGCCAGTCGATAATAGCGTACATATCCAGCTTTATGCAAAGGTCAACGCCCTTTTCGAGCAGGTCGCGGCTGCCTTGTTTGTTATTCATATAGCACTGCCCGTTGTTCCATTCGTCAACGTACATCGCAAGCCTAACAACATTTGTTTTCCATTCGTCGCGCAGCGTCAGAAAAGCCTGTTCGTTTACGAAATCGGGAAACCATGTCAGCCCGTGGGTACTCATTCCCCTGAGCTGATAGGGATTTCCGTTTTTATCGACTAAATTTGTCCCGTTTACGGATAGCTGTCCGTGTACAGAAACGGGAGTTCCGCTTTCGGGAATATCCGAGCTGTTTTCTTCCGAATTGCCGCCGCTATCCTGCGAGCTGTCTGTTATATCCGAGCTGCTGTTCGGTTCACTTTCCGAAACGCTTGATGAATTGCCGCCCTGAGGTGTGCTGAAATCTCTGTGACAGCCGCAGAGCATTGTTATTGACATAAACAGCGCAAGCACAAGTTTTCCTGTTGTCTTTTTCATATAGCCTCCTAAAAATAGTTCCAACCTTTTGTTCAATATAATTATACATTATCTTTTTGAAAATTACAAGTGGTATTATAAAAAATATACATACTGTCCATTATAAAATAAACCATTGACAAATACCGACCTATTGTGATATACTGTTCTTTACGGAATTGTGATTTACCGTTAAATTAAATATAAAGAAAGGTTCATTTTGTGGAGGCAAAAATGGAAAATAATAATGATAATAATAACGAGGTATTGTCGCTTATACCCAAGAGGAAAAAAGGACTTTTGCGTATAGTATTCAGCAGGATAGGTCTGGTGGCATTGTTGCTTATTGCAGAGTTCAGCATATTGTTTTCTTTTTATTACTGGTTCTCGGAATATTTCAAGTGGTTTGCGCTGGTGCAGGCGATGTTTTCCGTGGGCATGGTGCTGTATTTGTTCAACAGCACAATGGACGCTTCGGCAAAGCTGACGTGGCTTTTTCTGATAATGCTTTTCCCCGTACCAGCTACAATAATGCTTTGGTATACGCAAATGGACGTAGGACACAGACTGACAAAACAGCGCGTTTCGGAGCTTATAAAACAAAGCCGCGGAATAATAAAACAAGACGAAGCCACCATAAAACGCCCCGAGCTGGTTTCATCGGGCACGGACGACCTATGCCGCTATCTCAGCCGTTCGGGAGATTTTCCCATATTCGAGGATACCGAGGTAAAATATTTTCCGCTTGGCGAGGATAAATTTTCCGCAATGCTCGAAGAACTGAAAAAAGCGGAAAAGTTTATCTTTATGGAATACTTTATAGTCGACGAGGGGTATATGTGGGGAAGCATTTTAAAGATACTTGCCGACAAAGCCGCGCAGGGCGTAGACGTCAGAGTGATGTATGACGGAATGTGCGAGGTCAGCCTCCTGCCGCATGATTATCCAAAGCGCATGGAAAAGCTCGGCATAAAGTGCAAGCCCTTTACGCCCATAGCTCCCTTTATTTCTACCGAGTATAACTACCGCGACCACAGAAAGATCCTTGTTATAGACGGAAAGACCGCCTTTAACGGGGGAGTAAATTTAGCGGACGAGTACATAAATAAGATAGAGCGTTTCGGTCATTGGAAAGATACCGCCCTTATGATAAAAGGAAAAGCCGTAAAGAGCTTTACGCTCATGTTTTTGCAGATGTGGAACATAGATGAAAAAGAACCGAAGTGGGACGAGTGCCTTATTGAAAACAAAGCTCAGACCGACGGCTTTGTAATGCCGTATGGCGACTGCCCTCTCGATGATGACAAGGTTGGCGAAATGGTCTATATGGATATACTCAACAGGGCGAAGAGCTATGTGCATATCATGACGCCGTATCTTATACTTGACAATGAGCTTGAGACTGCGCTTAAATTTGCCGCGCAGAGGGGAGTAGACGTTCGGATAATTTTACCGGGCATTCCCGACAAAAAAGCGGCTTATGCCCTGGCAAAATCGCACTACAAGTCGCTAATCGGCGCGGGCGTAAAGCTCTACGAATATACGCCCGGCTTTGTACACGCAAAGGTGTTTGTAAGCGACGACGAAAAAGCCGTAGTCGGAACAATAAACCTCGATTACAGAAGCCTTTATCATCACTTTGAATGTGCGACATATATGTATAAAACAAGTTGTATCCCCGACATAAAGAACGATTTTGAAGAAACGCTTTTAAAATGCCGCGAGGTCACGGAAGAGACCATACGCCATGAAAAGCGCTACTATAAAATCGTCGGCGGCTTGATGAAAATAGTAGCTCCGCTTTTGTGAAATTGTAAAAACAATGACCAAAATACAGCTTGTATAAAAAGTCAAACTTCAGACTGTAGAGAAAGCCCTAGTATGCACGCGTTGAACGCTTCGCGTGCAACGCTGAAACGCTACTGCAACTAGCCTTTGTGGCTGTTCGCATTATGCGCTTGCGCGCAAAACGCTGTAACGCTGACGCAACAGATGGGGCTTTATATACAGTCTGAATAATAAACCGCCTTGTAAGCAAAAACTGCTTAACAGAGCGGTTTTGTTTCACTTGTTCATCGGAAATTTGTCCTCGTTTATCCACGCCCATTGAACATTCTGGCGCTTGCCGGGCTTTTTGTCCTTTTCGAGGAAGTATGAAAGCGCAGCCAGATATTGCTCCACGTCCATGCAGACCATATATGCGGGATATTCTCCCTCAAAGAATTTTACGGGCTTTCGCGCCTTTGAGCCGTTTCGCCAGCTCGCGTAGCCGCCCTCCTGCGAAGTGTGCGCGTCATAGCTTATCCGACAGCACTCCTCGCCGAAATTGAACCACATCTCTTCACCGCTTCTGTGCTGGATAGTAAGCGTGTTCAGCGTGCCGTTTAAGAACACCCCGCGGAAATGCAAAAGCAGTTCTTTTATCTCCTCGTTTGACAACTTGTGGTCGTATAACTCGCGTTTTATACTGCCGTCGCGGGATTTCTCCGTCACCCAAATAGGTACTTCGGGGAGAGCTTTCGCGGGGGTAAACTCGCTCGTATCAATGTGGGTCTTGCGATTGTTCATTACCTGAAAAAAGTAAATATACAGGTTCGGAAACTCCTCCGACAGAAAATCGCTCTCGTCGTCGCTTAACAAATTGTAAAGCGCGATCGCTTCTTTTTTACAGCGCAAGGCGTCCTCTCTGCGGATATCCCAGCACAAAAGCTCCCGACCGCGCCCGTAGATCTCCTCTTTTGTGAAGCCGTGCGCCGCAAGACTTTGAACCGCGTTCGCCGTTACGCCGGCGTACCACTGAAAATGTCCGTCGAAATTTTATCTGTCCGAGTATCATCTCGGTTGTATTTTCACTGTAATTTCCGCGCCGCCAGATCATTTTTATTCCTCACTTATTACACTGTTCAGATTTGGTACTTATCCCATGATTATATTATACAACTAAATCAGATTTTGTCAAGTAAGAAAAAGGAAAACCGCCCGATAAGCAAAAACGGCTTAACAGGACGGTTTTCGTGCTTTTAGATGTAAGAAATAAGAGGTAAGAGTTTAGACAAAAAGATGTTCTGACACATACGCCAAAATCACTTTTCGTTAAGTGCGCATTTTTACGGTTTTTGCGCTTTTAGATGTAAGAAATAAGAGGTAAGAGGTAAGAACTTAGACAAAAAGATGTTCTGACACATACGCCAAAATCACTTTTCGTGAAGTGCGCATTTTTACGGTTTTGCGCTTTTAGATGTAAGAAATAAGAGGTAAGAGGTAAGAACTTAGACAAAAAGATGTTCTGACCCATACGCCAAAACCACTTTTCGGGTAGTGCGCATTTTTACGGTTTTGCGCTTTTAGATGTAAGAAATAAGAGGTAAGAGGTAAGAACATAGACAAAAAGATGTTCTGACCCATACGCCAAAACCACTTTTCGGGTAGTGCGCATTTTTACGGTTTTTGCGAAGCAAAAATTCCATTGCCTTTAGGGCAATGGAAAGTAAAAATGTGCAGTGTTGAACCCCGCTGTGAAACAGCGGGGTTCAATGCGTGGAGCTGATAATCAGAGTCGAACTGATGACCTCATCCTTACCAAGGATGTGCTCTACCAACTGAGCTATATCAGCATCACAACAATAGAATTATATCACACATTAAAAAAATTGTCAATAGCTTTTTCAAAATATTTTTAAATTCGTATATGCCTATATGCATGTACGTTTGTCAATGATATGTTACACTTTTCTCAAAAAAATATGATGTTAATAACTTTGAACGAAATCAGCCGCT
>CANQFZ010000070.1 GCA_947600065.1 uncultured Clostridia bacterium | reverse complement strand
GCCCTCAACGAAAAGAAAGCCAAGATACTCTACGACTTCCTCGACGAGAGCAAGCTCTTTAAAGGCACTGTTCGCGCAGAAGACCGTTCGCTTATGAACGTTCCGTTCGTTACGGGAAACGAGGAGCTTGACGCGAAGTTTGTAAAGGAATCCAAGGCTGCGGGCTTTGAGAACCTCAAAGGTCACAGAACCGTCGGCGGCATGAGAGCTTCTATTTACAACGCTATGCCTATCGAGGGCGTAGAAAAGCTCGTTGAATTTATGAAGAAGTTCGAGGCTGAAAACAGCTGAGGAATATCATAAAATGACAAGCAAATTTGAAAGATTTAAGACGATATATTCCCAAGGGCTTCAGCCTTATCGAGAAATAATCGTTGATACTTTGACGGGCGTTAATTATCTGTTTGTCAGAGGCGGAAATTCGGGCGGTCTTACAGTCCTGCTCGACAAAGACGGAAAGCCCGTTGTTACTCCCGAATATATAGTCAATATCGACGATCTCCCCGAAGAGAAAGCCTGATAAAAATGATCACAATCAGGCTAAGCCTGAAAAAAATGAAAGCTGGTATTATTATGTACAATATTCAGACATTGAACAAAATAGCGGCTTGCGGAACTGATTTGCTTGACAAGAGCAAGTATACCGTAAGCGACAGCGCCGAAAATCCCGACGCAATTCTTGTACGCTCGGCGGCTATGCACGATATGGAGCTTGGCTCAAATCTTCTCGCAATAGCAAGAGCGGGCGCGGGAACAAACAATATCCCGATAGATAAGTGCAGTGAGCGCGGAATTGTTGTTTTCAACACTCCCGGCGCTAACGCAAACGCAGTAAAAGAGCTTGTTATCTGCGCGCTTCTGCTTTCGTCAAGAAAGATAGTTCCTTCTACAGAGTGGATAAAAACTCTCAAGGGCAAGGGCGACGAGGTCTCAAAGCTGGTTGAAAAAGGAAAGAGCCGGTTTGTAGGACCCGAGATAATGGGCAAAAAGCTCGGCGTTATAGGTCTTGGAGCAATAGGCATTCTCGTAGCTAACGCTGCTGCCGCTCTCGGAATGGAAGTTTACGGCGCAGACCCGTTCCTTTCCGTTGACAATGCGCTTAAACTCACGGGAAAAGTTCACTATGTAAAATCAAATGATGAAATATACGAAAAGTGCGACTATATCACGCTCCATGTTCCCGCTACTGCCGAAACAAAGGGAATGATAAACGCCGAGACAATTGCAAAGATGAAGAAGAATGTACGCCTCTTAAACTTTGCGCGCGGCGATCTTGTTGACAGCAAGGCTGTTCTTGACGCACTTGCAAACGGCGGAATGGCTTGCTATGCGACGGACTTTGCGACAGACGAGCTTATCGGAGCTGAAAACGTTATAGCGTTCCCGCACCTCGGCGCTTCTACGCCCGAAAGCGAGGACAACTGCGCGGTTATGGCGTGCAAGGAAATTCAGGATTACCTTGAAAACGGAAACATAAAGAACTCCGTAAATCTTCCGAATATGGAAATGGCAATAACGGGCACGGCAAAGATCTGCGTTATTCATAAGAATGTCGAGGGCGTTATAAACAACATCACCTCTCCGATTTCCGCTATGGGAATGAATATCGAGAATATGCAGAGCAAGTCCAAAAAGGATTATGCTTATACTTGCCTTGATGTTGCGGGAAATACGACGGGCATTGAAGAAAAGCTCAAAGTCGTTCCGAACGTTGTTGGCGTAAGAGTTGTTAAGTAAAAGCGGCACTAAGATGTGCTCTTTTAGAGGTTAGAAGTTAGAGGTTAGAATAAGTTTCGAGCGGCGAACCACTTTTCAAATTATCAGCCACTGCACGAGCGTGCGCACGAAAGTTTTTTGAAAAGGGAGTCCAGAGGGGAAAAATTTTTTTCAAAAAATTTTTCCCCTTTGGCGGGGGCGCGGGGGCGGAAGCCCCCGCAATCCGCGAAACTGCGCATCAGATTAAATGCCTGCGGCATTGAATCTGGGGTGCGGGGAAAACAAGAGTTTCCCTTCTAGAGGTAAGAGTGTAAGCGCATTATCCGCCTTACGGCGGATAACGCTGTAAGAGGTAAGAAATCAAAAGTGGTTTTAGAGATAAAGTTATTTGGTTTTTAGAGAAAGAGGCAAGAGGCTAGAGTTTAAGCTCTAGCCTCTCTTTTTGTACAAAAACCTATTTGTAGTTCTTTTTAAAAGCTATTTCTCTAAATTACCTTTATTCGCCCCAACCCCCTGCCCCCTTCCCCGAAGGGGAAGGGGGAGGGTGCAGGGCGCTGGCGCGCCCTGCACCCGCTCTTTTAGAGGTTAGTTTTTAAGGGAAAGTGGGCGCTCAACCCGTTCCCTTATAACGCTCGTTCGACGCCAACGACAGAGAACGAGTAATTTAGGCAGGTGAGTTGGTTGGGGGGTTGTGAGGGCGCGGGTGGGCAATTGCCTTTCCACTCTTACTGAATACTGTACACTGTACCCTGTCAACTGCCAACAGGCGCAGCGATTTTGCAAGCGTAGCGAAGCAAATTTGCGAGCGGAGCGTAAGCGAAGCGAGTAGCCGCGCAAGCGGCGCTGCGCCGCCCGAGCGGGCGCGGTGGCTTGGTAATGGAGAGGGTTATTTCGGGGGAGTGCGTTGCGGGTGTGCGCGTTTGAACCAATTCCACGCAATAATGAGAGAACAACTTTTCCTCTATTACTGAATACTGTCCCCTGTCTACTGTCAACTGCCGACAGGCGTTTTTCTTTGCATTAAAAATAAAAAAACCTTGAAAAAGGAAATAAATTTTGTATAAATTTCACCTATGAAATAAAACTCATAAATGCTATAATAAATTAAGCAACTAAATTTTATAAGCAATATACTTCGGCAAATTTTCCCAACAATCATTTTAAAAAAGGAGCTATAATGAAAACTATTCTACACAACATCAAAGAATTTTTACTTGCAAACAAAACTCACTTTATTGCTTTTATCGTGCCTCCCCTGTTCTTTCTGGCTGCTTATGCAACAGTGGGGATATTCCCGTTCGGGGAAAAGTCCGTGCTTGCGGTGGATTTCAGCAGTCAGTACGTTTATTTTTTCGACTACCTGCGCAGCGTTTTTTTGGGACAAGAAAGCCTTTTCTATAACTGGAGCGGCTCGCCCTCGGGCGGGTTTTACGGGACGTTCGCCTATTATCTCGCGAGCCCGTTTGACCTAATCGTTCTGCTGTTCCCGAGAGAGAACATAACCGAGGGGCTTCTTACTATGCTCCTCGCAAAAACGGCTTGCGCGGGTCTTACTATGTCCGTTTTTCTTAAGAAACACCGCAAGTATTCCGAGTTTACTTCGGTGTTGTTTTCACTTATCTACGCCATGTGCGGATATGCCGCCGCAAACACGATAAATCCCATGTGGCTCGACGCGGTAGTTGCCCTCCCGCTTATTACAATGGGCATTGAGCGCATTTGCAGAAAACAAGGCTTTTTGCTTTATACCGTAACGCTGTTTCTTGCAATTGTCGCTAATTATTATACGGGATATATGCTCTGCGTTTTTTCGGGAATTTATTTCATCTATTTTATATTGTCAAGAACAATGCCCGCGCGAAAGCATAAAATCGGAGTTTTCGCGCTTTCGTCCGCAAGCGCGGTCATGATGTCGGGAATAATAATTATTCCCTCGGTGCTTTCGCTTCTCAGCGGAAAGCTCGACGGCGGATTTGACAGGATAGAATTTCGCGAATGTTTCAATATAATGGACGGGTTTTTAAAATTCTTCCCCACCGTTTATGACAGCCAGAGATATAATGGGCTTCCGTTTATCTACTGCGGACTGTTTGTGCTCATTTTTGCAATTGCATATTTTATCTGCGGGAAATTTTCGCTCCGCGAGAGGATATCAAACGGCATTGTGTGCGGGTTTCTTATATTCTCAATGTATTTTAAACCCCTGGACAACCTCTGGCACGGCGGACGCGCTCCCGTCTGGTTTGAACACAGATTTTCGTTTATCCTCATTTTTATGCTGATAATAATCGCCGCGAGGACTTTTGAAAATATAAAGCTCATTCGGCAAAAACATATAGGCGCGGCGTTTTTGGTATTGCTGGGATTGTTCCTTATTGCAAACGGCTTTAAAACAAGAGAATATAAGCACGCCGAATATATCGCGCTTATCTCGCTTGTTTTCCTTGCAATAGCGGGAGGGTTGGCGCTTCTTATAAAATATAAACAAAAAAATGTTGTCAAGGGCGCAGTTATCATGCTTGTGTGCATAGAGCTGTTTACAAATATGCAAAGCTATATCACCGATATTGACAATGATTTCGGCTATCAGAAGCGGGACGAATATGCGCCGTTTATGAGCGAACTTAAAGATTATGCCGACAAAATAAAAGAAAATGACAGCGGATTTTACCGCATTGAAAAAACATTCCACCGTGCCTTTAACGACAATATCGGCGCGGGAATATACGGCGTTTCGTTTTCTTCGAGCGTTTATAATTCAGACGTTCTAAAGCTTATGAAGAAAATGGGCTTTGGACAATACGACTGGCACACGCGTTATAACGGCTCTACAATGTTTACCGACGATATTTTCGGAATAAAGTATATTATCTCAAAGGACGGCGCGCTTGTGCCGTATAACGAAAATGACGGAATTGTATACGAAAACCCCGACGCGTTGCCTGTTGCATTTCTTGCAGACAAGGCGATAATAAACAGCGAGATAGAAGACGGCGATCCTTTTATGTTACAGCAGAGCCTTGCTTCGATATTGACGGGGGAATATGAGGAGATATTCGCGCGGATATCGGACGCCGAATACTCGTCAAAGAACATAACAAGGCGCGGCGACCACCTGACAAAAACCGATTTCCATTCAGACGGTATTGTTATGTACTCGTTTAATGCGCCGAAAAGCGGAGCGGTCTATGCCTATTTCCCGACCGACCGCGAATACACCTGCGCGCTTTATGTAAACGGGAAATATCTTAGGAATTATTTCAACGGATTTGATTTGAACACTGCCTTTCTCGGCAATTTTTCAGAAGGAGAACGGATAAGCGTTGAAATTAAACTGTATACGAACGAAGCGGAATTTAGAGAACCCGTGTTCTGCGTTTGCGACAGCGCGGCGCTTGAAGCGTTCAACGCTAAAATCCCGCATAACGAGGTAAAGAAAACCGACAGCTGCACGCTTGAAGTTACGGTTAATGCCGAAGAGGAGAGCGCGCTGTTTACGACTATACCGTATGAAAAGGGCTGGAGCGCATATGTTGACGGCAAGAAAAGCGAAGTGCAAACGGCTGTGAACGGGGCGTTTATGTGCATAAAAGTTCCCGAGGGAGAACATACGGTAAAGCTGGTTTACCTGCCCGAGGGATTTCAAGTGGGGATAATAATTTCGCTCTGCGGAGCGGCGTTGCTCGCGGGAATGATAGTGGTGAGAGCGAGGAGAAGGAAGAAGAAAGCCAGAGGCTAGAGCTTAAACCGAAATGTTATTTGCTGAATATAAAGTATAAAAAAGAGGTAAGGGGTTAAACTCTTACCTCTAACATTTTTCCTCTAAAACGCTGTTTCTCTCAATAACCTTTACTCGCCCCAACCCCCTAACCCCCTTCCCCGATGGGGAAGGGGGAAAATTGCGGGGCGCTGCGCGCCCCGAGCCCCGCCCTTTTAGATGTAAGAGGTTAGAGGTAAGAGGTAAGAAACTGTTTTGAGCGGCAAAGTGCTTTTCCGTTCAAGCCACCAAACAGGCGGCGACACGAAAGTTTTTTGAAAGGGAGCTTGAGGGAAAACTTTTTTTCAAAAAATTTTCCCCTCTGGTCGCGGCGAAGCCGCGAAATATCGCTAGCTAAGCGCATCAGGTTAAATGCCTTCGGCATTGAACCTGGGGTGTGGGGAAAACAAGAGTTTTCCCCACATTGCCGTTTTAAATACCGTGTTTTTAAAACGGCAATCCTACAAAGGGGTGTTGAGCGTGAAACAACCTACAGTATGAAAAAACCTCAGATTGGGAAAGAAATTCCGCTCCGCTTGTATAAAAGTTGTTCTTTTCAAACGCAATTTCTCTAAATAACGGTAATTCGCCCTATCCCCCTACCCCCCTTCCCCGATGGGGAAGGGGGAAAATTGCGGGGCGCTGCTGGCAGTTGACAGGAGACAGGGTAAAGTATTCAGTAAAAGCCAAAAAGCTGTTTGCTAGTTTATCACTGTTAATATAACTTAACGCGCTTTTTTCCACGTCCAATTGTAAATCCATTTTTGAGGTGGCTTTACGCTCAAAACATCTTTGTTGGATTGAGATTTTCAAAATATGATTTTGAAAATCTCAATGTGGGGAAAACTCTTGTTTTCCCCACACCCCAGGTTCAATGCCGAAGGCATTTAACCTGATGCGCTTTTGAAGCGTTATTGAGGGAAAACTTTTTTGAAAAA
>CANQFZ010000069.1 GCA_947600065.1 uncultured Clostridia bacterium | reverse complement strand
TTTGAAAGGGAGCTTGAGGGAAAACTTTTTTTCAAAAAAGTTTTCCCTCAATAACGCGTTAGCAAGCGCTAAAGGGTGTGGGGAAAACAAGAGTTTTCCCCACATTTCCGTTTTTAAAAACCGTGTTTTTAAAAACGGAAATCTTATAGAGATGCTCTGAGCGTGAAACCGCCTCAGAAATGTATTAACTTTTGAGCGGGAAAGAAGTTCGTTAAGTTTTTTTAAAAGAGCTAAAGAAGCAAACAGCCTTTCGGCTGTTACTGCATACTGTATCTTGTCTGCTGCCAACTGACAACAAGGGGAGCTTTAAAAGCTCCCCATTGTTATATCTTCATGAAACAATGTTTTTCAATTTTCCTATCTTCTCAATCTCGCAAACCACCTCATCGCCGCTTTTGAGATAGCGCGGCGGTTTCATTCCGAGCGCAACTCCTCCGGGAGTTCCTGTTGAGATGATAGTTCCCGCTTTGAGCATAAATCCGCGTGAAAGCTCGCTTATTGCCTGCGGGATCTTTGTAATCATAAGAGAAGTGTTGCTGCTCTGGCGAATTTCGCCGTTTACTCTGCAGGTCAGCGAAAGTGAATTTATATCTCCGATCTCATCCGCACTGACAATACACGGACCTATCGCCGTATAACCGTCGAGACTTTTCCCGAAAAACCATTGCTTATGTAAAAATTGCATATTCCTGCCGCTTATGTCGTTTACGATCGTATAACCGAAAACATATCCGAGCGCGTTCTGTTCTGAAACATTTCTGCAGTCTTTTCCTATAATAACGCCAAGCTCAACCTCATAATCCAAGCTGTCAACAAAATCATAGTTTGGTATAAGATCTCCGTCGCCTATCGCATAATTAGCGCGCTTTGAAAAGTAAACCGCCGCTTCGTTTCCGACAAAGCTCTCTATGTCCTGCGTTTCTTCGATATGTTCTTTGTAGTTTACGCCGAGACAAATTATATCCTGCTTCGGATTTGGAACAGGGGAGCAGAGCTTTACTTCTTCAAACGAAATCAGCCCTTCTGAATTGTCATCATTGCACATAGCTTCGAGCTTTTTGGTTTGCTCGTCTGTTATATGTTCAATGAGCGAGTTCATATCCGAAAAATCCTTTATCAAAAGAAGCTTCCCGCTCTTGTGAAGGACAGCCGCAAGCTGTCTGCCGCCATGTTCAACAGTATAAAATCTCATAATACTTCTCCTTTCAGTATCTGACTTTATTATACAATATATTTTTGGAATTATCAAGCATTTATTTTGTTATTCTTCAAAATAAATAATATAATAAATCGGATCATTGAAAAGATGAATTTTATACAGCCATTTAAAGATTTAAATCTTTAAATTTTTTCTGTATCTCTGAAACATCTACTCCCAGTGCCGTGCAAAGCTTGAGCCAGATTATCCAGTTAGGAGCGTTTTTCCCGTTTTCTATACAGCGAAGATAAGCTGGTGTTATGCCGATCATTTCCGAAAGCTTTTCTTGGGTGATCTGATTTTTCAAACGGTTGCCGTGCACTATAACTGCAAACTCATGTTTTATCACCAAAACTTGACTTTTATCCTTGTTTCTATTCATTCTGATGTACCTCCCCAAAAATGTTACAACAAGTATAGCATTTTTTCGACAAGCCGTCAATACCGGATAAGCGTTCGCAAAACTCGGATTTTCCCCTTTGTAATGCGGAATAATACGATTTTTGTGCAGTTTTAACGAAACAAAATTCAGCCTGATTGTGAATTATCCGACAACTTTTTTGGTGATTTTGTAAACATTCTCAGGCAAGGATTTGGACAGAAAGATTTTCGCCTTTTATGACAAACTTTTTATTCCTTTGACAAGGATTGCTGATAACAGTCTTTATGAGCTATAACTGATAATTCTTGACCTGCTGTTTACATATGATTTTTATCCTTGGTATCATTAAATTTGACGTACGTACTTAAGGCGTTAGAACAGGTATAGCGTTTTTTCTGACTAGCCTTAAAGACTAATAATCGAACGATAAAGTTTGGATTTTACCATTTTACGATAAATAATAAGAGGGCAATTGTTGAATATAGACAAAAACGATTTTAGCCTAATCGTGCAAAATCGAGGGATAAAAAAGCAAATTTTTGAGCATATTTTACATAAAAAATGGAGTTTATAGATAAACCGTGTATGAATTACTAATGAAGCACTTTAAAATGAAAATAAATCAATTGTAAAAATGTACAATTTGCATAACGGAGTTTTGCTCTAAGGGTATAATGCGTGTATCCGGGACTTTCTCTATAGCCTGATTTAAGGCAATAGCCTGTTTTTTTGAATTAGTAATTGACATCTCACCTAAAATGCTGTATAATAAGAATGTATTGCTGTAACGTTTAAATGAAAAAAGTGTATAAATATATAAGAGCAGTAAGTAAGGTCAGTTGAGAATGAACGAAAATTCTATGAGCTGTTCTGAGAAACAGCGTAAAGCTATTGAAAAATTAAAGCTCGAAAAGAGCGAGGAAGCTTTGTGGGAAACGGTCGTAGCGTTTTGCGGCGAAAGTTTTCTTACTTCGTCGGGCTTGCCGTTTTGCTATACATTGAAAGTCGGACGAAACGGCGAATTTACCAAAGAACTATGGATAGACCGAAGAGAAAACAGTAAATCGCTTTCGTGGAGCAGCGTTGTGCTTGCATTTAAAAACGCATTGGAAAAGTCGGGCGAAATAATTCCCGGCCCGAAATCCCTCGGCAATATCCGCGGGGTGTCTTATATTTATCCGCTGCTCTGGAGGTTCGGAGTTATTTCTGTTCCTGTAAGCATTGTGCTTAAAATGCGGGGTTGCTGACAAAAGAATTTCGGAAAATTTTTCAAATTTTTTAGTTTTTTATGCAAATTGACATGTTTTATAGAAAAGCTTCGTCCTTTTGCACAAAATGCTCGACCTTTTTTCTTTTTTTTCTATATTTTCAACATTGACACGAGCTACAGTTTGCGGTATAATGTATCTATATGTTGGGTTTGACTGCACTCGGACAGCTTTCCGTTGTGTGAAAGAACAACTTCTCGTTCAGGCAGTTGTCAGAATATATACATTATTGTTTCAGCTTTAGTTCTTGTGTGCATATATTGTAAAATATACGGCATACGACAACGCGTGGTCTTTCTAAAACATATACTTATAGGAGTGAAAAAAGTGGCTCAGCCGGAAACCATTGAACGTGACGGACAGGCTCAGGCAATTGAGGTCATTGACAGACCGTATGAAGAAGAAAAGGTCTATAAAAAAAGACCCGTATTCTTGTTCTTCAAAAGGGCATTTGACATATTTGCTTCGCTTATTGCGAGCATAATTCTGATAGTTCCTTTGATCGTTGTATCAATACTTATTATGATAAAAGATCCGGGGAATCCGTTTTACATACAGACAAGGGTTGGAAAGGGCGGAAAACCCCTCAGAATATTGAAATTCCGCTCAATGCGAAAAAATGCGGATAGGCTTGAGGATATGCTTACGCCCGAACAGCTCGAAGAGTACAAAAAAGAATATAAGCTTGATGACGACCCCAGACTTATCGGTTATAAAAAAGCGGGCGATGGGAAAACGTGTTTCGGCGGACGTATCAGACAGCTTTCTATTGACGAGCTTCCTCAGATACCGTTTAATATTCTCATAAAAGGGGATATGTCGATCGTTGGTCCAAGACCCATACTGAGAGAAGAACTTGAAAAATATTACACCCCTGAGCAGCAGGAAGCGCTTTTATCTGTCAAACCGGGTCTTACGGGGTATTGGCAGGCGTATGCGCGTAATGATGCCAAGTATGAAATCGGGGGGGGCGGCGTGCGCCAGAAGATGGAGCTGTACTACTTAAACAATATGAGTCCTCTGTTGGATATAAAGATAATGTTCAAGACAGTAAGCTCGGTACTTCTCCGCAAAGGTGCGAAGTAAAGCCAAAACCGCTTTACGATTTTGTTAAAAGAACATTTGATATAATAGTCGCGGTTATTTGTCTTACAGTCGGACTTCCGATATACATAATAATCGCGGTAGTTATAATTATAGATGATTTTGGAAATCCCTTTTTCGTTCAGGAACGCGTCGGCAAAAACGGAAAGATCTTTAAAATGGTAAAGTTCAGGACGATGTATATAAATGCCGATGAAAAGAAAAAGGATCTTATGATAAAAAATGAATATGACAGCGTTCATTTTAAGATGCAGGACGATCCGAGAGTTACGAAGGTAGGCAGATTTCTGCGCAAGACTTCGCTCGACGAAACACCGCAGGCATTAAATCTTCTGACGGGATCTATGACGATAATAGGTCCTCGTCCGTTTTTAAAGTCCGAACAGGATCAGCTTCCGAGCGACAGACTTTGTATAAAGCCGGGGCTGTCGTGTTATTGGCAGTTAGCGGATACGGTAAAGATGACAAACGAAGAACAGCTTGAGCTTGATTATAAGTACATAAGAGAGCGCTCTGTAAAGACGGATTTTAAAATAATAGGAATGACGGTTTCGTCAATGTTCAAGCGCAGCAATTGTTGAAAAATATTTTTAAGCGGCAGTAATTTTTACTGCCGCTTTAGTTATATCAAGTTTGATTATGCTCTTTTATACATCTGCCGATCGTTTTTGTTCAGCTTTTCTGAATTTTACAAGCCCCGTTCTGTTCAGCGCTACCATAATTGCGGGGATAAGTATAAGTTGAATGATAATGCCGGGAATTGAGTTTAACAGCGCGCCGGACAAAAACGCTTTCCATGTAAATCCGCTGCCGCCAACACCCAGCAGCATAACCTCCGTCATTCCCCAGACTATCCTTCCCGCTATCATCGCGGTAATAAGCGAGCGATAGAGCGCTATGACGCATTGCCATTTTGATGAGGAATAAAGCGCGCCCGCCACAAGCCCGTATGTCATAAGCTCGACCGACATCGCTATTGCATTCGGAAAAATCGGCGGCATACCGAACATCATCGACCTCATCAGCGGAAGTATAAACCCAACAACGCCGCCATATTCCCACCCGCATATAAGCCCGCACAGAAAGACGGGAATGTGCATCGGCAGCAGCATATTTCCTATTTCCTTTATCTGCCCGGTGAAAAACGGCAGCACTATGCCTATGGCAATAAACATTGCCGAAAGAGTGAGTTTTTTGATATTGTTTTTCATAAGCTGACCTCGCAAAAAATTAGTTGTTCTATTTTTATTATTCATTTTTTCATATATTCGCTTGTTAAAATTTTAGTTCAACTGTTATACATCAAACTTTTCCGAACATTCTTTAAGTTTTTCAATAACGTTTATCTGCTGCGGACAAGCTCTTTCACACTGCCCGCAGGCAATGCAGTCGGAGGCTTTTCCCGCATTTTCAACAGCCTTTGCATATTTTTTCTTGCCTTCTTCAAGCTGCCCCCATACAAGCTGTTTGTTTCTTGCTTCAAATATTTCGGGAATAGGAATTTTTTTCGGACAGCCGTCCGTGCAATAATGACACGCGGTGCAGGGAATTGACTTTATGCCGTTTATTATCTCCTGAGCCTTTTTTATGGTGTCTTGTTCAGCATCATTAAGCGGTTTAAAATCTTTCATGTACGAGAGATTATCCCTCATCTGTTCAGTGTTCGACATACCCGAAAGGACTGTAATAATGCCCTCAAGCGAAGCGACATACCGTATAGCCCATGAAGCGAACGAAGCGTTCGGATCGGCTTCTTTTAAAACATCCTGAACTTTTTTAGGCGGGTTTGCAAGAACACCGCCCTTTACGGGTTCCATTACAATGATAGGTATATTGTGCTTTCTTGCAACTTCATAGTTTGCTCTTGAAGCAACTTTCGAGTTTTCCCAATCGGCGTAGTTTAGCTGAAGCTGAACAAATTCGGCGTCGGGGTGGGCTGTAAGGAGCTCGTCAAGGATCTTCGGCGTTGCATGGAAAGAAAAACCCCAGTGCTTTATAAGCCCTTTTTCCTTTTGTTCTTTAACAAAATCCCAAAGGTGATATTTGTCATAGAGCTTGTAGTTGTTCTGCTGCAAGGCATGGAGAAGATAGAAGTCGAAATATCCTGCGCCCGTGCGTTCGAGGCTGGTATAAAGCTCCTGCTTTGCGGCTTTTTCTGTCGGCATGACCCATGCACAGAGCTTTGAAGCGAGCTTAAAGCTCTCTCTCGGATATCTGTCCACAAGCGCCGCTTTAGCAGCCTTTTCCGACCCGCCCATGTCATAAACATACGCGGTGTCAAAATAATTTAACCCTGCCTGCATAAATTCATCGACCATTTGTTTTGTTTGCTCGATGTCAATTTTCAGCCCCTTTTTCGGCAGCCTCATCAGCCCGAATCCGAGCTTGCCTATGTCGTCAGAAAAATGTGTGTCCATGGTTACTCCTTTGTGACAATACAGTTTGTGAATTTATCCCAAATACATTATACAACAATTTATCCATAAATTCAAGCCATTTTTAAATGATCGAAAACATTTCAATTTCTTCCTGTCGAAAAAGACAAATATGTGTTGTAGCGTTTTGCGCGTGGCACATAATGTGCGAAACTGTAGTAAGCACATAGCTTAGTCGAAAAGTCTAATCAGCATAATACGCCGTTGACAGATAATGCACGTATATTTGATTATATCAGCAGCCTGTAATTATTTCCTGAAGCGATTCGGGCTGTAATCATAGGTTAAGTTTTGAAGTATAAATTAAATTTATCAAAATTTAAAACATTTGGGAAATATCAACAAAATTTATATAATATTTCTGTATTATTTGCGGCAATGTTATGATATAATAGATATGTTACAAAAAGAGAAGACAAACGACCTCAAATAAGTTATAATGTTAATAGCTATA
>CANQFZ010000068.1 GCA_947600065.1 uncultured Clostridia bacterium | reverse complement strand
AGGATTGCCTTTTCAAAGCACGGCTTTGAAAAGGCAATGCGGGGAAAACTCTTGTTTTCCCCGCACCCTTTAGCGCTGTTTAAGCGTTATTGAGGGAAAACTTTTTTGAAAAAAAGTTTTCCCTCAAACTCCTTTTCAAAAAACTTTCGTGCGACGCTCGTTTAGTTGTTTTAAAAGAAAACGTTGTTCTCCGCTCAAAACATCTTCTTCCCTCTTACCTCTAACCTCTCGCCTCTGATTGCTTTTTCTGTGTTCAGCTGTCTATAAGTCGAAGCGATGATTATTGCCGAGATAATTGCCGTAAGGATATCCGAAACGGGCATTGAATACAAAACTCCGTCAAGTCCGAAAAACAGCGGCAATATCAGCGCAAACCCAACGCCGAAAACTATCTCGCGCACCATTGAGAGCATTGTTGAAGCTGCGGCTTTTCCCATTGCCTGTAAAAATATAAACACTGCCTTATTTACGCACGCGAACACTATCATACAAAGGTAAACTCTGAATGCCCTCAGAGCAAATTCCGTATAATAAACGCTCTCGTTTTCCGAGCCGAAAATGCCTATCAGCGCATTCGGGAAAACCTCGACAATTACAAGCGCCGCAAAGCCCACTATTGCTTCGGCGATAATCAGCCTTGTGAACAAGTGTTTGACCCGCGCTCTGTTCCCCGTTCCCATGTTATAGCCGACTATAGGTATACAGCCCGCCGCCATTCCCACAACAACGGATATCACTATCTGGAAAAACTTCATAACTATCCCGACTACAGCCATAGGTATCTGCGCATATCGTTCCTGTCCGAAAATTTCATCAAGCGCGCCGTATTTTCTTATCATGTTGTTTATAGCCGCCATTGCCGCGACAAGCGATATCTGCGACAGAAAACTGCACAATCCCGGCATAAGCGTTTTCTTTATGACGCGCGCCGAAGGCTTAAAGTCGGTCTTGGTTATCGAAACCGTCTTAGTGTGACAAAGATAAACGACCGCAAGCGCCGCGGTCACTATCTGTCCGAAAACTGTCGCTATTGCCGCGCCTGTCATTCCCCATTTCAGCACAAGGATAAATATCGGGTCAAGCACTATATTTACCGCCGCTCCCGAAAGCATTGATATCATCGCGAATTTCGGCGAGCCGTCCGCACGGATAACGGGGTTCATTGCCTGCCCGAACATATAAAACGGAACACCTATACTTATCCACAAAAAGTATTCTTTTGAATAAGCAAATGTTTGTTCATTCACCGTGCCGCCGAAAATAACCACTATCTGCTCATTGAAAATGAGATAGACAAGCGTTATTATCACCGATGAAATTATGGTCAGCAATATCGAGTTCCCCGCGCTTTTAGAGGCGTCGGCGGGTTCTTTTCTTCCTAGAGAAAGACTGACGAATGCACAACACCCGTCCCCTATCATTACCGCAACTGCAAGCGCAATTACAGTCAGCGGGAAAACCACCGTATTTGCGGCGTTTCCGAATGAACCTAAATAATCCGCCTGCGCTATAAATATCCGGTCGACGATGTTGTAGAGCGCCCCCACAAGCAGCGATATAACGCACGGCACGGCATATTTCGCCATAAGCTTTCCTATTCTTTCTTCACCCAAATAATTGTCCATGTTCCAAAATTCCTCCCGATAAAAATAAAAAAGCGCAAGTCCGTAAAGTTGGACTTACGCTTTTAAAGCTACTCACTGTTGTTATTATAAAACATTTAAAAATTTTTTTCAAAGGCATTTTTGCACAAAAATTTTCAACAGGATTTCGGCAGCCAAAAATGAAAAATTGCAGAAAATTTCACACCTTGACCGTAAAAAATGTTATAATAAGGGTGTTAGATAATGAATGTGCAGAGGGGCAAATTCTTACCTCTAACACCTGTTGCAGTTGATAATGTCAGTTTTCATCAGGCGTTTCTTTTTAAACGTTGTTTCTTTAAATAACGTTTATTCGCCCTATCCTGCTAGAGGTTAGATGTAAGATGTAAGAGGTAAGATTTTCGGGGAGCTTTTGAAAATAAAAGTTTTTTGATAATTAAAAATAAGAGGCTAGAAACTAGAATTTGATTTAAGCGGAAAACAACTTTTCCACTTCAAATTCTAGCCTCCAGCTTCTTTCTCTGAAATACAAATAACTTTATCTCCAAAACAACCTTTGATTTCTTACCTCTTACAGCGTTTTGCGCGAAGCGCATAATGCGCTAACATTCTTACCTCTAGAAGGGAAACTCTTGTTTTCCCCACACCCTTTAGCGCTAAACTGGCGTTATTTCGCGGCTTACGCCGCGACCAGAGGGAAAAAATTTTTTGAAAAAAATTTTTTCCCTCTGGACTCCCTTTTCAAAAAACTTTCGTGCGCACGCCCGTTAGGTCGTTTGAACGGAAAAGTGCTTCGCCGCTCAAAACAGTTTCTAGCCTCTAGCGTCTAGCTGCGCTCCCTTTTCAAAAACTTTCGTGTCGCCGCTTATTAAGTGGTTTGAATGGAAAAGCGCTTCGCCGCTCAAAACAGTTTCTAGCCTCTAGCGTCTAGCTGCGCTCCCTTTTCAAAAAACTTTCGTGTCGCCGCTCGTTAAGTGGTTTGAATGGAAAAGCGCTTCGCCGCTCAAAACAGTTTCTAGCCTCTTGCTTCCGGCTTCTAACCTCTAAAAAGGAGTAAACATAAATGAAAAAATACAAAGAACACGTTAAGAAAAACATTGTCTGCTTTATACTGGGTCCGCTGTTTATGATACTTGAAGCAAGCGGCGAGTTTATCCTTCCCTTTATAAACGCAAACATCATAAACAAAGGCGCCGCTAACAGGGATATCCCGTTTATAATCCAAAACGGCGTTATTATGCTCGTTATTGCAATCGGCATGTTAGCGACGGGAGTTCTGGGCGCGTTCTTCGCGATAAGAGGCGCGGCTAGAGCCGCCGCAGGCGTTAGGCGCGATGTATTCGCGAAAATTCAAACCCTGTCCTTTTCCGACATCGACAGGTTTTCCACGGGCTCTCTTATCACCCGCGTAACCAACGACATAACCCAAATACAGACCTTTATGCAGTCGCTTCTGCGAGGATTTTTCAGAAGCCCCGTTATGCTTATCGGCGCGCTTATTATGTCGTTTGCGCTAAGCCCCGATATTGCTTGGGTGATCTTTATCGTTATGCCCGTGCTTGCTCTTGCGACTTTTCTAATAATAAAGACCGCTTCCCCGCGCTATACCGTAATGCAGGAGCATATTGACATGCTGAATACGGGCGTTGGCGAATCGGTTACGGGCATTAAAGTTATAAAATCATTTGTAAGAGAAGATTTTGAAAAGAAAAAGTTCTCAAAAATAAATAATGCCCTTATGGAAAAAAACATAAGAGCGCTTAAGGTCATGATACTTATGCAGCCCGTTTCGGCGCTCGCCGTAAACGTAACGACGCTCGCGGTAGTGTGGACGGCGGGAAGGCAGATAATGATAGGCTCGATGGAAGTCGGCACTCTCACCGCGTTTATTACATATCTTTCGCAGGTGCTTACGGCGCTGAACTTTCTCGCGAACATTTTCCTTCAAGGCACAAGAGCCGCGGCTTCGGATAAGAGAATATCCGAAGTGCTTAATACCGTTCCCGACATAACAGATGAAAACGCAAAAGAATACAAGATAAAAAGCGGCTCGGTTGAATTTAAGAACGTTACTTTCAGATATTTCAAAGACGCTAAAAAGCCCGTTTTGGACAACATAAGCTTTAAGATAAACTCGGGCGAAACCGTTGGAATTATAGGCTCTACGGGTTCGGGAAAAACAACGCTCGTTTCAATGATACCGAGGCTTTATGACGCGGACGAGGGAGAAGTTTTTGTCGACGGTGAGAATGTAAAGGGGCTTTTGCTCTCGGAGCTTCGCGAGTGCGTTTCGGTGGTGTTGCAGAAAAACACGCTGTTTTCGGGAACGATAGCGGAAAACCTTCGCTGGGGAAACGAGGACGCGACGGACGAGGAACTCGAAAAGGTGTGCAGGATAGCCTGCGCTCACGATTTTATAACGTCCTTCCCCGACGGTTATAACTCCGAAATAGGACAAGGCGGCACGAACCTTTCGGGCGGACAAAGGCAAAGACTCTGCATAGCGAGGGCGCTGTTAAAGTCGCCGAAGATAATGATATTTGACGATTCGACGTCTGCGGTTGACACGGCGACAGACGCGGAAATAAGGCGCGGACTGGGCGAAAAACTGCCCGATATAACCAAAATAATCATCGCGCAAAGAATTTCTTCGGTCATAGACGCAGACAGGATAATAGTTCTTGACGACGGGAAAATAACGGGTATGGGAACGCATGCGGATCTGCTGAAGTCCTGCGAGGCATACCGCGAGATTTATCTCTCGCAGACGGACGACAACGACGAGGAGGCGGTATAATGAACGAAAAAAGAGCCGCTCGTATTGAAGAAAAATACAGCAGAATGAAATATTCCTCGGCAAAGAAAAAGCAAATTGACCTCGGCAGAAATGCGGGGCGCGAACGCGCTATGGCAGGGGGCGGAAAACCCCGCGACACAAAAGCGGCGGTGATAAGGCTTATAAAATACGTTTCAAAAGAACGCGGGCTTATTATTTTTGCACTGGTATGCTCGATATTAAACACCGCGTCCACCCTTGCGGCGGGTTATCTTCTGCGCCCGATAATAAATAAGTTCATTTATTTTGACGCGGACAACCCCGATTTTTCGGACAGGCTGAAAGGGCTGGGAGCGTGGCTAATTTTCCTCGCAATTATTTACGGGATATCGGTTATAACTCAATGGGCGCAGCAACGGCTTATGCTGAGAGCTTCGCAGAAAACGCTTGTAAGAATGAGGAGAGAGCTTTTCGACAAGCTGCAGACCCTGCCCATAAGGTATTTTGACGTAAACTCCGTGGGCGATATTATGTCGCGCTTTACAAACGACACAGATACGGTCGGAGAAATGCTGAACACAACTCTTATACAGATAATTTCGGGAATACTGACCATAACGGGAACGATAATTTTAATGCTCGTTACAAATCCCATTCTCGGAGTTATAACGATAATAAGCACGCCCGTTCTTATGTTGTTGACAAGGATAATAATGAAAAAAGGGCGCTCCGCATACAGCGCGCAGCAGCACAGCCTCGGTATGCTCAACGGATTTTCGGAGGAAGTCATTTCGGGTCAAAAGGTCGTAAAGGTCTTTAACCACGAGAGCATTTCTATCGACGAGTTCACTTATCTAAACGACAAGCTCCGCTCCGCCCAGGAACAGGCGCAGTTCCGCTCGGGAATTATGGGTCCCGTAACGCACCAGCTCTGCAATATGGTTTATGCAATTTCCGCCTGCGTGGGTGGAATTATGGTAGCGCAAGGGGCGTTTGATATAGGCGGGCTTACCGTTTCGCTCAACTATACGCGCCAGTTCAACCGCCCGATAAACGAAGTTGCCACGCAGATAAACACGGTCTTTGCGGCACTCGCGGGAGCGGAACGCGTTTTCGAGGTGTTCGACACGCCGCCCGAAGAAGAGGACAAGGAAACCGTTAAAATGGACAAGATAGAGGGGAACATTGTCCTCGAGCACGTTAATTTCGGTTATACGCCCGATGTGACGGTGCTGCATGACATAACGCTTCATGCAAAGCCCGGGCAGAAAATTGCGTTCGTAGGCTCGACGGGCGCGGGTAAAACGACTGTTACAAACCTGCTTTCAAGGTTTTATGACATTCAGGACGGAAAGATAACAATTGACGGGGTGGATATTGAAAAGATAGACCGAGGATTTTTGAGGTCGAATATTGCTATGGTACTGCAGGACACGCACCTGTTTACGGGAACAGTTCGCGAAAATATCCGCTACGGCAGGCTTGACGCAACGGACGAGGAAGTTATTGAAGCGGCGAAGACCGCTTCTGCACATTCGTTTATTGAACAGCTCGAACACGGCTATGACACCGTTCTTGAAAACGACGGAGCTAATCTCTCGCAGGGTCAGCGACAGCTTTTGAACATAGCAAGAGCGGCAATTTCCAAAGCGCCGATACTTATTCTTGACGAGGCGACAAGTTCGGTAGATACGCGCACCGAGCAGCATATTGAAAAAGGAATGGACGCGCTTATGGAAAACAGAATGACGTTTGTCATTGCGCACAGGCTCTCGACCGTAAGAAAATCGAACGCCATAATGGTGCTTGAACACGGCAGGATAATCGAGCGCGGAACACATGCCGAGCTTCTTAAACTGGGCGGAAGATATGCGGACTTATGGAGAGGACTTTGCGAGCCCGATTAAGACTGTAATCCGAAGCTTTCTATACAGTCTGAAACTTGACTTGCATTAAACATTATTTTAAATTAAGGAGAATGTACAAATGAAGCGGATAGCCGAATTTCATAAAGTGAGCTTGGAGCAATTCAAAGCGGACTGTAAAAAGCAAAACGCCGAGGAGATTTATAACGGCATAAAGCTCCCAACGCGCGCTACAAAAGGCTCGGCGGGATATGACTTTTTCGCGCCGTATGACATTGAGCTTAAAGCCGGCGAAACGGCAAAAGTTCCGACGGGTATCAGAGCGGAGATAAACGAGGGCTGGGTGCTTTCGATATATCCGAGGAGCGGGCTCGGGTTTAAGTACAGGCTTCAGCTGGACAATACCGTTGGAATTATCGACAGCGATTATTTCTTCTCGGACAACGAGGGGCATATAATGATAAAGCTGACGAATTGCTCAAACGAGCTAAAAACGCTTTTCATTCCCAAAGGAAGCGGTTTCGCCCAAGGTATCTTCACCGAGTATGGCATAACCGTTTCCGATAACGCCGAAGCGGAAAGAAACGGCGGGTTTGGAAGCACCGATTAGAGGCTAGAAACTGTTTTGAGCGGGGAACAACGTAAAAATCAAAGCCACACAACGGGCGGCGGCGCAAAAGTTTTTTGAAAAGGGAGTCCAGAGGGGAAAAATTTTTTTCAAAAAATT
>CANQFZ010000067.1 GCA_947600065.1 uncultured Clostridia bacterium | reverse complement strand
AAAGAAAAATACGCCGCCTGGCTGGAAGATGAAAAGATAGACGAAGAGACAAAGAAAGAGCTCAGAGAGCTTGATGAAAAGGAAATAGAGGACAGGTTCTACAAAGAGCTCGAGTTTGGAACGGGCGGACTGCGCGGGAAAATGGGCGCAGGCACGAACCGAATGAATAAATATACGGTGGGAAAAGCAACCGCAGGTCTTGGAGAATATCTGCTACATACGTTTGGCGCTGAGGATTGCCGTAAACGAGGCGTTGTAATAGGTTACGACACAAGAAACAACAGCAGGTTTTTCTCTTGTACCGCTGCAGATGTGTTGAGCGGAATGGGCATAAGAGTTTACTTGTATAGCTGCCCAAGACCTACGCCGCAGCTTAGCTATTCGGTAAAACATATCGGAGCGCTCGCAGGCGTTATCATAACGGCGTCGCATAACCCGAAGGAATATAACGGATATAAGGTCTACGACGAGTACGGCTGCCAGCTCGTTCCCGAGCAGGCAAAAGCCGCTATCGGCTTTGTTGACGGGATAACGGATTACCATAAAATAAATTTCAGCGGCAATAATTCGCTTGTCGCGAAAATTGATGAAACGGACAGCTTTGTAGAGGCAGTCTTAAAGCAGAGCAGATATAACGATGCGGCTTCAAAAGAAAATCTCAGCATTGTGTACACGCCTTTGCACGGAACGGGAAATATTCCCGTCAGAAAAGCGCTTTCGGCGGACGGATTTAAACAGGTTGCGGTTGTAGAAAAACAGGAAGCTCCCGACGGAAATTTTCCAACGGTGGTTTCTCCAAATCCCGAAGACAGACGCGCGCTTGAGCTGGGAATTGCAAAGGCAAAGGAAATAAATGCGGATATTGTTCTGGGAACAGACCCCGACAGCGACCGCGTGGGAATTGCCGTGAAAAGTTCTGACGGCGAATATCGGCTTATGACGGGAAACCAGGTCGGCGCGCTTTTAATGAAGTTCATACTCGAAAATACGGATATGAGCAAGTTTAAAAACCCCGCGGTAGTAAAGACGATAGTAACCTCCGAGCTTGGCGCTGAAATAGCCGGAAAACACGGCATAAGCGTTTTCTCAACGCTTACGGGATTTAAGTTCATAGGCGAAAAGATAACGCAGTTTGAACAGGCGAAAAAAGATAACATAAAAGAACGCGACTTCGATTTCCTGTTCGGATATGAGGAGTCATACGGTTATCTTGTCGGAACACACGCTCGCGACAAAGACGCTGTAGTTTCTGGAATGGTGATCTGCGAAATGGCGGCAAGCGCAAAGGCAAAAGGGAAAACGCTTTTGGACGAGCTGGACGGGATATATTCCGAGTACGGATATTATCTTGATGCATTGGACAGCTTTACACTCGAGGGAAAAGACGGTCTTGAAAAAATTTCGTCAATGATGACAGAACTTAGAAATTCGGATAATGCATTTGACGGAACAATGACGGATTATATAAACCCCGTAAAAGCAGAAAACGGTTTCGGAGAATTGCCGACATCGAATGTTTTAAAGTATGAAATGCACGACGGCTCGTGGATAGCGGTAAGACCATCGGGCACCGAGCCGAAGATAAAGATATATTACAGCATAAAAGCCGCAGATAAGTCTGCCGCAGAAAAAAAGCTCGAACAGATAAGAAATGCGATCTGCAAAAAACTTGGTCTGAAGTGAGGGACAAGCTATGAACATAATTTTACTTTCGGGCGGAAGTGGAAAACGCCTTTGGCCGTTGTCAAACGACGTTAGAAGTAAACAGTTTATAAAGCTGTTCAAGGATGAAGAAGGAAACAGCGAGTCAATGGTACAGCGTGTTTACAGACAGATAACGACTGTCGATCCGAACGCGAATGTAACTATTGCGACGAGTAAATCCCAGGCAAGCGCCATAAAGAACCAGCTCGGCGAAAGCGTTTCAATATGCGTTGAGCCATGCAGAAGAGATACATTTCCCGCGATAGTCTTAGCGGCGGCATATCTTAATGACGAACTTGGCATTGATGAAAACGAACCTGTCGTCGTTTGCCCCGTGGATCCGTATGTGGATTACAGTTATTATGAAGCTGTAAAGGAGCTTGACGAGCTTGCAAAGCAGGGGAAAAGAAGCATTACGCTTATGGGAATAGAGCCGACATATCCGAGTGAGAAATACGGTTATATAATCCCCGAAAGCAGAGATAAAGTAAGCGAAGTAAAGGAATTCAAGGAAAAGCCCGATATAGAGACCGCAAAGAAATATATCGCGCAAAACGCTTTGTGGAATGCGGGAATATTTGCTTTTAAGCTCAGTTATCTTCTGGATAAAGCGCACGGCATGGTCGAGTTTGAAGATTATCGCGACCTTTACAATAAATATGAAACGCTTGAAAAAATAAGCTTTGACTATGCAGTGGTAGAAAAAGAGCCGAGCATACAGGTCATGAGGTATACAGGCGACTGGAAAGACGTCGGCACATGGAATATGATGGCGGAGGTTATGTCGGACAAGACCAAGGGAAAGGTAATGCTCGACGAAGCCTGCGAAAACACAAATGTCGTAAACGAGCTTAATATCCCGATCTTATGCATGGGCTGTAAGGATATGATAATAGCGGCAAGCGGCGACGGAATTTTAATTTCCGACAGAGAGCGCAGCGCGAATATGAAGCCGTATGTCGAGAAAATCGAAACATCGGCGATGTACGCGGAAAAGTCTTGGGGTTCATATACGGTAATAGACGTCCAGCCCGGCTCAATGACTGTAAAGCTGTCAATGAAAGCGGGCGAAAAGATGAGCTATCATATGCACAATTACCGCGAGGAAGTGTGGACGGTGGTTTCGGGAAAGGGAAAAGCCACTGTAGACGGAATGGAGCAAATGCTCAGAAGCGGCGATGTAATAACGATAGCGGCAGGTTGTAAACACACGGTCGAGGCTGTAACGGCGCTGGATATTATAGAAGTGCAGCTGGGCGATGAAATAAGCGTAAGCGACAAGATAAAATTTGATCCGGAGTGACCGAATGGAGATCCTTAAACTTGTGCCTACAGGCAAGGACTATCTGTGGGGCGGCACGCGCCTGAGAGAAGAATACGGAAAAAAGATAGACATGACGCCTTTGGCGGAAACATGGGAATGTTCCGTTCATCCCGACGGACCGAGCTATATAGCAAACGGCGAATTTAAAGGAAAGACCTTAGCGCAGGTGCTTGAACAACATCCCGAATACATAGGCACAAAGGTCGACGACGGAAAGCTTCCCGTATTGGTAAAGCTCATAGACGCAAAAAACGATCTGTCCGTGCAGGTGCACCCCGACGACAAATATGCCGAAGAGTACGAGGGCGACAACGGAAAGACCGAGATGTGGTATGTAATAGACGCTGACGAGGGCGCAAGCCTTATCTACGGCTTCAGGCACAAGGTCACGCCGAAGATACTTCACAAAGCTATTGAAACGGGAAAGCTGGACAAACATCTTCAGAAAGTTTTAGTACACAAGGGCGACATTTATTTCGTTCCCGCTGGAACCGTCCACGGCATAGGAAAAGGCATTCTTATAGCCGAGATACAGGAAAGCTCAAATGTGACATATCGGGTTTATGATTATGACCGCGTGGATAAGGACGGGAAAAAGCGCGAGCTGCATTTTGACAAGGCGATAGAGGTAATGGATATGAACGCCGCGCCCGACATAAGGCAAAAGCCGCGAATGGTAAAGTATTATACGGGCTGCTCGCGGGAGATAATAAGCCGCTGCAAGTATTTTGAGACCGAGAGGATATGCGTAACGAAAGGATTTACGTTTTCGGTTACGGAAAACTCGTTTCAGATAATTTTGTGCCTTGACGGCTTCGGCGAGGTCCAGACAATGGACTCCGAGCAAAAACCTATGCGCTTTTCCAAAGGCGAGACCTTGTTCCTCCCCGCAAGCTTAGGGAGATGTCTTGTGATAGGGGAGACTGAGATTTTGAAGATAAGGTGTTAAAATTATAATTTATTTTGGAGGACAAAAATGAAAAAAGCATTGATAACAGGAATAACAGGTCAGGACGGATCTTTTCTTGCGGAGCTTCTGCTTGAAAAGGGATACGAGGTACATGGAATTATCCGCCGCTCGTCCGTCTCTACGACATCTCGTATTGATAATATAATCAACAGCATAAAGCTCCACGACGGCGATCTTTCAGATTCGTCGAGCATTATACGAATTGTAAGCGAGGTCAAGCCCGATGAAATATACAACCTCGCCGCGCAAAGCCATGTAGGCGTTAGCTTTGACGCCGCGGAATATACGGGAGACGTCGACGCGCTCGGCGTTCTGCGTATCCTCGAAGCGGTACATATGCTCGGGCTTGAAAAGACTTGCAGAATTTATCAGGCTTCGACCTCCGAGCTTTACGGAAAAGTTGAAGAATGTCCTCAGAATGAAAATACACCTTTCCACCCGTACAGCCCCTATGCCGTGGCAAAGCAGTACGGCTACTGGATGATAAAGGAATACCGCGAAGCATACGGAATGTTTGCCTGCAACGGAATACTTTTCAATCACGAATCCGAGCGCAGAGGTGAAAATTTCGTTACGAGAAAGATAACGCTTGCGGCGGGACGTATCGCCTGCGGATTGCAGGATCATCTCGAGCTGGGAAATCTCGATTCGCTTCGCGACTGGGGCTATGCAAAGGATTATGTTGAATGTATGTGGCTTATTCTCCGGCAGGACGAGCCCGATGATTATGTAATTGCAACGGGCGTTCAGCATACCGTAAGAGAATTTACCGAGCTTGCATTTAAAAACGACGGCATTGAGCTTGAATGGAAAGGAACGGGTCTTGACGAAAAGGGGTACGACAAAAAGACGGGTAAAATGCTCGTATGTGTAAATCCTCAATGGTTCAGACCGACAGATGTTGTAAATCTCTGGGGCGATCCGACAAAGGCAAAAACCAAGCTCGGCTGGGATCCTCAGAAAACAAGCTACGAGGAGCTTTGCAGGCTTATGGCCGAACATGACCTTCAGCTTGCGAAAAAGGAAGCCGCGGGAAAATGAACAATAAAGTTCTGGTCTTCGGAATATCGGGGTTTGTAGGTTCTTATCTTGCGGAAGAATTTCATTCTCACGGATATGAGGTTTTCGGAAGCGACATTGCCCGCTCGGAAAAAATTCGGGAGTATGTGAATTTTTCCGAATGTGACATTCTTGACGGCGGGAAAGTTTCAGAGCTTATAAATTCCGTAAAGCCTACTCATATTGTAGATCTTGCGGCAATAAGCAGCGTGGGGCTTTCGTGGAAAATTCCGCAGAAAACCATAGCTGTAAATGTTGAGGGAGCGCTTAACATTCTTGAAGCGGCAAAGGAAATTTCGCCGAGGATATTGCTTATAGGTTCAAGCGAAGAATATGCAGTTTCAGACGAGCCGATCTCGGAAAGCACACCTCTCAATGCTAACAATCCATACGGCATTTCAAAGATAATGCAGGAAGAATTTTCAAAAATATACCGTGAACGGTACGGAATGAAAATTTTTCACGTTAGGGCTTTCAATCATACGGGAGTAGGGCAGTCGGACAGTTTTGTACTGCCGAGTTTTTGCAAACAGGTCGCGGAGATAGAAAAGTCGGGAAAGCCCGGAGTGATAAAGGTTGGAAATCTTTCGGCAAAGCGCGATTTCAGCCATGTTAAGGATATTGTGAGAGCATACAGAATGGTGATTGAAAGTGACAACTGCGAAACGGTTTACAATATTGGCTCGGGAATGGCGCACGGGCTTGACGATATTTTAAATTACATTCTTAAATTCAGCAAGCAGAACATCTCTGTTGAAATTGACCCCGAACGCTTCAGACCCGTTGATACGCCGATCATCTGCTGTGACAACAGCCTTATACGGGAAAAATTAGGCTGGAAACCCGAACTCAGCGTCTTTGACGCGTTGAGGGAGATGGTTGAAGATTATATGTAATAACAAGGAATGAAAAAATGAAAAAGGTACTGCAGGTCGTATGTTCATTTTATCCGAGAATAGGCGGAATAGAGCAAGTTGCAAAGGATATTTCCGATGTTCTTAAAACTAATGATGAAATAGAACAGAAAATAATCTGCCTGAATGAGGACGCGAAAATAGGCGAATACGAATGTCATCGCAAGGAAACTGTTCACGATACGGTGAACGGTGTTGATGTCATACGCTGCGGCTGCGTTGCAAAAGCCGCTTCACAGCTTATATCGCTTTCATATCCTTCTCAGCTTTCAAAACTTCTGAAAGAGTTTGACCCCGATATTATCATTTTTCATTATCCGAATCCTTTTCTTGCAACATTTTTGTTGCCGAAAATAAAAAAGCATACAAAACTTGTTTTGTATTGGCACCTTGATATTACAAGGCAAAAAGTTCTGAAAAAACTGTTTCGTGGGCAGAATTTGTCGCTTATAAAGCGTGCAGAAAAAATTGTCGGCGCAACGCCGATGCATATAAACGAGTCCGAATTTACGGAATATTTCGGCGATAAAAAAGAGCTTCTGCCATACATGATAGATATAAAAAGCCTGGTAATTTCCGATGCTGAGATAAAAGAAGCCGAAAAAATCAAGGAAAAATACAAGGGAAAAACGATCGGATTTTTTATCGGTCGGCACGTTCCATATAAAGGACTTAAATATTTGATAGAGGCTTCAAAGATACTTGGAAACAGTAACTTTAAATTTCTGATAGCAGGCACAGGTCCGCTTACAGACGAGTTAAAGGAGCTTGCAAAAGGCGATGAAAAAATAGAGTTTCTTGGAAAGATCAGCAGCGCCGAGCGCAGAGAATATCTCTATGCCTGCGACATTATATGCTTTCCTTCAATTACAAGAAACGAGGGTTTCGGTCTTGCTCTTGCCGAGGGAATGTATTTCGGAAAGCCTGCGGTGACTTTCACGATCAAAGGCAGCGGAGTTAATTACGTCAATCTCAACGGAGAAACAGGGATAGAGTGTCCGAACTGCGACAGCAAGGCGTATGCCGAGGCTCTTAAAAAGCTCGCGGACAACGAGGAACTTAGAAAACGTCTTGGCGAAAACGCACGTAAACGTGTAACAGAGAATTTTACGTTTGAGATTTTT
>CANQFZ010000066.1 GCA_947600065.1 uncultured Clostridia bacterium | reverse complement strand
GACGCAGAAAGGGCGGCTGTTCTTGTACGAATTTCTGAAAGAACGCGGTGTTCTGCCGATGTGCGAGCAGGAGGGGTATAATGAAACCTCTGTATAAATTTTCGTTTGAGGAAGCGAAACGCAATGATGAAATAGAGCAGTTTCGTGAGAGTTTTCGGGAGAATATCCGCTGCCGTGATTACCTTGACGAACAGGTCAGGGAGAAGTTTGACGGCTTTCGGCTGCCCGACGAATGTGCCGAAAATGCTATAAAGGAATTCGGTTACGACCGCACAATGTGGATAATTGCAAACACTATTAAAGAGCGCAAAGGCGACGGCAGATTTCACCGCGAGAATACCGAATGGGCGAAAAAACTCAACATTCCGAAGCGGAGAAATAATTACGAATTCGCGCTGAGATCGCATAGCTGCATTGTTGACGGACTGGCGAGCGATGTCCGCAAAATGTATGCGAAATTAAATCTGTTCGACAGCAGCCATAAAGCGAAATTTGACGAGCCGCAGGACTACACGGGAAAACTGCTCATCATACGCGCGGAAGTGCTGAAAGAGGAATTCAGAACGCCCGAAAACCAGTTGTTTTTAGATGAAACAGCAATTGTGTTTTTCACTGACGGTGCCAAAGTTGCGGTTTCTATGACAAGTGATACTGAGTCACTAAAACTTGCCCTTCAGAAAATACGTGATAATGGCGGCACGAGCTTCAGTGCGGCTTTGAATGTCTCAATAGATCAGCTCGATACGGCAGGCAAAATATCATACGGTTCAAACAAAAACCGTATAATACTGCTGTCTGATGGTGATGATGGTGATTATGCGTCCACGAGGAACGCTGCGGTAAAAGAGTATAAAGATAAGTACATTGAAGTTTACACAATCGGATTAGGTTCGGCAAATGACCGAATCCTTCAGCAATTTGCAGATGAAACAGGCGGGAAGTATTACAGAGCGATGAATGCCGCAGATATAGTTGATATATTTGCCGAAATCGGTTATATGGGCGATTTTGATTTGACGGATACTGACAAGGATGGTCTACCCGATGCCGTCGAGGCTGCAGGAATACGTCTTCAGAACGGTCAGATTTTAAGGAATGTAAATCCCAATGGCATTATTTTTACTGATCCCACTAATTGTGACACTGATGGTGATGGGTTAATGGACGGTAAGGAGATTGATTCCACCCCATACTTTGTACTTTTGTCTCACATCATTGACAAAAGTACACACTGCCATAATTTTTATTTTTAAAAGATGTGGACAATACCGCTTTTTTGTGTTATAATATTCCATGGTGGTTTAGTTCCTTTCTGTTATTTTTGTGTGACAACTTTATTATAACAGATCTCAACCACTTTTTCTATACCTTTTGTCTCACATCTATTGTAACACAACATTATAGATTTGTCGATGTTCTTAAACAAAAACATATAGGCAACAACAACGTCGAGGCAAAAATTCGCCAACAACTGCAAATTCTCAGAGATAAGGGATTTATTGAATTTTTGGGTGGCGGTCATTACAGAAAAGTCAAATGACCACCCACCGGTCGTTCCCAACGCGCGGCGACCATATCACGCCCCGGCACGCGGGCGGGAAGACTGTTCCCGAGAACTTGTAGATGTTGTGCAGAGACTGCAATTTGAAAGAAGTCGGGAAGGTGTGAAATTTGGGGTGTTGACAGGAGCACAGAAATGTGGTACAATATAAGAGCAGACAAGTTGAACAGGAAAATTCCTGATTGTTTATGGCAACAATATGGCAACAAAAATTCGGGTAGCCGATATTTCATAGATAACTCAAATCATGCGGATACCACGAGCTAAATCGCTTACACAAAATTGTTTAGAACGTGTTTGCAGGGAGCAATCGGAAACAACTCAAAAATTCCCATGCTTTATAAATTTACCGAAAAACCGAAAGGACAAACAATGCTTGATTTTATTGAAGTAAACACACAAAGCAGTATCAGGATAGCGGACGAAAGGGTTATTTACTGCGATCCGCTTGATATTCCCGATGAGCGGCATGACGCCGATATTATACTTATAACTCATGCTCACTTCGACCATTATTCGGCTGGCGATATAAGAAAAGTCATGAAAGACGATACCGTTATTGTCTGCCCGAAAACAATGACAGGAGCAAGCGAGCTCGGTATTTCCGTAAAACTTGTTTCTCCGAATGAAAAGTTTGAAATATCGGGCATTTGTTTTGAAACAATTCCTGCGTACAACAATATAAAACCTTTTCACCCGAAATCAAACGGTTGGGTGGGCTATATAATAAACAGCAAGCAAAACGGAAGGATCTATATTTCGGGCGACACCGATGTTACGGAAGAAAACAAACAGGTCAAATGCCGAATAGCTCTTGTTCCCATCGGAGGGCATTTTACAATGAACGCCGAGAAAGCCGCAATGCTTATAAATACAATAAAGCCCGAATTTGCCGTACCGACGCATTACGGCTCTATTGTCGGAAAACCCGAAGACGCAGAGGTTTTCCGCAGGAATGTTGATGAAAGTATAAACGTTGTTATAAAGCTCCCGAAGCGGTAAGGCGACAGGCTGTATATAAAACTAAAAGGCATTATCTTTTTTTCGATAATGCCTTTTTATTTCTGCTTTATTTTTTGATTTCTATTTTTATATCTCCCGTACCTGTCACAAGTTCGCAAGTTCCTCCGCTTGTGGTTTTCGGAACATCAACATTTCCCACCGCTGATTTAGCGAAAAAGATTTTGTCGGACAAAAGCGTCCCGACAATACTGCCCGTATGCGTTTCAACTTTCATCTCGTTTGCGTCGCAGCTGTTAAACTTTACGCTTCCCGTAGCGCAATTTATTGTCATATTATCGTCGGCTATCGTGTTTGTAAGATCTATGCTCCCCGTATGGCTTTCTGCGGAAAGTCTGTTACAGCGAATGTCTGCAATTTTAATACTTCCCGTAGAGGTTTTGAGTTTGACTTCTCCGTCTGTTTTGGAATTTTCCGCGCATATACTTCCCGTAGCGGTCTGAAGCTCTATAGAATTTGAAACATCAGCATAACAGTCTATCGAGCCTGTATCAACCTTGACGCAAACGCTTTCAAATGAAAACATCTCCGGAATTTCCACGCTGCCCGTATCCGCGTTTACCGACAGCGACGCATACACGGCTTTTGGCAGGTATATCGTGATTGTTTCATTTCCAAAACTTGACCCGATATAGTCGTACCATTTTTTAGTATTTTCCACATCTATAACAAGAGTTCCCTCTCGCACTTTGGCGGTATGTTTCATCTTTTCCCGTTCGACACATTCTATCTTACATTCGTCGCTGTCAGACGCGGCAAGTATTACGCTTGCAGTTTCGGTATTTATTTTTATGCTGTTAAAATCTTCAGCCAACATATATGTGTTAAACTCGTATTTTTGTGTGCTGAGTTTGGCAATGTCAAATCCTAAAGCCGCAAAAGCCACGGTAAATATCACGCCTCCCGTGACCGCAAGAATTACCGCAACAATAAGCAGTGTTTTTTTATTATTTTTATTTTCCTTATTTTCTTTAATACCTGTCATTGTGCCACCCTCTTTCTGATAAATATAAGTTTAATGCCCTCGGCAATTTTTTTGCTCAGTATGATTATACCTTTAGACGCCTTTGTGCAGGCAAAAAACATAAGTATTGAAATGCCGACAAATGCAATGCTTCCACCGAAATAAGCTGCGCTCTGTAACATTCTGCCTTGCGTAATAAAAACAACAACGTATATCGCCATATAAACTGCTCCTAACGCAAAGCTAACCTCAATTGCCCACAAAGAAATAAGCAAGCTCCATATTACAATATAAACGGATATAACGATAACAAAAGCCGCTATCAAAAGAGATATCCACACAGGCGACGTCAATATCAGCAGAACTATCTCCCACGCTTTCAGCGCGCGTTTTGGTTTTACTGTTTCTTTTACAAGCTTTGACAGGGGAATTTCGGACAGTATTTGCGACAAAATGCTGTCTACAGAGCCTATCTCGGCGACGGCATCTTCTTCCGACATACCTTCTTCTATTCGGTCGTCGATCATCTCGCTGTAAAATGACAGGCGCTCCTGCGTGTCCTCATTCGCAGGCAGTTTTTCTTTGAGCCGCGAAAGAAATTCCTGTTTATTCATTATCTTCGTCCTCCTTTGTTACAAACCTATATATGGAAAGTATCTCTTTCCAGTCCTCTTTAAATTCTTCAATTCGTTTCAAACCCGACTGTGTGATATGGTAGTATTTTCTCAGCCTGCCGCCGTATTCTTCTGTTCTGACAGTCAACATCTGTGCGTTTTCCAACCTTTTCAATATCGTGTACAAGGTCGATTCGGACATTTCCGTATACGGCTTTATATCCTTAATTATCTGATAACCATAGGATTCTTTGTCTTTTATTGCCGTCAACACACAAACATCCAACAGACCCCGTTTTAGCTGTATGTCCATAATATACCTCCTGTCGTCATATATATCATATCACGAAGTATTGAGTTTGTCAATAGGGTTTTTTAATTTTTTTAATTTTTTGAGAATAAAAGCTGCCCCGCGTCTGTTGGTACAGACGCGGGGCAGTTGATTATATTTATGTAATAATTTTTTAAGAGTTTAAAGTAATTACAAGTATACTATCGTCTTCATCATCTTTTTTAACAGGAAATCTTGTCACATCTCCGGAAGCTCTATCTACTCCAAATACGTTTGCTAAAACATTCTTATTTGAAATAACAATACCTTTGGAATATTTATCTTTGTACTTTATTCTGCGAATTTTTATACTATCGTTGGAACTTTTTTTACATAGTTTTACTCCAACCATTGTTATTTTATCCTTGTTTTTCGGTATCAATAATTCAACAAACTCATATTCTTCATAGTTTTCAATCAATTCGCAAGCTGCTGCACTTAAAATCAACTGATCATGTCCTACGCTAGCATATGGGGTGCATTTTCCCCTGCTTTGATTTGGGATTTTTATTGTTTGCCAGTCCATATTATTACTCCTTTATTATTTTTTATAATTATACTACATTATTTCTTACTTGTCAACATCTTTTTAAAAATTTTTATTATTATTTTTGATTTAACCACAAAACAGGTTTACAAATTATATTCTTTATGTGATAAAGATGTTTTTCTTTTAACTAAAAAGAATTGCAGTAACCGTTTATGGAATGAGAACTCTGTATCTACCACAGGACATGGTATTATCCATCTATGGTGCAAAGCGCCATACCTCGAAATTATTTATTTGTCAATATCTTTTTAGAATTTTTATTTTATTATTATTTTTGATTTTAACCACAAAACAGGTTACAAATTATATTCTTTATGTGATAAATATGTTTTTCTTTTAACTAAAAAGAATTGCAGTAGCCGTTTATGGAATGAGACCTCTGTACCTACCACAGGACATGGTATTATCCATCTATGGCGCAAAGCGCTATACCTCGGAGTTCTTTGTAAACAAAAAAGCGTGCTGTATTTCTACCGCGCGCTTTGCATATGTAAAAACCCTATTAGTGGTTCTTTTCAAACGTTGTTTTTCTAAATCACGCTCACTCACCCCAACCCCCTACCCCCTTCCCCGAAGGGGAAGGGGGAAAGTCGCGGAGACTTTGTCCCCGCGACCCCTGCCGGCAATTGACAGGATAGAGTGTACGCAATATGCGCTTCGCGTATAACGCTGTATTCAGTAAAGAAACCCGCCTTACGGCAGGTAAGATTAGATTGTTATCGGAATTAAACGTTATGAAAAGCAACAGTAAAAGTTTTGCTCATATGCCTTTCGGCTAAAAACAATCTAAATCATATCCGCCGTAAGGCGGATATCGCTGCTGCACACTGTACACTGTCAACTGTCAACTGACTTAAGCCCTATCCCCCTACCCCTTCCCCGAAGGGAAAGGGGGAAAGTCGCGGGGACTTCGTCCCCGCGACCCCTGCCGGCAATTGACAGGATAGAGTATACGCAATATGCGCTTCGCGTATAACGCAGTATTCAGTAATATCCGAAATGGTATCTCTGCAGATTATAAACGTATAAAAATAAGAGGTAAGGGGTTAAATTCTTACCTCTTACCTCTTTAATTATGCCGTATCACTCATTACTTTGTCTGACGACGTTTTTTCTTTTTGTCTTCATCAAGACCTATCTTGATGACTACCGCGCTTGCTGCCATAACAGTAAGGCAAGCGGGAATGCTTGTTGAGTGACCTGTGTCGGGTGAACCGTCGGGCTTTTCGTTTACGAACTCTGCATTAACTGTTTCATTATCTTTGATCTCACCCTTGCTGTTTGTTGCGGTTACGATATAACCCTCATTGTCCGACTCTACGATTTCATAGCTTAAATTAGCGGGAAGTCCTATCGCCGCCTTGTTTTCGCCATGTTTGAGCGTGAAGATTGCTATGCCGTTTGTAAACGTAATATCGCCGAACGTTCCGTTTACAGAAGTATCGGAAAGCGTTATTGTAAACGTAAATGCCTTAGTCTTATCCCCTGCTCCCGTTACGGTCTTGGAAACCGTGAGGTTGCCTGTTACGGGTGTAGGAGGCTCGGGCGGCTGCTCGGACTGCTTGTCGTTCGTGAACTCTGCCTTTGCCGTTTCGCCGTTTGTGATTGTGCCTGTAGCGCCCGTTGAGGTCGTTGTGTAACCGTCAGCGTTTGCTTCTGCTTCGGTAACTTCATAAGTGATATTTGCGGGAAGTCCCTCGGCTGTAATGCTCTCGCCGTCCTTAAGTGCGAACGTTGCTACGCCGTCTGTGAACCTCATCTGACCATAAGCGCCGTTAATAGTATCGTCAGAAAGCGTAACCGTGAAGTTGAATGCCTTGGTCTTATCCCCTGCTCCTGTTACGGTCTTGGAAACCGTGAGGTTGCCCGTTTCGGGTGTAGGAGGTTCGGACTGCTTGTCGTTCGTGAACTCTGCCTTTGCCGTTTCGCCCTTTGCAATTGTGCCTGTAGCGCCCGTTGAGGTTGTTGTGTAGCCTTCAGAGCTGTAGTCGTCTTCTGTTACCGTGTAAGTAACATCAACAGGAAGTCCCACTGCTGTAATGCTCTCGCCGTCCTTCAACGTAAACGTTGCAACGCCGTTTGTGAACCTCATCTGACCATAAGCGCCGTTAATAGTATCGTCAGAAAGCGTAACCGTGAAGTTGAATGCCTTGGTCT
>CANQFZ010000065.1 GCA_947600065.1 uncultured Clostridia bacterium | reverse complement strand
CGCTAAAGGGTGTGGGGAAAACAAGAGTTTTCCCCACATTGCCTTTTCAAAGCTGTGCTTTGAAAAGGCAATCCTAAAAGAGGATTTGCGCGGAAAATAACCTCAAAAGTGAAATCACCTTTGAGCGGGAAAGAAGTTCCCTATAATTATTCAAAAGTAATAAATGAGTGGACTACCTTTCGGCTGTTACTGAATACTGTACATTGTCTACTGTCAACTGTCAGCAGGGCGAATTAACGTTATTTAAAGAAACAACGTTTGATAAGAACCACAAATGGGCGTTTGCGGGTTTGGAAATATTTAAAAAAGCCCTTGACTACGTGTAAAATACGTGTTATAATATTATCAAGAGGTGAGGTGATGACATACGGTGAGTTGAAAAGGCTGTTAAAGAAAAACGGGTGTATATTCATTCGTGAGGGTTCAAACCACGAAATTTGGTACAGCCCGATAACAAATGAGCAGTTCCCGATAGGGCGGCATACAAAAGAAGAAGTGCCAAAAGGCACATTACAGTCAATAAAGAAAGCCGCGGGGCTTAAATAATGTCTACGCGACAGCATATAATAAATCGAAAAGGAGAAAGTCTTATGAAATACGCATACCCTGCAATTTTTACTTTTGATAAAGATGACAATGTTTACTATGTGAATTTTCCCGATATAAAAAATTGCTTTACAGACGGAAAAACTATTACTGAAGCGCTTGAAATGGCAAAGGACGCCCTTTGCTTAATGCTCTACGATATGGAGGAGCGCGGAGAAAAGATACCCGCGCCGTCCGATATAAGGGCGATAAAGTGCGGCAAAAACGAGTTTGTAACCTTGATTTCCTGCGACACTATGGATTATCGCATTTTCTTTGAAAACAAATCCGATAAGAAAACGCTAACTGTTCCCCACTGGTTAAATATTATGGCAGAACGAAAGGGGATCAACTTTTCACAAGTTCTTCAAGCGGCGCTTAAAAAGGAGCTTAATATTACGGACAGATAAAATAAAAAACGCTTTTGGAAAACCCGAAAGCGTTTTTGTTTTCCTTGTAAGTAAAAAAGCCCTTGACAGATACGCATTAAAGGCGTATAGTATAAATTATCAAATTACGGAGGTTTATATTATGAAAAATTCATACCCTATTGTTTTAACGCCCGATGAAAATGGATATACCGTGTTTATTCCCGATTTCAATATAAATACAGAGGGCGACAGCTTGACAGAAGCAATAGAAATGGCGCGCGACGCTATAGGCTTAATGGGAATTGATATGGAAGACGACGGGGAGAGCATACCGCCTGCGAGGAGCGCAAAAGATATAAAACCCGCAAAGGGCGAAATTATCTCGCTTGTTGATGTTGACTTTACGGAATATCGCAGAAAAAGCGAGACAAAAACAGTAAAGAAAAATTGCACTTTGCCGAGTTGGTTATGTTACGAAGCGGAAAAGGCAAATATAAATTTTTCACAGCTCCTGCAATCGGCTATTAAAAAGGAGCTTAATATTACGGATAAATAAAAGAAGTGGAAGGGGAAAGCTGCGGGGCGCTGTTGGCAGTTGACAGGATACAGTGTACGCATTGAACGCTGTATTCAGTAATGGCGGAAAGGCTGTTCGGTCAATATAATGCATATAAAGAAAAAAGAGGCTAGAGTTAAATCTCTAGCCCCTAGCCTCTTTCTTTGAAAGCCAAATAACTTTATCTTCAAAACGACCTTTGATTTCTTACCTCTTACCTCTAACTTCTTACCTCTAGAAGGGGAAGGCAACCGCCTTCCCCTTCGTGTTATTAGTGCTGTTACTCAATAATAAACTTCTTTATATCGTCCGCGAAATCGTCGCACTGCTTGTCTGTGCCGTGGACGGTGACAGTGAGGTTTTTTTCAAGGTCAAGGCTGAAAATGCCCATAATGCTCTTTGCGTCTACGGCGTATCTTCCCGCGCAGACGTCGATTTCAAACGGACATTCGTTTGTAATTGTCACAAATTCCTTTACGTCGCTTATTGACGAAAGCTGTACTTTATACTCTTTCATTGTTTATATCTCCTTTCTTTCAGTGACAGTATATCAAGTTTTTTAAAAATTGTCAATACGTTCTTGCAAAATTTGTTGTTTTAAAGTATAATAAAATACAGACGGCAGGAGATTTTGTTTATTTTTCCCGACCGAAAGTTTAAGGAGAATTATTGTGGATATAAGGACATTTAAAGTAATAACGCTCGGCTGTAAGGTCAATTCCTGCGAGAGCGCACTTATTGAAAAAAATATGCTTGAACGCGGCTTTAAAACCGCCGATTGCCCCGACATTTACATTATAAACAGCTGCGCGGTGACCGCCGCAAGCGTTGACAAGGCGCGGCGGCTGGTTGAAAGCCTTAAAAAGAAATTCCCCGAATGTATCGTGGTTTTGTGCGGCTGTTATCCGCAAAGTTTTCCGAATGCGGCAGAGGAAAGCTCCGCCGATATCATAACGGGAAACTCCGCAAAAGACAAGATCCCCGAAATGATAGAAAGTTATTTTGCGGGTTATTTTGATAATAAAGAGCGTGTCGTAAAAATAGACGCGCTCCCGAAGGCTTATGACGAAAGCTCGGCTGTTCCCGATGAAAACAGAACGCGCGCTTTTATAAAGATAGAGGACGGCTGCGACAGATATTGCTCATATTGTATAATTCCTACCGCAAGAGGGAGAGTGAGGTCGCTTTCCGTTGAGAAAATTTACGAGCAGGCTGTGCGGTGTGTTGAAGACGGGCACAAGGAGCTTGTTCTCACGGGAATAAACCTCGGCTGTTATGGGCAGGAATACGGGCTGACGCTTGCAGACGCGGTAGAAGCTGCGGCAAGGAGCGGAGTTCCTCGGTTGAGGCTAAGCTCGCTTGAACCCGAAATGCTCTCGGACGGCATTATTGAGCGCCTTGGCGCGGTTGAAAATCTCTGTCCGCATTTTCATCTTTCGCTACAGTCGGGCAGTGACAGTGTTCTAAAGAAAATGAACAGGCGCTATACGTCCGAAGAATACGCGCATATTGCGGGGAAGTTCCGCGAGGTTTTTCCGAATTGCTCAATAACGACCGACATCATCGTCGGATTTCCCACCGAAAGCGAAGATGATTTTCTAAAGAGCGTTGAATTTGCACGAGAAATGCAATTCGCAAAAGTTCACGTTTTCCCTTATTCGGCGAGGAGCGGAACTGTTGCGGCGAAGATGGAACAGCTTGACAGAAGCGTAATTTCCGAGCGTGCGAAGCGGCTTATTATCGAAGCCGAGAAACTCGAACAGGCGTTTTTTGAACGGCAGGTCGGAACGCTCCAGACCGTGCTTATTGAAAAGCCGAAGTCCGCGGACTACAGCCAAGGCTTTACGGAAAAATACGTACCCGTAAGGATCATGTGCGGAAAGATCCCCCGCCACACGCTTGTCCCCGTGAGGATAGTAAAAGCGGAAGACACGTTTTGCGTGGGGGAAGAAGTTCAATATACTATGTAGAGTGTACATTTTCAACAAGCGTCGAGAGATATCGGCGCTTTATTTTTGTTAAAATTCCCCACAAAATTCAACTTTAGCTTTTTAGCTAATTTAACAACAATATTTTTGACATTTTACAGTATCTTCCAAATTATGCGCTTGATATTTTGGGTTTACAAATATTTTTCAAAACATTTTTGGGCATATTTAACAAATTTAACAATGCTTTTATGTTTGACATTCACGAAAGAAATTGGTATAATAGGAAAAAAGATAAAAGAGATAACAGCTTGTAGTCAGTTGACAGTACACAATGTACAGTAGTCAGTATAGTGCGTTTGGCTCCAACCTTTGGTGGGTCGCAGGGCGTGTAGTCAGTTGACAGTACACAATGTACAGTAGTCAGTATAGTGCGTTTGGTTCCAACCTTTGGCGGGTCGCAGGGCGTGTAGTCAGTTGACAGTATACAATGTACAGTAGTCAGTATAGTGCGTTTGGTTCTAACCTTTGGCGGGTCGCAGGGCGCGCCTGCGCCCCGCACTCTCCCCCTTCCCCTTCGGGGAAGGGGGCAGGGGGATAGGGGAGTAAAGGTAATGAAATAAGGTTTGAAAAGAACCACATATAGGCTTCTAAGCTGTAAGAAAACATTCTGTAAAGCTTAAGCTTGCCGAGGGAGGGCATGCCCTTGACAATGAAAATTAAGCTTTACGGTTTATATAAAGATGATTTACGGTTTGTAAAGCTTTCAGCTGTTGGGAGAGGGCATACTCCCGATGCTGAAATAAAGCTTTGCAAGAATTTGAAGCACGTTCGGATATTCCGAACATTGGCGTATTTGGAGGATAAGTGAATAAGTATGAAACCACAGGTAATAAAGGAGCAGATGAAGAGCTTCGCTAGCCGAGGAAACGTTATAAAGCTCACGATCATTATTTCTATGGCGCTTATGGTCGCAATGATAACAGGCGCGCTCTATTTCAGAAGCACCGTTTATATTTCTGACAACGGCACTGTAAAAGAGTTAAGGACAAATGAAACGAACCTTGAAAACATTCTCAGCGATGCAGAAATAAACCTTTACGACGGCGATGTTGCGTCATTGGTAAATAAAAATGACAAGATATATATAGACATCAAGCGCGCGTTTGATGTAACGGTCACAGCCGACAAAAAGACAAACAAGCTCAGAATGACGGACGGCACAGTCGCTGACGCTCTTTCAAAGGCGGGAATTAAACTTGGCGAAGATGATATAGTGAGCATTGAGCTCGACGAACAGCTTTATTCGGGAATTATTATAAATGTATCACGCGTCAAGTATTCAAACAGAGACGCATGGATAGACGTTCCGTATGACACGGAATATGTTGACGATTCAAACCTAAAGATCGGCACGCAGGAGGTCCTTTCGGGCGGCAAAAAAGGAATAAAGACCATTACTTACAAGGATCTCTACATTGACGGAGAATATGTAAGCAGCGAAAAGATAGGCGAGGAGATAACAAAAGAACCCCAAAGCGAGATAGTCGGCGTAGGTTCTTCGCTCCGGGTGCCTTATGCAAAGCTGGATAATGACGAGCTCGACAAGGTAAAGCTTGTAAACGGTATCCCCGAAAATTATGTAAAGGTCGTTTCGGGAAAGGCTACCGCCTATTCCGCACACGACGGCTCGCTTACGGCAAGCGGACGTTATGCGGTAGTCGGAACTGTAGCTGTAAACCCGAATGTTATCCCCTATGGAAGCGAGCTTTATATAGTCGCGCAAAACGGAAAACGCGTCTATGGCTATGCGGTTGCGGCAGATACGGGAGTAGGACTGCTCGACGGCAGAGTTACGGTAGATGTGTTTATGGGAAGCTATAAGGACTCCTGCAAATGGGGAGCGGTTTATGTAGATGTTTATGTCCTTAAAATGGGAGATAACAGATACATCGGCGCAAAAGAACGCAACGCGACAAGGTAATTAGAAGTAAGAGATAAGAGGTAAGAGGTAAGAGTTTAAATTCTTACCTCTTTTTTCTTTTTATGCGTCATATTCAGCGGACAACCTTTCCCCTTATATGTACATTGTCTACTGTCAACTGCCCAACTAGAGGCTAGAGATTAGAGGCTGGAGGCTAGATTTTAAGAGGAAAAGTTGTTTCCCGCTCATCACCTCTTTGTAGGATTGCCTTTTCAAAGCATGGCTTTGAAAAGGCAATGCGGGGAAAACTCTTGTTTTCCCCGCACCCTTTAGCGCTATTGAGCGAAGTTTCGCGGCTCCGCCGCGACCAAAGGGGAAAAATTTTTTGAAAAAAATTTTTCCCCTTTGGAATCCCTTTTCAAAAAACTTTCGTGCGCACGCTCGTTAGGCGGTTTTAAATTAAAAAGCGCTTTCTCGCTCAAAACAGCCTCTAGCTTCTTACCTCTAACCTCTTACCTCTAAAAGAGCAGGGGCAGCGGGGACGAAGTCCCCGCGACTTTCCCCCTTCCCCTTCGGGGAAGGGGGCAGGGGGATGGGGCGAATGAGGGTTATTGAAAGAAACGACGTTTGAAAAGAACCACAAATGGGCTTTTGTACATCCTATTAAGCTCTAGTCTCTAGCCTCTAGAAGCAAACTAAACAAAACCATTTCCTAATTACTGTTGAATTTTGTGCAAAAAGCTATTGACGTGAAAATCTAAATAAAGTATAATAAAACTGTAGGCATATTTTTGTCCTGCTATTTGTTAGTATTTTATAGGAACAGCGGACGTTTTACAGCCGTATCGGGCGGTAATGGTCAAAGTCTTATGCTGAAAGGAAAGTTTTATGCTTTGTAATAAATGTCACAATGAGATACCCGAGGGAGCAAAGTTCTGTATTGTATGCGGAGAGCCTGTCAAGAAGGTAAGGTATTGCAAGCAGTGCAAAAGCGAGCTTCTTGAAAATACAAAGTTCTGCGTAGTCTGCGGAGCGAAGATAGAAGACGAGCCCGCCGCAGATGTCGGCGGCACGAAAGCCGTTCAACTGAAAAAAGAAGCTCCCGTTGCGCATGACGGAATGGAAGCGGTCTCTGCGAAAAGCGATAAAACCGTCAGAATAGTTGAAAACAGTATAAGCAGCGCCGAGGATATCGACTTTGAAGTTCCCGTTATTGCGCCCGTTATAGAAGAGGTTCCCCAAGCGTTCGGAAGCTTTGATATGGACGCGACTGTTATGCTCGATGAAAACAACACGGCAGACAGCGAGAAAACCGTTTTGCTTACCGACAATAATTATGCAAAAGCGCCCTCTGATGTTACTATACCTATTTTCGACGGGAACAAACCAAAGCCCGATAATCACGAGGCATATTCGGTTCCGAAAAAGCAGACTTCTTATGGCGGACCGTCCGATGATATCAGCAAAGGATATGTACCGCCTTATGACCCGTCTAAAGCGCAATCAAACGTACAGTCGCAGACGATGGTTTCAAATGGATCTTCGGTGGCAGTTGTAAAGAAAAGCCGCAAAAAGCCCATTATTATCACGATTGTCATTATACTTGTACTTGCGCTTATTGCGGGAGCTGTATTCTGCTTTACAAATTCGGCAACTGTACTCAGTACCTTTATGGGCAAGGCAAACTACGGCGCTATGGTCGAGGGCAATTCACTTAAGAAAATGAACGAGGAACTCGACAAGAGTTCAATTTCGAGCAGTATAAAAATAACGAGCGAGCTTTATTCCGCATTTGGCTCTTTGGCGTTCGGCAATATTCCTACCGACGGCAGAGCCGCTATGTCGGACAATGTTCTTTCGGGGAATACATTCAGCATGAGCGCGCTTGTGCCCGCGTTTAACAGCATTATGAAAGAGGTGTGCGGGACAAATTCCGCGACTGC
>CANQFZ010000064.1 GCA_947600065.1 uncultured Clostridia bacterium | reverse complement strand
GTAAGAAGTAAGAGGTAAGAATTCAAACCGAAAGATGTATCAGACCAATAAAACGTATAAAAAGAAATAAGAGGCTAGAACTCAAATTCTAGCCTCTTGCTTCTAGCCTCTAGCCTCTAGATGGTGACCCGTACGGGAATTGAACCCATGATTCCGCCGTGAAAGGGCGATGTCTTAACCTCTTGACCAACGGGCCGAAATGGTAGCGGCAACTGGATTTGAACCGGTGACACCCTGGGTATGAACCAAGTGCTCTAGCCAACTGAGCTATGCCGCCGTACCAACTTGTTTATTATATCATAATGCAGAAATTTTGTCAAGGGGTTTTTATAAATTTTTTGAAAAAATTGAACGAGCGCCCTGCCAAGGGCTTTTTTCGGGTGATAGCGCCTTTATTGCCCGTAATTTAAAGCAAAATTCATACACAGTATGCGAATAAACCAACGCCGAAAAATGTAACAAAATTGTAATATAATTGTAATAAAATTGTAATATAAATCGAATACATTTTCTCTCTGTTTGTGGTAAAATAATTTCATAGGGCAAAATTTTCTTTCGGAAATTTGTGGTATTTTGCAAAAGTTTACGCTTGTTTTTGTTTAAAAGAACGAAAAATGTATTGCAAAATCGAAATGTGTATGTTATAATGTAGAGTGGATTTTAGTGTGCAGCATAAAATTCCTAAGCTGTGAAATTGCCCATATGTTATTCCTTGCATAAATTCTACAATGCTTCATAGGAAACTTCCGGAGGAAATTATGAAATTAAAAAACAAATTTGTTATTGCTCTTATTATTTTCGCGGGCGTGCTCATTTTGCTCTGCGGGGCTTTTCTTCTTTATGTAAACGCCACTGTAAGCGATTATGACAGCGTTCAACCCGAGAAAATCGTAGAAAACCAGATAAACAGACTGAAAGACGGTTCGCTTTTGTCCGAAATAGATTTCAACAAGCTGTGCGTAAACCGCTATGAACAAAACGACCCCGAAGAATTTAAAAGGGAATATTCCGAAAAGGTCGTAGGAAAAGAGCTTACATATAAGCTTGTTACGTCCGAAAGCGGCGAGCTTTTGAAGACTTATGTGGTAAGAAGCGGAGAGGAGAATGTCGGAAAAATTGTCCTCACGGGAAAAGACCCCAGAACAAGACTTCTGTTCTTTACTTCTGCGGATTGGAGCATAAGAGAATTTACTCCGACAATTGTCGACACTGTTTATGACCTTCATGTCTATTGCCCCGATGGAGTAACCGCTAAAATAAACGGAGTTGAGCTTTCCGAGGACGAGCGCGAGGCGCTTTCGGGAACGCCGCTCTATTCTGTTTCGGGATTGTTGAACGACCCCGATATAAAGTTCACCGACAGCGAGGGAAAGGATATTTCGTATACCGTCGAAAACAATATCGTAAAGCCGATAATGTTTGATTATCGCATATCACTTCCGAACGGAGCTAAAGTCTTTGTAAACGAAAAGGAATTGTCGGGAACAGAAAGCGGCAATAAGACCGTTTTTCATGTCCGTGAAATGGAAGAACCCCGCGTCGTCATAAAGGACAGCATGGGTGGAGGATATACATATGAAGACGGAGAGGAAATACCGCTGTTCAGCTACGATATATCCGTTCCTGAAAGCTGTACGTTCTCTGTCGAGGGAATGACGCTCTCCGATCCCGAGATAGTAGACGCTCCCGACGCAGAAAGCCTTTTGAAATATGCGGGCGTTACGCTTCCAAAGCAGAAGAATTATCAATTTTCATTGTTCAGCGAAAGCGTAAATGCGACAGTTTCCGACAGCTCTAACTCTAAAACACTCAGCGTTTCTCACGGAAGCTCGTATATTTCGCCCGAAACTCTTGAAACAATTCCCGATGATATTGCAAAAGAAATAAATGTCTTAAATGTAATGAAGACTTGGAGCAAGTTTATGACAAACGACATCGGCGGCTCCGACAAAGGACTGAGCACTATCGCGAAATATCTTATCCCCGATTCGGAATATTATAAATACGCAAGACAGTGGGCATACGGAATTGATATTACTTTTACGAGCGCTCATGTGCTTCTTGGGTTTAAAAACGAGTCCGTCAGCAATTTTATGAGTTATACGGACGATTGTTTTTCGTGCAGCGTTTATTTTGAAAAGGAAATGGCGCTGTATTCAAACGAGAAATATGTCGGCAATAAAACAGACGTTTTCAACAGCATAGTTTACTTTACTAAGATAAGCGACGGAAGCTGGAGAATTGCTGTTATGCATGAAAATCTCGGAGGCGAGAGCAATGACGGCTGATAAAAGAAATAAGCCGATCATAATAAGCGTATTTGCAATTATCGGAAGGATCTTTGCTTTTATCGGCGTTTTTGTAATTGTTGTGGCGCTTACGCTGTTTATTATGCTGAAAATAATATGCGCCTACGGCTCGTCGAAAACTACGCTGGTCACAACGCTTCTCGAATCGGGAAGTCTTAAATTCCTCGCATCTCTTTGCGTATCGCAGAGCGAGATAGAGGAAATAATAGCGGGAACGTCTCTCGAAGATATCGACGACACGGATATAAACGAGGGAATGATAACCGTTCCGAATTTTAGCGATGATACAACCCCCGAAAACAACGAAGCGAAAAACGATATAGAAATTGTCGATATAGCAGGGCTTACATATAAAGCTACGCTTATGATAATAAAAGACCCGTCAAGAGTAAGCGTTGCGACAACCGCATACGGACCCGACCAATGGCCCGAAGAAGGCGGCACTACTCTGAAAGGGTTAGTATTAAAGGCAGGAGCTATCGGCGGCGTAAACGGCGGACTTTTCGACGCTTCGAGATATATGGGCGACCACGCCTACGGTATTCTTGTTTCAAACGGCGTTATAATAAGAAATCAGCCCCGCGAGCAAAGAGGGCTTGTGATGATAGGGCTTACGAAAAACAATATCCTGCAGATAGTTGATGTAAGTAAAATGACACCCGCCGAAAGCAAGCGTATGATAGAAGAAAAAGAAATACGCGACGCCGTATGCTTCCAGGAGGAAACAAGCGCCGACAACAACCACTTTGTACAGCTTGTCTTAAACGGCGTTCCTCGTGAAGTAAAGGGCGCGGGAAGCGGACTTAATCCCCGAACGGCGATAGGTCAGCGAGCGGACGGCGCGATACTTCTCCTTGTAACGGACGGGCGCGGTTATAAAAGCCATGTCGGAGCGTCGGCGGCGGATCTTATAGAAATAATGACGCGCTACGGTGCGGTAAACGCCGCAAACCTTGACGGCGGAAGTTCGACTTGTATGTACTATAATGGAGAATATTTACAGGACTGCGTTACATTTTATTACAGCAAAACATCATGGCAGCTGCCTTGTGCATTTGTCGTCAAATAGGTTTTTACAGAAATATTTTCATTAAGTATTTTAATATAACGCAAACGAAAGGTAAAATAAACTATGGCAGTAAAACAAGGCAACAGACGCGCGACGACTGTTCTGAAGATAACGGGCAGGATATTCGCGTTTATCGGAGTGTTTGTGCTTATTATTGCGCTGACGCTGTTTCTTATGCTGAAAATAATCTGCTCTTACGGCGCGTCTAAAAGCGCGTTTGTAACGACCGTTCTCGAATCGGGGCAGATGAAATTTCTGCCGTCGCTGGTTATGTCAAAAAGCGAGATACAGGAGATAATCGACAAGACCTCTCTCGAAGATATCGGCGACACAGATATAAACGAGGGAATGATAACCGTTCCGAATTTCGGAGACGACGCTCCCGAAAACAACGACGTGAAAAACGATATCGAAGTTATTGATATTGCGGGACTTACATACAAAGCGACGCTTATGATAATCCGCGATCCGTCGCGAGTGAGCGTGACTTCTGTCGCGACAGGCTATGACCAATGGCCCGAAGAGGGCGTTCCGCTGAAAGATCTTGTGGAGAGAGCGGGCGCTATAGGCGGCATAAACGGCGGCATTTATAATTCTACGAACAACTGCGGCGGCAATGCCTACGGCGTTCTTGTTTCAAACGGCGTCATTCTCAGAAATCGCCCTCGGGAATGGGGCGGGCTTGTGCTTGTGGGACTTACAAAAGATAATCTTCTTCAGATCATTGATGTAAGCAAGATGAGCGCGGCTGAATGCAAGAAAATGATAGAGGAAAAGGGAATACGCGACGCGGTGTGTTTCCCCGAAACGACAAGCACTGACAGCAATCACTTTGTCCACCTCGTGATAAACGGCAAGCCGCGCGAGGTAAACGGCGCGGGCAGCGGTCTTAATCCCCGCACGGCGATAGGACAGAGAGCTGACGGCGCGATACTTCTTCTCGTAACGGACGGGCGCGGCTATAAAAGCCATGTCGGCGCTTCGGCGGCAGACCTTATTGAAATAATGACGCGCTATGGCGCGGTAAACGCCGCAAACCTCGACGGCGGAAGTTCTACATGTATGTACTATGACGGCGCTTATCTGCAGAGCAGCGTTACGTTTTATTACAGCAAGTCTTCGTGGAAACTGCCCGCGGGATTTGTAGTCAAATAAAGCGGCGGTTGAAAGGTCACTTAAAATGAAAAAATTTATCACAATAATCATCTCGGCAGTTTTGCTCGCGGGCTGCGCGGTGACAGGTGAAAACTCGTCCGAAGCGTCCGACAGCAATTTGTTTATTATTCCGAATAATTCCGAAAGTAATTCGACAGCTTCTTCCGAACAGTCAGAAAATTCCGACCATTCCGAACCGTTAGAAAATCCTTCCGTAAGGCTTGTGTGCGCGGGCGATAATCTTATACACAGCCCTATCTATAAGCAGGCAAGCAGAAGAACAGGCGGCAGCGGTTATGATTTTCTGCCTGTTTATGAAGATGTAAAAGACATAATTTCCTCGGCGGATCTTGCCGTACTTAATCAGGAAACGATAATAACAGATGAATTTGAGCCGTCTAATTATCCTCATTTCTGCACGCCCGAAGACTGCGGCGACCAGATGATAGAAATAGGCTTCGACGCTGTTTCCATAAGCAACAATCACCTGCTCGACCAAGGGGAGAAAGGCATTAAAGCAACGCTTAAATACTGGTCGGAAAAACACTCCGATATTATAGTATACGGCGCTTCGGAAAAGGCAAAAGAGGACGATATCCCCGTTATGGAAATAAACGGCATAACGTTTGCGTTTCTGGGATTTATGGAGCATACAAACGGGCTTTCGCTTCCGAGCGGCTCTGATGTGAGCATAACATACCTTAAAGAAACCGAGCGCGTTAAAATGCTGGTTGAAAAAGCGGACAAGCTCGCCGATGTAGTGGTAGTAAGTCCGCATTACGGACTTGAGGTATCAAACGAAGTGACCGAGGAGCAAAAGCAGATAACTCAAGACCTCGTAAACTGGGGAGCGGATATCATCATCGGCACCCAGCCCCACACCGCCCAGTCTATGGAATATGTCACAAAGCCCGACGGCGGAGAAGCGTTTGTGTTCTACTGCCTCGGAAACCTCGTTTCGGCTATGGATCAGCCCCTCGGAATGTTGGGAATGATAGGCGGACTGACTGTTACAAAAGAGCTTGACACGGGAAAGATAGTTCTTTCCGAGCCCGAGGCAATGCCTATAGTGACGCATTATGAAGGCAGTTATTCAAACATAAAGATCTATCGTTTTGAAAATTACACCGAGGAGCTTGCCAAAAAGCACGGCTGCCCGTATTTCAGCTACAGTTTTGCAAAAACGCAGTTTGAAAAGGTACTAAAGGTAGTAGATTATCTACCATAAGTTTTATACATTATTATCGGAAAGGATCAAAATAATGAAAAAGAAAATTCTGCCTGTTTTGATTTCGGCATGTCTGCTTGCGGGTTGTACGCAGACGCAGGACAATTCGCAGACCGATTCCCCTGTGGGGTCAATATCTTCCGACTCTCAGAGCGGCACTGACAATTCTTCGGAGGAAAGCGCACCTCCCGAAAATCCGAGCGTAAGGCTTCTTTGCGCAGGCGACAATCTCATACACACTACGCTTTATGACCAAGCAAAGAAGTATGCCCGGAATGCAGGAAAGAGCGGCTATGATTTCAGCTACATTTATGAAGATGTAAAGGACATTGTCGCGGCGGCGGACTATGCGGTATTAAACCAGGAAACTATAATCACCGACGATTATCCCGCATCGGGTTATCCCGATTTCGCTACTCCCGGAGAATGTGGAGATCTAATGGTAGATATAGGCTTTGACGCGTTTTCAATAAGCAACAACCATGTTCTCGACAAGGGCGCTGCGGGGCTTAAATCAACTCTCAAATGGTGGTCGGAAAACCACCCCGAAAGCCTTGTATACGGAGCTTCCACGAGGGAAAGAGAGGACGATATACCCGTTGTTGAGATAAACGGTATAAAGTTTGCATTTCTGGGATTTATGGAGTATATAAACCAAGGTCACGAGCTTCCGAGCGGCTCGGATATGAGCATTACATATCTTGCTCAGACGGAGCGTGTAAAAAAGCTTGTGAAAAAAGCGGACGAGCTTGCCGATGTTGTGGTCGTAAGCCCGCATTACGGTCTGGAAACAACAGGCGAGGTACAGCAAACGCAGAAACAGATGACGCAGGATCTTGTTGATTGGGGCGCTGATATAATAATCGGCACACAGGCGCACACGCTCCAGCCGATGGAGTGGGTGACAAAGCCCGACGGCGGAGAAGCGTTTGTGTTCTACTGCCTTGGAAATTTTGTTTCGCATATGGACATTCCGCTCGGAATGGTGGGAATGATAGGCGAGCTGACTATAACAAAGGATCTTGAAACGGGAAAGATAACGCTTTCCGAGCCCGAGGCGCTTCCGATAGTTACGCACTATGACAATGACGCGGCAAACAGCAATTTGAAAATATACCGCTGGGAGGATTATACCGAAGAGCTTGCCGCAAAGCATGGCTGCCCCGGATTTTCGTACAGCTTCGCAAAAGCAACATTTGACGAACAGCTTAAAATCGTGGATTATCTTCCCTGAGTAGAGGCTAGAGTGTTAGCGCATTATCCGCCTTACGGCGGATAACGCTGTAAGAGGTAAGAAGTCAAACGTAGTTTTGGAGATAAAGTTTTTTGAAGTTCAAAGAAAGAAGCTAGAGGCTGGAAACTGTTTCGAGCGGCGAACAACGTTTGATATCCAAACCACCAAACGGGCGGGCGCACGAAAGTTTTTTGAAAAGGGAGTCCAGAGGGAAAAACTTTTTTGTCAAAAAAGTTTTTCCCTCTGGTCGCGGCGAAGCCGCGAAACTTCGGCAAAAAGGCGCTAAAGGGTGCGGGGAAAACAAGAGTTTTCCCCGCATTGCCGTTTCAAAGCCGAGCTTTGAAACGGCAATCTTATAGAGATGTTTTGGGCGTGGAAACCGCCTTAAAAAAGTATTTACCATAGAGCGTGAATGTAAATTCGTTAAGGTTATTTAACAGTGAAAAATGAGAGAAACTTGTTGCGGGTGTACTCCTATAAATCGAAACCATAAATTAAACAGCAGATTTGCTTTCCCGCTCCGAGGTATTTCATTCTTAACTTACTTTCCCGTTCAAAACATCTCTATAAGATTTCCGTTTTAAAAACACGGTTTTTAAAACGGAAATGTGGGGAAAACTCTTGTTTTCCCTTCTAGAGGTAAGATGTTAGAGGTAAGATGTAAGAAGTCAAACGTAGTTTTGGAGATAAAGTT
>CANQFZ010000063.1 GCA_947600065.1 uncultured Clostridia bacterium | reverse complement strand
AGCGACCAAGATCGCTCTTAGTCGCTTTTCACAAATCTTCTTTTTTAACTTTGTTTAACTTTTTGGGGTCAGTTCATAATAAAAGCAAGTTTTAATTTTAAGTTTATGAACTTGCAATTGAAAGGAACTAAAATGACAGAAATAATTATCGGGGAGCGGGGCTGTTAAATGGAATTTTTTGACTTATACACCTTTGACAGAAAACCGCTCGGAAAAAAAGTACAGCGAGGCGCACCTATACCGTTCGGAGAATATCACATTGTCGTTCAGGTTATGACCATAAATCACAAGGGCGAGATACTTGTGACACAGAGAGTTCCCGAAAAAACGAGCGGCGGGAAATGGGAATGTTCGGGCGGCTGCGCAATTTCGGGAGAGACTTCGCGCGCGGCGGCAATACGCGAGCTTTTCGAGGAAACAGGCATAACCGCCGAGCAGGACGAACTTCGGCTCGACTGGTCGACAACGACCGACAGTATGCTCAGAGACTTTTATGTTCTCGAAAGAGACATTCCTCTTACAAAGCTAAAGCTTCAGTCTATAGAGGTCTCCGCGGCAAAATGGGTGGACTTTGACAGGCTTTTGGAAATGTCGCAAAGCGGACAGACCACAAGGACCGTAACACGCTGGCTGAATAACAGAGGAGAAGAATTGGCAGAGATAATCGAAAGGATTAAATGTTTCGACAATAATTGACAAGAAAAAGCACTTTAAAATTCAATTCGGGCTTTGATTGCCCGAAATTAAGAACGAGGAAATAATTGTGGACAATAAAGCAATATCCGAAATAAAAGAGCTTGCAAACAGCGGCGCGGCTTCGGGAAATTCTACCGAGGAAATTTTCGCGCGCTGTTATAATGCCGTAAAGAAAACGCTCGGCATAACGCCTTTTGACGAGCAACTGGCGGCGGCGCTTGCGCTTAGTAAAGGCAGAATGGTCCAAATGCACACGGGCGAGGGAAAAACGCTCTGCGCGGTGTTTGCGGCTTGCGCTCACGCTATAAACGGCGGGCAGGTGCATATAATGACCTTCAACGACTATCTCGCCGACCGCGACTATAACTGGATGAAGCCCGTATATGACGAAATGGGAGTTACTCTCGGGGTGATAACCGAAAAAACTCCCCGCGAAGAACGCGCTCTCATCTACCAAAAACAAGTAGTCTATACGACCGCAAAGACTGCGGGGTTTGACTATCTGAGGGATTTTGTGGAGCTTGACCCGAAAAAGCTCTGTTTTCCGAAGCCCGACTTTGCCATATTCGACGAAGCCGACAGTATACTTATAGACGAAGCGAGGATACCGCTTGTTATTGCGGGAGACGTTGCGGTAAAAGACGACGGCTCTGTCGGAGAGGTATATAAAAAGTTAGAGGGTTTTAGCGGTTTTGAGATCGACGAGGAAACCAAAAACGTTTATCTTACGGACGAGGGCGCGGACGAAGCCGAAAGCCTTTTCGGCGTGAGAATGATATACTCTGCGGACAACGCAGGGCTATTGGCAAAAATATGCGCTTGTTTAAAGGCGAGAGAAGTTCTGAAAGAGGACAAGGACTATATCGTAAAGGACGGCAAGATCGTTCTTGTAGACGAGTTTACGGGGAGAACAGCGCCGGGGCGCGTATTTCCCGGAGAGCTTCAGGCGGCGGCGGAAGCGAAGCATGGTCTGAAAATAACGTCAAGGGGAAGAATAATCGGAAGCATAGCTTTACAGTATTTTGCAAGGCTTTATCCCAAGCTTGCGGGTATGACGGGCACTGCTGAGACTGCGAGAGAAGAATTTGAAAAGTTTTACGGCATTTTAACGGAAATTATTCCTACAAGGCTGCCGTTAAAGAGAATCGACCGCCCGCTTGAACTTTATTATGACAAGGACGAAAAGCGAAAGGCTGTCGTTTCGGCGATCAAAGAAGCGTATGATACAGAGCGTCCCGTGCTGGTAGGCACCGAAAGCATAGAGGAGAGCGAACGCTTTGCAGAGGAGCTGAAAAAGCTCGGTATTCCCTGCAGCGTCCTAAATGCCAAAAACGACGCGGAAGAAGCCGCCGTAATCGCAAATGCGGGAAAGCGCAAAGCCGTCACCATTTCCACGAATATGGCGGGGCGCGGCGTTGATATAAAGCCGGGCGGCGAAGACGGCGCGGACAAAAGCTTTGTGGAAGAAGCGGGCGGTTTGCTCGTCATTATCGTGTCCATGCGCGAAAGCGAGAGAATGACCTTACAGCTTCGCGGACGTTCGGGCAGGCAGGGCGATATCGGCGAAAGCAGATTTTTTGTGAGCCTTGACGAGGACATAATGATAAAAAACGAATTTAAAAAACTTTGCGGAAAGCACTATCCGAGCGAGAAAATATGCGGCATGCTTTCGGACAAGACCTTAATAAAAGAAGCGCAGAGAGTTCAGCGCATTTCCGAGGGAGATACATTTGACGACCGCGTAAAGCTGATGAAATATACGCTCATAGGCGAAAAGCACCGCGAGATAACTTTTTCGCGCAGGACTTCCCTGCTTCTCGGAACGCATAACAGCGGTATGTGGAAGAAAAGCCCGCTTTATGAAAAGGCGGTCGAAAAGTTCGGCGAAGAGCCGCTCAACACGCTTGAAAACAAAGTCCTTGCGGCGCTGTTAAACGAATTTCACAGCGACTATCTCGATTATACCGCCTATCTCCGCGAGGGAATACACCTCACGCAGATAGCGGGGAGAAATCCCGCGGAAGAATACAATATTGCCTGCGAAGAATACTATGAAAGCGCGGCGCAGAGCATTCCCGAAAGAATGGAAGAAAAGCTCGCAGATGTTCTCGAATGTGAACATATAGAGGATTACAACATTGAAACGCCGACAAAAATTTACACATATCTCTTAAATGATATGGCAGAAGATTTTAAGGCTAAGCCTATCTTGCTCAATGTCTTTAATGAAGAAGAATTTGAGGAAGAAAAGAAAGCGCCGAAAAATTCGGACAACGCCGACAATGCCGAGAATGATGAAAAAAAGGGATTTTTCAAAAAACTGTTCGGAAAAAAGTGAGGTGAGCGGATTGTCTACCGTATGCGCTATTGCCACTCCCGCAGCTGTCGGGGGAATTTCGGTGGTGAGAATTTCGGGAGAAAGGGCTTTTGAGATAGCCGAAAAAGTCTTTAAGCCGATAAACAGACCCGTCCGCGAAATGCGGGGATATACCGCCTCTTACGGGAAAATTTTCGACGGAGAAGAACGGCTCGATGACGGCGTTTTATTGGTTTTCCGCGCGCCTTATTCCTACACGGGCGAGGACGTCTGCGAGATCTCCTGTCACGGGGGAATTTATGTAACGCGGCGCGTTGTGAGCGCCTGCATAAAGGCGGGCGCGGAGCCTGCGGCGGCGGGCGAATTTACAAAGCGCGCTCTGTTGAATGGGAAAATGTCCCTCACCCAAGCCGAAGCCGTAGCGGATATAATCTCGGCTCAGGGGGAGCAGAGCCTTTCTTGTTCAAACACAATGCGCGAGGGAGCGTTATTCCGCGAGTGCGAGAGGATAAGCGAAAAGCTCACGGAAATATCCTCGTATATTTCCGCATGGATAGACTATCCCGACGACGACACGCCCGTTGTTACTCCCGAATGGCTTGAAGAAAAGCTAAGCGACGTAAACAATGACTTTTCGCGCCTGCTCAAAAACTACGATACGGGAAAGCTTATACGCGAGGGGATAAGCTGTGCGATTGTCGGAAAGCCGAATGTCGGAAAATCCACGCTTATGAACCTGCTTTCGGGCGAAGAACGCAGTATAGTGAGCGCCGTTGAGGGAACGACCCGCGACGTTGTGGAAGAAACGGTAAATCTTGACGGCGCGGTGTTAAAGCTGTCCGATTGCGCGGGAATACGCGAAACAAGCGACGAGGTCGAAAAAATAGGCGTAGGGATAATGCTGAAAAAGCTCGAACACGCGGATATCGTGCTTGCGGTATTCGACGGCTCGCGGGAAATTTCTGAGGAGGACGAGCGGCTGTTCGGGCTTATTGAAGATAAAACGGTGATACCCGTCATAAATAAAAGCGACCTTTCGCAGAAGCTTGATATAAAGCGGCTTGAAGAAAGGCTCGGAAGGTGCGTCGTTATCTCGGCGAAAAATCCCGAAAGCATTGAAACGCTCGGAAAAGAAATAACCGCGCGGCTCAATATATCAAATTTTGACGCAAACGCGGGCTTTCTCGCAAACGAGCGCCAGCGCGGGTGCGTTTTGAGAGCAAAGACGGCGGTAGAAAACGCGCTTATGGCGGTACAAGCGGGGATAACTCCCGACGCGGTAGGCGTGGAGCTTGAAGAAGCCCTGAACGCCGTTTTCGAGCTTTCGGGAAAATCCGCGAGCGAGGAAGTAATAGCAAGGGTCTTTGAGAGATTTTGCGTTGGAAAATAAAGAAAGCAGGAAAAATAATGGAAATAACGGAAATGAACGAAAAATATCTGCTTTTTTCTTTGGAGCTTATCGAAACCGTTTTTACTGAATGGGACGGAGCGGCAGAGGGGAAAAAGGTCAGAAAATTAGCGGAAGAAATACGCTCGAAAAAATACTATATTCCCCAGCTTGAACTCATTATGAAAAGCGGCGAAGAAATTATCGGCTATGCGATGTTTTCGCGGTTTCATATTGAGGGAAGATATGAAAACGAGCTGCTTATACTTACGCCTGTCGCGGTAAAGACCGAGTTTCAGCGGCGGCATATTTCCAAAGAGCTTATTGAATACGGTTTTAAAAAGGCAAAGGATATGGGATTTAAAGCGGTGCTTGTAGAGGGCGACCCCAAAAACTATACGTCGCGCGGCTTTATGCCGAGCTATAAATTCGGGATAACGGCGGGTCCGAAAATACATTTGCCGTACCCCGACTGCCTTATGATAAAGGAATTAGAAGAAGGCGCGCTTGAAAATATTAAAGGCGTTGTTGATTATTCATTTTATGAGACGCTTTCGGAATAAAAACGGAGGAAGAATATGAACATACTTATAATCGGCTGCGGGCTTGTCGGAAGCGCTCTTGCAAGCGATTTTGACAAGACAGGTCACGACGTTTCTGTCGTTGAAAAAAACGAGGACGCGTTTGAAAAACTGCCCGCGGATTTCGGAGGATTTACGACGACGGGCGTCGCTATTGACCAGGAGGTTTTAAAGCGCGCGGGAATAACGACTTGCGACGCGCTTTATGCCGTTACGGAGGACGACGACATGAACATAATGGTGTCACAACTTGCAAAGCAGGCGTTCAATGTTCCGAAAATTTACGCGAGAGTGAACAACATAAGCAAAGGCGAGGTCTTTGAAAAGCTCGGAATAAACGTCATCTGCCCCGTAAAGCTCACTGTAAGCGCCGCGCGCGCCGCAATTGAAGAAGACGACGGCGAGGGAAAAGAGCTTATTTTCGGAAGTCATACCGTTCATTTTTCAACTATCGAGGTTCCCGATGACCTTGTAGGCTCTTTGCCCGAGGAAATTCAGCTCGTGGGGAGCGAAGTTTTGTTCGCCATTATGCGCGACAGTATGCTTATTCTTTACAGAGGACAGCAAACCCCGCTCGAAGCGGGCGACAAGCTCATCTTTGCGAACAAGTAAAGGGGGAACGTAAATGAAAACAATAATTGTCGGCGGCGGAAAGGTCGGGTTTTATCTAGCAAAGACGCTTTGCGAAAACGGCTACGACGTTGTTATGATAGAGATCGACAAGGAGCAGAGCCGCTATTGCGCGAACAATCTTGAGGCTGAAGTAAGCCGAGGCGACGGAACGACAGTCGAGGCTCTCGAAGCCTGCGGGTGTGCGAAAGCCGACTGCGTTATTGCCGTTATGGGCAAGGACGAGAGAAACCTTGTCTGCTGTCAGACGGCAAAGCAGGTCTTCGGCGTAAAGAAGACCATAGCAAAGGTAAACAACCCCAAAAACACCGACGCTCTAAAAGCCCTCGGAATTGACATTGTAATTTCCGCTACGGACAACATCATTCAGCTTCTCGAAAACGAAGTTGAGTTCAGCGCGATAAAGCGCCTTATGAGTCTTGACGGCGACGACGCGTCGCTTATTGAGATAACGCTCCCCGAAAACTATGCCTTAGAGGGAAAGCAGATTTCCGAAATTTCACTTCCGCCCGACTGTAACCTTGCCTGCATAAGCAGAGGAGGGAGAGTTATAATCCCGCGCGGCGGAACAATGCTTTTGAGCGGCGACGTTATACTATGCGTTATCATAAATTCAAGAGAAAAAGAGCTTAGAAAAGCTCTGAAGATAAAAGATTAGTTATAGTTTTAATCATTGTATATTATAAATAATAAGGTCTGAACATGATATGAAAAATTTAACTAAAAGAATTGTTTCGCTCTGCTTTATAAGCATATTCTGCTTATGCGGCTGTAATGTTATACCCGAGGTCATTTTAACGGAAAGTTCTTCGGAAGAAAGTTCTTCCGAACCCGATTTTTATATAGAATACGAACCCGAAATATTTGACATTGAAAGTAGCGAGTATATCACAAAAATAAACGCCTCGGACGGGGCTTTTGAAAATGCCGTAATTTCCGAGGGCGAGGGTTATGTTTATTTTCAAGAGGGCGGGGAGCTTAGCTGTTATTTAGAAATTGAAACGCCCCAGCACTATCGCGTTGTTTTATCCGTGCGTTCGGAAACAGGCGCGGCAATAAAGCTTAAAATAAACGGAAAGACCGAAGGAATGTTCTATGTCAATTCGGGAAGCGAATTTGGTTATGAAGCGGTAGACTGCGTTTATCTTGCGGGCGGGGAAAATGAAGTTGCGCTCGAAGTCTGCAGGGGTACGGCGGACATCGACTGTATAATAATTGAAAACTCCGAGAGCGCGGATCATGCCTGCTACAGAACGGAAACTGCTTCGCAAAGCCCGTATGCGAGTCTTGGAGTAATAGGCGCGATGAACTTTTTTTCGGACATTTACGGCGAAAATTCTCTTACAGCCGTAAATGTTACATTAGGCACGAACTCCGAAATTGACGAGATATATAATATAACGGGAAGATATCCCGCTATTCGCGGTTCTCAATTAGCTTATGCGCTTTCGGGAAACGCCGAAAAAGAACAGCTTCTTTTGGACGACATTGCGCTCGCGGAAGAATGGAGCAAAAGCGGCGGGATAGTGTCCTATAAATGGCACTGGTATTCTCCGAACGAGCTGCGCTCTGTAAAGACGGGGGATTTTGACCTTAGAAATGCAATAAGAACGGCGGATATTGACAAGTTGTCAACAATGACAAGCGAGGAAATAAAAGCGCTTTATGAAAAAGGAGAAGTGACCGCCGAGCTTTGCGCTTTGATTTCGGACATTGACAAGCTCGCGGAGTATCTTTTAAAGCTGAAATACAAGGACGTTGTGACTATATTCGAGCCTATTCCGAATGCGGATTCGGGGCTTTACTGGTGGGGCGACGACAAGGAGAGCTTTAAAAAGCTGTATGCACTTTTATTTGGCAGGCTTTGTGATTTTCATAGGCTTTCCAATCTCATCTTTGTTTACAACGGGAACGCGGAATATTATCCCGGCGCTCAGTATTGCGACATAATCGGGCAGAGTTTCAATGAAGCCTCGGATTCGGCGTTTGCGGGAAGATTTGTGGCGCTGGCAAAGGCTTTTCCGACGAAGAAGATGCTTGCAGTTTCGGCGTGTGATGTTATGCCGAAAGCTGACTATATGAGCCGCGATAATGCGTTCTGGCTTTGGACGGCGCTTGAAAGCGGAGCGCTGTACACCGAGGAGGAGCTTAATGCGGCATATTATTCAACGGTAATGCTGACAAGAGATGAATTACCCGATATAAACAACTATGCGTTGAGGGAGTTGGGATAAGATAGAGGTTAGGATTTGTTTTGAGCGGCAAACAACTTTTTATTTTTAAAACCACTAAACGGGCGGCGCACGAAAGTTTTTTGAAAGGGAGTTTGAGGGAAAACTTTTTTTCAAAAAAGTTTTCCCTCAATAACGCTTCAA
>CANQFZ010000062.1 GCA_947600065.1 uncultured Clostridia bacterium | reverse complement strand
AGCTATTAACATTATAACTTATTTGAGGTCGTTTGTCTTCTCTTTTTGTAACATATCTATTATATCATAACATTTTTAAAATTTTTTTCAAAAACGGTTGATTTTATCCATAATTTGTGGTACAATCGTTTTGTTAAAATATTTTATAATATGAAAGGGCGACAATTATGGATTACAAAAGAGTGCTTACTATACAGGACATTTCATGCGTAGGACAATGCTCGCTTACGGTAGCTCTGCCGATACTGTCGGCTTGCGGCATTGAAACGGCAATTCTTCCTTCGGCGGTCTTGTCAAATCACACGGGCGGTTTTTCGGGCTGGACATTTGCAGACCTTACGGAAGAAATCCCGAAGATACGCGAGCAGTGGGAAAAAGAAAACCTCTCGTTTGAGGCGGTATATACGGGTTATCTCGGCTCGGCAAAGCAGATAGACTATGTTTTAGACGTTATAAAAAGCCGTATGAACAAGGGCGGTAAATTTATCTGCGACCCCGCTATGGCTGACAACGGAAAGCTTTATGCGGGATTTAACGATAATTTCGTAAGCGCAATGAAAAAGCTTATTTCAAATGCGGACATCATACTTCCGAATATAACCGAGGCGTGTTTCCTGACGGGAGCGGAATACCGCGAAAGCTATGACAAAACGTATATTGACGAATTGCTGAACAAGCTGAGCGAAACGGGAGCAAAAACCGTTATACTCACGGGAGTGAGCTATGAAAGTCAAAGCACGGGCGTTGTTGTATACGAAAACGGAAACTACAGCTATTATAAGCACAAAAAGATAAAGGGCGGATGTCACGGCACGGGCGACGTTTATGCTTCGGCGTTTACGGGCGCGCTTATGAACGGCATGAACGCTTATGACTCGGCAAAAATTGCGGCTGATTATACGCTTTCGTGCATTGAATACACGATAGACGACAGCTCGCACTGGTACGGAGTTAAGTTTGAACCGCTTCTCGGAGAGCTTATAAAGGCTGTGGGAGTTTATGACTGATGAGCGAAATTCATCAGCTCGGAGAGCATACATTTTATATTGACCAAACGACAAATGTCGGCGTTTATGTTTATGGCAAAAATTGTTGTCTTATTGACGCGGGGCTTGACAAAAGCATAGGAGAAACTGTCCTGAAGCTTATAACAGACAAAGGTCTTAAGCTTGAAAAGATTTTTCTTACTCATTCTCATGCCGACCACGCGGGAGCTTGCGCTTATTTGAAAGAACAAACAGGCTGCACGGTTTATGCTCCCGGGGTATGCGCCCAGCTTGTGCGCTATCCCTATCTTATCCCGACAACGCTTTACGGTGGTTTTCCGAGCGCAAGAATGAGAAGCAAGTTTGTTATGCCCGAAGCGTGCGAATGTGAGGAGTTATCGGAAAGCGTCCTGCCAAAAGGACTTTCGTTTATGCACATCGACGGCCACGATTTTGAACAAGTAGCGTTTTGTACAAGCGACATGGTTTGGTTTATTGGCGACGCAGTGTCAGACAAAACAACGATCGACAGATACAGGATACCTTTTTTATATGACATAAAAGCGCATCTTTCTTCGCTTGAACGGCTGAAGAATACCGAGGGCAAAATATTTGTACCCTCTCACAGTGCGCTCGTAAATGAAATAAAAACGCTCTGTGAAGAGAATGCTGCAGATGTTTTCGAGGTATGCACGGTTATAAAAAGGCTTTGTCAAAACGCTATCTCCATAGACGAGCTTATAGCAAAGCTGCTCGGAGAGTTCGGCATAAAGCTTTATGTAATGCAATACGAGCTTATAGGAGAAACGGCAAGGTCTTATCTTTCGTACCTTACGGAAAAAAGAGAGATAAGCTGCGTTTTTGACGGAAACAAACTTCTTTGGAAAATCATATGAATATTTAAAACAAAATCTATTGTTGGCGTTTAGGGTGTTTTGGAAAATGAACTCAGTTTCTCATTTTAAACCAAAATTTTGTAAATTAACCGCAAAAATAGTTGACAAAGTTTAAGGATTATGGTATAATTCAGTTTAGGCTGTGAAAACGTGTAAGTAACGGATATACTAAAGCCACAGAGAAGAACGCAGCGTTATTTTGCAAATGCAATAATGCAATGCTGAGAGCGTTCCGCCGTGTTTATCCGCGAATTTCAGCGTTGGAGCTGTCCGCGAGAAACTAAGCGGAACGTTTGCTGTCGATAAGGCGTTTGAGTGCGGAGCATTAAAGCTCCGAATACGGGTGGTAACGCGGAATAGATTTTCGTCCCGACTTTGCAAGACCGAAAAGGCTTTGCGGGTCGGGTTTTTTGTTTCAAATATATTTTAGACAAGGAGCATAAAAATGAAAGATTTCAGCGAAATCAAAGAACAGGTAAAAGCCAAAATCGAAGAAGTAAAGGACAACGTTTCCCTTTCGGAATTCTGGCAGAGCTATCTCGGCAAACAGGGAGTTATACAGGGGCTTATGAAGGAAATGAAAAACGTTCCCCCCGAAGAAAAGCCGAGCTTCGGAAAAGCCGTAAACGAAGTGCGCGAATGGGCGCAGGGCTTGTACGCGCAAAAGCAGGCGCAGGTAAAAGAGCTTGAGCTTAAAGCAAGATACGAGCGCGAGGCGATAGATGTAACAATGCCCGCTATGAAACGCGACATAGGCAATCTTCACCCCATAACGCTCATTAAGCATCAGATGATAGACGTTTTCGCGGGAATGGGATTTGAGGTATTTGAAGGTCCTGAGATTGAAGACGACGACCACAACTTTACCCGTCTGAACGTTCTTAAAGACCACCCCTCGCGCGATATGCAGGACACGTTCTACCTCACGGAAGAACTGCTTTTGAGAACTCACACTTCCCCCGGACAGATACGCACTATGGACACCCACAAGCCGCCCATAAAAGTTCTTGTCCCCGGGAAAGTGTTCCGTTCGGACAGTGACGCTACACACTCGCCGATGTTCTCGCAGATGGAAGGGCTTGTCGTTGACAAGGGCATTACGCTGTGCGACTTGCAGGGTATGCTCGACAAATTCGTTCAGGAAATATTCGGCAGCGGCACAAAAACGCGTTTAAGACCGTCATATTTCCCGTTTACAGAGCCGTCTGTAGAAGTCGACGTTTCGTGCTTCGAGTGCGGAGGAAAGGGCTGTTCGCTTTGCAAGGGAACGGGCTGGATAGAAGTCCTTGGCGGCGGCGTTGTAAACAAAAAAGTCCTCGAAAACTGCGGCATTGACAGCGAGGTTTATTCGGGTCTTGCTTTCGGAATAGGCATTGAGCGCATAACTATGCTGAAATACGGTATTTCAAATATGGGCGTTCTGTTCAGGAATGAGCAGGATTTCTTGGAGCAGTTTAAGGCGTAAGGTATGTTTTCCTTATGGAAAGGATAATTTTGTAGTGGATGAAATAACAAATCAGAACCTTAAAGTTAATTTTAAGAATAAATGTGATGGAATTGAGATGTTGAAAAAAATCGAATCAAATTCCCTTAAAGCTGTTTTTTTTGACCCTCAATATCGCGGAGTTCTTGATAAATTAAAATATGGAAATGAGGGAAAACAAAGAGGTCAGGCAAGAGCTGCGCTTGTTCAAATGTCATCGGAAACAATAATAAATTTTCTTGGTGAAATAAACAGAGTACTCTGCCCGTCGGGATATTTGTTTTTGTGGGTCGATAAATTCCATTTGGTTGAGGGCGTTGTGTCGTGGTTTAAAGAAACATCTTTAGAGCCTGTCGATATGATAACTTGGAATAAGCAAAAAATCGGTATGGGATATAGGACAAGGCGAAAATCCGAATACTTGGTCGTTGTACAAAAGCTGCCAAAATCAGCAAAAGCAACTTGGACTATACACAATATTCCCGATGTCTGGGACGAAAGCGTAAAAAAAGAACACGCCCATTCAAAACCCATTGAATTGCAAAAGCAACTTATTCTTGCTGTTACAAATGAGGGCGATTATGTTTGCGACCCCGCTGCGGGAGGCTATTCCGTGTTTGAAGCGTGTAAACAAACTAAAAGGAATTTTATAGGCTGTGATATAGAATTTGGAGAGGAGTAATTCAGAATGAAAATAAAAGACGCCAAAGGTCGCAAAGACGGAAACAGCGGTTATATCAGATTATTTGACAATATAAAGCTTGGTCAGCTCCTTTCAAAAGCGCAGGCTACGGTTATATCAAACGGAAGTGAGCTTGAAAGAATGTTGTTAAATAACACAAATAACATTTCCGATTTGGACGACTTTATTGATTCTGCAACAAACGGAACACAAGCGGACGGTGTGTATGTCTGCAAAAAATCTGTTGCAAAGGCGAGTAAATTAACAATAGCAAAACACGAGCCCGACCTTCTTGTATTTATCATTCAGAAAAAACGTATCTGCAAAGTAATTGAGTTAAAAGACGGCGATACATTTGATACTAAAAAAGCACGCGGTGAAATGGAACAGCTCAAGGAATATGCAGAAAAATTCGGCGCTAAAATCCCGTTTGTAACAGAATATTACATTTGCTGTTTCAATCAGGAAGACAAAAATGCCATTATGACAGGGTTTAAAAACGTATTTACAATTGAGCATATAATGACGGGACGGGAATTATGCTCGATACTGAATATTGATTATTCAAAAATAATAAGCGAGCGAAAAGCTGACGCCAAGGATAATTTTAAGTATTTTGTATCAGAATTGTTGAATATACCTTCAGTTAAAGAAGAAATTTTAAAACAACTCGACAAATCTGAAGATTAAAATCAGAAAGGATTGGTTTATAGTTATGAAGATTTTACAAAGCTGGCTGAAAGAATACGTTGATATAGACGTTACGACCGAGGAGCTTGTTGAAAAGCTGTTCGGTTCGGGATTTGAAGTTGAAGAAACGATTTATCTGGGCAAGGACATTGAAAAAATCTATGTCGGCGAAGTTACGTCAATCGAAAAATACGAGGGAACGCACCTCTATATCTGCCACGTCAACTGCGGCGAGCAGAGCGCGGACAACCTTATCTTGACGGGCGCGGACAATGTGTTTAAGGGCGCGAAAGTGCCTGCGGCGCTTATAGGAGCTAAACTTCCGAATGGTCTTGAGATACAGCCGCGCAAGATGAAAGATATGATAAGCTACGGTATGCTCTGTTCGGGCGGGGAGCTTGGAATAAACGACAACTGGATAAAGGGCGCAGACGTAAACGGTATCTTAATACTTCCCGAAGACGCGCCCGTAGGAGAGGATATTGTGAAATATCTCGGTCTTGACGACTATGTATTTGACATTTCAATCACGGCGAACCGCCCCGACTGTCAGTCGGTGTTGGGAATAGCAAGAGAAGTCGCGGCGTTTCTGAAAAAGCCGCTTAAAGAACCCGACTACAGCTATAACTGCACCGAAAAAACTCACCCCGACATTTCCGTTGAGGTCATCGACAAAGACCTCTGCCCGCGCTATCTCGGACATTATATTTATAATGTAAAGCACTTTGAAAGCCCTCAGTGGATGAAACGCAGACTTTCGGTATGCGGATTCGGGGCAATTGACGCTATTGTCGATATTACGAACTATGTTCTTCTTGAAATCGGACAGCCTATGCACGCATACGATTTGGACACGCTTGACGGTAAATCTATCGTTGTACGCAGAGCAACGGACGGCGAGAAGATAACCACGCTTGACGAAAAAGAGCGCGTTCTGACTGCCGAAAATCTGCTTATCTGCGACAAGGCAAAAGGCGTAGGTCTTGCGGGAATTATGGGCGGTCTTAACTCGGAAATCGAGCCGACAACGACCGAAATTCTCCTTGAGGCTGCGAAATTCCGCAGAGATAACGTGAGAAAGACCTCACGCGCTCTGGGACTTCACACTGATGCGGCGGCAAGGTTTGAAAAGGGCGTAGACGAATACGGCGTTGAGTGCGGAATGGCGAGAGCGCTGAACCTTGTTCAGACAATGGGCGTTGCTGAAATAAGCTCATCGGCTTATGATGTGACCGCAGGCGAAAGCACCGAAAACGTGAAATTTGACGTTACCGTTTCAAAAGTGAACTCCGTACTCGGCATAGATGTTCCGCAGGAAACTATCGTTGAGATTTTGCGCGCGCTTCAGTTCGGAGTTGAGGAGAACGGCGAGACGCTGAGCCTTACTGTTCCGCGCTGGAGAGCCGATATTGAAAACTATCAGGATATTGCGGAAGAAGTTATCCGCGAGTACGGCTACAGCCACGTTGTTCCGACATTTCTTGACAGCGCGAAAGTCACGGGCGGCGGCTTAAATTATCTCCAGAATAAGGAGCTTTCGGCGAAGAAGTTCTTCTGCGCGATGGGATTTTACGAGATACAGACGCTTGCAATGTACTCAAAGCGCGAACTGGATATGATAATGCTACCCGAGGACGCTCCCGAAAGAAAATGCGTTGAGCTTTTAAATCCGATAACGGACAATCTTTCGATAATGCGCACAGTCATGTCGCCGTGTATGATAAACGTAATTGCCGACAATGTAAAGAACGACCGTTCAAACGGCAGATTTTTCGAGCTGGCGAATGTGTATCTTCCGAAGGAACTGCCGCTTAAAGAAGCTCCCGAAGAACGGAAGATACTCTGTCTCGGCGCATACGGCGCGGACGAAACGTTCTTTACGGTAAAAGAGGCAATTGAAAGCTTTGCGCTTGCGAACGGACTTAATTTCACCTTTAAGCGCGGCGAAAGACCTTATCTCCATTCGGGAATGACCGCCGAAATTTTCTGCAACGAAAAGAGCATAGGACATCTCGGAAAACTTAAATACGAGGTTGTCGAGGGGCTGAATATTGCCGAGGGCAAGAAGACCGACCTGAACATTATAATTGCGGAGCTTAACTATTCTTTAATTCAGGAGATGTACGAGCCTGAAATTAAATACGTTCCCGACAACGGCTTTGCGAAGATAAAGCGCGATTTGTCGCTTATCCTCGACAAGAAAACGCTATGCGGAGATGTTGAGAACGCGATAAAACAAGCGAGCGCGAAAGCCGTTAAGGTAGAGCTGTTCGACCACTATGAAAACGAAAAGCTCGGCTTCGGCAAAAAGAGCCTGTCGTTCTCGATAACGTTTGCGGACGACTGTGATGTTACCGATGAAATCGCGGACAGCGAGATGATAAAGATAAACGCAGTTGTTGCGAGTGATTTCGGAGCGATAGTAAGAGGAATTTAAGATTAAAACGGCATAAGAAAAAGAGGCAGGAATGTTCTTGCCTCTTTTTATACTGATTTTGAACTAACAAGTAAAAGTTATAATTTATAAGTACACAACATCTTCAAGGTTATCTTGCGCATCGCTGTCGGATAGTCGAAACGTTGTTCGGTTATAGTCCGCCGCTAAAGCGGCGGCGCATAAAAGTTTTGGAAAAGGGGTCAAGGGGGAAAACCTTTTTCAAAAGGTTTTCCCCCTTGTTTAGTTATTTCAACTTTGATCCGCCCTCATTTTGTTTTTGAACACTATCACAGAAACCGCTGTTATCACAGCGGCATAACCTGCCGTTATGAGCAAATGAACGATAAGATCCGAATTTAAATTTATCGCCGCTCTTGCCGACTCTACCGAATGATAGAACGGAAGCACAGTGCAGACCTTTTCTATAATGCCGCCTGCGCCTTTTACGTCAAACCATATCCCGCCCAAAAAAGAGCCGAGCGAAATTATTATAGAGCAAAGACCGGGCGCGGCTTTTTCGCTGAACAATGTCCCAAACAGCAATCCCAGCGAAATGAACATTATTGTCGTCGGAATGAGCGATATTACCGCAAGGCACATTCCCAAAACGTTTATTTCTACGTCTGTTATAAGCGATATCACAAATGACGCGAAGAATGTAATTGCCGACTGTATAATTGACAAAATAAACATGGGGAAAATGTAGCCCGAAATAAAATCCCCGCTTTTCATGGGCGTTGCGTACAGTCTTATAAGAAACGCCCCCGCTCGGTCTTGAACTACCGACAGGCACATAAACATCATTAAAAACGTCATTCCGAAAACCGCTATTCCTCCCGAAAGGTTATCTATCCTAAATATCGTCATTCCCGTTTCTTTTGGGATAGTGTCGTTTACGAACGTCATAACAACGAGCATTATAAGCGGAAATCCGAGGCAGAATATATAACTTAACGGGTCGCGTATGATTTCAAGAAAGTTGCGCTTTGAAAAGCTTAGTATTCTGTTCATATTACATTATCCTTTCTGAAGCGCTCTGCTATCTCCACAAAGCTTTCTTCAAGTCCCGTTTTCCCGCTCAGCTTTTCAAGCTCGGACAACGTGCCGCTTGCCGCGATTTTACCGTTTAACATTATAGCTATCCTGTCGGCTAAACGCTCCGCTTCTTCCATATAGTGAGTAGTTAAAACAATAGTTGTACCGCCTTTTAACCGCTCAACAATACTCCACAATTCGCGCCTTGCCAACACGTCAAGTCCTAAAGTCGGCTCGTCAAGAAACAAAACCTTCGGCTCTGAAATAAGCGCCATAGCTATGGACAGCTTTCTTTTCCAACCGCCCGAAAGCGTTTTCGCGCGGGAATTTTTAACCTCGTCCATTTTGAAAAGCCTTATCATCTCGGCTGTCTTTTGCTCGGTCTTTTCTTTTGAATGACCGTAGATCCCGCACATAAAACTTAAATTTTCATATACCGTAAGATTTTCGGCAACAGCGGTATCCTGCGGGGAAATGCCGACTATTTTCTTTATCTCGCCGCGCTCTGAAACGCAGTCGTTCCCGCAGACCCTGCACTCGCCGCTTGTAGGCAAAGAAAGACCTGTCAGCATTCTGACGGTAGTCGTCTTGCCTGCGCCGTTTACTCCCAAAAGTGCGAAAAGCTCGCCTTCTTTAATGGTGAGGTCTATCTTATCTACCGCTGTTTTTGACTTATAATTTTTTGTAAGGCTTCTGGTTTCAATGGCGTTCATAGTTTTCTCCGTTCACTTTTTGTCGGCAAACACCGATATAAGCGCTATGCCCTTGTCTTCATCTCCCAGAACAAGGAGCGCGTTTCCCGCTTTCAAACCGAAGATCTCTCGGCATTTTTTCGGGAGGGTGATTTGTCCTTTGCTGTTTACTCTTGTAATGCCGAAGATGTGTCTTTTATCATCGTCGCTCTTTTGCAATTTCTGTAATGAAGCAAAGTTTCTCACAAGGCTGTCAACACTTACGTCAAACAGATCCGCAAGCGCTATGACATTATCAATATCGGGCAGGCTTTCTCCGCGTTCCCATTTTGCGAGCGCCTGTCTTGAAACGCCGATAAGCTCTGCAATTTGCTCCTGGGTATAACCGAGCTTTTTTCGGTACAGCTTTAAATTATTGCCGTCAAATCCCATAAATTCACCCTCCATAAATAAAGTATATCATAACAAAAAAGTATTTTCAACCAACTAAAGTTGACAAAAATGTCAGCTTTGGTTTACATAATTCTTCTTTTCCGCTCAAAAGAAATGCATTTCTGAGGCGGTTTTACGCTCAAAACATCTTTGTAAGATTGCCGTTTTAAAAGCACGGCTTTGAAAAGTCAATGTGGGGAAAACTCTTGTTTTCCCCGCACCCTTTAGCGCTAATTAGCGGATTGCGGGGGCTTTGCCCCCGCGCCCCCACCAAAGGGAAAAACTTTTTTGACAAAAAAGTTTTT
>CANQFZ010000061.1 GCA_947600065.1 uncultured Clostridia bacterium | reverse complement strand
GGCGGGCGCACGAAAGTTTTTTGAAAAGGGTGTCCAGAGGGAAAAACTTTTTTGTCAAAAAAGTTTTTCCCTTTGGTGGGGGCGCGGGGGCGAAGCCACCGCAAACGCGTTAGCAAGCGCTAAAGGGTGTGGGGAAAACAAGAGTTTCCCTTCTAGAAGTAAGAGGTTAGAAGTAAGAGGTAAGAAGACAAAGGTTGTTTTAAGGGTAAAGTTATTTGTTTTTCAGAGGAAGAAGCTAGAGACTAGAGTTTGAAAGGAAAAGTTGTTTTCCGCTTGAAACAAATTCTAGCTTCTAGCTTCTTCTTTGTGACAATCAAAAAACTTTATCTCCCAAAAGCTCCTCGAATTTCTTACCTCTTATTTCTAACCTCTAACCTCTAGAAGGGGAAGGGGGAAAATTGCAGGGCGCTGCGCGCCCTGCACCCGCCTGTTGACAGTATACAATGTACAGTATTCAGTAATTACCGAACAGCAGTACGCTCATTTATCACTTTCGAAAACCCTTAACGCTTTTTATTTCCCGCTCAAAAGTTTTTTCATACTGTAGGTTGCTTTACGCTCAACACCTCTTTGTAGGATTGCCGTTTTAAAAACACGGTTTTTAAAACGGCAATGCGGGGAAAACTCTTGTTTTCCCCGCACCCTTTAGCGCTTTTGAGCGTTATTGAGGGAAAACTTTTTTGAAAAAAAGTTTTCCCTCAAACTCCCTTTCAAAAAACTTTCGTGCGCCCGCCCGCGCAGTGGTTTTAATAGCAAAAGCGCTTTACCGCTCAAAACTTATTCTAGCCTCTAGCCTCTAAAACTCTAGCTTCTAGATGGGGTTCAAGGGGAAAAACCTTTTTCAAAAGGTTTTTCCCCTTGGTGTCCTTATGTGGGAACGATAGTTTCCTCCAGTATCTTCTCGATTATTGCTTTTGAATCGAGAAACGCGCTTTGTCCTGCGGCAAGTATGACCCTGTGCGAAAGCACATCAGTCGCTATTATCTTTACATCATCGGGCACGGCATAATCCCGCCCGTTTATAAGCGCCATTGACTGCGCCGCGCGGAAAAGCGCGATTGTCGCTCTCGGCGAAGCTCCGAGCTTTATCTCCTGCTTTGTTCTCGTCGCTGACACTATCGAAAGAATATACGACTTTACCGCGTCTGAAACGGATATTTTTCCCGCTTCTTCTCTCAGTTTCATTATCTCGTCAAGCGTCATAACGGGCGTTATGACGATAGTCTGCGGCATTTTTTCGAGCATACTCTTTTCCGCCGAACGATCGGGATATCCTATCGAAAGTCGCATTAAAAAGCGGTCAAGCTGCGCTTCGGGAAGATGATAAGTGCCGTATGTTTCAATCGGGTTCTGCGTCGCAAGCGTCATAAACGGCACAGGCAGCTTGTGCGTTATTCCGTCAACCGAAATTTGCAGCTCCTCCATTGCTTCGAGAAGCGCCGACTGAACTTTCGGCGACGTCCTGTTTATCTCGTCCGCAAGCAGGAAATTGCACATAGCCGCTCCCGCGCGGTATTCCGAGTGTCCTTCTCTGTCAATCATCGTATATCCCACAACGTCCGACGGCATAAGGTCGGGCGTAAACTGTATACGTCCGAATGTTCCCGAAACGGACTTTGCGAGCGTCTGCGCAAGCAGCGTTTTTCCTACTCCGGGAACGTCCTCAATAAGAACGTGTCCTCCAGCAAGCATAGCGCAGATAATTTTTACTATGACCTCGCGTTTTCCGATAATTACCTTTTCAATGTTGTCAACAAGCTTTTCAATTTCGGGTCGCATATCCTATTCTCCTTTTCCTATCTGTTCGGCGTACCTTTCTTCTTTTGAGAAAACGCAGCCGCAATAATCCTGCCTATAAAGGCCGTATTCTTTTGACAGCTCGATAGAGCGCTGATACCCGCCTTTTTTCTTAAAGTCGCTCGGAAGAAAGCGGCATATTTCCGAAAGCTCCTCGCCTATCTCGTTTATTTTCTGTGCATTTTTCAGCGGGCTAATAGATAACGTAGTGCAAAAATAATCGAAATTATACTCTGCGGCATATTTCGCCGCACGTTCAAGCCTCAGCCTATAGCAGGCAAAACATCTCTCCCCGCCCTCTTTTATATGCTCCAGACCTTTAACCGCGGAAAAAAACTCCTGCGGGTCGTATTCGTCCACGATAAGCGATATGGGATTTTTGGCGGGAAGCTCCTCTATGAGCCTTTTCTGTTCATTTGCACGCTTGTAAAATTCCTCTTCGGGATAAATGTTCGGGTCATAATATAAAACCGTTATCGAAAAATACTTCGACAGATATTCCAAACAATAGCTCGAACACGGCGCGCAGCAGCTGTGCAAAAGCAATGTCGGCGTTTTTTCGAGAGAATTTATTATCCCGTCAAGTTTATACTGATAGTTTATCTTTTGCATAATATCACTTCTTGTCGTCTACTCCCGCTTTGAAATTATAAACAGGCTTTATGCGGCTTACAATTTCTACCGTATCATTAAGATTGCTTACAATATCTTCCAGCGACTTATATGCCATAGGGCATTCATCGAGCGTCGAATAATTCACGGAGGTAGTATATATCCCCTGCATTTCCCGCGCATAATCCTCGACCGAAAAGCTCTGCTTTGCCTGCGAACGCGAGTACAGCCTCCCCGCGCCGTGAGGAGCGGAACAATTGTAGTCGGGATCTCCCTTTCCTATACAGATAAGGCTTCCGTCGCGCATATTTATGGGGATAAGCAGCTTTTCTCCCTTCTGAGCGCTTACCGCGCCTTTTCTCAATATCATATTGTCGGTGTCGATATAGTTGTGTATCGTCGTAAACTTTTCTTCGGCATTAAGACCGAGCGCGTTCATTATTTCTTCAGCCATTGTCTGCCTGTTCAGCGCGGCAAACCTCTGGACTATCTTCATGTCGTGGATATACTTTTCAAACAGCTCTCCCTCGCAATATGCCATGTCCTTCGGAATTTTCGGGATACTGTTCATATACTCTGCGAGCGCGGCTTTTATCTCGCACTGCCTGCCCTCGGACTTCAGTCTGTCCGCTATCTCATAAGCAACATTTCTGTCGGGCTTTGTCAGCCTGTCATAAGCCGCATTCTGATAATAGCCCGCAGTTTCAAGACCAAGATGACGCGAACCCGAATGAATGACAAGATAGAGACTTCCGTCCTCGTCCTTGTCAAGCTCAATGAAGTGATTGCCGCCGCCAAGCGTACCAAGGCTGTTCAGAGCCTTAGCTATATTTACGGATCTTGCACAGTAAAGCTCGCCTAAGTCTATCTTCTCTGCATTTTTATGAGGAGAAGTTCTTATTTCAAATCCCGACGGCACTTTTTCATGCACTGCTTTATCAAGAAGCTCGAAATCAATTTCCTTTTCCCTAAGCTTTATTGTTTCCATTCCGCAGCCTATATCAACGCCCACGAGGTTCGGGACGACTTTATCTTTTATTGTCATTGTCGTCCCTATAACGCAGCCAGCTCCCGCATGAACATCGGGCATAACGGCGATATGCGCGCCCTCTGCGAACGGTTGGTTCAAAAGCTCGGTGATCTGTGCTATAGCCGTTTCGTCAACTATATCCGCGTAAATATTTGCGGTATTGTATTTTCCTTTTAGGATAAACATTTATACTCCTCTGTAAAACTGTGTTACTTAAATTTATCTCTTTGTTCAACTGCGAGCGCGTCACACCGCTCGTTTTCGGGGTGCCCCGCGTGACCTTTTATCCAGCGGAACTCGGTTTGGTGAATTTCAAGCAAGCCGAGCAGTCTTTCCCATAGATCGGGATTAAGGGCAGGTTTTCCGTCGCTTTTTTTCCAGCCGCGGCTTTTCCAGCTCTTTGCCCAGCCTTTTGTTATCCCGTCGACGACATATTTGCTGTCGGTGGTTATCGTTACGGCGCACGGGTATTTCAGGGCTTCAAGCGCTGTTATTACGCCCATAAGCTCCATTCGGTTGTTTGTGGTGTGAGGTTCGCCGCCGCTTATTTCTTTTTCTCTGCCCTCACAGCGGAGTATTACGCCATATCCTCCGGGACCGGGGTTTCCGCTGCAAGCGCCGTCTGTAAACGCTTCTACTTTTTTCATTTTATCTCCGTTATTCCGCCTCGTTTGTGCGGTCAGCCGCACTACCTATATTATACAATAATCGGCGTTAGTTGTCAATAGCGAGCAAGGCAATGGGGAAAACCTTTTGAAAAAGGTTTTCCCCCTTAGACCCCCTTTCCAAAACTTTTATGTGCCGCCGCTTGCGCGGCGGACGATAGTCGAAAAACGTCTAGACTATCCAACCGCCGCGCAAGCGGCGGCACGAAAGTTTTTTGAAAAGGGAGTCCGGAGGGAAAAATTTTTTTCAAAAAATTTTTCCCCTCCGGTCGCGGCGAAGCCGCGAAACTTCGCTAGCATAGCGCATCAGGTTAAATGCCTTCGGCATTTAACCTGGGGTGTGGGGAAAACAAGAGTTTTCCCCACATTGCCGTTTCAAATGCAAGCATTTGAAACGGCAATCCTAAAAGATGTATTGAGCGTAAAGCTATCTAAAAAAATAATTTACAATAGAGCGTGAAAGACATTCCTCTCCTGCTGTACGCAAAAACCACCCCGACAAGATCGGGGTGGTCTAGAAGCTTAAATGTACAAAATCAAAAATTACTTTCTCTTTCTCGAGATGATCAGTGCTGCGCCCGCAAGAACCGCAGGAGCAAGAACAAATCCTATGCCCGTGTCAACATTCGAGGGGTCTTTTGAACTGCTGCTTGAACCGCTGCCTGTGCCGCTGTCCGTGCCTGTGCTTGTGTCGCTGTCGCTAGCTTCGGGTTCGCTGTCGCTGCTGTCTTCACTATCGCTGCTGTCGCCGCTGTCTTCGCTATCGCTGCTGTCACCGCTGTCTTCGCTATCACTGCTGTCGCCGCTGTCTTCGCTATCGCCGCTGTCGCTGCTGTCTTCACTATCACTGCTGTCGCTGCTGTCTTCGCTATCGCTGCTGTCGCCACTGTCTTCGCTATCGTTGCTGTCGCTGCTGTCACCGCTGTCTTCGCTATCGCTGCTGTCGCTGCTATCTTCACTATCGCTGCTGTCGCTGCTATCTTCACTATCGCTGCTGTCGCTGCTATCTTCACTATCGCTGCTGTCAGAACCGCTGCTCGCAGCAGAACCTGTAAGTTTAGCGTTTGCTCCTGCCTCGGAGAAATCTTCGTCGGGAACAACCTCTATAGATATGGCAGCGGGATCGGTAATCTCATACAAAAACGTGCAGACAACTATATCTTTTCCCTTTACGGACGCTTCGCCTTTCGTAACGATATTGAATGCATCGCCGGTATCCATATCTTGAAGCTCTGCCGGTACAGTAGCAGACAATAATTTAACTCCCGCAGTTTTCATATTGAATGCCGCAGGGGTTTCTCCTTCATTCTCGGTATAAACAACAACGGTTATCTGGTCGCCGGCTTTTACGTTCTCTAAAGAACCGCTGTCGAGTTTTAACGACAGCGAAGTTTTTACAACGGTCGAAGCCGCTCCTGCAACAACAGCCGTCATAGCAAGCAGCGAAGCCGCCGTACCAAAAGCAATAAACTTTTTCATAATATATTTTCCTCCATTTTTAAATCATAAGCCAAACTTACTTATTTCTATTTTAACATTTTCAAAAGCAGTTCGTCAAGGTCAAAAATGAACAATATTATTCCTGCAATTATATGCAAATTTTACATATTATGTGAATTTATACAAAATTATCAGGCTTTTTATACAGCCTGACATAATTTCATAGTCAGTTTTTGGCAGTTTTTCACAAAATCTTAACAAGCTATTGAAAAACGCTCTTAAAAGTGTTAAAATATCAGTAATGTCGCTGTAGCTCAGCAGGATAGAGCGACCGCCTCCTAAGCGGTAGGTCGGAGGTTCGAATCCCCTCAGCGACGCCAACGAGTTGAAGCCCGCCTTTACGGCGGGCTTCAATGCTGCGACATTTTTACTTTCCATTGCCCTAAAGGCAATGGAATTTTTGCTTCGCAAAAACCGTAAAAATGCGCCACTGCCAGAAAAGTGGTTTAAATTATAACTTAAAAAAATTTTTTTGTAAAAGTTAGACAACTTAGAAATAAGAGATTAGAGGTAAGAGGTTAGAGTTTGTGCCGAACGGTTGTTCGCTCATTTCTAACCTCTTACTTCTTTTATACATTAAATTCAGCAAATTACGTCTTAATTTAAACTCTTACTTCTTACTTCTAACATCTTACTTCTAAAAGGGTAAGAGTTTAAACTTTTACCTCTTACTTCTTATTTCTAACATCTAAAACGTACACTATACCCTGTATACTGTTTACTGCTTCGGCTTGCCGCAGCTCTTGCAGAACTTTGCTGTATTGGCGTTTTCTGTTCCACAGCTGCATGTCCAAGTGTCGCCTGCGGGCTGAACGGGCTGTGCGGGTTGTGCAGGCTGTGCAGGCTGAGCGGGGCGGGGAGCAGTCTGGTTGTAATTCGGCTGAGAGTTTCCTGCCTGGCTTGCAAAGAAGCTGCGAATGAAAGCGGGAGTGCTCGAATAAGCGCTGTCGGGGAGCTGGGGCTGTCCCGAAGCTCTGCGGTTCGCGCTGTCTATTCCCTTTTCAACATTGCGGAAATGCTCGATAATAAGCGCAAAGAACGCCGTTGTAAGCACTGTGTCCATAAATCCGCTGAGGAATGTAGGGAAATACTTCGTGGTCGCTGTACTGATTATAGTGAGCGTAATTCCTACAATAAAGTTTACCACCATTACAACATAAAAAATTCTTCTCCATGTCGTTTTCATAAAAATATCCTCCTGAATAAAAATTATCATTGACTTTTCCGTCATTTTCCATTTTATCACAAATATTCTGTTTTGTCAACAGTTAAACTTCAAAATTCGTTGACATTTTTTAAAATATGTGGTACAATATACTCAGCCGCCCCATCCCTCTTCCCCCTTCCCCGAGGGGGAAGGGGGAAGAGTTCGGGGCGCTGCGCGCCCCGAACCCCGCGCTTTTTTGGGTTGGGGTCAGAACGCTGACAAGAAGCAAACAAACGTTCGGTTATTACCGAATACTGTACTCTGTACACTGTAACTGACTACAGGGTGAGGGAATATAATTTATACAAATAGTGTTTGAAAAAATCACAAAACAGTACTTTAATATAGACTGATATTTTGAAAAATTTTGTATTATTCGGGAGTGAGGAAGAATGATCTGCAAGCGCTGCGGCAGGAATATTTCGGGATATTGCTGTAAGTTTTGCGGCGCCGTTTACACTCCCGACGGGAATGCCGTTTCGGGCTTTGACGGAATGCTGTGCTTTATTGCCGATAAATACGGAGCAAAGGCTCTTCTCGACAAGCGCAAAGCAAACGCCCTGTTTGCCGATTATTTCCCGAAAGAAGATACGTATAGAAAACAGCTTGCCGTTGCGGAATGTTTCGGCTGTGTGCAAAAGCTTTACAATGTTCGCAATAATGCTTCGGAAATTCGCCGCGCCGAAGCCGAAAAGCAGATAAGGGTCCTGCACAACGAAATAGGCGTAAGCGCGGATATTGCCATAAACATAATCAGCGCGGTCGGAAAAGCGGTGGGGTGTAAGTTCACTCTCGACAGAAAAACACTGTCAATGTTTAAAGAAACGAGCTCTGCGGGCATAACCGACGCAGGAGAACAATACGCTCTCGCGCGGCATTCGGACAGGCTCGGAGAATATGAAAAGGCGCTTTTTCGGTTTGAAGCCGCCGCTTTTCAGGGTCATGCCGAGGCGGCATATTATGCGGGAATTTACAGGCTCGAGGGGCGCGGCGGAGAGCCCGACGCTCAGAAGGCGCGGGAATGGTTTATAAAAGCTGCCGAAAAGGGAATACCGCAGGCTGATTATTTCATAGGCTATTTTTATACCGAGGGCATTGCCTGCGAGCATGACGAGCATAAAGCATACGAGCACTTTATGAAATCCGCGGAGCGCGGCTGTAAAGAAGCCGCCGAGCTTATCGCAAAGTGTTATGAAAAAGGAATTTACGTAGACCGCGACAGGAGCGTTGCCGAAAAATGGAGAAGGCATATCGCTGAAAGCGGGCTGTATTCGGAAACGGCGGGGCTTGAAGTCCCCGATATGGCAATAAACAGCGGGGAGATCTTGTATCAGAACGCGCGGCGTTGTCTTGCAAACGGCGATCCCGTCGGCGCGGCAGGCTACTACAAGCGCGCCGCAGACCTCGGACACGTCCAGGCGCAATGTTCCTACGGGAAATGTTTGTACACGGGAAACGGCACGGCGAAAGACCCTGCCGAGGCGTTCAGATATTTCAAAATGGCGGCAGACGGAAACTCGGACATTGCCCGCTATAATTTAGGCGTTATGTACTTAAAGGGAGTTTACGTCCCGAAGGACATAGAAAAGGCGCGGGAGTATTTTTCCCTTGCCGCGGCGGCGGGGCATGAGGAAGCGTTAAAGATACTGGAGAAGTTGAAGTGAGAGGAAATGTTTGTTCGTTGCCTAAGGCGGGGATTGACAGTATACAATTGACAGTGTACAGTAGTCAGTTATGGTTGTCCACGCATTATGCCCTTCGGGCAAAACGCTTCGGCGGACGGATTTAGATTGTTATCGGACTGAAACGTTTTGGAATGTACCCGTAAAAGACTTCTTGTGTGCCTATTGACTTAAAACAATTTAAATATTATCCGCCGCAGGCGGACACCTTTACTGACTACTGTACCCTGTACCCTGTATACTGTAGATCGTGTGATAAACAAAAACCTTTTTTAACATAACAACCGAAGAAAACCAAAAAACGGGAGGATAACTACTATGAAGGCGGCTGTAATACTTACAAAGTGCAGAAAGACCCACGGGCTTTTCGGAATTCGCGCGGAGCAGCGCGACGACGAGGCATGGTATGCGACATGGGCGTTTAAAGTGTCCGAGCATACGGCTTCGCGCGAGAAATTCGGCGACACGGAAATTTCGGGGAACGTCTATGTGACGACTGAATACCCCTCTTGCCCGTACTGCGGGGCAAAGGGTTTTTTCCAGTGCAGCGAGTGCGGGAAGACAACCTGCTGGAACGGCGAGAGCGAAACGGTCTGCGAGTGGTGCGGAAACGCCGCGGAGACATCCGCAGAGGAGAACTTTGAGAGCCTTTCGGGCGGCGGGTTCTGATGGACGCTGTTGTTTTTGACCTTGACGGCACGCTCTGGGACAGCTCCGAGCAGGTCGCAGGCTCGTGGAATGTTATTCTGGACAAGTACCCCGAAACGCGCGGAAAGGCGATAAGCGTTGCCGAAATGCGCGGTTTAATGGGGAAGCAGATGGACGAGATAGCGCGGCTTATGATGCCCGAAATTGAAGAAAATCTCCGAAAGAAAATAATGCTCGAATGTATGGATTTTGAGCTTGAATATCTTTCAACGCATAAGCCCGTTTTATATCCGAGGCTTTCCGAAACGCTCGGCGCGCTTTCGGAAAAATACGCGCTTATGATAGTGAGCAACTGTCAGGACGGCTATATACAGCTTTTTCTGAAACAGTTAGGCTCGGGCATTTTCCTCGACTTTGAGAGCTTTGGAAAGACAGGGCTTTCAAAGGGCGAGAACATAAAGCTTATTTTAAAGCGCAACAATGCACTTCGCGCGGTCTATGTCGGTGATACGCAGGGCGACCTAGACGCAGCGGACATCGCGGGAGTGCCGTTTATTCACGCAACCTACGGCTTCGGTGCAACATCGCGCGAAACCGAAAGGATAGCGGAGTTTTCGGAGCTGGTGGAAGTGTGCGGGAAGATGTTCATAACGTAAAAGAGCATAAAGGACAGCTTTGAATAGCCTTAACGCTCTTGCTTTCCCGCTCTTATTCAAATGCATTTTTAAGGTTGTTTCACGCTCAAAACATCTCTGTAGGATTGCCTTTTCAAAGCACGGCTTTGAAAAGGCAATGTGGGGAAAACTCTTGTTTTCCCCACACCCTTTAGCGC
>CANQFZ010000060.1 GCA_947600065.1 uncultured Clostridia bacterium | reverse complement strand
ACTTTCGTGCGCCCGCCCGTTAGGCGGTTTTAAAGAAGAAAGTGCTTCCCCGCTCAAAACAAATTCTAGTCTCTAGAAGAAGGAGCTGATGATTTGCTAAAACTCGCTCGTTATTTAAAAGAATTTAAGCTCAATATAACCCTCGGTCCTCTCTGCAAGCTCACCGAGGCTATCTTTGAGCTTATCGTTCCCCTCGTCATGGCTGAAATAATCGACACAGGCATCGCCGAACGCGACGAGGGCTATATCCTCAAAAACGGCATAATACTCGTGATCCTCGCTGTCTGCGGACTTTTGTTCGCCCTCATATGCCAATATATGGCGTCCGTCGCCTCACAGGGCGTCGGAACACGCCTGCGCTCCGATCTTTATTCCCACATAAACTCCCTTTCCTACAAAGAGCTCGACAGGCTCGGAACTTCCGCCCTCATAACGCGCATAACAAACGACGTAAACCAAGTCCAGACCGCCGTCGCTATGCTCATAAGGCTTGTCGTAAGAGCGCCGTTTCTTGTAATAGGCGCGACAATAATGTCGTTTTCAATAAGCCCTCGGCTCTCCCTCATCTTTTTCGGTTCAATGGCGGCTATCGTTCTCATTATGTACCCGATAATGAAAGTAACCGTAAAGCTCTTCAAAAAACAGCAAACGTCGCTTGACGGCATTTCGCGAATAACCCGAGAGAACCTTTCGGGAGTGAGAGTTGTCCGTGCATTCTCGCGCCGGGAGCACGAAAAGGAAAGGTTTGAAAAAGAAGCCGAAGACTATCGCACCTTTGCCGTAAAAGCGGGAAGAATAAACGCCCTTTTAAATCCCTCAATCTTTGTGGTAGTAAACGTTGCATATCTGCTCATTGTTTGGATAGGCGGGGGATTTGCCGACACGGGAACGGACGGACTGACAGCGGGAAAGATAATTGCTCTCGTAAACTATATGACGCAGATTTCTCTAGCGCTCGTGGTAGTTGCAAATCTTGTCACAATATTTACAAAAGCGGCGGCGTCCTCTGCCCGAATAAACGAAATTTTTGAAACAAAGCCCTCTATGACAGCCCCCGAAAATGCTCCCAAAACGGATATAAACGCGCCCGCTGTTGTTTTTGACAATGTCAGCTTTTCATATTCGGCAGGCGAAAAAGCCCTCGAAAACATCTCCTTTGAACTAAAGCGCGGAGAAACTCTCGGCATAATAGGCGGCACGGGCTCGGGAAAATCCACTGTCGTAAACCTTATGTGCAGGTTTTATGACGCAACGGGCGGCAGTATAAAAATAAACGGCGCGGATATCCGCAGTTATCCCTTTGAAGAGCTTAGAAAAATCATAGCTCCCGTCCCGCAGAAAGCTGAACTTTTGAGCGGAACGCTCCGCGAAAATATGACGCTCGGAAGGCACGATATTTCCGACGAGCAGATACAAACCGCCCTTTCTGTCGCGCAGGCAAAGGAATTTACCGACGAGCTCGAAGACGGCCTCAACGCAAAGATACTCCAGGGCGGCAAGAATTTTTCGGGCGGACAAAAACAGCGCCTTACTATTGCACGTGCAATTGCCCACGCTCCCGAAATCCTCATTCTCGACGACAGCTCCAGCGCTCTCGACTATGCGACGGATCTTAAACTTAGGAAAGCGATCGGCGAGCTTTCCATGACCTGCGTTATTGTATCACAGCGAGCTAATTCAATCTTGCATGCGGACAAGATACTCGTCCTTGACGACGGAAAAGCGGTCGGAATGGGAACTCATTCGGAGCTTCTCAAAAATTGCCCCGTATACCGCGAAATATGCCTTACGCAATATTCCGAAAAGGAAATAGCAGAAATGGAGGCGGCAGATGAATAACAAAAAAGACGCGCTCATACGCCTGCTGAAATATGTAAAGTCCTCGCTCGGGCTTGTGATAATAAGCCTTTTGTGCGCGGCGGGGAGCGTTTTGCTTTCGCTTTATACTACGGTTTTAATAGGCAGAGCGGTAGACTGTATCTCGCTAAGCGGCGTTGATTTTGAGAAAATGACGCCTATCATTATTACTATTGCGATAATCATACCTATAGTAGCGTTTTTACAGTGGCTGATGTACTATCTCACAAACAAGATATCCCACAAGACCGTAAAACAGCTTCGCACGGACATTTTCGCGCATTTGCAGGAAATGCCGCTTTCGTATATCGACTCTAACTCCCACGGCGATATTCTGTCGCGCGTGGTAAATGATGTAGACGCGGTGAGCGACGGGCTTTTACAGGGCTTTCAGCAATTATTCACGGGCGTTGTGACGATTATAGGAACGCTTGTGTTTATGCTCAGTCTTAATTGGCAGATAACGCTCGTGGTCGTTATAATAACGCCGCTTTCGTTTGCCGTGGCGGGAATTATATCAAAGCTCTGCTTCAACAAATTCCGCGAGCAAAGCACGATAAAAGGCGAGCTTACGGGATTTACGGACGAAAGAATAGGCGCTTTAAGGCTTGTAAAAGCGTTTGGATTTGAGAAAAATTCGGAAGAAGAATTTGGCGAAATAAACGAACGGCTCAATGTCTGCGGACGCAGAGCGCAGTTTTATTCGGCGCTTACTAACCCTTGCACAAGATTTGTAAACTCCCTTGTATATGCGGGAGTAGGCATTTTCGGAGCATTGAGCGCGGTAAAAGCCGTAAGCGGCGGTTTTACGGTAGGCGACCTCAGTTGTTTTCTACAGTATGCAAACCAGTATACAAAGCCTTTTAACGAGATATCGGGAGTTATGACCGAGCTTCAGAGCGCTCTTGCTTCGGCTTCGAGGATATTTGCGATACTTGACGAAAAGGCTGAAAGCTCGGACGAGGGCAAAATTGCCCTTAAAGATTGCGACGGGAACGTTTCGCTCAGTGATGTTTTTTTCAGCTATGTGCCCGAAAAGCCGCTTATTGAGGATTTGAACTTAAAAGTAAAGAGCGGGCAGCATATAGCCATAGTAGGACCTACGGGCTGCGGAAAAACGACGCTTATAAACCTGCTCATGCGGTTTTATGATGTTACGGGCGGAGAAATTAAAGTAAGCGGTATACCGATAAAAGAAATGACGCGCGACAGCCTGCGCGAAAACTACGGAATTGTGCTTCAGGAAACGTGGGTATTTAAAGGAACGGTTCGGGAGAACATTGCCTACGGAAAGCCCGACGCCACTGATGAAGAAATAATTGCCGCGGCAAAAGCCGCACACGCGGACAGTTTTATCAGAAAGCTTGAAAACGGATATGACACGGTGATTACAAACGACGCGGAATTATCCCGGGGTCAGCGGCAGCTTTTGTCGATAGCGAGGGTAATGCTGTCGCTTCCGCCTATGCTTATTCTTGACGAGGCGACGAGCTCTATTGACACGAGAACGGAAATGCAGATACAAAGCGCGTTTAATGCAATGACGAAGGGAAGAACGAGTTTTGTTGTCGCGCACAGACTTTCGACGATAAGAGAGGCGGATTGTATACTTGTAATGAAGTCGGGGCATATAGTTGAACAGGGAACACATTCGGAGCTTATCGCAAAAGAAGGGTTTTATGCGGAATTGATCAGGAGTAGGGAAGAAGGCTGAGGCGCAGTATGCAGGGTACAGTGTACGGCAAAAGTTGTAATAAGCGGGGAGCAACGTTTTATTTTCAAACCACTTAACGGGCGGGCGCACGAAAGTTTTTTGAAAAGGGATTCCAAAGGGGAAAAATTTTTTTCAAAAAATTTTTCCCCTTTGGTCGCGGCGTAAGCCGCGAAACTTCGCAAGCATAGCGCATCAGGTTAAATGCCTGCGGCATTGAACCTGGGGTGCGGGGAAAACAAGAGTTTTCCCCGCATTGCCTTTTCAAAGCCGTGCTTTGAAAAGGCAATGCTACAAAGAGGTGTTGAGCGGGGAAGAACTTTAAGTGTGAAATATCTTGGAGCGGGAAAGCAATCCCCCGTTTCATCTGTAAATCCCCAAAAAATTTTCCCGCAATGCACATTGCGGAATTTTTCACTTGATTTTACTTGTGCATTGTGGTAAAATAAAAATTGGTCTGAATGTCCAATTTATTCCTTAGAGGAGAAAAGAGTTTTCAATTATGCGTATCTGGTTCAATCATTGGTTTTCTACCGCCTATCATCTTATTCGCCTTATGCGCGAGGGCGGTGTTTGCAATAACAACAATAACGGCAATAACAGCGAGCTTGAATTTATTGGTTCAAGCACAAATCCCCTTATGGCATATCTTCGCGCCTGCGGCGAGCAATATTCCGAGCCCGAAAATTTGCCCGAAAAGGATTATGTCGATTGGTGCCTTGAGTTTTGCAGGAAACATAAAGTCGACGTCTTTGTCCCGAGGAAAGGGCTTGTAGCGGTGTCCGAAAGATACGGGGAATTTGAGGAGATCGGCGTTAAGCTCTTTGTCGATAAAAACGCCGAAATGCTCCGTATACTCGACAATAAAACCCGCTCTTATGATTATTTTCGCGGTCGCATACCGAAAATCGTTCCCGAAATTAGAACGGCTCGCTCGGTCGATGAATTTGAAAGCGCATATAATGAGCTTAAAGGCGGCTGTGAAAGAGTGTGCTATAAGCTTGAAACAGACGAGGGCGCAAGGAGCTTTCGCGTTATCGACGACAAAACCGAAGAACTTTCAGCCCTTTTAAACGCTCCGAACACAAAGGTGTCGTATGAAACCGCGCTTAAAGTTTTAGGCAAATACGACTTTAAAATTCCCGTCCTTCTTATGCCGTATCTGAGCGGCAGGGAAATCAGCGCTGACTGTCTTTATACCGAGCGGGGATATATCATTCTCCCGCGCTTTAAAAACGGAAGATATTCAAACGTAAAGCTTGATAAAGAAATAATGTCCTTGTGTCAAGAAATACTTGACAATATAAAGCTCGAAATGCCGCTGAATATTCAGCTTAAATATGAGAGCGAAAAACCCTATCTTCTTGAAATAAACCCGCGTATGTCCGGCGGGCTTCAGCTTTCGTGCAATGCTGCGGGGATAAATATCCCGAACATCGCGCTAAACAGGCTTTTGGGAAACGATATCCCTTGGAGCTATCCCGAAGGGAAAATACCGACCGTGGTAAATCTGGAAACTCCTTTGGTTTTAGGTGAATGACATGAATTATACATCAAACGACCTTTTAAGAATTGCAAAGCGTATCCATAACACAAAGCGCGCTTATCTTCTTGTAAACCCCCTGCAGGCAAAGCATATCCCCATAAGCCCCGAAAAATCGCTCGAAATGATGAGGACTTTGGGGAAATTGCTCTATAGGAAATACCCCGAAAGCAGGCTCATTATAGGCTTTGCCGAAACAGCAACCGCCATAGGCGCGGCGGTCGCTGAATGTTTCCCCGACGACTGCGTTTATATCCACACAACGCGCGAGGAATTTTCGGGGGATTTCATATACTTTTCCGAAGAACACAGCCACGCCGTTGAACAAAAACTTTATGCCGAAAATCTTAGCAAGTATATAGCAAGATCAAAAGAGATAATTTTTATAGACGATGAAATTTCTACGGGCAAGACGCTTATAAATATAGCGGAACAATTAAAAGCGGAAATTCCCGAGACGGTCGGAAAAGAGTTTATTGCCGCGTCAATTATAAACCGCGTGTCAAGTGAAAACGAAGCGCGCCTTCTAAGCGCGGGGATAAAGACCGAGTGCCTTTTAAAACTGCCGTTCGGAAATTATGAAGAAGCGGTGAAGGATATAGAAGTAAGCGAAGCCGAGAAGATCGAAGCAACTTCTTTTGATTATATCGCTCTTGATTGCCCGAAAATTCCGAATGTAAGAAAGGGCGTAAATGCGGGGGACTATAAGCGCGCGGTAAGAGAGATTATGGAGAGCGCGGTTAGAAAGCTCGGACTTCCCGAAAAAGCCGATGTGCTTGTCATAGGCACGGAAGAATGTATGTACCCCGCGATCATTCTGGGAGAGATCCTCGAAGAAGCGGGCGCAAGCGTTTTGTGCCATTCTGCAACAAGAAGCCCTATCGGCATAAACACTGCCGAAAATTATCCGATAAAAAGCGGACATAAGCTGGCGAGTTTTTACGAAAGCACGCGCGAGACTTTTATCTATAACCTTTCGCGGCACGACTATGTTATAATTGTTTCGGACAGCAATGGCGATTTTAAAAAGGGCATGGGGGATTTATGCGCGGCACTCAGAAAAGCAGGCTGCGGAGATATTTATTTTTTGGGAGTATAACAGGTGTATAATTGGGATAAGTTGTCCGAAAAATTCGGAACGTATCTTGAAAACGACGTGACGGTATTATTAAAGGACATAACGGGGCTTGTAGAGCCGCTCGGAACAAAGGAGCGCGAAAGGCGTATTCAAAGCGGCGTTCATTATTGTGAAATGCTGCCGCTTGAATATGAGCCTTCGGAAGAATATATCGGTACATATGAAAACGCGCTGGCGTTGTATTCAAAAATAACAGCCGACGCCGTGGCGGACTGCGCTGTGAGGATATACAGCGACAAGGGAGAAAACGCCGTTTTGGTTTCTCTTGCAAGGGCGGGAACGCCCGTCGGGATCCTGCTTAAACGCTATATAAAAGGCAGATTTAACGCGGACGTTATGCATTATACCGTTTCAATAATACGCGGCAGGGGCATTGACAAAAACGCGCTGAATTATATTCTCAGCCGCCATTCCGCAAGAGATATACAGTTTGTTGACGGCTGGACGGGCAAAGGCGCGATACAGCGCGAACTTAATAAAGCTATGCTCGATTTTCCCGAAATAAGCGCGGGACTTGCCGTGCTGTCCGATCCAGCATATGTCGCGGAAAAATGCGGAACGCACGAGGATTTTCTTATCGCAAGCTCGCTTTTAAATTCTACCGTTTCGGGACTTTTGAGCAGGACATTTCTGCGTTCGGACATTATCGGCGAAAACGATTTTCACGGCGCGGCTTTTTATAAAGAGCTTATGGCAAAGGACAGGACATACGAGTTTATAGAGACTGTCGAAAGCAAATTCGACTACTCCCGAAAAATGCCCGAAAAAGAAAATGCCGCGCGCGGCGGCATTGAAGAAGTGCATGATATTGCCCGAAAGTTCGGCATAAGCGACATAAACCTTATAAAGCCGAGCATTGGCGAAGCAACGCGCGTTTTGCTTAGGAGAGTGCCGTGGAAATTGCTTGTACACAGCCTAAATGACAATGAACATCTTGCACATCTTTATCAGCTGGCAAAAGAAAAGGGCGTAGATGTGGAAGAATATCCTCTTAAAAACTACAAGGCTTGCGGAATTATCCGAAATCTTTCCGATACCTAGCGCAAAGCTCCGAAAGGGTTTTAACGACAAAATCACAAAAGCCCTCTCTGGGAGCGGTCAGCTTTTCTTCAGCCTTAATATCCGAAAGGTCGTCGGGGAAAATTGCAATATCCGCGATATTGAGCATGGGAATATCGGGCAGGCTGTCGCCCGCGCAGATGACTGTTCCGCGAAAATTTTCACGCTCGATAAAGCGCTTTACCGCCGCGCCCTTGTTTAGGGCTTTGGGGAAAGCATAGACCTTTTCGCCGACGGAAAAACAATTTAAAGAACCGAAGCCGCCCGCGTTTTCAAGCGTAGTTGAAACGCGGGTGCTTTTTGTAAACAAGAAAAGCCCGTCCACAAGACGTATTTCAAAGCTGCGGTTTTGGTCGTTTTCAAAAACCGTTTTGCAGGCATTCATTTCCTCGCGGCATTTGCTGAATTCGCTTTGGGAATATTCCAGCCAGTCACGACAAACCTCGCCTTTAAAGAGCAAGTTCCCGCCGTTTGAACAAACGGCATATTCGGGCGAAAAGTCGGGGATATGTATGCGGGAATATTGTTCGATGCTGCGGGTTGTGACGGGGACGACGTTTTGTAAAATCGAAAAGTCGGCATTTTCGGAAACGCAGGTTATGGGCTCGCCGTTTTTATATTCAACGACAACGTCCGTTTCCGAGCGGGTTTTAGCCGAGCGGATAAGGGTGCCGTCGAGATCGGCGAAGATAAGAAAAGGCTCTTTTGACATATGGTCTCCTTTTAGATGAAAGGGTAAGAAACTGTTTTGAGCGGCAAGGCGCTTTTGCTATTAAAACCACCTAACGAACGGGCGCACGAAAGTTTTTTGAAAAGGATGTCCAGAGGGAAAAAATTTTTTTCAAAAAATTTTTCCCCTCTGGTCGCGGCGTAAGCCGCGAAACGGCGCTAGCTAAGCGCATCAGGTTAAATGCCTTCGGCATTGAACCTGGGGTGTGGGGAAAACAAGAGTTTTCCCCACATTGCCGTTTTAAATACCGTGTTTTTAAAACGGCAATCCTACAAAGGGGTGTTGAGCGTGAAACAACCTACAGTATGAAAAAACCTCAGATTGGGAAAGAAAAAGCGTTAAGGTTTTTCAACAGTGATAAATTAGAGAACTGCTTTTCGGTTCTTACTGCATACTGTACACTGTCAACTGCCAATATACTCTTCAAGGCAAATCCCCTGCGTATGTATCTCCTCGGCGGCTTCCTTTCCGACATAGCGATAGTGCCAGGGCTCGTAGTTTGTTTCGGTGATGTCGGTCTTGTCGGGCGGATAGCGCAGTATAAAGCCATATTTATAGGCGTTTGCGTCCAGCCAGTTATAAACGTCCCATGCTTCGCATTTGTCGAGGTCGGCGTTTATGTCAACGGCGATACCGAGCTGATGTTCACTGTTTCCTACGGCAGCGGCGGCTTTTCTGGTGAGGTCGTATGCCTCGAATATGTTGCAGCCCTCGTTTAAGTGATCCCCTATAAATTCTTTGATGATAGCCTTTTGCTCGTCGGCAGTTCTATACCCCTCGCGCACAAAAGGATAAACCCCCTCGCTTCGCATATCGTCGAACATTTCCTGAAGCTCGGGATATATCCGCTCGTCTACCTTCTGACCGTTTGAAAGCTCAGTGAGGTTTACATTATAGTCGCTCGGAATGTGATGGTAATTGTTTACAAGAATTAAGTTCCACTCGGAATATTCCGCTTCTTCTCCGCTCGGCTGTGATATGATTATTTCAAAAGCGATAGCCGAGCCGCCGAAAATAATTGCCCCCAGCGCAATTATTATCAGCAATATAACAAGAATTTTCTTTAACGTTTTAGACATATTTTCCCCCGATATATTTTTAAAGGCTCTGTTTGTATTGTAACATTATTGCATAATTATTTCAACAGGTTTTTTCTTGCAATTTTCTTACAATTTTTATGCTCACTGCAATTGTCCCGAACAATAAGCAGTCCGTATAAAAAGTCAAGTTTCAGACTGTATAGAAAGTCCCAGATACCGCATTGAACGCTTCGCGTACAATGCTGAAGTGTGGCTGCGGCTAGGCTTTGTGCCTGCCGCAGTCACACTGACGACGTAGATGGGGCTTTATATACAGTTTGAAATAAGTTCTTGAATTTTTCGGACATTTGTGGTACAATCAATTGTAGAATAACAGCAAAGGAAAATATGAAGGAAATGTTTAAAACGGAAAACATCTTTAACGCGCCGTTTGTGACAATGATAGGCAAAACTGCGGCGAATATGTACAGGCTGGGATATGACGAGCGAAACAGCGGGAACATAAGCATACTCCTCGACGAAAGCGAGGTCGCGCAATATCTTGACCTAAGGCTTGTGAAAAGGGAAATACCTATAGGCTTCGACGCGAAAGAGCTTGCGGGGAGAATACTTATCGTTACGGCTTCGGGGAGTTATTTTAAAAACATTGCCGAAATGCCCGCGGAAAATCTCGGTATAATAAGGATAAGTCCCGACGGAAAAACTGCGGAGCTTTTGTGGGGATTAAACGGCGGCGGCAGGCTTACGAGCGAGTTTCCCGCGCATGTTATGAGCCACATTTCGCGGCTGTCGGTTGACCCGAACAACAGAGTAATACTTCACTGCCACCCGACGAATATTCTCGCAATGACCTTTGTCCACGAGCTGTCCGAAAAGAAATTCACCCACACGCTCTGGCAGATGTGCACCGAAAGTATTATGATCTTTCCCGACGGCATAGGGCTTTTGCCGTGGATGGTGTGCGGAACAAGGGAAATAGGCGAAGCGACCGCCGAAAAGATGAAGGAGTTTCGGCTGGTCGTCTGGGCAATGCACGGTATATACGGCTCGGGGAGAAGCCTTGACGAAGCGTTCGGGCTTATAGAAACAGCCGAAAAAGCCGCGCAGGTCTATCTCCTCACGGCACATCTCCCGCGCATAAACACCATTACCGACGAACAGCTCAAAAGTCTGGCAGAAAGCCTGAAGCTGGAGTATCGGAAGGATTTTTTTGAGAATTGAGGTTAGAATTAGTTTTGAGCGGCAAGGCGCTTTTGCTATTAAAACCACCTAATGGGCGGGCGCACGAAAGTTTTTTGAAAGGGAGTTTGAGGGAAAACTTTTTTTCAAAAAAGTTTTCCCTCAATA
>CANQFZ010000059.1 GCA_947600065.1 uncultured Clostridia bacterium | reverse complement strand
CTTTAGCGCTTTTTTGCCGTTATTGAGGGAAAACTTTTTTGAAAAAAGTTTTCCCTCAAACTCCCTTTCAAAAAACTTTTGCGCCGCCGCTCGATTTGTGGTTTGAATGGGAACGCACTATGCCGCTCTGAACAGTTTCTAGCCTCTTGCTTCTAACTCCTTGCCTCTAGCTGCTTATTTCTTGCCCTAAAACGTCTTGATTTTTTTAGCGATATGTGGTAAAATAAACTATGTAAATTATTGATTATCCGAAAGGTAATAAACTTATGAGCGAAAAAGAATTTAATAAATATGAGATACCTCGCCCCGAATTTCCCAAAAGGGCTATAATAACGGGCGGTATGCCCTACGGAAACAAAAAACTCCATTTCGGGCATATCGGCGGCGTTTTCGTCTTTGCGGACGTTTATGCACGCTTCCTGCGCGACAGGATAGGCGAGGACAACGTCATCTTCGTTTCGGGAACGGACTGCTATGGTTCGCCTATTGCCGAAAGCTACAGAAAGCTTTGCGAGGAACAGGGCTTTAAAGGTACGATACGCGATTTTGTCGAGGAAAATCACAAGGCTCAAAAACAAACCCTCGACAACTATATGATAAGCCTTGACGTTTTCGGTGCGTCGGGACTTGGGCGTACTGCCGAAATACACAACGATGTTTCGGATAAATTCATTCGCCGCCTTTATGAAAACGGTCACTTGAAGAAAATCAGCACTAAACAGTTTTACGACGAGAAAGCAGGCTGTTTTTTAAACGGCAGACAGGTTGTCGGGAAATGCCCCGTAGAAGGCTGTAAAAGTGAAAAGGGATATGCGGACGAATGCGACCTCGGACATCAGTATATGCCCGAAAGTCTTATCGACCCGAAAAGCACCATTACGGGCGAAACTCCCGTGATGAAGGACGTTGAAAACTGGTATTTCGACCTGCCGTCCTACAGCGGGCTGCTGAAAGAATATGCCGACAGGATATTAAAGCAGAAGAATGTCAGAAAGCTTGTTTCAAGCACGATCTCCGAATTTCTCGCAGAGCCTGTTATACACATAAAAAATGAGCTGCTCGAAAATTATGAGCAGATAAAAGCGCAGATGCCCGAGCATGAATTTATTGAAGAACCCAAAAAGCCCTCGTTTACAATTAAGTTCAAGTCGCTTGACGAGATGAACACCGCCTGCGGGATACTCTCGCAAAACGGCGTTCGCTACAGAACGGGAAAAACGCTCGTTCCGTTCAGGCTTACGGGTAATATTGAGTGGGGCGTTCCCGCGCCCGTGCTTGAGGGAGAAGACCCGCTGACCGTCTGGGTATGGCCCGAAAGTCTTTGGGCGCCTATTTCGTTTACAAAAGCGGTGCTGGAAAAGCGCGGCAGAAATATGGACGAGTGGCGCGATTTCTGGTGCAGCAAGGACGCGCAGGTATATCAGTTCATAGGCGCGGACAATATCTATTTCTACGGCGTTGCGGAAATGGGAATGTTTATGGCGCTTCAAAAGGGTGAAAACACCTCGGATCCTGCCGACGGTGAAATGCAATTGCCGATACTTTGTGCGAACAACCACATTCTGTTCCTTGACAAAAAAGCGTCAAGTTCGGGCGCGATAAAGCCTCCCATGGCGGCGGATCTTTTGGATTTCTATACAGCCGAACAGCTTCGTATGCACTTCTTGGGGTTAGGTCTCGGACAGCGCTCCGTCAGCTTTATGCCGAAGCCGTATAATCCCGACGCAAAGCCCGAGGACGCAGACCCCGTGGTAAAGGACGGATTTTTGCTGTCGAACGTATTCAACCGCATTATAAGGACTTGTTTTTATACAACTCAGAAGTATTTCGGCGGTGAGATGCCCGTTGGGGAAATTGACGGGCAAATTATTGAGGATTCAAAGAAAGCCGTTCTTGACTACGAGCGTTTTATGTACAGATTTGAGTTTCACCAGGCGACTTATGTTCTTGACAGTTATATCCGCAAGGCTAGCAAGTATATGGCAAAAAACCTCGGCGACGCAGACAAAGCCGACGACAACGCGCTTCGTGAAAAGACGCTTGTTAATGTTTTCCACATGATAAGGACCGCCGCAGTTTTGCTCCACCCGATGGCACCCAAAGGCACGGAAATGCTGCTTGAATATTTGCAGCTTGATAAGAGCTTCTGGAGCTGGGACAGGATATTCGATACAATGAAGGACTTTACGGAAGGCAAGCCGCATAAGCTGAAATTCCTCGAACCGCGCGTTGATTTCTTTACCCGCCACCCAAGCCAGTTTGAAAGCGAAGAATGAAACAAGGGGGAAACCTTTTGAAAAAGGTTTCCCCCTTGAACCCCATCTAGAGGCTAGAGGTTAGAGGCAAGAGGCTAGAAACTGTTCCGAGCGGCGAACAACTTTTTATATCGAAACTGCCAAACGGGCGGCGCACGAAAGTTTTTTGAAAAGGGTGTCCAGAGGGAAAAAATTTTTTTCAAAAAATTTTTTCCCTCTGGTCGCGGCGAAGCCGCGAAACGGCGCAAGCCAGCGCTAAAGGGTTTGGGGAAAACAAGAGTTTTCCCCAATTTCCCTTTTCAAATGCTTGCATTTGAAAAGGGAAACCGCTGGAGGGGGAGCGGGGGAACCGGCAGGTTCCCACCGCGGTTTGGTTTTTCCACAGTGATGAATGAGAGAAGCTTTTTTCAGCTATGTGCGATTAAGTTAAATCATAGTTAAGAATAGCGAACTTCTTTCGGCTATGCGCCTATAAACTAAAACAAGTTAATTCAAGGAAAACAACGTTGTTTGTTCGAAATTTTAGCTCTAAAACCTTGACAAAATGCGGTTTATGTGTTATTATAGGGGTAGAAAACAGGCACTATTTAAAAAATGATTTTATTTTGCCGATATAATTGAACTTTAGAAATTTTAATTTGTCTAGTTTTTGGGCATTGTGTATATTATCAAGAGGCGATCATTACGAAAAAATATATTTATGCATTTTTATTGGTTGCGGCGGCATTCTGTTTTGCGGCATGCGATGACAGCAACAATTCTTCGGGCGGCTCTCATATCATATCCAATTCTGAATATTATGATATGAACATTAACGACAGCAGCTCGCAGGCTATTTTCTCTTATAACAGCTCTTCCATTTCCGAAGGCTCCTCAGAGCCTGCTTATAAAACCGTTTATTTGTACGGCGAAACGGAAATTCCCGATATCCCCTGCGGATATACCGACTATGAGGGAAAAGCGGGCGTAAATGCGGATAATCCCGCTCTACAGCAAACGCTGAAAGACGCCCTCGACAGCATGATATTTGAAACGGTAAAATACGGCGATTATACCGTAAACCTTGTGGGCGATACAGTAAGAACAGATAAGACTAACTTCCCGACTTCTATCTATACTCAAAATCTTCATGTCGAAGTAAGAAAAGACGGAAAGCCGCTCGATAGCACCGCCGCTTACAGTATGACATTGAATTATCTTTCTCCGAATTATACGGAGTATATACTCTATTCGGATAAGATAGGGAGTTATATAGACGTATATGGGCTCGAAGTTCCCGTTATTGCCATGCGTTATTATTTCGGCGAGGACGGCAGAGAAGTTACAAAAGTTGTTGATTTTGCGACAATACAGAACGACGAGGTCTGCGACGATTTTGTCGGAATTTGTTTGGCAGGAACAGGCGTTGAGCCGAACGCCGAAACGACAGGATATAAAAATGCGCTTGTTTTAAATACGAGCAATTACACAAAATGCCGTGCAAGTATTTTCTCTTCAGACGAGTTTTCTGTTGTAAACGACAATCAGCTTGTCGACAATGATCTGAACATAAGCTATAACTTCACCTTCTCGGACCCGCCCACTTTGGAATTGTATTCAACAACGGCGGTAGAATAGTGCTTTTAAATAAGAAATAGACACTTAAACACTCCGCCATGCTTTTTGGTGGAGTGTTTAAGCGGCTATAAATAAATAACAGACAGAATATAAGGAGAACATTGAAATGAAAAAGGCAAAAATTATTTCGGCGGTATTGTTTGCCGCGCTGGTACTGGCGGGTTGTCAGGAAAACATAGGCGGCTCGCAAAATCAAAGCTCACAGCAGAGCAGCTCCGCTCCTTCCGAGAGCAGTGTTGAAAGCAGCTCGGACGTTCAAAGCTCGGAAACTCAGAGTTCGGACACACAAAGCTCCGACGTTCAAAGCTCGGACACACATAGCTCGGACACACAAAGTTCAACTGCCCCGCAAGTTCAGAGTTCAAGCGAAGCACAAACTACCGAAAGCAAAACGCAGAGCACTCCCCAGCAGAGCAGCACTAACCCAGAGACAAACAGTGCTCTTACAATAAGAGGAAACAAGATAGTTGACTGCGACGAAAACGCAGAAACAGTCGTTATTCCGCAGGGGGTAGTTGAAATTGACGAATATGCGTTTGCTGACTGCAAGAAGCTGAAATCGGTGACAATTTCAAGCACTGTCAGAGATATAGAAGATTTCGCGTTTAAAGGCTGCACGAGCCTTGTTTCGATAACCATTCCCGCAGGAACGGACGATGTGAGCGACAGCGCGTTTGACGGCTGTGCTGCCTTAAAGGAAATAAATGTAGAAAGCGGAAACCGCGAGTATTGCTCGGTAGACGGCGTACTTTACAGCAGCAACAAGACCGAGCTTATAAGGCTTCCCGAGGGCAAGAGCGGAGACTTTTCAATCCCAAGCGGCGTTTATGAAATAGACGACAGGGCGTTTGCGAATACTGGCATAAAGTCCATTACTATTCCCGACGCCGTAAGAGAAATAGGCGAAGCGGCATTTGAGGGCTGCAATAACCTTACTTCCGTAAAAGTCGGAAACGGAGTTACGGAGATCGAAGAACGCCTCTTTAAAAACTGCACCTCGCTTACTTCCGTAACACTCCCCGACAGCGTCAGAGAAATCGAATACTCTGCGTTTGAAGGCTGTGAGAAGGTTTCCGTTTCGTACAAGGGAAAGACCTATTCTTATGTGCAGATAAACGACCTTTACAAAGCCGTAAACGGCAGATGAGATAGTAGGTACTATAAAATCAAAGCCACAAAACCACGCAGAAATGCGTGGTTTTTGATTTCGCTATTTTTGGTTTATATGCGCATAACCGAAAGAAGTTCGCTCTTTTGTTTCGTTGATTTAATTCATAAGCACGCACCCGAAACAAGCTTCGCTTGCTCTCCACTATCAATAAACCTTAGCGAATTTGATTTCCCGCTCATATGTAAATGCATTTTAAAGGTTGTTCCCCGCTCAACACCTCTTTGTAAAATTGCCGTTTCAAAGCACGGCTTTGAAACGGCAATGCGGGGAAAACCCCTGCTAGAGGTTAGAGATAAGATGTAAGAGGTAAGAATTATAAGGGGGATTTTGGAATAAAAGTTTTTTGCATATTATAAAGAAGAAGCTAGAAGCTAGAATTTGTATTATGAGGAAAACAACTTTTCCTCTCAAACTCTAGCCTCCAGCTTCTTTCTCTGATAGACAAATAACTTTTCCTCCTGAAGCTCCCCCGATTATCTTACCTCTTACTTCCTACCTCTTACCTCTAGAAGGGAAACTCTTGTTTTCCCCACACCCTTTAGCGCTTGCTAACGCGTTTGCGGTGGCTTCGCCCCCGCACCCCCACCAAAGGGGAAAAATTTTTTGAAAAAAATTTTTCCCCTTTGGAATCCCTTTTCAAAAAACTTTCGTGCGCCCGTCCGAGCGGTGGTTTGAATGGAAAAGCACTTTCCCGCTCAAAACAGTTTCTAGCCTCTAGTCTCTAATTTCTAGCCTCTAGATGGGTTTTCCCCTTGCGTCTATTTCATCAGTTCTTTTCCCGCGTTCCATGCCTTTCCGACTTTTTCTCCCGAAACGTAATACCCGCTTTGGAACTGGTCGAAAATAAGCGCGTTCAATTTCTGAGGATCGACTTTCCCGTTTTCCGAGAGCACGCTCTCCTCTGCGGCGGTGTTTACTATCTTTCCGACTATACAGTAAAAGCTCTCCGTTTTTACAACTTCGCAAAGCTCGCACTCCATAACGACGGGAAATTCTTCTATTATCGGAGCGTTTACAAACCTGCTCTTTTCGGCTTTACAACCCGTTCTTTCAAACTTGTCGTTCATGGTGTTTCCGCTTGCTATGCCGAAAAAGTCTGCCGCTTCAATGTTTGCCTTGTCAGCTATGCTTACGGTAAAGGCTTTTGTTTTCAAAAGGTTTTGCGTTGTCTTATGATCCTCGTCAATAAACAGCGCTATCTTGTCCATAGCACAGATCATGCCCCATGCCGCGTTCATGGCGTTTACCTTTTCATCCTCTCCGTATGCCGCGACAATAAGCACGGGCATAGGATATACCGCAGGAACAACTCCAAGATCTTTCTTCATGATAAAATACCTCCTTATATTATGCGCTATACTTTTATCGCGCAAATTTACAGCTTTATAAACTCCGCTCTTCTGTTTCTGAATACCGTATAATACTTAAAGCCCGCGTTTTTCAGCGCTTCTTCCGCCTTGTCAAAGTCCGCCGCAACGCGCGTTCTTTCGTGAGCGTCCGAGCCTATAGTAACTATCTCTCCACCAAGCTCTCTATAGCGTGATAGAATAAACCCGTGCGGGTGGACATAACCGAGCGAGTTAAGCCCCGCCGTGTTTATCTCAATCCCCTTTCCCATTGAGATAAGCCTTTTCAGTATCTCGTCAATTATTTCACGGAAATCCTGCGGCTTATAGCTTTTTGATGGAGAATACCTCGCCGCATAATCTAGATGACCGTAAACGTCAAAATCAGAAAACTTCTCTATATTTTCAAGTATGCTCCAAAAATACTTAAACATACCGCCCTTTTCTCCGAACTCCTCATAATATTCGGGATAATAAGGGTCTTTTCCGTTTACAAGGTGTGAGGACGCAATAACAAAATCAAAATCATTGTCCTTTACAAATTTTCCCAGCCTCTCCGAAAGATATCCCATAACCCCAAGCTCAACCCCGAAAAGCACTTCTATCTTGTCGGAAAATTCGTCTTTAAGGCGAAAAAACTCGTTTTTATACTCTTCGACATTTAAATCAAACTCGTTTTCGGGGAAGTCCATGTCATAATGTTCTGTAAGACAAATGGTATTCAAGCCTTTTTCAATTGCCGAAATTATCATTTCGCGCGTAGGCTCGGTGCTGTCGCCCGAAAAATATGAGTGAGTATGAAAGTCTGCGGTTATCATAATTTGCTCCTTATCTTAGAACTGCTTTGTATCTCGGCTTTATGACAATGCTTCGCTCGCCGCGAAATAATCTCTGTATTCCGCATACTTTGCTTTATGATTTTGAGCAAGCGCCAAAGGACTGATGTCAAAATATTTTACGCCGATATTTCCTTTTGAATAACTTCCGTCGCGGTTTCTGTAGCAATAGCTGTTCCAGCCCGAATCTATCCAGATAACGCGCCCGTCTAAAACCGCATAGTTCCACTCGTGATAAACTCCTTCATCTTCGGCAAAGGTGCGGTTGTTTGTAACGGCGCTTCCGTGAACGTTGTACACCTTTATTCCCTGTACCGCCGCGAGCGCAGACGTCATATTTGAATACCCGCCGCACACGCTCGAAGAATTTTCGAGCATATACTCCAGCGTCAGTGTTTCGGCGGGAACGCCCTTGTCATATGCCACATAGTCGTAATATATATTTGCCGAGACCCATCTTGAAATAGCTCTCAGCTTGTCATAATCGGAGGTTAAGCCCTCGCAGACAGTGTTGCTTATCTCGGTTATACGCCCCAGGATATAGTCGATGTTCTCCTTAGAGGTGTCGGTTGAGATATACTCGACAACTTGATTTAAAGGCTGGTCAATTGCGTTTTCTACAGCCTTTTGATTGGTATCTTCTACTTCGGTTACCCTGACGACGCTTATATTTCCGTCTTCGGCATAGAGCCGTATAACGCCGTTTTTAAATATCCTTAGGTCAAAATAGCCCTTTATGTTATTTATAACCGCCGTATAAACGAACCTGCCGTCTTTTTCTTCATAAGTCTCGGTGTGCGGGACGCTTACGGTCGGTGTAAAATCCTCGCCGACAACTCCCGAAAGGGTTATTGTCCTGCCGTCAAAGGTTATTCTTCTTTCATTTATAGGGTCAAGGATAACGGTTGAGAGGTCAAAGGCTTTTGGTTCTTCGGGATTTTCGGCATTTTCGGAGCTGCTTTGAATATCTAAACGAGATTGTTCAACAAAACGGTTGCTTTCATAGCTGAATTCGGGAGCGTCGGTATTCCCGCACCCAGAAAGAACTGCCGCCGCAGTAACTGCCGCAGCGAGTAATAAACATTTTCTTTGCATAATAGGAATAATCACCAAACTGTATAAAAACTATAATTTCAAACTTTAGGGGAACACCTGATTATTTCGGGCTTATTTTAGATTTTTCATTCTCCTGCATTTCCCGTTTAATATCTTTTGCATGTTCGGACTGTATATTCGGGTCGAACGAAAGCACGGGCTCGACGTCCTTATGCTTTATGCGGCGGTCGACATAGTTTTTTGTTATCTTAATTACCATAGGCAAAAGCGCTATAACGCCTATAAGGTTCGGTATCATCATAAGACCGTTAAATGTATCGGAAATGTCCCAAGCAAGCGACGAGGTCATTATTGCGCCCGATATTATCATAATCACAAAAAACACCTTATAGCCCTTTGCCGCCTTTGTTCCGAAAAGATACTCGAACGATTTCGAGCCGTAATGCGACCAGCCGACGACTGTTGTAAATGCAAACAATAAAATTGCAACGGAAATAAATATGCTTCCGAAGTCTCCGAACACATTTGCAAAAGCCTCGGCTACCAACGTAGCGTCATCTGTTCCCTCTGCAACCGCGCCCGTAGACAAATCTATCTTCCCGCTTGAAAGCACAACGAGCGCCGTCATTGTGCATACAACGAACGTATCCGCAAACACCTCGAAAATGCCCCACATACCCTGCTTTACGGGCTCTCTTACGTTAGAAGCCGAGTGTACCATAACTGACGAACCGAGACCCGCTTCATTTGAGAAAACTCCGCGCTTAAAGCCTTGGATAAGGGTATGAATTGCTATTCCTATTCCTCCGCCCAATACAGCGGGAGCGGTGAATGCAAACCTGAATATTGCCGCGAACATTGCTCCGATAGAAGTTATATGTATACAGATAACAACAAGACACCCGAGAATATAAGCGCACGCCATAAAAGGAACGACTGTTTCCGCAAACGACGCTATTCTTTTAAGACCGCCAAGAATGATAAGTCCCGCGAGTATCATAAGGACAACGCCCAATATGACAGACGTCCATTTTACCTCTCCGAACGCATATCCGAGGTTTACGTTTTTGAGTACAGCCGAGTCAAGATTTATGACAATTTTGTTTATCTGCCCCATATTTCCGATACCGAACGAAGCCAATACCGCAAACACCGCGAACATACCCGCCAGAACTCTTCCGACATATTTACAGTGCTTATAGCCGCCCAGACCGTCGCGCAGATAGTACATAGCGCCGCCGCTCCATTCGCCTTCGCTGTTCTTTCTGCGGTAGTAGATACCGAGAATGTTTTCGGAGAAATTTGTCATCATTCCGAAGAATGCCGCTACCCACATCCAGAAGACCGCTCCCGGTCCACCGACGCATATTGCCGAAGCAACGCCCGCGATATTGCCCGTGCCTATCGTTGCGGCAAGAGCGGTACAAAGCGCCTGAAACTGGGAAACCGAGCCTTTTCCGTCCTCGTTTTTCCGAGCCTTGCTCTTTTTTGAAAACATCCCGCCGATAGTCTGCATCCACCATTCTTTTATGTGCGACACCTGAAAGAACTTTGTGCATACGGTGAGGATAACTCCTGCGCTTATAAGCAGGACAAGGCCGAGATTTGTCCAGACAAAATCGTTTACAGCGCTGTTTATCTTGACAATGGCATCGACAATATCCATTGGTTTTCTCCTTTTTTGAATTATTATATTTTTCACCGTTCATAATTATAGCACATTTTTTTCGGATTGTCAACTAGAGGCGTGTTGTCAATATACAGTGGAGAGTGTACAGTAGTCAGTTAAAGTGTCTGCTAGCGCAGACATTATTAGATTGTTATCGGACTAAAACGTTTTCGAGTACTACCGTAAAAGTTATGCTCGTGTGCCTATTGACTTAAAACAATCCAAATATTGTCCGCAAAGCGGACACCTACTACTGACTACTTTACACAGCATTCAGTAACAGCCGAAAAGTTGTTCGCTGAATATGACGAATAAAAAGAAAAAAGAGGCTAGGGTTTAAACTCTAGCCTCCAGCCTCTTACTTTAAAAAACAAATAACTTTATCTCAAAAACCACCTTTGACTTCTTACCTCTTACTTCTTACCTCTAACCTCTAGAAGGGGACGGGGGAGAATGCGGGGCGCTGCGCGCCCCGCACCCCGCCCTGTCGACAGTTGACAGGGTACAGGGTACAGGGTACAGTATACAGCTGAAA
>CANQFZ010000058.1 GCA_947600065.1 uncultured Clostridia bacterium | reverse complement strand
TGTGTGACAACTTTATTATAACAGATCTCAACCACTTTTTCTATACCTTTTGTCTCACATCTATTGTAACATAACATCGGCTGTTGCAATTTTATGAAAAAAGCCCTTGACAAAATCTGAAAATGGTGATATAATAATAGAGCTTTAGCCGGTGTGTTGGAATTGGCAGACGAGGCGGACTCAAAATCCGCTGCCGGCAACGGCGTGTGGGTTCAAGTCCCACCACCGGCACCACGTATTGAAGCCCACCGTGAAACGGTGGGCTTCAATACTGCACTTTTTTACTTTGAATTGCCCTACCGGCAATTCAATTTTGCTCGCTTCGCTCGCAAAACCGTAAAAAAGCGCACTACCCGAAAAGTGGTTTTGGTATATAGATTAAAATTCTGTTTTACAAGCAATCTCTAGCTATGCTTTGCATAGCAAGGATTTGCAGTATACAGTGTATAGTGTACAGTAGTCAGTAAATGTGTCCGCCTTGCGGCGGACAATATTTAGATTGTTTTTGGTCAATAGGCACATAAGCATAACTTTTACGGTAGCACTTCAAAACGTTTCAGTCCGATAACAATCAAATAATATCCGCGTAAGCGGATACCATAACTGAATACTGTACCCTGTCTCCTGTCAACTGACAACAGGGCGAGTGAGCGTAATTTAGACAAACTACGTTTGAAAAGAAAGAACCACAAATAGGTTTCTATACAAGCTGAATGTGTCCGCCTTGCGGTGGACAATATTTAGATTGTTTTCAAGCTGAAACGTTTTTGATTTGGTTGGAGAAAATGTGTTACGAGCGGGCTTTGAACTGCTTGTTTCGCTTGTGAGGAAATATAATGAACAAAATAAAAAAGTTTCTTAAAGCCGAAACGGTTTTATGCATAGCGTTTGTTTTGGCTTTAGCTTCTATGTTTATAACGCCGCCGAGCGCGGATTATCTCGGCTACATAGACTACTCCGTTATAGCTACGCTCTTCTGCCTTATGGTGACCGTTCAGGGCTTTGCCAAAACGGGGCTGTTTGATTTTCTTTCGCGAAAGCTCACGGGGCGCTTTAAAAATTCAAGAGCGCTCTCCGCGGCACTTACTCTTTTGTGCTTCTTTATGGCAATGCTCATAACAAACGACGTTGCGCTTCTGACGTTTGTACCGCTTACGCTTGCGCTTTTCAGCGGGCGCGAGAAGATACTTATCCGCTGTATCATTCTTGAAACTGCCGCCGCAAATCTCGGCTCTATGGCTACCCCTATCGGCAATCCCCAGAACCTTTTCATCTACAACAACTACAACTATTCCCTCGGCGATTTCTTCGGGACAATGCTCCCAATAAGCCTTATAAGCCTTGTTATCCTCATGCTCTCGCTTTTGCTCATTCCAAATGAAAAAATATCCCACGGCGAAACATCGGCGAAATTTTCTCCGACGCGGAATTTTTTCGTCTACCTCGTGATATTTTTAGTATGTATATCTTCCGTCGCAAGATTTCTTGACTACAGGATATGCCTTATTATAACGCTTATAGCGGTGCTTATTTTCGACAGGAAAATACTTTCAAAGCCCGACTATGCTCTGCTTGCGACATTTGTCTGCTTCTTTATTTTTGTGGGCAATATCTCGGCAGTACCCGCCGTAAGCGAATTTATAAGCAACATTCTCCTCGGGCGCGAAATGCTTGTTTCCTGCGGGCTTTCGCAAATAATAAGCAACGTTCCGTGTGCTATTATGCTTTCGGGATTTATAGGAGCTGAAAATGCAAATTCTCTGCTTATAGGCGTTAATATCGGCGGCATGGGAACGCTCATTGCTTCTCTCGCAAGCCTTATTTCCTTCAAGCTCTATTCCCGCTCCGAAAAAGCAAAAAAGGGCAAATTCTTCTTGGAATTTACCCTCTATAATTTCGCTGTGCTTGCCCTGCTTATCCTCGCGGTGTATGTCCTGAAGATCGCTTGATTTCTACAGACTGTAGATAAAGCCCCATCTACGTCGTAGCGTTATCCGCAGAAGGCGGATAATGCGGCGGCTTACTGCGGCAGGCACAAAGCCTAGCCGCAGCACCGCTTCAGCGTTGTACGCGAAGCGTTCAATGCGGTATCTGGGACTTTCTCTACAGTCTAATTTTTATTATATTCGGGATAAAGCTGAGTAAAGCTTTCATAATGATCGTCGGTATAAAATATCAACCCGTCGTTTGAAAAGACAATTCGCTTTGCGCCGCGTGATTTCTTTCCGAGCGTATCTATATCACATTCGGTATATTGCCTTCCGCTTTTTGTCGGTAAAAGTTCTTCATAGTTTCCGAAGCGGTCGCCGCCTATACACTTTCCGGGCGCGTAACTTTCAAGAGAGCCGCCTGTCCAGCCGAGTTTTTCGGCTTCTTTTTTTGTAATAAAATTGTTCGGAAGCTTTCCATATGTGTGGATATAAAGCGCGACGTCTTCTTTTGTTGTATAGCTCCCGTCCTCGTCTATAGGCGCTTCGCTGTCTTCGGTTTTAGAACTGCTTTCTTCTGCTGAAGAAGTGTCACTGTTCTCTAAACTGCTTTCGTCGCTGTCTTCGGGGGCGGAGCTTAATTCCTCCATATGCTCAGACTGTGAAACAATGTCCTTGCTTTCCACAGCCGCGAGCTTGTCGCAGCCGCAGGTAAACAGCGCTGCGACAAGCAAAAGGAGGACGTAAAATGTCAGTTTAAATTTTTTCATCTTACCTCGTTTTTATTCACCGAGCAGACGTTTTTCAAACTCATCTACGGGTATAGGCTTTGAATAATAAAACCCTTGAGCCATATCGCACCCGCATTTTTCCAAAAAGCACGCCTGTTCGCGGGTCTCAACACCCTCGGCTATTATCCCTATGCCGATATCCTGCGACATTGAGATAGTGTGGGAGATTATCTTTCTGCCCCTGTCGCTGCCCATAAATTCATTTAAGAACAACCTGTCGATTTTAAGCACGTCGAACTGTGTTGTCTTTAGCATGTTGAGCGAAGAATAACCCGAACCGAAATCGTCCATAAGCATCGTAAAGCCCGCTTTTTTCATCTTTGCGACTACCTCGTCAATGCCGAGGGCGTCCATGCTTTCCGTTATTTCCAGCTCTAAAAGCTCTATAGGTATATCATACTTCTTTACAAGTTCAAGCATAAAACTTACGACGTCGAAGCTCTTTACATACTCGCGCGAGATATTTACCGAGATCGGCACGGCTTCTATTCCCCTGTCGAGCCAGTCGCGAATTTGCATACAAGCCTTTTCCCACATCAGCCTGTCGAGTTTCAGAATAAACCCGTTCTTTTCAAACACAGGGATAAAATCTGCAGGAGAGATCATTCCCTTTTTCGTATGATTCCAGCGCGCAAGCGCCTCCGCGCCGATTATGCGGTTTGAAGAAATGCTGAACTTCGGCTGGAGATACATCAAGAACTCGTTTTTCAAAAGAGCCTTGTTCATGTCCTCTTCTATGCTCTGCATTTTCTTCAGCTCATTTTTGAGCGTTCCGCTATACCAACCGATATTTTCGAGCGCGTTTCCGTGCATTTCCTGGCGCGCAAGCGATGCATTGTCTCCGCAGCGGCGGGTATGCAGCGACCTGTCCTCAACTACCGCAACGCCGAATACCAGATGATAATCCAGACCCTTATAGCCTATTATCATGCTTTCAACTCTGCGTATGAAATTTGTGACTTCCTCTTTTTCCCTGAAAGCCATAACCATCATAAACACGTCCGCGGTGAGGCGACAGAAAGGTATTTTATCTCCGCATATAACGCTCAAAGAATCGTTTATGAACTTTAAAAGCTCGTCGCCTATCTCAACGCCGTATTTTTCATTTATCAGCTTAAAGCGCTCTATATCAAACTGAATGTACGCTATCTCTTCATCGGGGTGTTCGTCATATACATCTCTGCAGCGTTTTCCGAGAAGCGCGGGCGCTTTGTCGGACGTGAAATCCGTAACGACCTTTCTGTGAAATGACTGGAGATTATTAAACGGGCGCACGCTTATAAAGACCGCGTCTACGCGCTTGTTCTCGTCAAATCTGAACAGCGCGAAGCAGTGACTCAAAGTATATGTATCCTCTCCGGGGAATTTTATCTCAACGTCCGTAGAAACATATTCGCGCCCTATGCCCGAAAGTATTCCTTCTTCTACGTGAGCCGCAAAGACATTGAACGTGTCCTTTGACGTTTCGGACAAAAAGTCGTTTTCGCGGATATAATCGAGCGGCTCTGTAACACCATCGGGCAGCAGCGGCTTTCCGAGCGAGATTGTCTTTTCCTCGCCGCATATCCAAAGGATATGCGCCGCAGAACTCCCGTCGAGTATATTCATAAACATATCGCGATATTTTTCGGGAATATCAGCCGTTCGCATTTCTGACCGCCTCCAATCCGTTCTTAACAGACTATATTTGAAAAATGCACACGTAATTTAAAGCAAGTGAAAAATTCCGTAACGAGAAAATTTTCACCTATAACATTTATAACATTGTAACATAATTCTCCAAAAAAGTCAAGTGCTTTTGTTGATTATGCCGAAAATGTTTGTAGAGAATGTAAAACAAAAAAGCAATTTTTAAAAGATAAACCGCAGGTAGTGGTATATCTGCGGTTTTAGTTTTTATAAAAAACTATTTTGCGGTTTTTTTCAAACGCTGTTTTTTTTAATAACGTTTATCTGCCCTGTTGGCAGTTGACAGGGTACAGTGTACAGTATTCAGTTTCGGTGCCCGCTGTCGCGGGCGTTATTTAGATTGTTTTCCGCCAAACAGCACACGAGTAAATCTCTAACGGTTGCGCTCGAAAGCGTTTAAGTCCGATAACAATCCAATATTATCCGCCGCAAGGCGGATACAATAGCTGTACACTGCCAACAGCCTCTTATTTCTTGCTTCTTACCTCTGACAAACTCTGTACTTTAAACAAGGTCTGAATTATTTATAGCCGACACAAGAGCGTAAATTGACGCATTGATTATATCCGTATCAATTCCCGCGCCCCAGAAAACTCTTCCGTCCTTTAAAGTTATGCCTATCATGCAGAGAGCTTTTGATTTAGAGCTTTCCTCAATTGCGTTTTCGGTATAGGTGTTTATCGTGTATTCAAGTCCGAGACCCTCTTTTACCGCATTTGAAACAGCGTCGAGCCTTCCGTTGCCCTGCCCCGTATATATGTTTCTTTTGCCGTCCTTTTCTACGGTGACTTCGGCGGTTATACATTCGCCCTGTTTATAATGCGCCTCGGGAACGGAGATCTTATTGTGTTTATTCACATACGTTTCTTCAAAAATAGCGTGTATCTCGTCGGGGTGAAGCTCTTTATGCTCGCGGTCGGAAACTCCCTTTACGGTATAGCCGAAATGTTCGCTCATCTTCTTCGGCATAACTATGCCGAAATTCTGCTCCATGAGGTAGCCAATGCCGCCCTTGCCCGACTGGGAATTTATGCGGATAACGTCGCCCTCGTATTCCCTGCCGAGGTCGTGGGGGTCAATGGGGATATACGGCACGTTCCAATGGTCGGGGTCTTTTTCCTCGCGATAGTGCATTCCCTTTGCTATTGCGTCCTGATGTGAACCGCTGAACGCCGCGAAAACAAGCTGTCCGCTGTACGGCATACGCTCGTAAACTCTCATTCTCGTCAGTCTTTCGTAAATCTCCGTCAGCTTCGGCAGGTCTGTCAGATCAAGATTAGGTTCAACGCCGTGGGTGTACATATTGAGAGCGAGCGTTATAATATCAACATTTCCCGTTCTTTCGCCGTTTCCGAAAAGCGTACCCTCTACCCTGTCCGCTCCCGCAAGCAAGCCCATTTCCGTGTCAGCCACAGCGCAGCCACGGTCGTTATGCGGGTGGAGCGAAACAATGATGTTCTCGCGGTCGTGCAGTTCTTTGCACATATATTCGATTTGCTGCGCATAGACGTGCGACATACTTTCCGCAACCGTAACGGGCAGATTTATTATTACTTTGTTGTCGGCGGTAGGCTTCCAGATGTCGATAACAGCGTTGCATATTTCAGCGGCAAATTCGGGCTCTGTCCCCGTAAAGCTTTCGGGAGAATATTCAAAGCGGAAATTGCCCTCGGTTTTCGCCTTGTATTCATTCAGCATCTTTGCGCCGCTCGTCGCAATTTCGATTATCTCTTCCTTGCTCTTTTTGAACACCTGCTCGCGTTGTGCTACAGATGTAGAGTTGTACAGATGAACAATGGCGTTCTTACAGCCTTCGAGCGCTTCAAACGTTTTCTTTATGATATGCTCGCGGCTCTGGGTCAATACCTGTACGGTCACGTCGTCGGGGATCAAATTCTTTTCGATAAGCGCGCGGCAGAACTCATATTCCGTGTCGGAAGCTGCGGGAAAGCCTATCTCTATTTCCTTAAAGCCAACATCTACGAGAACCTTGAAAAATTCGAGCTTTTCTTCGAGCGACATGGGGATTATAAGCGCCTGGTTTCCGTCGCGCAGGTCTACGCTGCACCATATGGGGGGCTTTTCTATGCTCTCCTTTTTCGTCCAGTCAAGACAAGGATAAGGCGGCATAAAATAACGTTTCTGATACTTGTTTGCAAATTTCATAAGACATACTCCTTTACATAAAAATGTAGAATAATCAGTCAATATGATCAAATCGTCTAAAAGAGCAGCACAAATAAAAAAGTCCTCGCCCAAACTTGGGGACGAGAACTGACCCGTGTTACCACTCCAATTCGCGAAAAGCCTTTCGGAAATTCGCCTCAGCCGCGCCAGACAGCGCGCTTCTCTTTAACGGGAGAAACCCGTAACGGACTATTTGCCTTTGTTTTATTCTTAACGCTAAAACACGGCGTTCGCCCGTTCTGCTCGGGGGCGAGTCATCTCCCTGCCGCTCTGCCGTTTCACACCAACCAACGGCTCTCTGAAAAAGCATACAGGGTCTTGTTCCCCTTCTACGCATTTGAAAATATCAACTTAGCTTATTATAACACGAAGAAATTTATTTGTCAAGGGGGATTTTAAAATTTTTCTCGAAAAACTCTTGACAATATGTTGTGTATATGCTATACTGTTAATAACAAAATGCCTTATCAAGAGTGGCTGACATTCCGCAGATAATTCAGTTTGTTTTTATAAAGCCTTTTTCAGACTGCCGAGAAAGTCGACGACCAGCCTTTATGGCTTGGTGGCTTGGTGGCTGTCGGTGGTTCGTTGACGACGAGAATGAGACTTTATCGGCAGAGTCTGATTCAGACTGCCGAGAAAGTCTCAGGCGCTAGGAAACGCGACGACGACTAGCCTTTGTGGCTGTCGGTGGCGCGTTGACGACGCGAATGAGGCTTTATCGGCAGAGTCTGATTCAGACTGCCGAGAAAGTCTCAGGCGCTAGGAAACGCGACGACGACTAGCCTTTGTGGCTGTCGGTGGCGCGTTGACGACGCGAATGAGGCTTTATCGGCAGTCTGAAGCATCGCGGAGGGGGACTGGTCCCTATTAAGCCCGGCAACCTACATAGGTATCGAGCAATAATGACAGTGCAAAGTTTTGTATGCTTGGTTTTCCGAATGCAAGGTGCTACGTCCTGCGGCAGTTATGGTGAAATTCTGCCGAGAGATAAGGAGTGAAGAGGATCTTACCGCTCACTCCTTGTGAGCGTTTTGTTTTGCAGGCGGTAGAAAGAAGAGACCGCGAGAGAGAAAAGTTTTTACAGGAGGAAAACTATGGCATTCAAAAAACTGTTCACCTCGGAAAGTGTGACCGAGGGACACCCCGACAAGATCTGCGACAATATTTCCGACGCAGTTCTTGACGCTATTTTAGCACAGGACCCCATGGGGCGCGTTGCATGCGAGACTACAACGACAACGGGAATTATCTCCGTTATGGGAGAAATATCGACCACGGCAAATGTTGATATAGCCGAAATTGCGCGTCAGACGGTACGCGAGATAGGCTATACCGACAGCAAATACGGCTTTGACGCGAACACCTGCGCCGTTACCACAATGATAGACAAGCAGTCGCCCGATATCGCTATGGGCGTAAACAACGCGCTCGAGGGCAGAGAAAAAAACGCCTGCGACACGGGCGCGGGCGACCAGGGAATGATGTTCGGTTTTGCCTGCTCGGAAACTCCCGAGCTTATGCCTATGCCGATAAGCCTTGCGCACAAGCTTTCCAAAAAGCTGACCGAAGTCCGTAAGAGCGGCGAGATACCCTATCTTCTTCCCGACGGAAAGACGCAGGTTACTGTTGAATATGACGGAAACAAGCCCGTTCGTGTAGATACGGTCGTTGTATCCTCGCAGCACCTTGCTTCCGCTACTCTTGATCAAATAAGAGCAGACATTATTGAAAAAGTCATAAAAGCGACAATTCCCGCAGAGCTTCTCGACGAAAACACAAAGTACTTTGTAAACCCGACAGGACGCTTTGTAGTAGGTGGTCCTATGGGCGACAGCGGACTTACGGGACGCAAGATAATCGTTGATACATACGGCGGATATTCCCGTCACGGCGGCGGAGCGTTTTCGGGAAAAGACCCGACAAAGGTAGACCGCTCGGCGGCTTATATGGCGCGTTATACCGCGAAGAACATAGTTGCCGCGGGACTTGCGGAGAGAGCTGAAATTCAGCTTGCTTATGCGATAGGAGTTGCAAATCCCGTTTCGGTAATGGTCGATACTTTCGGCACGGGCAAGATTCCCGACGAAAAGATCGCCGAAGCGCTTGTAAAGGAGTTTGACTTTAGACCCGCCGCAATAATTGAAACTCTCGACCTGAGAAAGCCCCAATACCGTCAGGTAGCGGCTTATGGTCACATGGGACGCGAGGACTTAGGCGTAGCTTGGGAAAAGACCGACAAAGCGGAAGCGCTGAAGAAGTACCTGCTTCTAGAAGCTAGAAGTTAAGAGGCTAGAGGCTAGATACTGTAAACAACACACGGTTTGCTGTTGACCGTTATTAAACAACAGCAACTTGCGAGTATGGCGGAATTGGCAGACGCGACGGTTTTAGGTGCCGTTACTTCGGTGTGCAGGTTCAAGTCCTGTTACTCGCACCAGTGAAAATCCCTTGCTATGCTTTGCATAACAAGGGATTTTCAGTATACAGTGTAGAGTGTACAGTATTCAGTTTCGGTGTCCGCCTTTCGGCGGACATTATTTAGATTGTTTTCAGACTAAAATCTTTTTAGAATAGAAAAATGTTTTCTGAATGCGATATAACTTTTAAAAATCTTTTTTGTAAAGGTTAGACACGCATTGAACCCCGCTGTTTCACAGCGGGGTTCAATACTGCGACATTTTTACTTTCCATTGCCCTAATGGCAATGGAATTTTTGCTTCGCAAAAACCGTAAAAATGCGCACTCCCCGAAAGAATTTGAACCCTTTGCCAACAAAATTTTTGCTGTGGAAATCGTGCAGATTACACATATTAAATAAGAGCCTGTAGATTACTTTTCGCATTTGGCGAGAGGCAATTTGCAGGCTTTTTTTGTTTTCAGAGAAAATGGCAATAAACTCCGCGCGGAGTAAATATAATTTTGGAGGAATTACAATGATTAAAGCGACAATTGGGAACGGTTCGTTCGATACGGAAATATGTTTCCCCTGTTCTGAAACGGAGTTGTCAAGCAAACTCGGCGAACTCGGTATGGATAAGGAGCATCTTTCGCCTGTGGCAACGGTGATTGAAATCGAACCTTCAGAACTGTCAATGCTCATTGACAGCGAGATTAGCCTCGACGCGCTGAATTACCTTGGCAGGCGTATGGACGGAATGGAACGGCGGGAACTAAATAAGTTTCTCGCGGTCTTGTCGTGTGACGAACTCGGCAAAGAATGGGATGTGAAAAGCATTATCAATCTCACGTTCAATCTGCCGAGGTATACGCTTATCGAGGATACAAGCGACCTTGAACACGTCGGACTAATCCATATGCTGAATATCAGAACGGCAATCCCGACTTCGGAACTTGAAAACAAAGAATGGCTAAGAGCCGAGGGGCAGAAACTGTTGGATTCGGGGAAAGGCATACCGACAGATTGCGGTTTGCTTTTTGAGAACGAAGAAATATCGTTTGAGGAAGCGTTTAACGGCAAGACGTTCCCGCCGTATTACTGCAATACGGCGGCGGTCGTTACCGCAGAGATAAGTTTCGGCGATTTAACAGAACTTGCGGAATTGCCGTGTGAGGAAATCGCAATAAAAAAGGCGCTTTACAGACTCGGTGCGGAAAGCATTTCGGACTGCGAGATTTCGGTTGAAACAACTCAGGACATCGTTGATGAGTGGTCGGCGAAGATGATCGAGGTTGAAAAAACAAAAGACCTGTTTGAACTGAACCGTCTGCTGAAAACTGAAGGTATTCGCTTGAAAAAGGAGCAGCCCGAGGGCATTTTCAAACGGGAGATCGCGCGGAGGCTGAACAAGGAAGGGTACAATTTCTCGTTTGAAAACGGAGAATTTTCTGTGATCTCGGACGGCGACGTTATTAAAATTCGGGATAATGACGTTATGTACAGCGAGGGAGCTTTTTCCAAAAGCGGTAGGGATAAGTTTCACGCGCTTTATCGTCTTTTCCGCGAGGTCCTCGATTACTGCGCAGTTTACGAAAAAGCCGCGCCGCTGACGGCTGACGGATTGTCGGAAAAATACCGCTGTCTTGCGGAATTCGGCGATGCGGTCCTGGCGGCAAAATATAATGATGAGGACGGCTTTGAGTTCGTCACTTGGTTTCGTTCATCGGACGGAAAGAGCGTTTGCAGCGGTAATTATTACGATGATTACAACAGCGCAAAGGAAAACTTTTCAATTCGTTCGAGACTTATAAACGAGGATAGGCTGTTCGGTGCGGAGGAACTTGAACAGATCAGGAATTGCGTGAATTTCACCGCAAAGCACAACAGCGATCTTCGGCTTGAAGATTGTGAATTTCTCACGAAACTGAACGAAAAAATATCGGGAAACATTCCGAAACAACAGCAAAGCTGCTCCCCCGAAATGTCAATGTAAATGAGGTGAATTATGAAAATAAGATTCAAAAATTTTTTGCATAGGAAGAATTTTACGGAGTTTATCTCTCCGAAAAATTCAAATTATTACAGCAGCCGCAGTGAGTTTATTGCCGCGGTTTTTCTTTTGTCCGCGGACAAACTCTTATGGGAGCGTTCTAAAAGCGCGATCGTGAGATATTCGGTGAATTTCGGCGCAATCAAATTAAA
>CANQFZ010000057.1 GCA_947600065.1 uncultured Clostridia bacterium | reverse complement strand
AAAGGGAAAAACTTTTTTGACAAAAAAGTTTTTCCCTTTGGAAACCCTTTTCAAAAAACTTTCGTGCGCCGCCCGTTAGGTAGTTTGGAAATCAAACGCTGTTCGCCGCTAAAACCATATCTTACTTTGACCTCTTACATTTAACTTACAGTGCGTTCGTCAGTATCTCCTTTACATCCTCGACCGAAAGCGGAGCATAACAGTTTGCGAGCTTTTCGTCTCCCGCCGTATCAAACGCCATTTCGTCTATTTTCTTATCGTCAATACCAACAGTGCGGAGCGTCATGGGAATACCCAGGCTCTCGAAAAAACTGTAGGTCATATCTATAGCCTTGTTTGCAATTGAAAACTTGTCCTGCGCGGGGTCAATGCCCAAAACATTAACGCCGTATTTTACAAAACGGTCAACGGTTTTTTCACTAAGAATTTTCCTCATCCAGTGCGGAGTTATGATGGCTAGCCCCTCTCCGTGAGTAATGTCATAATACGCGCTCAAAGTATGCTCTATCGCGTGCGCGACCCAACCCGAAGCCCCGTTTCCGAGCGCGATAATGTTATTGCAGGCAAGCGCGCAGTCAACCATAAGCTCTGCTCTCGCGTCATAATCATCGGGCTTTTCAAGCGCTATCACAACATTTTTCATTATGCTTTTTATGACAGCCTCGCACATTCCGTCGGCAAGGTCGCTCGTCGGTGCTGTGAAATATTTTTCAAACACATGGCTTATTGCGTCAGCGGCGCCTGCGGCAGTCTGGCGCTTTGAGACCGTAAAAGTATAAGTCGGATCAAGAATAGAGCAGGTCGGGAAAATATGCTCGGATTTAAGGCAGGTCTTTATGTTGAGATCCATTCTTGAAATTACCGAGTTTGCGTCATATTCGCTTCCCGTAGCGGAGAGCGTCATAATATCAACAATAGGCAGCGCGCTCTTTACGGGAACTTTGTAGGTGATAAGATCCCACGGGTCGCCGTCATATTTTGCACCTGCGGCAATTGACTTAGAGCAGTCTAAAACGCTTCCGCCGCCGACAGCAAGCACCGCTTCTACCCCGTTTTTACGGCATATTTCCGCTCCGTTTACTACGCTTTCATATTTGGGGTTTGGTTCTACTCCCGAAAGCTCGAATATCTCAAAATCGGAAAGCAGCTCGCGGACTTTATCGTAAAGTCCGTTTTTCTTTATAGAACCTCCGCCGTATACAAGCAATATCTTTTTTCCCAAAGGCTCCATAATTGACGGAAGTTTTTCGATAACTCCCTTTCCGAAAACAAGCCTTGTGGGCGTACAAAAATCGAAATTGACCATAATTAAACTCCTTTCAGATAAAACCTCGGCGGAATTTCAATATAGCCGCCGAGGAAAATTTCATTTTAATCTTTTTATTATCCTGCACGGGTTTCCTACCGCAAGAACATTTTCGGGAATATCCTTTATAACCACGCTCCCGCCGCCTATGACCGAGCCGCTCCCTATCTTTACTCCGGGCATTACGGAAACCATTCCGCCTATCCAGACATTATCGCCGACAGTTATCGGCAGAGCGTATTCAAGCCCCATGTTCCGCGTTTCATAGTCGAGCGGGTGTCCCGCCGTGTAAAATCCGCACTGAGGAGCGATAAACACATTATCTCCAAAAGTGACCTTTGCTCCGTCCAGAATAACAAGTCCGTGGTTTGCGTAAAAGTTGTCGCCGACTTCTATATTAAAACCGTAATCACACCAGAACTGCTGTTCGATAAATATATTCTTTCCCGCTTTTCCGATAATTTTACGAATAAGTTTATCGCGTTCTTCGAGCAGCGAGGGCTTTAAGTTATTGTACTCAAAGCACAGGTCTTTTATATAATTCCTCTTTTCGAAAAGCTCCTGTGCTGTTGCGTCATAAAGCTCATATTCCATAAATTACCTCATATTTTATTATTTTACAACACAGCCCTGATAATAAAACTCAAGTATCTGCTTATAATTCCAACCTTTATACTGCGCCAAAGCGATAGCTCCCCACTGGCTCATTCCTACGCCGTGACCATAGCCGTATGTAGTAAATGTAAATATGTCTGTAGAGCTGTCATAGCTTATGTCAAAGGCATGGGAGCGTATACCGTAGCTTAGTATAGTTTCGCGGAGGACGCGCCCCGTTATTTTTACGGTTTTTCCGTTTGAATTTACATATGTGCTATGTCCGCCTATTTTCAAATTCCCGACATATTTTCCCTCGACATAGTCTACGATCTCAAACCATTCGGACGGGTCGCCGCTTAGTTCAATTCCTGTTTTATCATAGATCTTTGTCTTTAAGACATCCGCTTTAAAGGTCTGTGTTTTGCCGTAATTCGGGTCGTATTTTTCGTCAAGTTCACAGTAGATGCTTTGCAGATAAGGATAATCTACTCCCCAGACGTTCTTTGAAGAAGCTGTATATCCCGCAGAAGAAGCGGAGTAGACAGCCTGTATGAGCTTTCCGTTATAATAGACAGCTTCTCCTATGACTTCTGCAACAAGGTTTCTGACCCTTGCTGTGACGCTGTTTTTCAGCGCTACGCTTGCTGCGCTGCCCGCGTTATTACAGCGCTTTACATTTGTATATGCCGCGACAGCCTGTGCTTTTATCGCTTCGGCAAACTGCGTTCCGCCGATCTCGTTCATTACTATTCTCGACACTATATCAAGAGCCGTTCCTCTTACTATCTTTCCGTTGTCGTTCACCCAAACTTCTTCATCTGCAGGACCCGAAGGTGTGCTTTGAGAAGAAGACGATGAAGATTGTTTTGAACTGCTTGAAGATGTTTTGGAACTACTTGATGATTTTGAACTACTTGAAGATGATGAAGATTTAGAACTACTTGAAGATGATGAAGATGAACTGCTTGATGAAGATTTAGAACTGCTTGAAGATGAAGATGAAAAACTGCTTGATGAAGATTTAGAACTGCTTTGAGATGATGATGAAAAGCTTGACGATGTTGAACTTGAGCTGCTCGGTGATGAAGAAGTGCTGCTAGAAGATATAGAGCTTTGAGAAGAACTGCTGAAGGGCGGAACATCACCGTTAGGCGCTTCATTTTCTCCCGAGCTTTGTTCGGGATATTTTTCCGCAAGATACTGTTTAGCTATATCGCTAAGATCATACTCAAACGGAACATAATTCTGTGCAAGCGTCGGAAGCTCGAAATTCTCCAATTCGGGAACACTGCTGCTTTCGACTGTACTGTCAATAACATCGTCGGTTTTTTCCGCTGTTTCACCTTCGACTGCTCCCGATACGCCGAAAGTGAAAATGTAGACCGCAATAATGGTCAGAGCCGTAAAAATCTTGACCAAAGACAAATGTTTCATCAAATAAACTCCTCAATAGTCTGATGGATCATCTTCGAGTCCGTGTTCTTTGATATACGCGTCAAGTCCTTTTACGACCGAGGTACTCCACGTTCTCCCCTTCCAAAGATTTCCGTAGATTCGGTAATAACCGTCAAAATATTTTATACTTTTCTTTTTAACAATTTTAGATGTATCAACTTTGGGTTCTTCGTTTTCTCTCACCTTTCTCGCAACGACCACAAGTCTTAGATCCATATAGGTCGATTCATCGCAGGTAGAGAGCGTCAGAAATTCGTCGCCGTATTCAACATCGACACCCGTATCGTAAATACTTCTATCCCCACATTCAAGAACAAAATCGTAAAACTCCGCCTGATTTTTGAAATATGTCGCACCCGAATAATCGAAGACCTCTCCGTATTTGCTCTCCCAGTTTACAAGAAAAACCGAAAAGATCTTATATTTCCCGTCCCCATAAAGCGTGTTGAAATCTATGACGGGCGCAGTTTTTAGAAACGAAATGTTCTTTTTGTAATTCTGAAGCGCTGTAAATCTGAATTTGTACAGCATATTATGACCGTATAAAACGGTGTTGTGCGGCATACCTTCGGCAGTTATCGGTCCGCGGTAATCCGCAAATATAGTACCTTCAAACAGATACTTCTTATTAAAGTCTCTGTGAAGATAATAATCGTTATCATCAGCCTGCACAACAGGGTAATCTATATTTGTTCCCGGTATAGTTATCCAGCCGACAAAATCGTTGTTTTCCGCATACAGTCCCGCATATTTCTCGTTTATGGAGCCTTCGGGAAGCTGCTCTATCTCCTGTTGGGTGGGCGGTCGGTTTTTGACCTCGATTATATGCGCGTCGGTCGCTGTTCTGTTTCCGTCCTCGTCAACGGCAGCGTTCAACTCAAGACTGATGAAACTTATCACATACTGTCCGATATAGACCAGAGCCACGACTAATATTATCAGCGCCGTCAGAAAAATGATCTTACGAACTATTTCTCCGACGCTGTCGCCCTTTGCCGGAAAAAGCCCCAACCTTATACTCTTCCAGAAGCCTATTTTTTTCTTTTTTCGCTTTTTCGGCGATCTTGGGGATATCCCCATATCCATTTCGGTCATCTGCTACTATAATCCTTCCGATTAAACGCCATGTGACTTTTCTTTAGTATGCCGATATCTCAGCCCATATCATATCCCGCGATTATATTCTCTTTCCAGCCTCTGCCCTTCCATGAACCGCCGCGTACCGCATAATACTCGTCATAGAACATCGGGCTTGGATTTGCATAGGCTTTTGAAACATCGACTTCGGGATCTTCTCCCTCGCGCACCTCTCTCGCGAAAAGCACCCATCTTTTTTCGCAGTCGCCATAAGCCTTATTCAGAACGCACGTCGAAAGCGTAAGGATATTGTCGCCGTATTTAAGATCAACATCGGGATTTATAAACGTCGAACGGTCGAGTATATCCGCGCAGAAATTATCGAACTGTTCTTTGTTTTCAAAATCATGTATCCTATGATACTGAAAATCATCATCACCGCTGTTTACCTTTACGAGCATTCCGCCGAATATTTTGTAGGTAGACGATTTGTAAAGGGTGCTGAATGTGAGCGTGGGATTTTCTTTATAAAAACTAATATCGTTTTTATTGCGATTTATGTCATAATTGTTGTATCTCGGCAAAAGCCCGAAATATGCGCCCGAAGCCATATTGTGACCGTATATTACAATGTTTGCCGACTGCTTTTCGGCGGATATTTCACATCTGTAATCGACCGCAAGCGAACCCGAACGGCTCTCGGCTTTTTTATAGTTATGAGAGAGGTAATAATCGTTATTGTCCGTCTGCAATACCACATAGTCGATAAACTTGTCTTTTCCGATAGAAAGCCAGCCGACAACTTCATCGTTTATTTCCAGAAGCGGCAGAAACTGCTCTAAGATCTCGGGGGGTTTTTCTTCTTCATTGGTTTCATTGTTTCCGCTTTGGCTTTCATTGTCATTGTTTACGTAGATGTTGGATTGCGCGTTTTCGAAAATATTGCGAAGCTCGTCATTTTCGGCAACGTCCTGCGCCTCGCTCACCTTCACGTTGAGAAACATAACCCCCGTGACAATAAGCGTAATAAAAGCCGCAACGAAAATAATCTTTCTTACTATTTCAAAAACGCTGTCGCCTTTCCATGGAACGATAAATTTTACGATCTTCATAAAAACGTTTGTTTTTTCCAAAACGATCACTCCTTATACTGCTTACATATCAGTAACTGAGAAGCTTTGACGTATCCCACGTTCTTCCCTTCCAGCTGCCGCCTCTTGCCTGATACCAATATGTGAACAACTTTGGATTGTAATTGCGCTTTGCGACTGTCGTATCAACAGTTTCGCTCTCGCCTTCGCGTACTCTTCTTGCGAAAACGACCCATCTTGTGTCGCAGGCAGCGCGCCCGAGAGGCCATGAGCACGTTGACAAAGTGAGGATATCGTCGCCGTATGTCAGATCGACATCTGTATAGAACCAGCTTCTGTCCATAACTCCGAGTATAAAGTTATTGAAATCGTCAACGCTCGAAAACTTGGTTTTATTTACATACTGGAATACTTCTCCGCGGTTTTCCTGAGTATTTAAATAACATCCTGCGAAAATTTTGTAGGTCTCGTTTCTTCCGTCGGGAGTTGCGAGCTGAATGGTCGGGTGTACCTTGTAGAACGCGAGAGGTTCTTTTGAATAGTCGTTCGGAACGTAATGCACGAGATATGAGAACATTGTTCCCGCTTGCATATTATGACCGAACAGAACAAGGTTATCATCATTCTCGTCCCAGGTGTTCAGATAGCTTGATATTATACAAGCGGACGAGCTTCTGTTCTTATAAATATCATGATAAAGATAATAATCATTGTCGCCCGACTGTAAAACAGGATAGTTTATAAGCGTTCCCGTAAGCTTTATCCAACCCTTTATATCGGGATTTATTTTCCACAGCTCCTGCCAGTTGATATTTAATGGAGTATTTTTCACGGGCGTAAGGTCGGTATACTCGGGATCTTCTGTTCCCGGCCCCGTAACTTCCGTAGTGATAGGATTCTGCACCTGCGGAGGTACGGTATAGTCGTTCATATCTACCTCTACGTCTACATAAGGAGAACCTGCCAATTCGCCAAGCTCTTTATCCTGCTCATAAGAACTGTTTATTCCCGTGATCTCCCAAATAAGATAAGAAAGAGCGGCGATGAATACTATAAGCGAAACAATAAGGAAAATTTTTCTTGCAATCTCGCCCTTGCTGTCGCCCTTCATCGGGATAATAATGCTCGCAGCTCTTACAAGAACGTTTCCTTTCGGCTTTTCATCGGCATATTCCGAATGTTTCTCGCTTACAAAATCCGAAGCCGACGCTCCCATTTTATCGAGCGCATAGCGCACTTCTTCATCCTTTTTTGATTTCTCAAATTCTTCTTTGTTCAACATAATAATTCCTCCGTTCTGAAATGTTGTTGAGTAGTGGTGTGTTAGTTATGTTATATTAGTCGCAAATGCTTAACATAAGCATTTTTAACGCTTCCTTTGCCGCCTGTCGGCGTATGTCTTCCCTGCTCCCCGAAAACAGAAAACGCTTTGCGAAAATGCCCTTTTCGGAACTTATCCCTATAAAGACCTCTCCCACTGGGTGTTCGGGTGAACCTCCCGTAGGTCCTGCGACGCCTGTCGTCGAAACCGCGATATCCGCGCCCGAAAGGCGCCTTGCTCCCTCAGCCATTTCCTTTGCGCACTGTTCGCTGTATTCGGAGAATTTTTCGAGAGTTTCCTCTGAAACTCCTAATATTTCGTGCTTAATCCTGTTTGAATAAGAGCATATACCGAACTCTATCACTGCGCTGCTGCCCGAAACTGAAGTTATCTTCTCGGAGATCATTCCCCCCGTACAGCTTTCGGCAGTCGCAACTTTTATCTTTCGCTCGGTGCAAAGCTCCACAAGTTTCTTATCTTCGGCGAACTCAAAACTGTCCATCAGTCGAGAAACACTGTCCTTTCTCCGAATTTAAAGCGCTTTACGGTAGTTTTTTCGACCGCTTCGTCTACCATTTTATCAAAATCCGCGTTTTTCTCCGCGTCTATTATGTCGCAAAGTTTCGGTTTTGTGCGAGGGTGCTTAGGGGTAAATACCGTACAGCAGTCCTCATAAGGCATAATGGACGTTTCAAAAGTTCCTATCCTTCGGGAAATTTCCGTTATCTCCGTTTTGTCCATTCCTATAACGGGTCTGAATACGGGAAATTCCGCCGCCGCATTTGTACACTTTAGAGCCGCGAGCGTCTGCGAAGCGACCTGCGCAAGGCTCTCGCCCGTTATTATCGCGCCGTAATCTTCGCGCTCGCATATCTTATTTGCTATCTTCATCATCATTCTGCGCATTATTACGGTAAAAAACTCTTCGGGGCAGTTGTCGCGGAGCTTTTCCTGGATTTCCGTGAACGGAACGCAGAAAAACCGTATATCTCCGCAATATTCCGTCATTTCCTCGCAGAGCTTTTCGACCTTCAGCCTTGCTCTGTCCGAGGTATAAGGCGGGCTGACATAATGTATACAATCGACTATAAGTCCGCGCTTTGCCATCATATAGCCCGCAACAGGACTGTCTATCCCTCCCGAAAGCATAAGCAAGGCTTTTCCGCTTGAGCCTACGGGAAGTCCTCCCTGCCCCATTATGCGCTTTGCCGAAAGATATGCGCCGTTGTCGCGTATTTCAAGCCTTACGGTTATCTCAGGCTCATGTACGTCAACCTTAAGATGCGGAAATCTATCAAGCACCGCGTCGCCAAGCTTTTGCTGGATATCGGGCGATTTTAGCGGAAAGGTCTTGTCCGAGCGCTTCGCTTCTATCTTGAACGATTTTGCTCCTGCTAAAGCCCCGTCAAGATAGCCGAGGTTTTCAACCACAACTTCAAAATCCTTCGGAAACACCGCGCACCTTTGTATCGCGCTTATGCCGAATATCTTTTTTACTTCCGCTACTGCCGCGTCGATGTCAATATCCTCTTCGAGCGGCTCGATATAGACGGTAGACTGCCGCCTGTTTAAGGAAAAGCTCCCGAGGTGTTTCAGTCTTCGCTTTATGTTTCTGGAGAGAATATCCTCGAATGTGCTTCTGTTATCGCCTTTGAGAGCTATCTCCCCGTATTTTGCCAGAATGATCTCTTTCATATATTCCTCTTTATATTTTTACTATCTTCTTTGCGGCGAACATTCCAACGAACACTCCTATTATGCAAAGAACAACGCTAAGTATCGAATATATAACCGCAAGAAAAGTATGATTTGATGTAAACAGCTTATATGCTTCGAGCGAAAATGTCGAAAAAGTCGTGAACCCGCCGCATAATCCCGTTTTCAAAAATAGCACCGCGTTTTCCGAAAGCTTTTTTTCGGCTATCCCGCTTATAAATCCAATAAGCAGCGCGCCTAAAAGATTTGTAATAAGAGTAAGCAGCGGGAAATCGCCTTTATACGGGATAAGGCTTATCAGATACCTAAGCACAGCGCCGACCGCGCCGCCAAGCCCTACAAAAACAAAACCCATAATATTATCGCCTTATGTTCTTTACTGTCTGAGCAATTTTATCGCACAATAGAGCTATCTCTTCTTCCGTATTATCCGCGCACATTGAAACTCTCACCGCACAGTCGGCGTCTTTATCGGAAACTCCGAAAGATTTCAAAACGCTGCTCGTCTTGCCTTTTGAGCAGGCAGAGCCGCTGGATACGCATATATCCGCTTCTTCGAGCGAATGGAGCATAATTTCCGAGCGCACTCCTCTGACGCTGAAATTTACAACATTCGGAAGGCATTTTTCATTTGAGTTAAGTTTCACATCTTTAACAGCGGAAAGCCCTTCGAGCAATTGCGTTTTTAATTTTAGGAACAACTCCCGCTTATACTCATAAGCGTTTATTGCCGCCTCAAATCCCGCGATAAGCTCTACGGGCTCTGTTCCCGAACGCAGGTCGTTCTGCTGACCGCCGCCCAAAAGCAGCGGAGAAAGCGTTACGCCTTTTTTTATGTAAAGCGCGCCTATTCCCTTTGTCGCGTGGACTTTATGCCCCGAAACGCTTATAAGGTCGCCGTCGAGCGGTATTTTCAGAAACCCCTGGACTGCGTCGATATGGACAAGCGTCTTTGGATTTTTCGCTTTTACGGAATTGTAAAGACGCTTTACGTCTACGCAAAAACCCGTTTCGTTATTTACTGCCATACAAGACACCAGGGCGGTCTTTTCGTCAACAACGTCCGCTATCGCTTTTTCAAAGTCGTCATGATCTTTCGGTGAAAGTCTTATGACCTCGTGCCCGCGTTCTTCGAGCTTATTTATGACCTTTGCCTGCGAGGGGTGTTCCATAGAAGTCGTAACGATCTTTCCGTTCCTCAGATTTATACCCAAAAGAGCGGTGTTGTTGCTTTCGGTAGCGCCGGAGGTAAATAGAACGTTTCCCTCGAGCTGTGTTTTTCCGAGCGACATTCCGCGAAGGACAGCGGTTCTTGCCCTGCTTATAAGTATAATGGAAGAAGTTCCCAGCTTATGCAAGGAGCTTGCGTTTCCAAAGGTGTTTTCCATTGTTTCAGTTACAGCCCTTATACATTCAGCGCAAGGTTTTGTCGTTGCGGCGTTATCAAGATATATCATTTTATTGCACCTTATTTTTCTTTCATTCCACATACAAGTTTATTATACCATAATTCTTATCATTTGAAAACCCTTTTTTATTATTTTTCATTATATTTTCAAAAAAATTTAAAGCTAAAAGTTACAAAATAGTTACAATTTAAAAAAAATTATTACAGTTTTGTCATTTATATTGATTTTCTTTTTTGAATGTGATAGAATAACTTCAGAAACAAAAGTGAAATACCTTTCATACAATCCTCCATTTACGCCGTTCATGCCCGAACGGCTACTTTTTTTGTAACCAATTTTCCCTATCGGCATAATATGTACCAAGAAACGCAAAGCTCCGCAGGGGAGCGGCGGGTTTCAAAATCATTTCAAGGAGGACATTATTATGTCATGCTTTAATCTCGGTGGAAACGGCTGCTGCTGGATCCTTATTCTCATTCTCTTGATGAACGTTTGCGGCGGCAACAACGGCACTGCTTATGCAAACTCTAACGGCTGCGGCTGTGGCAACAACGACGGCTGCGGATGCGGCAACAACGGCTGTGGATGCGGCTGCTAAGATCTGAGATCTTATTGACTTTCCCCATAACGAAACAGAGCCGCTGCCCATAAGCAGCGGCTCATGTTAGAGGTAAGAGATAAGAAGTAAGAGGTAAGATTTTAAAGAAATATTTTGCTCTTTATTTACCTCCGCGTCTTTTCTGATCTTCTTCTATGGTTTTCTTCCAATCCGCGCCAAGCGTTGCGTTGGCTCTTACAACGCTTATTGCTTCGTTCAATATTTCATAGTTAAGCGCTGTTCCCTCTTTGTCGGAAACGTATTTTACCGCGCGGTCGGAGCTTATGCCGAACCTCTTTGCCGTTTCGACCGCATCAATATTTGCGCCGAGGAACAAGAACTCCCAGCCGTATTTCTCCTTTTGGCGCTCGATCATTTGTTTTACTTTATCGCTCGAATATCTTCGGCTCGCGTTTTCCATTCCGTCCGTCGTTATAACAAACATGGTGTGTTCGGGAACGTCCTCGCTTCGCGCGTATTTATGAATGTTCCCTATGTGATGTATTGCGCCGCCTATCGCGTCAATAAGAGCCGTGCAGCCGCCGACACAATAATCTTTTTCAGTGAGCGGCTTTATTTCGTCAAGGCTCACCCTGTCATGGATAACTCTGCTTTCATCGCTGAAAAGTACGGTCGAAACAACAGCCGTTCCCTTTTCCCTTTTTTGCTTTTCTATCATCGAATTAAAGCCGCCGATCGTGTCAGCCTCAAGTCCCTGCATTGAACCGCTTTTGTCGAGGATAAAAACAAGCTCCGTAAAATTCTTTTTCATAATAAAAACCTCCGTATAAAATATTGTTCTTGAGCTGAGGAATAATGTCAATTTATTCCGTGCTCTTACCTTACAACATTATTATACGGAGTTTAAAGTAAATTTTGGTCGCTTTTAAAGCGACATTCAGCTTGTATAAAAAGTCCGATTTCAGACTGTAGAGAAAGCCCCAGATGCTAGGAAGCGGTGCTGCGGCTAGGCTTTGTGCCTGCCGCAGTGCCGCTGACGCCGCAG
>CANQFZ010000056.1 GCA_947600065.1 uncultured Clostridia bacterium | reverse complement strand
GCGGCTGATTTCGTTCAAAGTTATTAACATCATATTTTTTTGAGAAAAGTGTAACATATCATTGACAAACGTACAAATTTTTTCGCCATTTTTTAATAAACCCTCTATACAAATTCGCTCATCTATGGTAAAATGATTATATGACTTCATCTTGACCTCCATGTATTGTGTTTTTTTCTCAATCTCATTTTACACCTTGGTCTTGATGAAGTCAACCTTTTTTATTTTTCGTTGCACTTGATATTATAGCATACCTCGTCCCCCTCCGTGCGGATATACGTGGGCGGTTGTTTCAAGTCATACCCCCGCGTGGGGGGTATCTACCGCACAGGCTATTGAGAGGTTAAAAGAATTGTTTCAAGTCATACCCCCGCGTGGGGGGTATCCTGCACAAATAAGTTTAAAAATATCTTTTTTCATAGTTTCAAGTCATACCCCCGCGTGGGGGGTATCAATACGCGCTCGCCTTTGTGCAAAAGCGCGGGGGTTTCAAGTCATACCCCCGCGTGGGGGTATCCCTCGTTCCCGTCCCCGAATACGTCGTTGTCCGCAGTTTCAAGTCATACCCCCGCGTGGGGGGTATCGCGAACCCAGGGTTAGGCGTGATAAAGCAATATAAGTTTCAAGTCATACCCCCGCGTGGGGGTATCTTCAAGTTTAAAGGACGTTTTCGGTGGCATTATTGTTTCAAGTCATACCCCCGCGTGGGCGATACCCCCCACGCGGGGGTATGACTTGAAACGCATATTCCGCTATATAGCTATATCCATTTTCGATACCCCCACGCGGGGGTATGACTTGAAACTTAGCGCTATAGCCATAGGCTTAGCCGCTCCGCGATACCCCCCACGCGGGGGTATGACTTGAAACACGGAAAGGCAAAACACGGAGAACAAGAAAAATCGATACCCCCACGCGGGGGGGTATGACTTGAAACACCGAGTTTACGTCTTTAGTCAATCCCCTTGTTTGATACCCCCACGCGGGGGTATGACTTGAAACCATTCCCGACATCATCTGTTGCGCGTTCCAGCCGATACCCCCACGCGGGGGTATGACTTGAAACACAGTAGAGTTTACATTTGACGTATCGTGACTGACGATGCCCCACGCGGGGTATTATTTGAAACTTTGGGGTATCCAACGTTAAAAAAGATTATTTCAGTCACACCCATACTTTATGTATATTGTCAGATTAAAACAAAATACCGAATATCAACAGACCCGCCTGCAATTAAACAAAGCTGTTTTATGTTAAAATCACTGTCCTTTCAGCTTTTCTGCAATATTTTTAAAGAAAGGCTTAATTCCTGCATATATAGGCAGGTATATTTTATTAAGCTTTTCGCTTAAAGCAGCTGATGCGGCAAGAAAGGCGGATATGTCTGTTCTATTTTTATGAGACAGGAATGGGGACATAAACATGACGGCGGTTTGTGAAAAAATCGCAGCGGCGGCGGCTTGAAAATCTCCCTGCTCTTTTTTTATTTTATCAATAAACCGTGTAATGTTGTCCATATATATTTCCCCAATGTCTGCCGCTGCTTCTTTTCCGTCCTTTGTAAACAGCAGACTGAGCAATGTGGGAGCCGATGCCATAATTATCCCCTTTACTGTATCTTTCGCTGAAACAAAATCGCCGTTGACAGGGACAGCTGAATTACCTAAGATCCTTTGCAGTATGCTCATTATGCTTAGTGTTATGTACTGCCTTTCCGACGGCTCAATTGCCATTATAGTATCTGACAGGTTTTGCATATACTGCGATATATCCCCCTGGACGTCTTGTTCATTTAATCTGCCGTCATTGTCCGTAAGTGTTTCAACATAGTGGTAAGCAAACGGACTGTCGCTAATATCCGATGACTTTAAGAAATAAATCTGTTCCGCAGGTGCAAGCGGCTCGCCTAAAACATTGACAAAATCGTTATCAGCGGAAAAGCTGTATATTTTTCTTCTGCGCTCTTCAAAAGATTTGCCGAATTTTTTCTTGAACATTGTTACTGCCTCAGGCGAAAATCCCTGACCGTCAAAGCTTATACACATATCGGCAAAGCGGGAATTTATCGTGACAAACTGTGCCTTATTGCCGCCCTTTGAGTGTCCTGAAATTATTATGCGCGTATTTTCGTTCCAACCGTTTTCCCCGCATATCCTGCTGAACCAGTTTAAAGCCTCAGCTTGTTGGTCGGTGGCATAGTCCTTTTCAACGGCGGCAGTGTATAGAAGCTGACCGAATTTGTCGTATTTTTCATACAGATTGTATTCGGGTATGCCGGACAGACCCTCCCCGTTATCTATCCACTCACCCGCACCTGTACCTGCGAAAATTACATAAACCGTTCCCGTACTGTAAACAAAGGTGCATGCTTTCATTCCGCCGTTTTTGTTGTTGTAGTCTACGGCAATGTTTCCTATTACCGAATCCGCAAGCGCAGGGTCTGCTGTACAGGCTTTTTGTATGATCTCTACACGCTTTTCAAACTGTAACTTTTCCATTCCTTTTAAAGTGCTTGTATCCATATTTTTCAGGTCAGCCGCAATATCCGAAAGCTTATCTCCGTTCCTCGCATTTTCAGAGGTCAGAAGGTATATAAAAATGTTGTAGACAATTGCCGTGTTTGCAATATTCAAAACCGATTTATCAATATTATTCAAAAAAACACCCCCTCTGCATATTATACGCGAAGCGGCTATAATAAAATGCCTTGACATTGATCAAACAAAATTTAAATCTCGTTTTAAGTGATGTTATAAAGTAATTATAATAAAACACCTGCCGTTATCCGAACCTTGGGTTCAGATTACGACAGGTGTCCGCTTGACATACTGCAGGCGATATGGTATAATAGGGCTGAAAGGCAGGCAATGATTATGCGTAAATTAACATTATTTTTAACTGCTGCGATTATGATTTCCCTTTCGGGCTGTACAAACAATAGTCCAACCGAAAGTGACAGTATTTCAAACTCTGCGGAAAGTGAGCCCGCAGGAAGCGACAGCAATTCAAGCTCTGCGGATTACAGCCATATAGCTGAGTTTGAGCAGCAATTCGGACTTATTATTGCTCCAAGCGGGAAATATACTTACGGTCCGATAGATCTTAATGACGAACGGGCAATACACGGTATTTTCCGTGTAAAGGACGAGGGCGGCTATGATTTGGTGCTTAAAGTGCCGAACACAGAAACTCCTGCATTTTGGGAGGACGATTATCTTTACTTTTTAAACGGCTGGTCAATTGTAAAATACGACCTGTCAGCCGACGATGTTGAAGCAACAGCAGAGCATATTGAGCTGCTGCCGCCATATTCAAGTATCAAGCATATTTATTCTCAGGACAGCGATTATTATTATGTTTGTGCAACTCTCTGGGACGAAGAAAATGGACGTTCGACGCTTGAAAAGTATTTTAAAATCGCCCGTGACGGTTCAAGCTATGAGGAAATCGCCTTTGAAGATATTCCAACATAAACGGCAAAATAACAGCACCGCTTTTTTGCGGTGCTAATTTTTTACCAAATGGCACGCTCGTCATACATCGTACCAAATTCAAATCGTCATGCGCTGCAATAAGTTCCTCTGTTAAATACTTTGTCAACATTATGAGGTGATTTATGTGGTAAAAAATTCTTCTTTTTTAATGGCTTTAGCTATCATTTTGACTTGTATTTTATATCACCACACAAGACTATGACTTAAAACATTGACATTTCCCAAGCCAAGTGCTATAATATATTTACCCCCGCGCGGGGTTGATTTTAAAAGCACATCCTTGGTAAGGATAAGGTTATCTGTTCGATACCCACTTAAGGGGTATGACTTGAAACATTAGCGATGGGTGCTATATACTCAAGCAAGACAATGCCCCATTCGCGGGGGTATGACTTGAAACGGGAATTATGTCGGCGTGACAAAATCGACCGTGGATACCCCCACGCGTGGGTATGACTTGAAACCAAAATCAGGACAATCAGATTCAATAGCCGCTATGATACCCCCACGCAGGGTAAAACTTGAAAAGGAGAATTTTATGGAAGACAATATAACAATTCCTTTGTCGTATATTTCACAATATAATTATTGCAAAAGACGAGCGGCTCTTTTGATGAATGAACAGTTATGGAACGAAAATTCATATACGGCTATGGGAAGAGGTGAACACGAGCATGTTCACACTCCCGCTGCAGAACATACATCAAATTGCATTGTCATAACAGATATGCCTGTTTTATCCGAGAAAATGCATTTGTTCGGCAAGTGCGACGCAGTTGAAATGAATGAAGATATAAACGGCTTTGTTATCCCGTTTTTGGATAACAAAAAATATATTCCTTATCCGATTGAATATAAACACGGCGTTTTACGTAATGAAACAGAATATGAACTTCAATTATGCGCACAGGCAATGTGCATAGAAGAAATGTACGGTTGTCATATAGATAAAGGCGCTGTGTTTTATATTACCTCACACAGACGGCACGAAGTGTTTTTTTACGAAGACAAAAGAAAAGCAGTCTTTGAAACGGCAGCACAACTTTTGAATTTATTAAATTCACAAACTGTTCCACAGGCTGAATATTCTCCAAAATGCAAAAAATGTTCCCTTAATGATCTATGCATGCCAAACACGGAAAAATCGGCGAAAAAATATATGACTATGATACGTGATTCATTTAAGGAGGAATAAAATGAAGAAACTCGGAAATGTGCTTTATATACTTTCGGAGAATAGTTATGTCTATTGTAAAAACGAAAACATTGCTGTAAAAATAAACGGGGAAGACAAGGCTCATATACCTGCTCACACTATTGAATCAATAGTTTTCTTAAAAAATACGACAGTTTCAACGCCGCTTATCGGCTTTTGCGGGGAAAGAGGAATTTCAATTTCATTTCATTCCGACAACGGAAAATTTTACGGTCGAACATATGGAGCGGTAAGCGGAAATGTACTGCTTCGAAAAAAACAGTTTGATATCATAAGCTCCGAACAATCAACTGAAATCGTCCGCAATATTTTAAGCGGTAAGTTTGCAAACAGCCGATTTGTTTTACTGAAAAGTGCAAGGGATAATTCTCCTTGTCGGGCTGAAAAATTACAACGTTCGGCGGAAATGATAGCGGAATATCATGAAAAACTTCTTAATGCCGATAACATTGACGGCATGCGCGGAATTGAAGGCTTGGCGGCAAATTGCTATTTCAGTGTGTTTGATGAAATGCTTAAAAACAACGATCCCGAAATGCAGTTTGAAAAAAGAAGTCGCCGTCCACCTGAAAATAAAATAAACGCTCTTTTGTCGTTTGTTTATATGCTGATGAAAAATGATATGCAGTCAGCTTTAGAATCTGTAGGACTTGACCCCGCGGCAGGGTATTTACATACGCTTCGACCCGGCAGACCTTCGTTGGCTTTGGACATTATGGAGGAATTAAGAGCGCCGCTTTGCGACAGATTTGTAATTTCACTTGTAAACTTAAAACAGATAAACTCTGATGATTTCAGCGATAAAAACGGAGAAATTAAACTCACTGACAAAGCCTACAGAACAGTTATCGACAAATGGCAAGCAAGAAAAAAGGAAGAAATAACACATCCGTTTTTGAAAGAAAAAGTTCCGATAGGTCTTATTCCATATTGCCAAGCAATGCTTTTAGCCAGGCATTTGCGCGGAGACCTTGACGCTTACCCGCCGTTTTTCTGGAGGTGATATTATGATGATGTTAGTGACGTATGACGTTGATTTTTCTAATGAAAAGGGCGCAAAACGTTTGCGAAAAGTTGCAAGAATATGTGAAAAATTCGGAGTAAGAGTACAAAATTCGGTCTTTGAAATGCTGATAGATCCCGCGCAATTGGCAGATGTAAAGAACAGAATTTCTAAAGTAATAGACATAAAAGCCGATTCTGTTAGGTTTTATAACCTTGGAAAAAATTGGGAACATCGAGTGGAAATTCTTGGAACAGACAAGGGATTTGATCAGGAAGGTACGCTCATTTTGTAGAAGTATCTTTATGACGAAAATTGTATCATAATTTATCATTTCGTTAAATAACTCCACAATTCTGAAAACCGACACATATTTTGGAAAAATCGTATTGACAAGTCGGATATAAAAGAGTTATAATGTTATAAAGGAGTATTGTGCTCGCGGATAAAATTTTTGTGGGGACAGTTCGATTATATTTTAATGAAAGGTGGAGTGGTTATGAAAACTGCTGTCAGGCAATTTCGTGATAAGGCAATTTCTGTATTGACAGCCTTCGCGCTTTTGCTCTCTGCGTTTTCGGCGTTTTCGCTGAACTTCAGAGCAAGTGCGGAAGAATATGTCGATATGGAGATCGAGGATTATCATCTTTGGTATAGGTCGCAAGATGAGGCAAACGCCGATTTTGTTGACGTTGCCGAAACCGAAGATGTTCTCACTGTCAGAGACGGCGATTTGGTTAAGTTTTATCTGAAATGGCTTATACCGAACAATCTTGATAATTATAATTTACAGACCGTGATAAATTCCCACGGTATAAAGTTCGAGATACCTGCCGACGGAACGCTTTATTATGAGGGCGAAGAAATAGGTACATATGAGGTCATTACAGAAGAACCCTCGGGTATTACCTATTTCCGCGCTTTCCTCGACAAAGATAAAGTCAAGGACAAGTCCAACATAAGCGGTGGTCTTATTATTGACGGCGAAGTTGCGCTTGACGAAAGCGGCACTATTGAAAACGGCTCCGAACAGACGCTCGGATATGGCAACAAGAACGTCACTGTTATCTATGATGACGGAACCTCCAACGGAAATGTTACAATTTCAAAGACGGGGGGGTCTTTAAAGGATGACGGTTCGGGTAATTATACTATAAACTACACCCTCACTGTTACTTTCAACGGCTTGATAGATGGGGCAACAGTTACTGACGTACTTCCCGAAGGGCTTACCATAAAAGAAGGCACACTCTCTATATCTTGCGATGATGAATCTGTTTCGGTTAAAGATAATTCCAGTGCAACCGAGTTAAACATTTACCTCCCGCAGGTCGAAGGCGCAAAAAAGACTACTACAACCAAATACGAAATAGAATATACTGCCGAGATATCCGAAGCGGATCTTATTGAAAATTATATGAAAAAAGGCATTAGCATAAGAAATACTGCTAATGTCGATTACATAGATTTAGACGGAGAACCTCAAACGAAAAGTTCGTCAACATCGACTTCTACAAACGGTCCTTCTGTTTCAAAGACTGCAAGTATGTGGACTTACGATAATTATGGACAAATTATAGACAGTGTTCCGGTCAGCGATGGACGTAATCAAAAGAATTGCAGAGTTGTTGAATATGATATTCAGATAGACACCGGAATTTTTGATTTAAGTGAAGAAGAATTTAAAGAAATACTCAAAACATTCCAAGATACGTTCTTAAACAACTCTTTAACTAAAGACCAATGGATCCCATACTACAGGGGCACATATGGAAATTATACATTCGATGGATATTATGGGTATACTATCGGCTCGTATATTAGTTATCTCCTTTATCAATACGATGGAGACTTGACCAAAGTTTCTTGGAATCCGTCTGAACTGGCTCACGCTTGTGCTGACAATGGCAACGGCGGATATTATCGTGAATATGATTATAATATTGGCAAATATGTACAAGGCTTTAAGTTTATGATTATCATTGTTGATGATGATATAAACAAAAATGGACTTCAGAACGGAGATTCTATAGTAAACAAAGCTGATGTTGTTGTAGAAGACATTCCGATATATGGAATAAACCAATTTAGGGATCTTCCCGGAATTGACGTTCTGGATAAATCTATCGGTATTCTTTCTTCATATTATGACTTTAGCGATACAAGCAAGCGCGGACCGAGTAGTAACTGGAATGTTAATTTTTATAAACTTAATGCTGATATTCTCAAAATTTTACCCGATATAGATGGTGACCTCTCTACGCTTGATATTCCTTGGGAAATTACAATAAAAGCCAAAGATTTGAAAGCAGCGTACACAAAAGGTGAAAAGCTCACTGTTTCTGATATACTTGGTTATGTTTCTGCCGGAGACAGAATATATGTAAACGGTCAATATCAATATTACAACAATGAACATATTCCGGGTATAAATGATTCAGATCCTGTTACACACTATTTTGACCCTGCTGACTTTGCAAATTACTTCGAGCTAACCTATAAGACTGGAACGTCAAAATGGCGGTTAGATCCAAACTCAATTAAAGTAGATAATTATAGTTGGTCTATTGATACAGAGACGAAACCTTCATCACGAGAATATCAATCATTTAAAGATTTTATAGAAGGTCCTGTTATTGATGGCAACTTGGACGGCGTTATCAGATACTACTCCAAGATAAAACTCGATAAAAATGATGACGGTACATACAGCATTCCCGAAGATTTTGCAGGAATGCTCATGAAGATGTATAACACGTCTACTCTCCAGGTAGACAACGAACCTCCCTTTAATGACAACTTTACTCTCCAGTATCAGGCTCCCGCAAAAGAAACCGATAAGCCCAAGCTCAGCGACTTTTCAAAGAGCAGCGTAACATCGGTTACCTTCGGCGGCGTTGAACATACTTTTGCTGATGATATGTCTATCGGCTGGCAGTTCAGTATTCCCGTTGACAACATTTTATCGGACAGAGACGGCAAAGCAGATGTTCTGACATTTGTTGATGAACTCCCCGAGGGGTTGAAGTTCAATAAGGACTCGCTCATTGCCGTTTATTGGGCAGGAAGCTCAGGCTCTACAAGCACCTCTAAGACCCTCGAAGAATGTAAGCTTGACAGCTCTTGCTATACGGTAGCTTATGATGAAACCAACAGAAAGCTAACAATAACCTTTACTGCTACCGCAGATTTTGAAGCAAAGGTAAAAGAACTTTCGGCACAAAGAATTGCCTTCTTCTTTAGTTCGGATATTGAAAAAGACTTTGTTTCCGAACATTCCAATGACCCTTCTTATACATTCAGAAACAGCGCTACGGTTACTTATGACGGCACAACTTCTACTCCTAAGACGGCTAATGTTACTAAGAATTTCCCGAAGATAGCCGATAAGTCGGGCGTTATACTTGACAAAATTGATAAAGATAATTTCGTCATGGATATGAGAATGGAAGCGCGGTATACTCTAACTATAAATCCGCTTGCTCTTGACCTTAACAAAAAATCCGATACGCTCACTATAAGAGATACAATGAACGCTCATCTTATTCTTCTTCCCGAAACCGTACAGTTTATTGACGGAAATACGGGAGAAGCTCTGAGCGGAGCGGGATATTCGTTCTCATATAATCCAGCAGACAATAACACCGTTGTTTTCAACATTCCCGACGGAGCCTATGTAAAGATAGTTTATGATACTATCATAGATGTAGACCCCGGAGAAAATCCGAACTGGCTCAAAGAAACAGACAATGCCTTTACAATAGATGACGTTGATCTTACAAATGCTAACGATCATACAGTTATAACTACTTTCAACGGCAGAGTTCAGGCATACGTCAGAAATGAAACAGGCTCTATCACTATCAGTAAATATTATGTTGATGATGACGGCGAGCATAACCTTGCGGGCGCAGGCTTTATGCTCTACAGCGTTTATAACAACTTCGGAGAAGTATCCGAAGAAGAAATGCTCACCGAACCTGTGATAATACCTGCTTCGGGAAGCGTAGTAATAAACAATCTTCCTCTTGACAGAATTTATTGGCTTAAAGAAGTTTCCGCTCCCGAAGGATTTTTAGTTGATGAGATAGGAACCTATTTTATGCTCACGGGTGACAGCGGCGTTGCAGATCCGAGAAAAGTCACTTCTCCCGATGCAGATACGCTGGCGCTTGCAGAAAAGATAACGGCGGCGCTCGGAAGCGCTGAAATTCCCGAATACGAGGGAAATGTAGCTTCTAATATTCAGAAATTCCTCAACATAAAAGAGGTAACTATTTCGGGCACAAAGACATGGGTCGGCGACAGCGGCTATGATATAAGACCCGACGAAATAACGCTTGCGCTTTACGTAAACGAAAAACCCTATGAGGGCACCTATGAAACCGAATGGATAAAGAACGGTGACGAATGGTCTTATACCATAAGCGGACTTCCCGAGCGTGATAAAGACGGAAATGTAATTAGCTATACTCTCGAAGAAGTGGACGTACCTTTCTATGAATCGGAAACAACTGTTGATTCCGATGGCAAGATAAATATAACCAATACTTTCACTCCCGAGAAAGTTACTGTTCAAGGAACAAAGCTCTGGGTAAACGACAGCGAGGCTGTCAGACCCGAGAATATAACGCTTATACTGACAGCTGACGGCGAGGCAGTAGAGGGCGCTGTTCCCACATGGACAAAATCCGGCGATAAGTGGACTTATAAATTTGAAAATCTTGATAAGTACACTTATACAAAGGTAGACGGAGCTGTAAACGCTACGGCTATCAAGTACGATGTCATAGAAAAAGTTCCCGATAAATATACGGCGGAATATAAACGTTCTGAGGACGATAATATCATTACAGTTGATATAACAAACACCAGAACTACCGAAACACATATTACAAAGGTTGATGAAGAAGGTAATCTGCTTTCGGGCGCTACTCTTGTTGTAACAGACAAGAACGGTATTGAAAAAGATACTTGGGAAACAAACGGCACTGTTCACGTAATAGAGGGACTTGTTGCGGGAGAAACATATTATCTCTCCGAAAGAATTGCTCCAAACGGCTATAACAAGGCAAAGACCATTGAGTTTACCGTAAAAAGCGACGGCACTGTCCTTGAAATTGAAATGACAGATACCGTTACTGTTACAGAGATAAGCAAGACAGACGAACAAGGAAATTTCGTTCCGAACGCGCACCTTATTCTTAAAGACGAAAATGGCGATACAGTAGCAGACTGGTTCACAGGAAACGAAGCAAATGTCATTAAAAAGCTGATTGCAGGAAAAACCTATACTTTGGTTGAGCTTTCTGCTCCCGAAGGTTATACCATAGCAAAGGAAATTCAGTTCACCGTAAAGGACGGAGAAACGACCGAAGTCGTAATGACAGACGCTCAGACTGTAACGGAAATAACCAAGGTTGACGAGAACAATAATCCCCTTGCAGGCGCACATCTTGTAGTAACAGACAAGAACGGAAAGACCGTTGACGAGTGGGATACCACAACATCAGCTCACACAATAACGGGTCTTGTAGCAGGGGAAACCTACACAATAACCGAAACATCTGCACCCGCAGGTTATGCGATTTCCAAGCCGCAGACTTTCGAAGTCAAGGGCGACGGCACAGTTACGGTCGTTACATTTGGCAATGCACTTACGGTAACGGAAATAACCAAGGTTGATGAGAATAATAAACCTTTGGCAGGCGCACACCTTGTAGTAACAGACAAGAATGGAAAGACCGTTGACGAGTGGGATACCACAACATCAGCTCACACAATAACAGGTCTTGTAGCAGGCGAAACCTACACGATAACCGAAACTTCTGCCCCCGCAGGCTACGCAATCTCCAAGCCGCAGACATTCGAGGTCAAGGGCGACGGCACAGTTACGGTCGTTACATTT
>CANQFZ010000055.1 GCA_947600065.1 uncultured Clostridia bacterium | reverse complement strand
TTTTTGAAAAGGGAGTCCAGAGGGGAAAAATTTTTTTCAAAAAATTTTTCCCCTCTGGTCGCGGCGAAGCCGCGAAATAGCGAAGCGAGGCGCTAAAGGGTTTGGGGAAAACAAGAGTTTTCCCTTCTAGAAGTAAGAGATAAGAGGTAAGAGGTAAGAATTTCGGGGAGCTTTTGAGAATAAAAGCATTTTGAATATTAAAAGAAGAAGCTAGAAGCTAGAATTTGTTTCGAGTGGAAAACAACTTTTCCTTTCAAACTCTAGCCTCCAGCCTCTTTCTCTGAAAAACAAATAACTTTATCTTTTAAATGTTCCTTTAGGCTCTTACCTCTTACTTCTAACCTCTTACCTCTAGCAGGAAAACTCTTGTTTTCCCCGCACCCCAGGTTTAATGCCGAAGGCATTTAACCTAATGCGCCTAGCTAGCGCTGTTTCGCAGCTTCGCTGCGACCAGAGGGGAAAAATTTTTTGAAAAAAATTTTTCCCCTCTGGACTCCCCTTTCAAAAAACTTTCGTGCTCCGCCCGTCAGGTCGTTTGAAATTTTAACGTGCTTTGCCGCTCGTAACAGCTTCTTACTTCAAACCCTCTAACGCTTTCATTTGTTCGAGCAATTTCTCCGCATATTCCTCCGAAATTGTCTTAACAAACGCCGCTGTCGGAGTAAACGCCCTGCCGTTTTTCGTGCAGTTAAAGACAGCGTAAAACGCGTTTTCGCGGGCGTTTTCCTTGTTCCAGTCGTGAAATCCCTCGTCGCAGATATGCGCGCCGAAATCGCAGTTTATAAAAACCGTTTTCGCATGATCCCGCCAAGGTCTGCCGAGATAAACAGAATTATCGGGGCAGTCGCTTGTAAGTCGGCAGTTGTACAGCACATAACCCGTTTCGCTGTCCTTATATGTAGACGCGGCGGTCACATAGCCGTTTATTTCCTTGTTGCAATTGTACGAAAAAATCTCGCAGCCGTCAAAATATGCCTCGGCGCTTCCGAAAATAAAATCCACCTCGCCCGAAATAAAACAGTTCTTGTAAATCTGATTTCCCTGAACGCGCGGCGCAAATTCTGTCGGACCGCGAAAACCGCCCTTTTCGTATTCCTGCTCGGGCAGCGGTCCCGTAAACAGCGTGTCTTGATGACCGATAAGCCTGCAATTCTCAAAAAAGATATTGTTCCCCTCGGCATAAACGGCTATAGCCTGCCCGACCTCGCTCCCGAAGCCTGCCGAGTTTTTTATTGTCATATTTTTGCAGGTGAAGTTGTCGGTGTTGATAAGCATTGTATAGCTTCTGAAAGTTCCGCGCTTAATGCCGTCGGGCATTATCATTCTTGCATAATAATTAAAGTCAAGCACGGTGTCCGCGCTTTCTCCGATAAGCGTTATATCGGGCTTTGTTATTTCAACGCGCTCTTTATAAACGCCGTTTTTTATGAATATCACATCTCCGCTTTTCGCCGCGTCAACTGCCTGCTGAATTGTCTTAAATTCCTCATTTATTCCTACTGTTATCATACTTTTTGCTCCTCTCTGTTTTTGCCCGCATAAATAAGCAATCTCACAATATTGCTTCCGAGAGCGTTTCCAACAAACGCCGCAACCAGCAGCCGGATGTCCGCGATATTATAAACGCCTGCCGCGCCGTAGTAGAACATATCCGCGACAGTGTGGTCAAATCCGCAGAGAACAAAGATAGGAATAGCAAAAATTATCCCGATAAATCTCCCGCGCTTTTTGTAAAAATCAACGCCTAAGTAAATAAGCATTCCGCAGAAAATCGCCGAAACAAACATCCACAAAACGCCCCTGTCTGTTTTCCCCGCGCAGACCGAAATTGCCTTTTCCTTGCAGGCAGGATTGAGCGAGCCCACAACGCCGAACAAAAACGCCATAACGCAGTTTACAATGCCCGCGACAAAAAACTGCCCCAAGTTGTCTTTTTTTATGTAACCCGCCATTCCCGTAAACAGGCTCATTCCATAGGAGCATATTATGATAAGCCCGAAAGCGAAAAGCGCCGCGCCGATATAGCTGTTGCCGCAGACAAGATTGCAGTAGGAAACTATTGAGATAAGCAGCGCCGCGCTTATTGCATTAGCGATAATTTTTTTCATAAAATCACCTCTTAAATGTCTACACCGTATGAACGGAGAATTTCAGTGTTTTGGGCTTTTCGGCGTTCCAACTCGGCTTGAACTTCATTATATAAATTGGGATTGTCCTGAACCCTTTCAAAATAAGCCTTTTCGCGCAACGCTATTTCGCTTATGGCGTTCATCATTTTATTTCTGAAAATGTTCTTGTCGGTTTTAAAGAATATAAAGCCCTCTTTGTAAAAATTTCCCGGTATGTTATTTCCAAAATCCTCGTCGCATAATTCCAGATTTATGCCGAGTTCTTTACTAAACTCAATACAGGCGTCAATATTTACAACTTTGTCCAGCGTTCCAACCATTATTTTACAAGTAATATCGCAGGCAGCCTGCATATCCTCTAACATTTTCTGCCTATCTATAGAAATTTTAAACTCGTAATAATTCTCTCTGTTATTATCGGAGTTTTTCGGGCGCTGATGTGAATAAATCCAGTCATTATCTTTGAACCAGTTTTCATTATTAGGACTGCGCGATAAATCTAACCTTTGCCGATAAACTGTAGCAACACCGCCGACTATATCTATTAAATTGTATTTGGGATCAAAGCTTTGAAGTTTACGAAACGAAATAACATGAATGATCTCCCCGCCCGGTACAATTCTCACAAAATAAGGATATTTGCTTTTGATTAACTTAAATCCCAGCGGTTCAAGCGCCGCGCCGAAAACTTTCTTGAACGCGGTGTTCAAGGACATAGCTTTCACGGCGCCTTCCTTGAAATAAAATACGGTAACGTTTTTGTCGTCCGACTTTTCCAAAACATCGTCATAGTCCGCGTCAATGTAATAGGGATCAATTCCCAAAATCTCCGCTATAACCGATAATGTTTCTTCTGCGAAAACGTCGTCCTGTCCGACTGTTTCGAGGAATTTTTCACTATCCCCGTTTTTTATCAGCGGTTTCCAGTCGTCAGCTTCAAACGGTGATTTTTCCACTCCGTAACCCTCGCCGTCGCCCACGACAATCTTGCTTGTCCTGCCGAATGAATTAAGGCAAAGTATCGCAAAATTGCTGTCCACAACTTCAACCGTAAACGCCGCCGTTTTCATTTCCTCGGAAATCAGCTTTTGGTCGTCATACGCTTTGCGAGGGTTGTTTGTGTAGTTTTCATCTGAAAGCGTAACCCAGCCGTCCCCGAAAGCAAGCGCGTATGAAACTGCCGCTTCGTCCTCATTGCACTTTACAAACCCGCGCTTCTTCATCATCACGCAGAATGATTTCAAAAAGCCCTCGCGGTCGGAATTGTTCTTGATATTCAAAGTTGTAGAAAATCTGCCCATAAAGATCTCCTTTTCGGTTTATGTTCTTATTATAAAGCATTTTTTGCGCAGATGTGAAACTTTCTGTAAATTAGTGATTTTACACAATCAATAATAGTTAATTTAACGAATAATTGCCAAAGAAAGAGAGACAATACTGTCGGGATAAAAAAGGCTTTAGAGAAAACCCGAAATTGTTTTACAGTTTGAATATAAAGCCCAATCAGCGTTGTATGGTTATTAACCAAAGGCTAACAAGTACACTGGCAACAGGGGTTGCGGGGACTCCGTCCCCGCATTCTCCCCCTCTAGAGATTAAAGGTAAGATGTTAGAGGTTAGAGTTTTAGAGGAGAGGTTATTCAATTTTCGTAAGTATTCTAGCCTCTAGCCTCTTTATCTGAAAACTAAACAACTTTTTATTTCAGAAGTCCCCCGAAATTCTTACATCTTACAGCGTTATCCGCCGAAAGGCGGATAATGCGCTTACGCTCTAACCTCTAAAAGGGCAGGGCGCGGGGCGCGCCAGCGCCCCGCATTCTCCCCCTTCCCCCTCGGGGAAGGGGGCAGGGGGATAGGGCGAGTAAACGTCATTGAAAGAAACAACTTTTGAAAAGAACCACAAATAGGTTTTTATACAAGTTGACTGTTTTATTGCCACTTTCTTTTTACTCTAACTTTTTTAAAAATAATTGACAATCACATTACATTGTGGTATAATAATGGCAGAGGTATTATATACCGCAAAAAATAAACACATCAAGGAGGAATTTTTATGGCTAAGTTTAAATGCAAAGTTTGCGGAGAAATTTTCGAAGCGCCCAACCGCGCGGAGGCTGTCTGCCCGAAATGCAAGGCAACAGGCGACAAACTCGAAGAGATCGCTCCGGGAAATCAGAACAAGTACGCGGGAACAAAGACCGAGCGCAACCTCGAAGCCGCTTTCGCGGGAGAATCACAGGCTCGAAACAAGTACACCTACTTTTCTTCCGTTGCAAAGAAAGAGGGCTTTGAGCAGATTGCAGCGATATTCACCGAAACCGCCAACAACGAAAAAGAACACGCCGAGATCTGGTTCAAGGAGCTTTGCGGAATAGGAAATACCGCGCAGAATTTGCAGGCTGCCGCAGAGGGCGAAAACTACGAGTGGACGGAAATGTACGAGGATTTCGCAAAGACTGCCGACGAGGAGGGCTTTCACGACCTTGCCATGAAATTCCGCATGGTCGGGCAAATTGAAAAACGCCATGAGGAGCGTTATCGCGCATTGCTCAAAAATGTGGAAATGCAGGAAGTTTTCAAGAAAAGCGAGGTCAAGGTCTGGGAGTGCAGAAACTGCGGACATATCGTTGTCGGCACAAACGCGCCCGAAGTTTGCCCCGTCTGCAACCATGCGCAGAGCTATTTCCAGCTCGTAGCTGAGAATTATTAAAAGGTAAGCTGTTAGTTTGTGATAATAAAAAGGGGGAGAAGCGGTTTACGCCGTTTCTCCCATTTTTGCTATTGCTTTTTTTCTTCTTGGCAGTTTCCGCAGCCGTTGCACCCCTTACAACTGCTACAACCACTGCACCCCGAACAGCTATGCCCTTCCTTAAACATTTTCCTTGCCAAAAGGAAAAGCAGTATAGCCGTTGCCGCGCCGATAATTATTGTAGATAAGTTATCCGACAAAAACTGTATCATATAAACCTCTTGTCTCAGACTTTCACTTTCTCTGTCAGCGTTTTACTTTCCTTATACGGTCTGACGAGCATAAATATCATAAACGCCAACACTATGACCGCAAATATAAGCCCTATGGGATTTACTGCGCCCGTGAACAAAAGCCCGAACTGGTATATCATAAGCGATATTGCATAGGCGAATACGCATTGATATATCACCGCGAACGCCGTCCATTTGGCGTTGTTCATCTCGCGCTTTATTGCGCCGATAGCCGCAAAGCAGGGAGCGCACAAAAGATTGAACACAAGGAACGAATATCCCGCAAGAGCGCTCATTCCCATAAAGTCAAGCACTCCGAACACTCCGACAACTTCTTCTTTCGCCACAAGTCCCATTATCGTAGCAATAGCCGCCGTCGCTTCGCCAAAGCCCAGAGGCGCGAATATAAAGCAGATAGCGTTTCCGATTATTCCGAGGACGCTGTCCGAAAGTTCAAGCTCCGTGCTGAAGCCGAAACCGCCGTCGGGAAGATTTCCGAATACCGAGCCTGCCCAGATAAGGACGGACGAAAGAAGAATTATCGTTCCCGCTTTCTTTATAAACGACCAGCCGCGCTCCCACATCGAACGCAGAATGTTGCCGACGGTAGGCAGGTGATAGGCGGGAAGTTCCATTACAAACGGCGCGGGGTCTCCCGCAAACATCTTTGTCTTTTTGAGGATAATGCCCGAAACGATAATTGCCGCAACTCCTATGAAATAAGCGCTCGGAGCTACCCACCATGCGTTTTTGAAAAGCGCGCCCGCTATAAGCGCGATTATCGGCATTTTCGCGCCGCAGGGAATAAAGGTCGTCGTCATTATTGTCATACGCCTGTCGCGCTCGTTTTCGATCGTGCGCGAAGCCATTACGCCCGGCACTCCGCAGCCCGTGCCTATAAGCATGGGGATAAACGACTTTCCCGACAGCCCGAACCTTCTGAATATCCTGTCCATAATAAATGCAATTCTTGCCATATATCCGCATGATTCAAGAAATGCAAGGAAGATAAACAAAACCAGCATTTGCGGAACAAATCCGAGTACCGCGCCGACGCCTGCTATAATGCCGTCAATGATAAGACTTTGCAGCCACTCCGCGCAGTTTACCGCGCTAAGCGCATTTCCTACAAGCACGGGCACTCCCGTTACCCACACGCCAAAATCTTCGGGCGCGGGAAGTCCTTCCATTGGCTCTTCTACAAGCGCCATGACATCAAAACCGCTTTCGGCGAGGCTGTCGCCGTATGAGCCTAAAGCCTCGTCAAATGCACCGAAATCCTTTTCTTCAACAGCTCCGAGAATTTCTTCGGCGCCTACTACGTTTGCGTCAGCCGCCGATTGTACAAGGCTTTGAAGTTCATCAGTAAAAATGTTCTCCTCGGCATAAGCAGAAGTCGCTTCGTCAAATTCCGCCGAGCCTATCCCAAACAGGTGGAAACCGTCGCCGAAAAGCCCGTCGTTTGTCCGGTCCGTAACCCATGTGCCGACTGTCGTTACCGAAACGAAATAAACTATAAACATAACTACCGCAAAAATCGGGAGCGCAAGTATCCTGTTTGTAACTATCCTGTCTATCTTGTCCGAAACGGAAAGCCCTTTTGCCTTTGTCTTGCGGCAGCCTTTGAGCATTTCGGAGATGTAAATATAGCGTTCGTTTGTTATTATGCTCTCGCTGTCGTCGTCCATTTCTGTTTCACAGGCGACAATGTCCGCCTCGATATGCGCTTTCTTTTCGGGAGTAACGCCCAATGCCTCATAGACCTTTTCATCGCGCTCAAACAGCTTTATTGCATACCAGCGCTGACGGTCTTCGGGAAGGTCATGTAAAACCGCTTCTTCGATGTGAGCAATTGCATGCTCTACACAGCCGCTGAATTTGTGCATGGGAACGGTCTTTTCCTTAGACTTTGCCGCTTCTACGGCAGCGTCCGCCGCTTCTTTTATGTTCGTTCCTTTAAGCGCGGATATTTCAACTATCCTGCACCCAAGCTCTTTTGAGAGCTGCTCGGTGTTTATTTTATCGCCGTTTTTCTTTACAACGTCCATCATATTTATCGCGCATACAACGGGTATGCCGAGTTCTACGAGCTGAGTTGTGAGATAAAGGTTACGTTCAAGGTTTGTGCCGTCAATTATGTTAAGCACCGCGTCGGGGCGCTCGTTTATGAGATAATTTCTCGCTACGACTTCTTCGAGGGTATAGGGAGAAAGAGAGTAAATTCCCGGAAGGTCGGTTATGATAACGTCCTTATAGCCTTTGAGACGACCTTCCTTTTTTTCAACTGTAACTCCCGGCCAGTTTCCCACAAACTGATTAGAGCCTGTGAGGGAGTTAAAAAGCGTGGTTTTGCCTGCGTTCGGATTTCCCGCAAGAGCGATCTTCAGTTCCATAAGCTTTGTTCCTTTCTTTGTAAATATGCTCAGTGTTAGATTTGACTAACCGTTTTGCAAAAAATTAAACGGTTTCGATCATTTCCGCGTCGGCTTTTCTGAGTGAAAGCTCATATCCGCGAACGGTAACTTCAACGGGATCGCCGAGGGGCGCGACTTTGCGGACGTAGATATCGACGCCTTTAGTAATGCCCATATCCATTATCCTGCGCTTTACGGCGCCCTCGCCGTTGAGCTTTTTCACGGTCACGGTCTGACCGACGGCGGCGTCTTTAAGTGTAGACATAGTGTTTCCTCCTATTAGATTATTTTTAAACGCGGTTGAGTTATAAGATAAGACAAACAACGTTTCCTCTTTTCGACCGCGCCGTAAGGCGCGGCACGAAAGTTTTTTGAAAAGGGATTCCAAAGGGAAAAAATTTTTTTCAAAAAATTTTTGCCCTTTGGCAGGGGCGCGGGGGCAGCGCCCCCGCAATCCGCAAATTAGCGCTAAAGGGTGCGGGGAAAACAAGAGTTTTCCCCGCATTGCCTTTTCAAAGCCGTGCTTTGAAAAGGCAATCTTACAAAGATGTTTTGAGCGGAAAAACTCCTTGGAAATGCGTTTACCTTTTAGCGGGAAAACAAGAGCGCTATTATAATTCAAAAGTGATAAATGAGCGAACTACTGTATACTGTATCGCGCGTCACGTCTGAATTAAATAAACGTTGTGCAACCCAACAACCCTCAAACTATGATCTTCATCGCCATCTCGCGCGATACGGCTACCCTTGCGCCCTTTACATTTACGATAACATTACCGCCGTTTTCGCTTATAACGGTAACGTTCCCGCCTGCAACAAACCCCAGAGCTTCAAGAAATTTCCGAGTTTCGGGCTTTCCTCCGACCCTCTTTATTATGTTTTCTTCGCCCGCGCTTGCCAGTGTCAGCGGCATCATAATGTCACCCTCCTACTCCTTCTGTTAGAATAAACTAACTTGTTCTCAATAAAAATGTTAGTTTTCACTAACCTCTATTATTTTACTTCAATTTCTTTTAATTGTCAATAGTTGAAACTAACTTTTTCTTTGAATTTTCCGAATTTCGGCAATGTATACATAAACGATAGTTAGAATAGGCTAACTGTATTGTAAAATTGAACAAAAAAAATTAAACGAATAGGCTTGATAAAAAATTAAATATATGCTATACTTAAACAGGTGATGAAAAATGAAAAAAGTTATTTTGATCTCGGCGTTGTTGTTTTTGCTTTCGGCAATTTCGGGCTGTTCGGGGGAAATTCCTGCCGAAAACGAAAGCCAAAGCAACATTCCCGCCGCAATTGACAGTGAACCAACGGGCAACATTGCAAATTCGGACAGTGAGCAATTAAACAGCTCGACAGCCACCGAAACACCGCCCGAAGAGAATGGAGATGAACAAATGGACCTTATTCTGACAATAAACGGAAAAACACTTTCGGCAAAGTTCGAGGACAATGCCGCCGCAAAAGCGCTCTGCGAAAAGCTTTCCGAGGGAAGCATAACCGTAACACTAAGCGAATACGGCGGATTTGAAAAGGTAGGCGAACTCGGCTTTTCTCTTCCGAAAAGCGATGAAAGGATCAAGGGAAAAGCGGGGGATATTCTGTTGTATCAGGGCGACAAGATAACCGTTTTCTACGGCTCGAACGAATGGAGTTACACAAAGCTGGCGACGATTGTTGACGTTGACGGCTTGAAAGATATTCTTGGGAGCGGGGATATTACCGTAACGCTATCAATAGGATAAAAATTTGTCCCGCCGCGGCGGGGCAATTTTTCATTTTGCTTTCTTGTTCTGATGTTTTTTATTTTAACTCCAAAAAACGTTCGGTTATTCTGTCCGCCCATTTCTCGGTATAAAATGAGCGATACGGGATATTCCTGCGCTTTCGGAATTTCCCGAAAATGCCCGCCCAGAGAATTGACGGCAGACCTATGACAAGCAAATAAAGCGGACCGAGCATTAGCGACTGGATCGAGTGAGCGTATTCGTGGCGCAGAAGTTCGGCGCTTTTTGTCCTGACAAACACAAACATTCCCAGCGATACGCTGAAATTACATTCGGTTACGACTGCCCCGCGAAAGAAAAAACGCTTTTTCCTACAAAGAAGCAAGGACAGAAAAGCTCCCGCCGTTGTCTGCAAAATGCCCCAAGTACACTGTATTATAATGTACAATACCGCCATTTCTCTCACCCCTGCTATCATTATAAATGATTTGAGGGTAATTGTCAAATGTGCTTTTGTGCAAATGGAGCTAAATTTTTTCCCGCTCAAAGGTAACTGCAATTCCGAGGTTGTTTCACGCTTAAAACATCTCTATAAGATTGCCGTTTCAAAGCACGGCTTTGAAACGGCAATGCGGGGAAAACTCTTGTTTTCCCCACATCCCCAGGTTAAATGCCGCAGGCATTTAACCTGATGCGCTTTAGCTAGCGCCGTTTCGCGGCTTCGCCGCGACCAGAGGGGAAAAATTTTTTGAAAAAAATTTTTCCCCTCTGGACTCCCCTTTCAAAAAACTTTCGTGCGCCCGCCCGTAGGTTGTTTTTCGTTAAACGTTGTCCGCCGCTCATAACAGTTTCTAGCCTCTTACCTCTAGCGTCTAGCCTCTAGCAGGGCAGGGGTGTGGGGGGCGGCAGCCCCCGATGCGGGTGCAGGGCGCGCAGCGCCCTGCAATTTTCCCCCTTCCCCTTCGGGGAAGGGGGTAGGGGGTTGGGGCGAGAAAACGTTATTTAGAAGAACGGCGCCTGAAAAGAACCACTACTGCATACTGTACCCTGTCAACTGTAATTCCCCCCTTTTTTTACAAAAACCCTTGAAATCCGACAGGAAATTTGTTATAATTATTTCAATAGCGAATTGTGGGAGGAGCTTTGTATGGAAAATAAATTCAACCATCTAATTGATATGGACGATTATTCGGTCGGGCAATGGAACGAGCTTGTGGAGCTTGCCGAAAAGATAAAGGCAAACCCCGAAGAATACTCGGAAAAGTGCAAGGGAAAAATTATGGCTACGCTTTTCTACGAGCCGTCCACAAGAACACAGATGAGCTTTCAGGCTGCTATGATACGCCTTGGCGGAAATATAATAGGCTTTGACAATCCGAGCAACTCTTCTGTTGCAAAAGGTGAAAATCTTAAAGACACAATTAAAATTGTCAGCACATATTCGGACATTCTGGTCATGCGCCACAATCAAGAGGGCTCGGCAAAAGCTGCGGCACTGAACGCCAACTGTCACGTTATAAACGCGGGTGACGGCGGACATCTCCACCCGACGCAGACGCTTACAGATCTGCTAACGCTTAAATGCGAGCTTGGGCGGCTGGACAATTTAACTGTAGGGCTTTGCGGAGATCTTAAATACGGGAGAACGGTACATTCTCTTGTAAAAGCGCTTGCCTGCTATCCGAATAATAAATTCGTGCTTATCTCTACGCCTGCGCTTGCTCTTCCCTCTTATATAAAGGACTTTCTTATTTCCCACAAGTGCGAGTTTACGGAAGTCAAAACAATTGACGAATGTATAGGAAAGCTAGATATGCTTTATATGACGCGAATACAACGCGAACGTTTTGACAGTGACGAAGAATACGAGCGTCAGAAAAACGTTTACTGCCTTACAAAATCGAAAATGCAATACGCGCGCAAGAATATGATCGTTATGCACCCTCTGCCGCGCGTAAACGAAATTGAAACGGAAGTTGACGACGACCCGCGCGCCGCTTATTTCAGGCAGGCGAACAACGGAATGTACGTCAGAATGGCGCTGATACTGAAGACAATGTTTTCTTCGCCGCGCATAAAGCCCCTGCTTACGGGTGAAATTCACAACGACGTTTGCTGTACAAATCCCAAATGTGTAACGCAGACGGAAAAATACCTCCCGCACAGCTTTGTTAAGTACGGGGATATTTACATCTGCGAGTATTGCGACGAGAGGATATTGAAATAGTTGCAAGTACAAAATTATGCGCTTCGCGAAAAACGCTGTTAGAAGCAAGAGAATAGAAACTGTTTTGAGCGGCGAACAACGTTTAACATCAAAACCACCTCTCGGGCGGGCGCACGAAAGTTTTTTGAAAAGGGAGTCCAGAGGGAAAAAATTTTTTTCAAAAAATTTTTTCCCTTTGG
>CANQFZ010000054.1 GCA_947600065.1 uncultured Clostridia bacterium | reverse complement strand
TAGCGCCTTTTTGGCGAAGTTTCGCGGCTTACGCCGCGACCAAAGGGGAAAAATTTTTTGAAAAAAATTTTTCCCCTCTGGACTCCCTTTTCAAAAAACTTTTGCGCCGCCGCTCGAAGGTGGTCTTGATGTTAAACGCTGTTCGCCGCTCGTAACAGTTTCTAGCCTCTAGCCTCTTGCCTCTAGCTTCTGGCTGCGCTCCTCTTTCAAAAAACTTTCGTGCGCACGCTCGTTAGGTGGTTTGAAAGTCAAACGCTGTTCGCCGCTCAGAACAGCTGCTTCTAGTCACTGCCTACTTTATAAGCTTTGAAAACTCCAACGCCTTTCCTACGTCGCCCTCGACTTTCAGCTTCCCCGTCGTAAACGCCAAAATGGGGTCTAACTTCCCGTTTAAAAACTTCATAAAGTTTTCGGGCGTCATCGTTATAGCACAACTCCTGTCATTGTACTCATACGGCTCGGCGTTTACTTTCCCGTCCTTTATTTCGACATAAAACACCCCGCCGCTTTCGCCCGTAAGATTGACCTGCACCGCCAGAAAATCCGTTTTCGACGCGTCTACCTCTTTCGCCTTTTCCTTTACTTTTGTCATGATTTCCTCAAATGTCATTTTAAAGCTCCTTTCAGCTTTTTATTCCGTATGGATAACTTCAACAGGGCACGACCCCGCCGCCTCTTTCACTTTTTCCTCATTCCCGTCGGGCTTTGCTATTACCTCGGATAAGCCGTCGTCGGCAATGTGAAAAACTTCGGGGCATATATCCGCGCATACTCCGCACCCGATACAGCCCTCGCGGTCAACAGTTACTTTCATTTCGATCCCTCCTTTGTTATTATTTTCCCAAAGGACGGGAGTTTTATACTGTTGATTTTCAATTATTCAATTTTTCATCTTATAAAGTTTGTTTTTATCTGCGGTTCAACTTCGGGGAAGTTTATCCCCGCAGCTTTTCCCGCTTCAATGCATTTCAAAAGCCATGCCATGTTTTTTGCAAGCGTGCGCATTGTCTGAAGTCCTTCTTCGTCCTGCAGCACCTGCTCGGGAGTATTTCCGTGAACCTGATTCCAATATTGAGAAGAAACAACGGGCATACTTGATATGGTAAAATACTTGTTTATCTGGTCGAACGCCGCCGAAGCGCCGCCCCTGCGGCAGCTCACCACAGCCGCGGCGGGCTTTCCCACAAGCTTTGATTTTCCCGAGTAAAACGCTCTGTCCATAAAAGAAGTCAGCGCGCCAGACGCGGCAGCATAATGCACGGGCGAACCGAAAACAAACCCGTCCGCGTCCTTAGCTTTTTCCGTGAACTCGTTCACGCTGTCGTTTACAACGCACTTTCCGAGCTTTGCACAGCCTCCGCAGCCCATACAGCCCGCAATCGGGGCTTTCCCTACCCAAAAAATTTCCGTTTCAATGCCGTTTTCATTAAGCGTCTTTTCAACCTCGCAAAGAGCCGTATATGTACAGCCCTTTTCCTTCGGAGAACCGTTGACGAGAATAACCTTCATGTTGTTTTACCTCCAGATGATATTTATAATTTAAGGGAAATCGCCCTGCATAAGCCGTCAGTGTACAGTGTACAGTGGACAGTGTACAGCATTGGTGTCTGCTAACGCAGACAATATTAGATTGTTATCGGACTAAAACGTTTTGAAATGTACCGATAAAGATAGGCTCGTGTGTCTATTGACCAAAAACAATCTAAATAATATCCGCGAAGCGGATACCGAAACTGTACACTGTCCACTGTACACTGTATACTGTACCCGCTCTTGGTATCAATGTACTTATGGTTTAATCGCCCGTCGATTCCCGAAGAATAAGACTATGAGGTAACATATAGGTGCCCGTGTCTTGTTCATCGTTGGCAATATTTGCCATAAGCTTTTCTGCGACGGTCTTGCCCTGCAAATAACACGGCTGGTCGACTGTCGAAAGTTTGGGGATAAACATACTTGAATATGCTATGTTATCAAAGCCTATAAAAAGGATATCCTTTCCGATAGTTATGCCGTGCTGAACGGCGCAGTTCATTGCACCTATAGAAATAGTATCGGAGATAGAAAATATAGCGTCGGGCTTTTCGCGCAGAGCAAGGAAAAGCTCGCAGGCTCTAAGCCCCGTGTCCGAGGTATAATCTCCGAAATAAATAAGGTTTTCGTCTATGGGAAGTCCCGCTTCTTTAAGCGCTCTGTAATAACCGTTCTCACGGTCAACAGAGGACTGGCTTCTGACTTCGGTCGTTATGAGCGCAATCCTTTTCCTGCCTTTTCCTATAAGGTACTTTGTCGCGTCATATCCCGCTTTTTCATTGTCGATAGTCACGCAAAGAACGCCGTCTGTACTAAGCCTTTCAAGACCTATGGCTATCTTGTATTTCCTCGAAAGCTCAATTATTGTCTTGCTGTCAAGCTTTGGAGCAAGCAGGACAGCACCGTCTACCGCCCTTGAAAACAACATTCCCAGCAGATGAAGCTCATGTTCGGGGTCGTTTCTTGTCGTTGCAATAAGTACATCATAGCCCTTTTTCGAGCAAGCGTCCTGCATTCCGCGCAGAACGTCGTTGTAGAACGTCTGCTCGGTTGAGCTGATTATGGCGAGAATACGCTTTGTTTCGCTTTTTCTCAGGTCTCTGCCGAGGAAATTCGGGCTGTAGCCGAGCTCCTCGACCGCGCGGTTTACAACGTTTACAGCCTCTTGGGAAACGTTGTTCTTATTGTTTAAAACTCTCGACACCGTAGCGACGGAAACATTTGCCGCCTTTGCGACATCTTTTATAGTTATATTCATAATAGTCACCCTTTTATGTATAGATCACATATCTTTGCTTTACTTTAATGATACACTGTTTTCGAATTAAATTCAACAGGTAAAAAATGCAGGGAAATTGTTCGGGATACGTTGCGGAAAATTCCCGACCTCGTATTCTTAATCTCAAACCCACTAGCCAAATTTGTGCGTTCTTTGTCTTTGGTGTCAAACGCGCTTTTCCTCAATATCTACCTCCGGAAGGGCGGGTTCAGGGCGCGCAGCGCCCTGAACTCTCCCCCTTCCCCCTTGGGGAAGGGGGTAGGGGGATAGGGCGATTGTGCGTTATTTAAAGAAATTACGTTTGAAAAGAACCACAAATATGTTTTATACAAGCCGGCGGAAATTTTCATTTCCGTATCTATATTGTAACACAGATTTACATATTTGTAAATAGTTTTCACACAATTCCGACAAAATTTCGACAAAATAAACAATTCGCTTGTGCAGATTGACGATAAATTGATGACGTTATTATACATAATACTGTAGAAATAAGAATTTATTTGAGCGGCGAACAACGTTTGACTTACAAACCACCTAACGAGCGGGCGCACGAAAGTTTTTTGAAAGGGGATTCCAAAGGGAAAAACTTTTTTGTCAAAAAAGTTTTTCCCTCTGGTCGCGGCGTAAGCCGCGAAACTTCGCCAAAAAGGCGCTAAAGGGTTTGGGGAAAACAAGAGTTTTCCTTCTAGAGGTAAGAGGTTAGAGGTAAGAGGTAAGAGCCTAAAAGAACTTTTTGGAGATAAAGTTTTTTGGTTTTCAGAGAAAGAGGCTGGAGGCTAGAGTTTGAAAGGAAAAGTTGTTTTCCACTCGAAACAAATTCTAGCTTTTAGCTCCTTCTTTGTAATAATCAATAAACTTAAATCCCCAAAAGCACCCCGAAATTCTTACCTCTTATTTTTAATCTCTTACCTCTAAAATGGGAAGGGGGAAATTGCAGGGCGCTGCGCGCCCTGCACCCGCTGTTGGTAGTTGACGGTGTACAGTGGACAATATTAGATTGTTATCGGGCTGAAACGTTTTGGAATGTAACCGCAACTTACGGCTTGTATGCCTATAAGTTAAAAACATTCTAAATCTCACCCGCCGCTAGGCGGGTTCCTTTACTGATTACTGTACATTGTACACTGTCAACTGACAACAGCGTTGAATTATGTCTATTTTGACGAAAAACATTTTTTTAACAAAAAGTAATTCAAAAATGCTTTTAAATATGTTAGAATATAGAAAATAAGTAAAATAATTCAGCTTGTATAAAAAGTCTCGTTTCAAGGTCTTGGAGTTGAAATCCTTGCCATTTTTATATGTCATATTCAGAGGACAAAATTCAGATTGTTATTGGACTGAAACACTTTCGAGTGCAACTGTAAAAGTTATGCTCGTGTGCTTATTGCCCAAAAACAATCTAAATAATATCCGCGAAGCGGATACCATAACTGACTACTGTCCACTGTACACTGTATACTGCCGACAGGGCTTTATATACAGTCTGAACGTTTGAAGGAGGTTTATTGTGCTAATCGAATTAAACAAAGACAACATAAGCGACCTTATCCAAAAAGCTTATGAAAACCGCGAGATCAAGGTCTATTATCAGCCGAAGTTCAATGCCCTGAACGGAAAAATAAAGGGCGCGGAGGCTCTCGCGCGCTGGCAGATGTCGGACGGAGTTGTCATTTCACCCGGAATGTTCATTCCGCTTTTGGAAGACCTCGGGCTTATCGTCGAGCTTGACTGGTACATTTTCAGGGAAACCTGCCGCTTTATCGCCGAGGAGCTTAAAGCGGGCGGGAAAATGGTAATGATCTCCACCAACTTCTCCCGTCTGCACGCAAGAGAAGCGGGATTTGCCGAAAGGCTCGCAAAGACCGCCGACAGCTTCGGCGTTCCGAGAAAATACCTCGAGGTCGAAATAACCGAGTCCGCGCTTGCGCTTGAGGGTGTGGACATAATCGACTTTGTAAAATCAATCAAAGACGCGGGCTTTGCCATTTCCATTGACGATTTCGGAAGCGGGCTTTCGTCGCTCAATTTTGTAAAGGACGTTCCCGCGGACGAGCTTAAAATTGACAAATCATTGCTCTCGCACAACTGCGAAAACGAAAAGGAAAGAATTGTTCTCGAGGCAATTTTTGAGTTTGCCCACAGGCTTAATATGACGACAGTTGCAGAGGGCGTCGAAACAAAAGAACAGTTAGGCTTTTTAAGAACCTGCGGCTGTGAGCTTATACAGGGCTTTTTATTTGCAAGACCTATGCCCGAGGAGGATTTCCGCGAGGCGCTCATAAGCTCGGCAAAGGAGACCGAAACGGAGGACATTCTGCTTATACAGTCGTCTACTACCGCTTCGCAGCTTCTTCTGAACGCCGTATTCAAGGCTTTCCCGCTTGTAATTATGAGCAATCTTTCCCGAAACAGCTTTTATATGATGGCATATGAGAACTTCTCTACGCGCTCCTGCCCGTCTACGGGGGTTTACACTGAGCTTATTGTTCATGGCGCGTCGACCATGTACCCCGACGATCAGAAGCTGTTTTCGGACACGTTTGACATAAACGACCAGATCGCCGCTTATGAAAGGGGCGAGCGCACGCGCCGCGTTGTTACAAGGCAGCTCGGCGACGACGGCATTTACCGCCCCGTTGAAACAACAAACTACTACATGAAAAATCCCGACAGCGACGATATCCTCGCCATAACGCTAAGCCGCGCTGTTGACAATTGACAGGGTACAGTGGACAGTATTCAGTAGTAGGAACCCGCCTAACGGCGGGTAGGATTTAGATTGTTATCGGACTGAAACGTTTTGGACAAAACAGTAAAAGGTTGCTCGTGTGCCTATTGACTTAAAACAATCTAAATATTGTCCGCGAAGCGTTTTGCCCGAAGGGCATAATGCGTGGACAACCATTACTGAATACTGTACACTCTCCACTGTATACTGCCAGCAGCGCCCCGAACTTTCCCCCTTCCCCGAAGGGGAAGGGGGTTAGGGGGATAGGGCGAATGAGCGTTATTAAGAGAAATAGCATTTGAAAAGAACCACTGTGTCACGCTCGTTTGACGGTTAGAATAAAAATGTTGTCCCCCGCTCAAAACCTCTTTGTAGGATTGAGATTTTCAAAATATGATTTTGAAAATCTCAATGTGGGGAAAACTCTTGTTTTCCCCACACCCTTTAGCGCTAAGAAGCGTTTGCGGGGACGCTGCCCCCGCGCCCCTGCCAAAGGGGAAAAATTTTTTGAAAAAAATTTTTCCCCTTTGGAATCCCCTTTCAAAAAACTTTCGTGCGCCCGCCCGTTAGGTAGTTGAGAATTTGAAAATGCTTTGACGCTCGTAACAGCTTCTAGCTTCCAGTCTCTAGCCTCTAGCTTCTAGAAGCTTATCTCTAAAAAATCAAGCGGCATTCCGCCGCGCATTGGAGACCATTATGTTTGAACTTCTGAAAACCGAAAAACGCGCGCGCAGAGGCATTCTGCACACCGTCCACGGGGATATACAAACGCCGTTTTTTATGAACGTCGGAACAGCCGCCGCAATAAAGGGCGGCGTATCTTCGATAGACCTAAAGAGCCTTAAAACGCGCGTTGAGCTTTGCAACACCTATCATCTTCATCTGCGCCCGACAGAGGACGTTATATACGAGATGGGCGGGCTTCACAAATTTATGAACTGGGACAAGCCCATTCTCACGGACAGCGGCGGTTTTCAGGTCTTTTCCCTCGCAAAGCTCAGAAAAATAAAAGAAGAGGGCGTTTATTTCTCCTCGCATATCGACGGGCAAAAGCTGTTTATAAGTCCCGAAATAAGCATGCAGATACAGTCGAAATTAGGTTCGACCATTGCCATGGCGTTTGACGAGTGCGTTGAAAACCCATCGCCCTATGATTATATAAGGCAGTCTGTCGAGAGGACGACGCGCTGGCTTGAAAGATGTAAATCTGAAATGCAGAGGCTTAATTCCCTGCCCGAAACGCTGAACAAAAGCCAGCTCTTGTTTGCAATAAACCAAGGCGGAACTTTTGACGACATCAGAATTGAGCATATGAAGGTCATAAGGGAAATGGAGCTCGACGGCTATGCCGTGGGCGGGCTTGCGGTAGGAGAGCCGACGGAAGTTATGTATCATATTCTTGACGAGGTACTGCCGTTTGCGCCCGAAAACAAGCCGCACTATCTTATGGGAGTGGGTACGCCTTCTAACATCATTGAGGGAGTATGGCGCGGGGTGGATATGTTCGACTGTGTTATGCCGAGCAGAAATGCCCGACACGCGACCATATTTACTTGGCGCGGAATAATGCACGCCACAAACGAGCGCTATAAAACCGACCCGCGACCGCTTGACGAAGAGTGCGACTGTCCGACCTGCCGCAATTTTTCGAGAGCGTATATTCGTCACCTGTTCAAGTCGGGAGAACAGCTTGCGGGGCGGCTGTGCGTAATGCACAACCTCTATTTTTACAACACGCTTATGGACAAGATCTGCGAGGCGCTCGACAACGGAACGTTCGAGGAGTTTCGGAATAAATACTCGGCGCTTCTGGCGCAAAAAGCGGATGACTGTTGACATTGTACGCATTGAACGCTATGCGTGCATTATTAGATTGTTATCGGACTGAAACGTTTTCGAGCGGCGAACAATGTTAAAATCAAAACCACCTCTCGGGCGGCGGCACGAAAGTTTTTTGAAAGGGAGTTTGAGGGAAAACTTTTTTTCAAAAAAGTTTTCCCTCAATAACGGCAAAACAGCGCTAAAGGGTGTGGGGAAAACAAGAGTTTTCCCCGCATTGTCGAAATTAAAACGTAGTTTTAATTTCGACAATCTTACAAAGATGCTTTGAGCGGGAAAGGTCTTTAAGAGTGAAAAGCCTTAGAGGGGAAAACAAATTCGCTTTTCATTCCGCTTTTTTGGGTTAAACGCACGCACCCGCAACTAACTTCGTTTATTAACCACTGTCGATAAACCGAACCGCGGAGGGAACCTGCCGGTTCCCCCGCTCTCCCTCCAGCGGATTGAGATTTTCAAAATATGATTTTGAAAATCTCAATGTGGGGAAAACTCTTGTTTTCCCCACACCCCAGGTTCAATGCCGAAGGCATTTAACCTGATGCGCTTAGCTAGCGCCGTTTCGCGGCTTCGCCGCGACCAAAGGGAAAAAATTTTTTGAAAAAAATTTTTTCCCTCTGGACACCCTTTTCAAAAAACTTTCGTGCGCCCGCTCGCTTAGTGGTTTGGATTTAACACGTTGCTCCCCGCTTGAAACAGCTTCTTACCTCTTACCTCTAACCTCTTACCTCTAGAAGGGCGGGGCTCGGGGCGCGCCAGCATCCCGAACTTTCCCCCCTTCCCCTTCGGGGAAGGGGGTAGGGGGTTGGGGCGAGTGAGCGTTATTTAGAGAAATTGCGTTTGAAAAGAACAACTTTTATACAAGGGAGCAAATTTCTTTCCCGCTCAAAAGTTTTTCATATTGAATGTACTTCCTCGCTCAAAGCATCTCTGTAAGATTTCCGTTTTAAAAACACGGTTTTTAAAACGGAAATGTGGGGAAAACTCTTGTTTTCCCCACACCCTTTAGCGCTATTGAAGCGTTATTGAGGGAAAACTTTTTTGAAAAAAAGTTTTCCCTCAAACTCCCTTTCAAAAAACTTTCGTGCGACCGCTCGTAATGCGGTTTGGAATTTGAAAGTGCTTTGCCGCTCAAAACAGTTTCCAGCCTCTAGAAAAGGAGTTTTGATGATTAAATTTGCAATTTTTGACCTGGACGGAACGCTCCTCGATTCAAACGGAATGTGGAAAGCTCTGGGTGAAAGGCTTTTGCGCTCAATAGGAAAAACCCCCGCCCCCGACCTTTCGGAAAGATTATGGGATATGTCGCTCAAAGACGCGGCAAAGTTACTAAAAACCGAATATTCGCTTAGTCTTTCGGAAGATGATATTATTGAAAAAGCCGTTAAGATGTCGGAAGACTTTTACTTGAACAAAGCAAAGCCGAAAAACGGCGCAAAGGAAATTCTCGAACGGCTTAAAAAGCTGAATGTGCAGATAAAGCTCGTTACATCTTCGGACGAAAACCTCGCGGAAAAGTCGCTCGAACGCCTTGACCTGCTAAAATACTTTGCCGAAATTTACGGAAAAGCCGACAAGTCAAAGCAAAGCGCATATCTAAACGCCTGCAATAAGCCTTATGAAGCGGTAGTGTTCGAAGACGCGCTGTATGCCGTTAAAACCGCTAAAAGCGCGGGATTTACGGTCTGCGCGGTGTACGACTTTTCCGAGAGGGAGCAGGAAGCGCTTAAACAAACCGCCGACTTTTTTGAAAACGAACTCGCGGATTATGCCCAAAAACTTGATATGATCCTCAAAGGTAATGCAAAAAATGAATAAGAAAATCATTATCGCGGCAATTGTTCTAGCCGCCGTCGCTCTGGCAGGCGTGGCGGTCTTTTTGCTTATGTACAATTTCACACAGTCCGACCCTGTCGCCGAAATTTATCAAAACGGAAAACTTATAAAGTCCGTTTCACTTTCCGAGAATACGGAGTTTACCGTTGAATGTGACAGCGGGTATAATAAAATAAAAGTCGAGGGCGGGAAAATTTGCGTAGAAGAAGCCGACTGCCCCGATAAAATATGCGTAAGACAGGGGAAAATAAACGGCTCTGTGCCGATAGTGTGCCTGCCGCACAGGCTCGAAATAAGAGTTGTCGGCGGGAGCAATAATGTTGACGCATAAAAGGAGACTATTATGAACTATGTTGTTACAAATGCACAGATGAAAGCGGCAGAAGCGGAATGTGACAGAAAATTCTTGTCATATTCACAGCTTATGGAAAACGCGGGTACTGCCGCGGCAGAATATATTCTCGGCTTTTGCAAGGAAAATACAAGCGCAGCCGTCCTTTGCGGAGCGGGAAACAACGGCGGCGACGGCTTTGTTATAGCAAACGCTCTGCGGGAGAATAATGTTCGGTGTGAAGTCATTCTCGCAAACGGCGAGCCGAAAACAGATACCGCGCGCGGCTTTTTCGACGGGAGCGCGGTTTGTTATTCTCGGGACAAGGCGCGCTGTCTTGAAATAACAGAACGCTCTGACATTGTAATAGACTGCGTTTTCGGAACGGGATTTCACGGAAAACTCCCCGAAAATATCGCAAAGCTTTTTATTGCCGCAAATAAAAGACCGCTTAGGTTTGCAATCGACGTTCCGAGCGGAGTTAATTCCGACACGGGAGAATTTGACGAAAAATGCTTTAAGCCTACGCATACGCTTGTGCTTGCGGCAATGAAAAAAGGGCTTATAAACCCCGCCTGCGCGGATATTCTCGGGAAAACCGAGCTTTTGAATATAGGTATAAACGCCGAGTGTTATAAAGAATATTCTGCAATTTTCAAGGACAGCGCAGAGGACGTTCTTCCCAAAAGACTTCCCTCGTCGCATAAAGGTTCTTTCGGCAGGCTTTTAAACATAGCGGGAAGCCTTAATTACTGCGGAGCGGCGGCAATGTCAACAAAAGCCGCGCTTAGAATGGGCGTGGGACTTTGCACTTTGGCAGCGCCCGTGTCGGTGGTTAAAATGCTGGGCTCGGCAATAAACGAAACGACCTATCTGCCGCTTCCCGAGGACGAAAACGGTTTTATAGCAAAAGGCTGGGAAGAAAAGATAGCCGACGTATTGCCGAAAATGAACGCGATAGCTCTGGGCTGCGGCTTGGGAAACAGCGAACAAACGCGCAGGCTGACGGAATTTGTCATAAAAAACGCAAGTTGTCCGATTATTATTGACGCTGACGGAATAAATTCGCTTTCGCAGAATATAGATATTCTGAAGGCAAGGACAGGCGATACCGTGATAACTCCCCACCCGTTGGAATTTTCGCGCATAAGCGGGCTTTCGGTCGCCGAAATTCAGCGCGACAGGATAGCTTCGACAAAGGCGTTTTCCGAGGAATACGGGGTCGTAGTGCTGCTGAAAGGCTGTTATACGGTCATAGCAAGCGGGAATGAAATAAGCGTTAATGCTTCGGGAAATTCCGCGCTTGCAAAGGGCGGGAGCGGCGACATTCTGACGGGGATAATTGCATCGATGCTGGCGCAGGGCGTTCCTGCGGCAAAGGCGGCAATTGAGGGCGCATATATCCACGGGCATACCGCCGACGAGCTTGTAAAGACAATGCCGAAGCGCAGGATAATTGCAAGCGACATTATCGAAAATCTCTGATTGCCTTCAAGAAATTGCCGCAAAACGGCGGCACATCAAGGAGGCTGTCATGAAGAAAACACCGAAAACATTTGCGCTCGCGCTTTGCTGTTGTTGTATGCTGAGCGGGTGTGCGGAAAATAATCCATTTGTACAGACAAAGCCCGATTTTGGCGCGGGGTATACTTATTCGGCGGAGATAAAATGCGGAAAGCTCGAAGCGGCGGCTGATATTGCATACTATGCCGAGAATGACTGGGAATTTACGTTTACCGAACCCAAGGCGCTTGCGGGAATGAAATTGAGGATAAACGAGGAGGGATTGAGCGGAACGCTCGGCTCGCTCAATTTCGGGGTAGACGAAAACGATACGTATACTGTTCTGCCCGAGATAATTGCTAAAGCCGTAGAAACTCTGCCGAAGATAACCGCGGACAATCGCATTGTTTCGGACGGGATAATTACGGTAGAAACGGAGTTTAATGAAAAGCCCGTGACGATAACGGCGGACACGAGCGGAAAGTTGATTTCGCTGAAATGCCCGTTTTATTCGCTGAGTATCAATTTCAAGGAGCAGAATAAGATCGTGGAGAGTAGGAGTTAGAAGCTGTTTTGAGCGGGGAGCAACGTGTTAAATCCAAACCACTAAGCGGGCGGCGACACGAAAGTTTTTTGAAAGGGAGCTTGAGGGAAAACTTTTTTTCAAAAAAGTTTTCCCTCAATAACGCGTTAGCAAGCGCTAAAGGGT
>CANQFZ010000053.1 GCA_947600065.1 uncultured Clostridia bacterium | reverse complement strand
AACCTTTACAATGCATTAGCTTTTGAGCGTGAAAGCGAAAGCGTTTAGAATGTTCAACGGTGATAAAAGCACAAAAAAGCCCGCCTTTTTTAGGAGCGGGTAAATTATTGACATTCTTCTCAAAATGTGCTATAATTAAATTGCAGCGAATTTCAAAAACCGTTAATTAAGTACTTTTTTAGAGGAATATTATGAAATGTGAAAAATGCGGAGCCGAGCTCCAACAAAAGGACGATAAGCTTGTCTGCCCGAATTGCGGCGCGGAATATGTTGAGCAAGCTCAACCCGCCACCGAAACCGCTTCGGAGTACATAACCCCTCGCGGCTTTTCATCAAAGAAGAACATTATAATCATAATTTTAACGGCAATTCTTGTACTTGGCTTAGGCGCGGGAATAACGGCGATTGCGGTTACAAATTCTCCGTCATTCAGGGTTTCACAGGGAATTGACCTCGCCGAGCGTTATTTGTCCGAGCAGAATTATGAACAGGCAATAATCGAGTACGAAAAAGTTCTTGAAATCGAGCCGATGAATGTTGACGCGTACCTCGGGCTTGCTAAGGTTTACGAGAAAATGGGAGATATAGACAAAGCAATCGAGATTTTACGTGAAGGTCTTAAGATGACAGGCGATGAGCGTATCGAAAAACGCTTGAATAAGCTGGTTAATCCCGAAGACAATTCGAGCAGCTCCGCGCCCGACGAAAGCTCAATCCCCGAGGAAAGCACGCCCGAGGACTTGCCGCCATACGGCTCTATGGGCTCGGTGACAATTCAAGGCGTGGAATATGATATAGCGACAACAACTGAGTTGAAATTGGAACAGAGCGGTATTACAAATGATGATATTGTTCAAATAGGAAAGCTTGTAAATCTCACATATTTGGATTTGTGGGATAATCGAATCAGTGATATAACACCGCTTTCAAATCTTACTAATCTGGCAAGGTTGGCTTTGAATTATAATCAAATCAGTGATATAAGTCCGCTTGCTAATCTTACTAATCTGACATATTTGGAATTGTGCGAAAATCAAATCAGCGATATAAAGCCTCTTGCAAACCTTACTAATCTGACAAATTTGAATTTGATAAATAATCAAATAAGCGATATAACTCCGCTTGCAAATCTTACTAATCTGACAGATTTGTGGTTGGATAACAATCAAATCAGCGATATAAGTCCGCTTACAAAGCTTACTAATCTGACATGGTTGGATTTGGATCATAATCAAATCAGTGATATAAGCCCGCTTGCAAATCTTACTAATCTGACAGATTTGTGGTTGGGCTACAATCAAATCACCGAAGAAAATAAAACTTGGCTTAAACAGCAGCTTCCAAATTGCAGTATAGTTTATTAAATTACCCCCCGACCGCCAAAGCAGTCGGGGGCAACTTTTATAAAAAAATCGGGCTCTCTGTCAAAGCCCGAAATTTTGTTTTTGCCGCAGACGGTTTTTACCGTACACGATTTTCACCGTTGTCGGAAAACCCGTCAACGGAAAACCCGTTGACGGAAAATCCCGCAACGGACACTTATTTATAATATAAAATACTTATAGATTAAATACTCATTCATCAATCCCTCATTCTTCCGCGCTCCGCGCGAAATGACGGATTTGACGGAAGGAATGATTGAATGAATGATGAAAAATTTCTTGAAAAATTATTTTTAATATAGCGAGAAGATATAGTCTTGTCAATGACAATCAAAAAACCTTTAATCCCGATAACAATCTAAATATTATCCGCGAAGCGGATACCTTTGCTGAATACTTTACACTGTACACTGTATACTGGTTTCCGCTCTCGAAAAGATTTCGCCAACAATCAGCCCCCGACAACGAAGTTCATAACGAACTCCGCAGCCATCACCCCTGCGCATGAGGCAAGCGCAACGGTCATAAGCCCTCTCTCGAAAAACGCCAGAACGAGCGCTATCAAAAGCCCCACGGACGCGCTTATTATCGAGCTTGTGCTGTAAAATATCGCGGGGAAAGTCATCGCGCTTAAGACCGCGTAGGGAATATAGTAGAGAAAATCCAAGACAAACCGCGACTTTATCTTCCCCCTCACCGCCGCCAGCGGAAGCATTCTGATGAGATATGTCACCATTGCCATTATCACTATGCTCAGGCATAAATACAGCGTTTCGGTCATTGCGCGCTCTCCTTTCTCGGGAATAAAAGCGCTCCGAGCGCCGCGGCAGCTACCGCGCATATTATCACCGATATCCCCGAAGAAATGCCCGAAAATACGGGAACGTATTTTAAAACGCAGCTAAGCGCCGCCGCGCCCAGCACTACCGCAAGAACGCCCCTGCTCTTTTTCGCGGGCGGGATAATTATCGCCACAAACATTGTGTAAATCGCTATCCCCAGCGCGGATTTTATGTTTTCGGGGAGTACCTCGCCCAGCAGCACGCCGAGCGCCGTCCCTCCCGCCCAGAATATATACGGAAGCGTTATCAGCCCGTACATATAGCGCGGCTCAATTTCGCCCTCTTTTCCCGAAGCTACCGCAAATATCTCGTCCGTTATCCCGAACGCGCTAATCAGCCTGTGCGGCATTGTATACCTTTCGCTCAGCTTTTGCGACAGCGACAGGCTCATAAGCGAATAGCGTATGTTTATGACAAGCTGCGAGAGCGCCATTTCCGCAAACCCTCCGCCCGCGGAAATGACCCCCACTCCCGCCAGTTGCCCCGCAGAAGTAAGATTTGTCATTGAAATCAGTATCGCCACAAGCGGGCTTATCCCCATTCCAACCGCCGTTATCCCAAAAGTAAACGACACCGAGAGATACCCCAGCGCAATCGGAAGCCCGTCTATAAGCCCCGTTCTGTATCTCGCCGCACGCTTTTCCGTCTTTTCCATAACTACCGTTCCCTTTTTGCTTTTTTAATTTTTTTACAATTATAGCAATTATAATAACAACGCGGTTCAGCTCACTGCCGAACCGCGTTTGCTTTTTACGGTGATTTTAAACCGTGATTATTCCTCTTCTTCCGTGCTTTCGGTTTCTCCCTCAGGCTCGGAAAGCGCACGAATTGAAAGCGAAACTCTCTCGCGCTCATTGTCGATCTCAATTATCTTTACATCGACTTCTTGTCCGATTTTCAGAACAGTGTTTATGTCGGTAACTCTCTCGGTCGAGATCTGGCTTATGTGAATAAGACCGTCAACGCCGGGGATTATCTGAGCGAACGCGCCAAAGTCCATAATTGAAACAACAGTCGCCTTTATAACTTCGCCCTGCTTATACTCTGCCACAAACTTGAGCCACGGATTTTCGTCGGGGTCTTTAGCCGTCAGCGAAACGCGCTTTTTCTCCGCGTCAAACGACTTTACTATAACCTTTATCTTGTCGCCTATGTTCACTATATCCTTCGGGTGGCCTACTCTGTTCCATGTAAGGTCGGCGGTGTGGATAAGCCCGTCAACCGGACCGATATCAACAAACACGCCATAGCTCTCTATCGAGCGAACTTCGCCTTCGAACTTCTGTCCGACTTCGATGCTCTCCCAGAACTTTGCTCTTTCCGAGTCGCGGATCTCCTTCATTGCCTGGCGAATGGAGCCGACAACTCTTCCTCCGCGCTCGTTGCTGACTTCGATTATCTTGAACTTAACGGTCTTTTTGAGAAGCTCTTCGAGCTTTCCTGTGCGCGGTATACCCGTATGCGAGCCGGGAATAAATACTCTCGTATTGGCGTAGATAACGATAACTCCGCCCTTTACTACCTGAGATACAACACCCTCTATTGTCTCGTTCGCTTCTTTTACTGCCGCGAGTTTTTCCAGACCGATCGCCGAATCAATGCGCTTCTTTGAAAGAGCGACAGTTCCTACATTGTCGTCAACCTTTATGACAACGGCGTCTATAACGTCGCCGGGCTTTACAATGTCCTCAACTTCGGCGTTGGGATCGTTTGTAAGCTCCTCGCGGACAATATAGCCCGTCTGCTTCGCGCCGACTTCAACGACAGCTTCCTTTTTGGAAACACTGACAACCGTAGCTTTAACTCTCTTGTTCGTATATAATCTTGTAAAAGACTGATCCTGTTCAAGAAGCGAAGCAAAATCCTCCTCGTTATTTTCGGTGTTTTTGATGTTTTCTTCGTTCATCTTATTATGAACCTCCTTAATTATGTAGCGCGGAGTTGAAGCCCCGGCTGTAATGCCGACAAGACTGCCGGCGGACAGACCCAAAAGCGCCTGCCCTGAAAGCTCGTCTGCATTTGAAACGAAAACCGTTTTACAGTATTCGCCGCAAATTTCCGCAAGCCTTCTTGTGTTAGAACTGCTCTTTCCTCCGACGACGATCATAAGATCGGCTTTTTTCGCAAGCTCCCGCGCGCTCCTCTGGCGCTTGTCGGTGGCGTTGCATATCGTGTCGTATATTTCAGCGCGGGCGTACTTTCTCCGAATATTTTCGGAATACTCGTCAAATTTCCCGCGGTCGAAGGTCGTTTGAACAACAACGGCAAACCTTTCGCCGTCTTTAACAGCGCCGCTTTTTATCAGCGCGTCTATTTCCTCAAAATCCCTGCATGCATACGCTTTGCATGAGGCATTTCCTACTATCCCCACAACTTCGGGGTGGTCCTTATCCCCCAGCACAAAGACCGTGCTGCCCTTGTCCATTCCAGAAACGATACCGTGTATCCTCTTTACAAAAGGACACGTAGCGTCAAAAACCTCCGCGCATTTTTCCCGCACTTCGTTTTCGACATTTTTCGGAACTCCGTGAGAACGTATAACAACGGGGCTTTTCTCTGCCTCGTCGGGCGTTTCTACCGCAAAAACGCCTTTTCTCTTTAGGTCAGCTACGGCGTCCTCGTTATGAATAAGCTCTCCGAGCGTATATACTTTTCCGTATTTCTCCGCGGCTTTTTCCGCAATGTCTACGGCTCTCTGCACTCCCGGGCAGAACCCCGCGTTTTCTGCGATCTCTATCCTCATTTTAGGCTTCATTTCAGACAACATCGGGAGCGTTCTCCTTAAGCGTTGCTATCTCTCCCATAATAAGCCTGCTTATCCTGTGGATAGCGTGCTTATCCTCAATATCAATGTCAAAGTTCTCCGCCGAAAGAGGCTTTCCTACGGAAACAACAACATTTCTGCGGAACTTTTTCTTTCCGTATCCCACATACACGGGAACCACGGGAACTTTTGCCCTCGCCGCAACAAGCGAAACTCCGCTTTTCGGTTTTCCGAGCTCGCCCGTTTTAGAGCGCGTGCCCTCGGGGAATATCACAAACACCCTTCCGCTTTTCAGACTTTCGAGCGCCATATCTATGCCCGAGGTGTCCTTTGACCCTCGCTTTACGGGGAAAGCTCCGAGCTTTTTTATAAGCCATGTAAATATCGGGTTTATATGAAACAGCTCGTCCTTTGCCATAAAGGTGTATTTGCCTTTAAACACGATCCCGACCATAGGCGGGTCGCAGTTTGAAACATGGTTAGAAGCGATTATATATCCGCCTTTTTCTTCGGGGATATTCTCTTTTCCCAAAACGGTTATCTTAAAAATAATGTGGAAAATGAAGTTTACAACGCCCCTGCAAAAATTATAGAACATCTCGCCGCTCCCTTACGATACGGCATATGCTCTCAACGCTTTGCTCGAAATCAAGCTCCGAAGTGTCCAGAAGAACAGCGTCGTCCGCCTGCTTTAAAGGAGCTTCTGCGCGGTGGCTGTCGTTGTAGTCGCGCTCGTTTAAGTCGTTTAATACCTCTTCAAACGTTGTCTTTACGCCTTTATTCAAAAGCTCGTCATATCTTCTTTTCGCCCTTATCTCGGGCTTTGCCGTCAGAAATATCTTTACATCGGCGCTCGGAAGCACAACCGTTCCGATATCCCGCCCGTCCATAACGACATTATTCTTTTCGGCAATTTCCCTCTGTATGCCCAAAAGCGCCTTTCTCACCTCGGGAACAGCCGAGACCGCGCTCGCCGCCATAGAAACTTCGGGCGATCTGATATCCCGCGAAACGTCCTCTCCGTTTAAGAAAACGCGCTGTTCGCCGTCTACAAGGGAAATTTCGACCTTTATCCTGTCGAGACAGCCCGCCGCCTCGCTCGGCACCCTCGGGTCCGCGCCGTTTCTCAAACAGTACAGCCCGACCGCTCTGTAAAGCGCGCCCGTATCGCAGTATATAAAGCCGAGCATTTCGGCAGTTTTTCTTGCCGCGGTGCTTTTTCCCGCGCCTACAGGTCCGTCTATAGCGACAGAAATATGCTTCAACTCTAAAGTCTCCTATCGGGAAAGTTAAGTGAAAATAATCAACCAACCAACAGCCTTATTCGGCTTTTTCTCCGTGTCTTTGTACAATGTAATTCTGCATTGACAATATCAATGTTTCGCACTCATGCTCGCTTTGGTGAATTATTCGACAGACTGATTATTTCAAATCAGTTTTATTTTAACACATTTTAATAAAAATTTCAATAGGTTTTTAAACTTTTTCATACATTTTTCTTTGAATTTTCACCCGCGAGCCGCCCTGTGGCAAACGCCGTCTGCAAATTGAACCCGCCCGTGTACGCGTCAACGTCAATTATCTCCCCCGCGAAGAACAGCCCCTCTACAAGCTTGCTCTCCATTGTTTTCGGGGATATTTCTTTTACGGAAACGCCGCCGCGCGTTATAACGGCTTCTGCTATCGGGCGAAAGCCGCTTATGTTGAGCGTTAAATTTTTCAGCGCTTTGCACAATTCCCTGCGTTCTTCTTTGGTTATTTCGGAGATTTTCTTTGACAAGTCGACCTTGGTTATTTCCGAAAACGGCTCGACCAACTCTTTCGGGAGCAATTTCCTTAAAATGTCCGAAAATGCACCATTGTGCAGCTCGGCGATCTCCCGAAGTATTCTTTGGTCAAGCTGCTTTTCCGAAAGCGCGGGCTTTAGGTCAACGATAATTGAGCAGTCATTCTCCGAGCCGTCGGGGATATGCGCCGAAGCGCTGAGCACTGTCGCGCCCCCTATGCCGTCGGCAGTGAACGAAAGCTCGCCGAAGTCGTCATAAATCGTTTTCCCGCCGCATACGAGCCTAATTGCGCAGTTTTTGAGCGTAAGCCCGCAGGCTTTTCCTACCCACTTTTCTTTGGTGACAAGCGCGGAGAGCGATGGTCTCGGAGAAATTACGGTATGTCCCGCCCTTCTCGCTATCTCATAGCCATAGCCGTCCGAGCCCGTTTTGGGATAGGACATTCCGCCTGTCGCAAGGATTACGGCGTCTGCGGGTATCTGCCGCATATTTGTGTTTACGCCCCTGCATTTCCCGTTTTCAATGATAAGCGACCGAACGTTTTCGCGTATCACCGAAACACCGCGCCGCTTCACTTCTTGTTCAAGCGCAGCTACAATATCCCCCGCCCTGTCCGATACGGGAAAAACGCGCTTTCCGCGCTCGGTCTTAAGCTTTACGCCAAGGCTCTCAAAAAAGCTCATTACTTCGCTCGGCGGGAAGTTGTTCATAGCGCTGTAGAGAAAGCGCGGATTGCGCGGGATATTCTGCATTACTTCGGCAATATCGCAGTTGTTTGTGACATTACAGCGGCCTTTTCCCGTTATAGCGAGCTTTTTCCCGAGCCTGTCGTTCTTTTCGACAAGCAAGACCCGCGAATGTTCTGCGGCAAATATCGCCGCAGTCATTCCCGCCGCGCCGCCTCCGACAACAATAATTTCAGACATAGTGATACCTTTCGGGGTAAGTAAAAGCCGACTGTTTTTATTCAGTTTCGGCTGAACGCTTTATATATCCTTCTTATAAACATCGTTGCTCTCCCACAGCCCCTCGAGCTTTGCAAAGGTCTGTTCTACGCGACAGCGCTTTGAAGCCGAAACTGCCGCAATAAGCGCGTTAATCAAGCTCATGGGAGCGACAAGGCTGTCCACAAAAGACACCATGTCCGAATATGCATAGAGCCTTGTCTTGGCGTAAGTAACGAGCGGGGAACTTTCGGAGTCGGTGAGGGCTATTATCTGCGCGCCCTCTTCATGAGCGAACCTGCAGGCTTCGACCGTGCTTTTCGCATACCTCGGAAAGCTCATTGCTATAAGCAAGTCCCCCTCGCCTATGTGGACCATCTGCTGATAAAGTTCGCTTATGCCGACAGAGCCGACAAGCGTTACATTGTCCGCGATAAGACGGAGGTTATAATGCATAAAACTTGCGAGCACGCCCGAGGACATTGCGCCCTGAATGTAGATATTCTTTGCGGTGTTTATAAGAGTGACAGCGTTTTCAAAGCTCTCCTTGTCCACTAATTCAAGCGTCTTTCGTATTCTGTCGATATCTTGATTTAAGACGCCGTTTAGGGTGTCCTCGTCGCCTATTCTTGTGCGCGTAACGTCCATGCGCTGGATAGAGGTGAGACGGTTTTTTATGTGGTGCTGGAGAGCGCGCTGCATCTGCGGATAGCCCTCATACCCCATTTCTATGGCAAATCTTACGACGGTAGATTCGCTTACATTTACGGTCTGCCCGAGCCTAAGCGCGGTCATATACGCTGCTTTTTCGTAATGTTCGAGGATATATGCCGCAATGAGCTTTTGGCTTTTTGAAAACTTCGGCATCATTTCCTCGATATTCTTCAGAAGATTATCGCCCATTTTTCTCTGCCTCCCAAAAATTGACGGAAAAATTCCGCACGTTTCATTTTTTATACGTTTATACACATATGATACTACATTTCTCCGTGATTTTCAAGAGCTTTTTGAATTTTTTAAGAAATCTTCTTTCAATTAGATGTAAGAAATAAGAGGTAAGAGGTTGGAGTTTTAGAGGAGAGGTTGTTCGCTTTTCGTTAGTATTTTAGCCACTAATCCCCTAGTAGGGGTGCGGGGACGAAGTCCCCGCGACTTACCCCCTTTCCCTTCGGGAAAGGGGGTAGGGGGATAGGGCGAGTGAGCGTTTTTTTAGAGAGATAACGTTTGAAAAGAAATAAGTGGTAAGGGTTTATATTCTTACCTCTTACCTCTTACTTCTTACCTCTAACAGCTTGACAACGTCGTACAATTGTGCTATAATAACTTCGGAGCAGTTTTTTGCTAACATCATTGAACAATCTTAGCAAACATTCCAACATTCAATTGCACTAAAGGAGGAACCAATGGACATAGCACAATTCTTTATAGGAACGGAAAACCGCGTTGAGCTTTTCGGTCCGCTTCATATTGCTCTTTCAGCCGCGGAGATAGCCGCCGCGCTGGCGCTTTATTTTCTGCGCGGAAGGCTTAAACGCTCTGCTCACAAGCGCGCCGTAAGATATGTTATGGCGGGCATTCTCGCGGGAAATATGCTCGTGCATTATCTGTCGAAAATTATTCTCGGCATATGGCGCTTTGAATACGACCTTCCGTTTCACCTGTGTTTTATCACAAACTTTTTTATGATCTACATTCTGCTCACCGACAATAAGCATAAACTCTACCGCGTGGTGTATTTCTTTACGTTTATAGGACCGCTTCCCGCGATGATATGGCCCGATCTCAGGGTGTCGTGGGACAGCTATACGTTCTATCAGTTTATAATCAGTCACCATTTTATGCTTCTTTTCAGCCTGTACTGCCTGTTTGTTCTCGAATACGAAGTGACGTTCAAGAACATTATACCGACATTTTTCATCGGTAATGGGCTTGTCGCGGCAATGGCGGTGTTCAATTATTTTTTCCACACCAACTACATAATGATAACGGGGCTTCCCGAACAGTTATACGAGATATACCCGTTTCTTTATGCGCTCCCGCCGATATTCTGGCTTGAATTGGTGGGCATATTGGCAATGCTCGCGGCGTACATTCCCGCCCTTATCAGAAACCGCAGTTTAAAGCGCGGAAAAAAGATAAGGCAGGCGTAATCAACCAAAACACTGTTCGTAAAACTAAAGCAAAAAACTGCTCTTTTAGAGGTTAGAGGTTAGAAATAAGAGGTAAGAAATTCGGGGAGCATTTGAGAGGAAAGGCTTTTTGATTATTAAAGGAAGAGGCTGGAGGCTAGAATTTGTTTCGAGCGGAAAACAACTTTTCCTTTCAAACTCTAGCTTCCAGCCTCTTTCCCTGAAAACCAAAAAACTTTTTCTTCCAAACCACCTTTATTTTTTCTTACCTCTTACTTCTTACCTCTTACCTCTAATAAACTCCATCCCCCACTTTCCCCTTATCCTCTCCAAAAGCCTTGCCAGCGCGATACTGTCCTCGGGCTTATAAATATCACTGTGCGTTTTTCCTTTTGCAATACACTCCGACGCCTCGCGCACCTCGTATTCAAATCCGTTTATCTCGGGCGGGAAGCTTAAAGTTTGTTCCTCGCCGTCCGCTTTTATCGTCATAGAATACGCCCCCTGAAAATCGGGAAGATAAATGCTCGCTTTGTCAAAATAAAGCGCGGCTCGCCGCTCTATATCAAGCCCTATGGTCTGCAGACATTGCGCCGTCTTTCCGTCGGGATAATAAAGCTGAAGTATGCCGAATTCGTCCGTTTTATACTCGTTAAACTTCACTTTGCTGTCAAAATCCGTCGGCTCTCCGCCCATAACAGCCTGCAAAAATCCGAGATTGTAAATGCCTATATCATAAAGCGCCCCGCCGCCAAGCTCCGACCTGAACTTGCGCTCGCGGCGCTTTCCGTTTGCAATAAAGCCGTATTCACATCTTGCATGCCGAAGCTCGCCGTATCTTTTGGACTTTACAATTTCTTCCAGCTTATGATAAAGCGGCAGAAATCTTGTCCACAATCCCTCGGCAATAAACAAGCCCTTTTCATCAGCCGTTCTGTAAAGGGCTTCCGCGTCTGCGGCGTTTAGCGTAAACGGCTTTTCACACAGGACGTGCTTTCCGTGTTCAAGGCACATAAGCGCGTTTTCATAGTGAAGATTATTCGGAGTGGCTATGTATATCGCTTCAATGTCCTTGTCCGAACAAAGTTCTTCATAACTGCCGTATGCTCTGCTTATTCCGTAGCTTTCGGCAAACTCCTTTGCCCTTGAAATATCTCTTGAACCTACCGCAATAAGGCTCTGACCTTCGGCGTTCATTGCGTTTATTGTCTTTGCAAACTTTCCCGCAATATTGCCTGTTGCAATAATACCCCAGTTCATTTTTAAACTCCTTTCAAATTTCTTGTTGATATTATAATACAACATTCTAACGAGAATTGCAAGTGTGAATATTGAAACAGTGTGAAAAACTGTTTGCTTTTGTGGAATTTTTTGACAATAATATTCCCCGCCAAAACTCGTCAGAAGATAAAACAACAAACGACCAAAGGAGCGCTTAACTTGCCCGAAAATAATGAACAATAAAAGCGAAACATTTTTCGGGCTGCAGATAAAGCCTATTATCCGCATAATTATCCAATTATGTCGGCATATGTGGAAAACCATGTTTATGGGGAGAATGATAAGAAAAACACAGCGGGTGTGTGACCCGCTGTGACAGCCGATTCTTTGTCGGGATATCTGGTTGTTTCGATACTGTATCCGTCAGATGATATTAGGAGATATTTATCAGTATTTATTTCAATCATCCCTTTCTTTTGGATAATAAAAATCACAGCGGGTGTTTAACCCGCTGTGATAGTTTTTTGATATCATTCTTCATCATCATCATCGGCACAGCAGTCCGATAAATTAATGAAATCGTGCTGATATTCTTTTCCTTCAAACGTTCCTGTTATGAGGCAGCCTTTTGGATTACAAGATAATTGTGAGTGTATAGCGCCATATACGACGTCTATAATGTTTTGACCAGTGTATTCTTCAACATAAATGACGCCTCTTCTTTTAGGATTGCTATCATATTCTGCTGCCCACTTAGGATACACGATATCGTCCGCGAAGAGTGCTACGGTGCCTTCTTTGGCAAAGGGATTATTATTTTGTTCCATAAAATTTTCCTTTCTATTTTTAGATTTTGTGAAATTTATCTGCATCAGGGCAAACGCCCGGATAACTGCCATTGTCAAAACGTACAAAAATTATTCTTTTGCCATACACGTTCTTGTTAAATTATAGCATATGTTATAAGCATTGTCAAGTATTTTTTTTATTTAAACTAAAAAAATTCAGCCCGACGACTTTTAGAAGTTAGATGTAAGAAGTAAGAGGGAAGATTTTGACCTAGAACATTGTTTGCTGAATTTAACGTATAAAAAGAAATAAGAGGTAAGAGCTTAAACTCTTACCTCTAATTTCTAATCTCTAATTTGGCTCCCCCGACTGGACTTGAACCAGTGACACCCTGATTAACAGTCAGGTGCTACTACCGACTGAGCTACGG
>CANQFZ010000052.1 GCA_947600065.1 uncultured Clostridia bacterium | reverse complement strand
TCCCTCCGAAAACTTCATTTTTTCTCCTTTTCGGAAATAAGGCTCATGCTTTCGCCGTCGTCGGAAATATAAACTCTTCCCGACTTTGAAAGCTCCAATATCGCAAGAAACATCGACACTCTCTGCGAGCGCGTATGCCCCTTATAAACGTCCTCTATCCTTACCGTTTTATTTTTCCTCAGCGCTTTTAATACCGTCATTATCCCCGTAAACACCGTTACATACGGTTTTGCCACAACGGGCGTTACAGAGCGCGGAGCTTCTGCTCTTCTTCGTATGCGCTCGGATATTGCGCCGTATGCCGAGGTTATTTCCTCGGGTTGGTGGGTGCGGCGATAGGAGCTGTCAACTTCTATCTCGGTCTGCTTTCTGACAAAAACGTCGTCTCCGCGCCACCTTGTTTTCAGCTTTTCAGCCATCGTCTTGCAGAGTGCGTATTCAATAAGCGCGCCCTGAAGCTCTTTTTTCATCTTTTCGGCTTCGTCCTTAGGCAATAGTGCCGCCGATTTTATCAGAATAAGCCGCGCCGCCATTTCGAGAAAATCGGAAGTTACTTCCATATCCTCGTCTGTCATTCTTTCGAGATAGATGAGAAATTGCTCTAAAAGCACCGATATCTCTATGTCCTGTATATTCAGCTTGTGCTTTTGTATAAGCGACAACAGCACATCAAGCGGACCCTCGAACTGCTCCAGTTTGAAATTCAGCTCTACCATGCTATTTTATGATAAATGAAAGCGGGAGCTCAAGCAGATACATTACCCCGTTTGCCGCCATACTCAAAGGTATAGAAAGAAGACCTGAGAATATGATGACAAGGACAATTATCTGTATAACTCTGCCGTTGCGCTCCATAAAATACAGAGCCTTTCCCGGCAGGAACGACGCAAGAACGTGGTAACCGTCAAACGGAGGAATGGGGATAAGGTTAAATATAGCCAGACCAACATTTATCCGCGCGGCATAATACAGCATCTCCGAAATCAAATACATTGTATCCGACATCTGATCAATTGCCTGAAATAAAAGTATTCTGTACGGGATAAGCAGGATAAACGCCATAAGCAGGTTTGAAAGCGGGCCTGCAATAGAAACAAGAACGTTTGCCGTTCGGATAGGCACTTTCCTGCACCTCGAGAGATTTACGGGAGTAGGCTTTGCATAGCCGATATTGCAGACAAATATCATAAGCGCGCCTATCCAGTCGATATGCGCGAAGGGATTTAATGTAACCCGTCCTTCTCTTTCCGCCGTGTCGTCTCCGCAGAGCTTTGCGACAAGCGCATGAGCGCACTCGTGAACAGGAAAGCAGACGAATATAACTATAAGATCGGCGAAGATCGAGATTATAAGCGTAAAAACAGATACCTGTCCCGCAAGGCAATATATTAAATTTGTAGCAGAACTGTTCAAATTGTTCTCCTCCATAATATTCATTGATATACATTTTATATTATAACACGCTTTATTGATTTTTTCAAGTGCTTTTTCCTTGACAAAGGTAAAAAATTATGTTAAAATAGGTAATGTAAACAGACTGTAGATAAAGCCCCATCTACTTCGTCAGCGTAACTGCGGCAGGCACAAAGCCTAGCCGCAGCCACGCTTCCTCGTATCTGGGACTTTCTCTACAGTCTGAAGCAGGTCTTTTTATATAGTCTGTGTAAATCTTATCGGTAATTGCAGGTGAATGTATTGAGAATAATGTCTGTTGACTTCGGCGACAGCCGCACGGGTCTTGCGATAAGCGACAAAAGCGAAATTTTGGCTTCGCCGCTTCTGACGGTGTATGAAAAGGACTTTGACAGGTGTATAGAAGCCGTCGCGGAAAATGCCGCAAAAAACGGCGCGGAGCTTATTGTCGTGGGCGACCCGATAAATATGAACGGCACAAGAGGCCCTCGCTCGGAAAAATGCAGGCTGTTTGCGGATAAGCTGAAAGAAAAAACAGGGCTTGAAGTCGTTATGTGGGACGAACGGTCTACGACCGTTTCGGCTATCTCGATAATGAACGAAAACAACAAGCGCGGCAAAAAGCGCATGGACGCTTTAGACCAGGCGGCGGCGGCTATTATTCTCGAAAGTTATCTTGCATACAGAAAAAATCAAGGTAAATAAGTTTTGTTATTGACAGTTATACGCGGGTTGTGTTATAATGTCATTGCAATAAAATGTTAAAGGAGTAGGAAAATGGTAGTAGAACCAAAGGTCAGAGGATTTATCTGCACAACGGCTCACCCCGTCGGCTGTGAAAAAGCTGTAAAAGAGCAGATAGACTATGTAAAGTCAAAAGGGAAACTAAGCGGGGCTTGCGCTAAAAAAGTCCTTGTGTTGGGCTCGTCAATGGGATACGGACTTGCGTCACGTATATCCGCGGCGTTCGGAATGGGCGCGGCGACGCTCGGCGTTATGTTTGACAAGCCCGGCTCGGTAAATAAAACAGGTACTTCGGGATGGTACAATACAAAAGCGTTTGAAAAATTCGCCGCAGAAGAAGGTCTTTATGCAAAGACAATAAACTGCGACGCTTATTCGGAAGAATGTAAAAAAGAAGTTATCGACACGATAAAATCCGACCTCGGAAAAGTGGATATGGTGGTTTATTCGCTCGCCGCTCCGAGGAGAACGGTAGGAGAAGTCGTTTACAAAAGCGTTCTTAAAACAACGGGCGCGCCTTATACAAACAAGACCATTGACCTCAGAAACAACACCGTGTCCGAAATTACGATCGAGCCGGCTAACGCCGAGGAAATCGAGGCCACCGTAAAGGTTATGGGCGGCGAGGACTGGGAGATGTGGATAGAGGCGCTGAAAAGAGCTGACGCCATTGAAAGCAACGCCGTAACTATCGCTTATTCCTATATCGGTCCCGAAATAACCCACCCGATGTATTATGAGGGAAGCATTGGCAGAGCGAAAGCCGACCTGCTTGAAAGCTCCCGCAAGATAACAAAGAGCGGTATACGCGCGTATATTTCGGTAAACAAGGCGCTCGTAACACAGTCGAGCGCGGCTATTCCGATAGTGCCGCTTTACATTTCGATTTTGTACAAGGTCATGAAAGAGCATGGAACGCACGAGGGCTGTATTGAACAAATGCAAAGACTTTTCAAGAGAATATCCGAAAACGACCTTAATCTTGACGACGAGGGCAGGATAAGAATGGACGACCTCGAAATGAAGCCCGAAATTCAGGCCGAAGTAAGCGACATATGGGAAAAACTTAACCAGGATAATTTCAAGGAATTTACCGACATAGACGGCTATTGGAAAGATTTTTACGCGCTGTTCGGGTTTGGAATTGACGGGGTGGATTATTCCGCAGATGTAGAGGTATAATGCGTGTGTTTACGCAGAAGAAAAAATTAACAAAATAAAGGAGAATTTAAAATGTACGTTACTTGTCTTGACCTTGAGGGAGTTCTTGTGCCCGAAATATGGATAGCGTTTTCGGAGGAATCGGGAATACCCGAGCTTCGCCGTACAACGCGCGATGAGCCTGACTATGACAAGCTCATGAAATTCCGCATAAACATTCTCAAAGAACACGGTCTGGGGCTTAAAGAAATTCAGCAGACCATAGAAAAGATAGAGCCTATGGAGGGCGCGAAGGCGTTTTTGGACGAGCTGCGCGAGCTGTCGCAGGTAATTATTATAAGCGACACGTTCACACAGTTTGCTGCGCCGCTTATGAAAAAGCTGGGGTTGCCGACCATTTTCTGCAATACGCTGGAAGTTGCAGAGAACGGCGAGATAACGGGCTACAAAATGCGCGTTGAAAAGTCGAAGCTTACGACGGTAAAGGCGCTTCAGTCGATAGGATTTGAAACGATAGCGGGCGGCGACAGCTTTAACGATCTCGGTATGATAAACGCTTCTAAGTTTGGATTTTTGTTCCGTTCTACGGAGCAGATAAAGAAGGACAATCCGAACCTTCCGGCATTTGAGGATTACGGAGAATTGCTCGGGTATTTGAAAGAGTGTTTGAAGAAATAAAAGCGGCTGGAAACTGTTTCGAGCGGCAAAGCGCTTTTCCGTTCAAATGACCCAACAGGCGGGCGCACGAAAGTTTTTTGAAAAGGGATTCCAAAGGGGAAAAATTTTTTGAAAAAAATTTTTCCCCTTTGGCAGGGGCGCGGGGGCAGCGCCCCCGCAAACGCTTCTTAGCGCTAAAGGGTGCGGGGAAAACAAGAGTTTTCCCCGCATTGCCGTTTCAAATGCAAGCATTTGAAACGGCAATCCTAAAACAAGTTTTGAGCGTGAAACAACTTTAAGTATGAAAAAACCTTTGAGCGTGAAAGCAAATGCTCTTATGACAAAAAGAGGTAAGGACTCAAATCCTTACCTCTTATCATTACATCTTAATTTGTTCTGTCAACTTCAAGGAACTCTTCAAGGCAAAGTCCGCTGTCATGTACAAGCTTTGCTGTGCTTTTTCCTAGATATCTGATATGCCACGGCTCGTAGATATATCCCGTTATGTCTACCTTATCGGCGGGATAGCGTATGATACAGCCGTATTTATAGCAGTTAGCCGCAAGCCATTTCCCTTCTTCCGTGTCGGCATAGTCAAGTTCAGTTTTAGTTATGTCCGCCGCGTAGCCTGTCTGGTGTTCGCTGTGTCCCGGGAGCGCGGAATAAGTAATAGCGTTTTCATAACCGTCCGTATCGCAATAATAGTTGAACCACCATTCCTGAGTTGCGTAGCTCCTGTATCCGGAAGAAGACCTGAGCGTCATTCCGAAGCCCGTGTCCGCGCGCATCTCTTCAATGGCTTGTTTGAGTTCGGGTCTAATATCGCCGATGTCCGTTCCAAATTCACGCGGAAGCCCGTATTCCTTGTTGACAAGGAGTATGCCGCCCACATAAGTAACGCCGCCTATTTCGACAGGCTCGGGCGCGTCGATCCTTGCCGTTACGGTGCCTTTACAGTCTATGTCGTCAAATGAATTTACAACATGGATTATTCCCGAACCGCTTATTGTCGCGTTCTCTTCGATAATAAGCTTTCCCTCTACATAAAGATCTCCCGAAAGGTCAAGATCCCCGCCGAGCGTCAGAGTGCCGCCTTTTTCAATTTTTATCTCGTTGCCCTCTTTGCAGGTGATATCATCGTTTATCACAAGAGGCTCGTCCGCCGATACCGTTATATTTTCGTCTTTCGGGGTTGTATCCGAGTTTGTGTCGCCTGTGTTGTTTCCCGAACCGTTCGGGGTTATAAACTGAGAATTGCTCTGATTGTTGCCCGACTGTCCGCTGTTTGTGCCGAGGTCCGTTTCGCTGCACCCCGCAAGTGTTATCACAGCCGCGCATATCAATGCCATACTGCGAAATTTTTTCATTATTTTCTCCTTTTCTGCTATATATTTTCCCACTGAGAACACACCTTGTGTTCTCAAATATAATTATAGAACGTTTAAAATAAATTGTCAATAATTTAATTCTTACAATTTGGTTACAATTTTAGGGAGCTTCTGATAATTAAAGTTTTTTGAATATTAAAAGAAGAGGCTAGAATTTGTTTTCGAGTGGAAAACAACTTTCCCTTTCAAACTCTAGCCTCCAGCTTCTTTCTCTGAAAAACAAATAACTTTATTTCCAAAACAACCTTTGACTTCTTACCTCTTACCTCTAACCTCTTACCTCTAAAAGGGAAACTCTTGTTTTCCCCACACCCCGGGTTCAATGCCGCAGGCATTTAACCTGATGCGCTTGGCTTGCGCAGTTTCGCGGCTTCGCCGCGACCAAAGGGAAAAACTTTTTTGACAAAAAAGTTTTTCCCTTTGGAAACCCTTTTCAAAAAACTTTCGTGCGCCGCCCGTTTTGTGGTCTTAAATGGAAAAGCGCTTTGCCGCTCAAAACAGCTTCTAGCCTCCAGCCTCTAGTCTCTAGCCTCTAGATGCCCATTCCACCGCGACCGCCGCCGGGGTTGCCTCCCATGCCGCCGTGACCGCCGGGGTTACCGCCGAAACCACCGGGATTGCCGCCCATTCCGCCGTTGCCCGTAACTCCGTTCTGCGCGGTAACTGTGGAGACAGACGTATCATCAACATAAACGTTGTATGTGCTTCCCTCTTTGAAATTAAAGCTCGAGAATATAAGCGACTGGCAGTTTTTTGGAGTAGTCGTGCTCATAACTACCGTGCCGTCCTCGCTCTTTACTTCTATCTTGCTTCCCGCCGAAACATTTGACGTTATTGAAATGCAAGGCTGAGAAAGCGTGCTGGGAGCTTGCGCCATTCCCGAAGAACCGAGCGCGATAAGCTCGCCGCCGCTAACTGCAAATGATTTTCCATAGTCGAGCGCTCCGTTTCCGCTGTTTGTAGGTCCGAATACTGTGAGCTTTCCTCCGCTCATTGCTATAGAGCCGTTGCAGTCAATACCGTCGCCGTCGGCATTTACGGTTATATCGCCGCCCGAAATTGAAATATAATATTCATCGGAATCACTTCCAAAGCCGAAATAATCGCCGTTGTCGCCGCCTGCGGCATTCATTCCGTCGTCTGCGGCTATAAGGTCTATAGTTCCTCCGTTTATGGAAATGCTCTTGCCCTCAAAGCCCTCATAGCTCTTTGTAATGTTAATCGTTCCATTGTCTATTGTCAATATCTCGTCCGCATGAATAGCGTCGTCGCAGCTCGAAAGCGTTATCTGTCCTCCTGCAATATTGACATTGGCATTTGAATGGATAGCGTCATCGGCAGACGTTATGTCAATGACAGTGTCCTTATTGTAAATTCTTATATCGCTGCCTGCTTTAAGACCTTTAAGGCTCTGAGAAGTTTCAGTTGTCGTCGTGTCCTGACTTGCGCCGCGTCCGCCCCAGTCGCCGCCGAACGGTCTGCCGCCGGGACCCTGACCGTTGTCGGGAGCTACTTCTTCATAAGCCGCGTCGCCGCCCGAAACTATCTTTATATTCCCGCCGAAGACAGACAGCTTTGTTTCTGCCTGTATGCCGTCGTGGTCGGAATTTATCGTTATATCGCCGCCGTTTATGGTCACAGTGCCGAGAGAGGGGTCGTTGTCCTGTGAGGATTTTATTCCGTCTTTACCCGCGTTTACCATAATGCTTCCGTCAAAGATCTTCAGGCTGTCCTTTCCCGTTATGCCGTCAGAAACGGAAGTCACATCATAGCCGCCGCCGATTATCTGCAAATTGTCCTTGCATTTTATGGCGTCGTTGTAATTTCCGTTTACAACGAGCTCGCCGCCGCCCGAAAGAACAAGGTCGCTTCGGCAGAATATAGCCGCGTCGGGCTCGGTATCGGTTCCGTCAAAGGTATAATTTGCACTGTCGGAAACGGAATTTTCGGAATCCTTTGCCGTGCAGATGATAAGCTCTCCCGCTTCTTCACAGTCGATAGCCGCACCCTTCTGACATGAAAGAGAAAGTCCGTCTAATATTAAGGTCACTTTATCGGACTTGTCCGCTTCTATAAGCACTTTTGCGTTTTCGCTCATGCCCGACAGTGAGAAAACGCCCTCGTTATTTATCGTGACTGTATCAGCCGAAGCAAATGCGCCGTTTCCCGAAACGGTTATCCCGCCGTCCGAAAAGATGATTGTACAAGTAGCCGCTTCTGACAAGACATCATCATTCGATATTGTCGGCTTTTCCGTTTCAAAAACAACCTCTCCCGCCGAGCTAATGCCCGAAGAAATTGCACCTGTTGAACTTTCATTCGAGCTTTGCGTTTCGGATTTATCACAGCCCGTACCTGTTGCAGAAAGTACAGCCATTGCACAAATTGCCGCAAGAGATTTAAAGCTTCTTATCATAATATGACTCCCCTTTAAAAATCACATTTCCTCATGGTTTTCGGCTAAGACGCTGCATGAAACTGTAAGATTTCCGTTTCTTTCACGGATCTTATCCAGAAATTCCTTTTCCTTTGCGCTGTTTTTCAATACAACTTCATACCGAAGCTCATAAAGCGTGCCCATATTTACTGTCTTTGACAGTATCAGTCTGTAGCTCGAAAGATATTCCTTGAACAAATCGCTGAAGCAGTCTGTATAGTCCATATCTTCGGGAATGACAATGCGTATTGACTTTGCCGACTTTGTGACGGAAAACGCGGGGATAAACCCGAGGACTACGAGTATTATTCCGACTGCAGCTCCTATCAATATCGCAAAGCCTATGTATCCCATACCCGTGGCAAGACCTATCGCCATTGAGTAAAACACATAACAAATTTCCCTTGATGTTCCGGGCGCTGAACGAAATCTCACGAGATTAAAAGCGCCCACTACCGCAAGCCCCGCGCCGAGCGACCCGCTTACGAGCATTATCACGCTCTGCACCAATACGGGCAGTACCACGAGCGTTACCATTAAATTCCGCGACGGTCGAGGGTTATGCAGTCTGTACAATATCGACGCAATAATACCGAGGACCGTTGAAGTCAATGTACAGAACAGGACGCTCTCTCCCGTAAGTCCGACTGTATTGTCGATTATGCTCGAAAAAAAGTCGAACGGCTTTTGTGCATCTGCGGCGGCGCTGACGGCGCTGTTAATTATGCCTGAAAACATTTTGTTTCTCTCCTGTTCTGTATACTATTCTTTACTTCGTCAAGATAAATATTTCCGTATTTTGAAAAACTGTCCGCATATATCCTGTTTTCCGAAAGGAATTTAACGAGCCAGAGCGGTATCGCGTCGGATACCTTTATTTCCATTACCCTGTAAGGCTGATCGAACAAAAGCTCTCCATAGTCGCCTTTTCTGAGGTCCACTTCTTCTCTTCTGCTCCTAACGTTTCCGTCAAACGTTATTCTAAATTCATTGTCGTCATTTCCGAAAAACGCCTGTCTGTCATAGCAGATAACTATTTTCGGGACAAGCCCCAGCCTTTTTATGAAATACTCTATCTCCTCAAAGACCTGTTTGTCCTTTTCGGGAATGTTGGGCGCTTCGCCGCCGCTTACATAATCGAACAGTTTTTTGTATGTCATTTCAAGACGCCTTTTATAAACTATCCCCTTGTATTTTTTCTTTATTTCAAGAAAAGCCTCGTCGTCGTCCCCTGCGGCTTTTCCGTATGCCCTCAGCCTGAGCTTTTCTTTATAAACGGGCTTTGAAAGAGAATTCATGATAACATCGTCGTTCGTGCTGTCGAAATAGATGTTCATTATCGTATGAACGCCGTATTCATCGGCTGTCATATAAGGGCTCATTTCTTTCAGGAGCTTGTTGTACTGCTCTTCGTCGAGAAGGAATTTCATTTCCTTTCGCTTGAAGGTATTTGCATAAGCCATTCTGTTTCCCCCTTGCAACAATAGTATAAAGACTTTATGTGACAATATTATGATAAAAAAGAAAATACTTTTTAAAAATTGATATTACTGCCGAAATAAATTTCTCGTTATGAATAAAAACAGTTATTTCCCCGTGACTTTAAGGAATACTTTCTTTCCCTTTCTCACTATTATTTCCCCGTTTATTTCAATAACGGCATTTGCGTCCTCTATAACATTATCGTTTACGGCTATGCCCTTTCCCGCGACAAGATTTCTTGCCTCGCGCTTTGAGGAAGCGAGTTTAGCAGCAACAAGCAGATCGAGAATGCCTATCTTTCCGTCGGTAAGTTCGACCTCGGCAGTGGGCATATTGTCGGTATTTCCCGCGCCGCCGAAAAGCGACTTTGCTCCGTCAAGAGCCTTTTTCGCCTCTTCTTCGCCGTGGACAAGCTTTGTAAGCTCAAAAGCGAGAGTTTCCTTTGCCCTGTTGAGCTGTGAGCCTTCCCACTTTTCCATTTCGTTTATTTCTTCGAGCGGCAGGAACGTAAGCATTTTAAGGCATTTTATAACGTCCGCGTCCGCAACGTTTCTCCAGTACTGGAAAAAGTCATAAGGCGAGGTTTTCTCTGCGTCAAGCCATACGGCGCCCTTTTCGGTCTTTCCCATTTTCTTGCCCTCGGAGTTTAACAGCAGGGTTATGGTCATTGCGTGGGCGTCCTTTCCGAGCTTTTTGCGGATAAGCTCAGTTCCGCCTAACATATTCGCCCACTGGTCGTCGCCGCCGAACTGCATATTACAGCCGTATTTCTGATAGAGCATATAAAAGTCGTAGCTCTGCATTATCATATAGTTGAATTCAAGGAACGTAAGTCCTCTCTCCCAGCGCTGTTTATAGCACTCGAACGAGAGCATTTTATTGACCGAAAAGCACGCTCCGACCTCTCTCAATACGTCGATATAATTCAAATTCATCAGCCAGTCGGCGTTATTTACCATAAGCGCCTTATTGTCCGAAAAGTCGATAAATCTGCTCATCTGTTTTTTAAAGCAGGATATATTATGCTCGATATCTTCTTTCGTAAGCATTTTGCGCATATCGCTTTTTCCCGACGGATCGCCTATCATTCCCGTACCGCCGCCGAGCAGAGCAATGGGTTTGTTACCCGCCATTTGCAAGCGCTTCATAAGGCATAACGCCATAAAATGCCCGACATGGAGCGAGTCCGCCGTAGGGTCAAAGCCGATATAAAACGTTGCTTTTCCCGCGTTTATCATCTTGCTTATCTCGTCCTTGTCCGTTACCTGCGCGATAAGTCCGCGCGCCACTAATTCATCATAAAGTTCCATTTTTATTTCCTCCCAAATTTCAAACCGCGTTGTTCTTAACACGAAAAATTGTTGAATATTTTAAAACCGAAGTTCCATTTGTATCGTTCTCTGCAAAAGTCCCTGTTTTTCATAAAAAGCGACCGCGCCGCGATTACACGCCGAAACTCCGAGCTGAACGCTTGTACAGCCGTTTTCAATTCCGAATTTTTTAACTGCGCTGAAAAGCTCTGTGCCTATCCCTTTTCTTCGGCAGTTTTTAGCTACCGCAAAGCAGTCGATATAGCAAACTTTCCTCGGAAATTTCTCCTCGCTGTTTATGTCCATAATTTTCACGACCGCATAACCGTCTATGCCGAAGCCGTTATCGTGAACGAAAACTTTAAACTCGCCGTCGTCGAGAATTTCCGAAATGCGCCGCGAAAACCATTCTCTTTCGGGCATTCTGAACGTTTCGGGCTTTATCTCAACGTGATGACTGTGAAGCTCGATAAACAGCGCTGTAAGCTCTTCGCGGTCGCAATTATTTGCAATTCTTATCATAAATCCTCCTTTAATTCTTTAATTATTAAATTATTAAAGCGAGAATTTTTTCATAGCCTGCGAGATAATTACATCTCACGTTTAACACCCTCTTTCAATAAAAAAGCCCTCTATGAATTTTTATCATAGAGGGCGAATTATCGCGGTACCACCTCAGTTTACGGCGAATAAACGCCGCCTTTAAAAGCTGTAACGGGCTTTCCCGTGCCTGCTATTAAGAACACAAGTTCCGTTCGCAAAGCCGCTCCGAGATGTAATTCATTTACGGTATTCTGCCGCTTTCCACCAAACAGCGACTCTCTGAAAGAACGCTCCGCAAACTACTGTGTTCTCATCAACGCTTTAAAATACACATTTTATTTTAACATAAACGTCGCATTTTGTCAAGTAGTTTTTAGAGGTAAGAGTTGAAGTCAAAGCAAGGTTTGAAAAGGAAATCTTGTCTTGAATTAAACTCTAGCCTCTTAATCTCCAGCTTCTATTAGAGCATATCCGCAATTTCGTAGATCAGTTTTTCGGATTTTTCCCAGCCGAGGCAAGGGTCGGTTATAGACTTTCCGTAAACGCCCTCCTCTATCTTCTGGCAGCCGTCCTCAATGTAGCTCTCTATCATCAGACCCTTTACCATTTTTCCTATATCGGGCGAGTGGCGCATTGAATGGAGAACTTCTTTGGCTATCCTTATCTGTTCGAGATACTGTTTGCCCGAATTTGAATGGTTTGTATCAACGATGACCGCGGGATTTTTAAGCCCCTTTTCATTGTATAAATCACAGCACAGCTTCAGATCCTCGAAATGATAGTTCGGGATAGTTTGTCCGTGTTTGTTCTGCGCGCCGCGGAGAATTGCGTGTGCAAGGGGATTTCCGTCCGAAGTTACCTCCCAGCCTCTGTAAAGGAATGTATGAGAAGCCTGCGCCGCCTGAATTGAATTGAACATAACGGAAAGCGTTCCGCTCGTGGGGTTTTTCATTCCTACCGCACATTCCATTCCTGAAGCAACGAGCCTGTGGTGCTGGTCTTCTACAGAACGCGCGCCGACTGCGACATAAGAAAGGATATCCGAAAGATAGCGATAGTTTTCGGGGTAAAGCATTTCGTCGGCGGTAGTCAAGTGTGTTTCCTCGATAACTTTTGTATGAAGCTCGCGTATCTTTATTATTCCCTCGAGCATATCCTCGCCCTTTGTCGGGTCGGGCTGGTGTAACATTCCCTTATAGCCCATGCCGTTTGTGCGGGGCTTTCCCGTGTAAACGCGCGGAATGACGACAATTTTATCCTTTACCTTTTCCGCGACCTTTGCAAGGCGCGTCGTATAATCAAGCACGGACGTCTCGTTATCCGCCGAGCAAGGTCCGATTATAAGCAGAAATTTATCCGACGCTCCCGTCAGCACATCGGCTATTTCCTTATCGCGCTCGGCTTTTACGGAAAGCACGGTCTGAGAAAGCGGATACATCTTTTTTATCTCCTGCGGGATAGGAAGTTTTCTTTTAAATGTCATTGACATAGCTTTATTTCTCCTTTACATATAATCATATATATTATAACACTTTTGCCGCAAAATGTCAATGCCTGCATATAGGCATATACGAATTTAAAAATATTTTGAAAAATGTTATGATATAATAGATATGTTACAAAAAGAGAAGACAAACGACCTCAAATAAGTTATAATGTTAATAGCT
>CANQFZ010000051.1 GCA_947600065.1 uncultured Clostridia bacterium | reverse complement strand
TAGGATTGCCTTTTCAAAGCACGGCTTTGAAAAGGCAATGCGGGGAAAACTCTTGTTTTCCCCGCACCCCAGATTCAATGCCGAAGGCATTTAATCTGATGCGCTATGCTAACGCGACGGGGGCGCTGCCCCCGTACCCCTGCCAAAGGGAAAAAATTTTTTGAAAAAAATTTTTTCCCTCTGGACTCCCTTTTCAAAAAACTTTCGTGTCGCCGTCCGTCAGGTGGCTTGAAAATTAAACGTTGTCCGCCGCTCGGAACAGTTTCTAGCCTCTAGCCTCTAACTTCTAGCTGCGCTCCCTTTTCAAAAAACTTTCGTGCGCCGCTCGTTATGTGATTTGAGAAATAAAAGTGCTTTGCCGCTCAAAACAACTTCTTACCTCTTACGGCGTTTTTCGGTTATCGTCCGCCGCGTCAGCGGCGGAACATAAAAGTTTTGGAAAAAGGTTTTTCCCCTTGCGCGTCTAGCGTCTTTCATTCGAACACCGCGAACAATGCGGTATGATTAAAGTGCTTTGTTCCCATTTGTTCGCCGCAGCAGGAAAATCCTATATAATTCGGAAATTCCTCCGACAGCCTTTTCTGATAGTCCTCTATGGCGTTTTCGCTTTCAAAAAGTATCGTCCTCGCAAGGCAGTTGAACAGCATAACAAGCGACGGCGCGGGGTTCTCCCTTTTTATTTTCTCAAACGTCCTCTCGGTTATCTGCTTATAATCTCCGACCGTCATAACCGAAATATCCGTTCCCTCGTGTATCCTCGCGAAGTTTTTTAGGCTCCCGTTCGCTCCGACCTCGTAAATTGCGGTAAGATATGTTTCATCTCCGACGCGCCTGCCCAAGGGATAGTAGAAGAAATACTTCTTTATGTCGCTTATCGGAACATTAAGCTCCTCGGCGTATACCTCTGCGGCAGTCTTTTCGCCGAGCCGCATTACCGTCCTCGAAACGCTGTTTGCTTTCGTTGTCGGAAATTGCCTTCCCGTAAGCGGAACGTAGATATTCTCACGATATAGCCTTATCGCGCCGCCGAGATTTTTTATCAGCATAAACACACAGCCGTCCGTATAAACTTCGCCGTTCAGCGAAACATATCCCGTCTCCGAGGTGTTGTCGTTTGCGGCCGTGCCGCCTATAATCGGAATGCCCTTTCTCAAAAGCACGCTGTTTAATACAACTAGCGCGTATTCCTCATAATTCTTATACGGAACGGTAAACTCAACGCACACCGTGTTTTTCGTGTCGCTTATCTTGTTTACACATTCCTTTACTCTGTCGGCATATGTAAGCGCAAACTCGTTCGCCTTCGGGATAACGTCCGCGCTTATCTCAATGCCGTCCTCTATCGCCATTGCATACAGTACGTTTTTCTCCGTTCCTATAGTACCCCACAGCCTGTATGTCGAACAGCCTATCGAAACGGCGTTCGGAAACCGCGAATGTATAAGCCTCGAATATTCGCAGAAATCATATTCATCAGAAAAGAAGATGATAAGCTTCGGGTCGGAAAAATCCTTTACCGCTTCTTTTACACAAAGCTCGGCGCTTTCCTTGTTTCTCCCGACGCCAAAACAGCATTTCATCATTGAAAAGCTCCTTTCTCTGACTTTCGTTTAATCAAGAACATAGTCCTTGTGCTTTATTCTGTCGATAAACTCGCTTTCCGACAACGGTCTGTCAAAAATAAACCCTTGTACAAGGTCGCACCCGAGACTTTCTATAAGCTCAAACTGCGCGTTTGTTTCAACGCCTTCGGCGGTTATCGTAAGTCCTAAGTCCTTTGCTATGCTGATTATGCCTTTAAGCAAAAGATAGCTCTTGTCCTTTTCGCCGACGGGCGCTTCGGGGATAAAGCTCTTGTCTATCTTCAAAACGTCAAGATTTAACATCTTCAACATTCCGAGAGAAGAATAGCCCGTTCCGAAATCGTCTATCGAGGTCTTTATCCCAAGCTTTGCAAGTCCGTTTACAACGCTGCTCATTACCCCTTGGTTATACGAGTTTTCGCCCTCCGTAAGCTCCACTTCTATATAATCATGAGGAATATCGTAGCGGTCTATTACTTCAACTATCTCCTCCACGAGCTTGTTGTTTGTGAGGTGACGTTTTGAGAAATTCACCGATATGGTCACAGGCTCAAGCCCGTTGTCTAAGAGCATTTTAAGCAGCTTGCAGACTTCTTCGAGCATAAAGAAATCAAGCGTGCATATACAGCCGTCCTGTTCGAGAATTGAAACAAAACTGCCCGGCATAAGATCTCCCGTGCTTGTGCGCCAGCGCACCAACACTTCCGCGCCGTGGAGCTTTCTGTCTTTAACGCCGACCTTCGGCTGATATACTACATAAAATTCTCCGTCGCTAAGCGCTTTATGAAATCCCGAAAGGATTATTTTCTTCTGTATAAGATTAAGGCTTGCTTCCTCGTCATAGAGCTTGTACAGCGTGCGGTTTTCTCTTGCGCTCTGATATGCAACGTTTGTATTCAGCATAATGTCGCCTATGCTGTACTTGTCCGTAAGTTTTAAAGCTCCGACAATTGCTCCGAACATAAACGTAAGTTTTCTTCCGTCTTTTTCGTAGAATATGACCATATTCTGCAGCAAGTCGAAAAAGTAATCGAGATTGTCATTTAATATAAGTGCAATGAAATTATCTCCGCCCGAACGCGCGACCATTTCCTTTTCGGTCACAGCCTCTGCGACTATCCTGCTGTATTTTTTAAGGACTTTGTTTCCCTCTAAATATGTAAGAGAGCGGTGGACGGATTTGAAATTGCGTATATTGAAAAAGATAGCGGTATAGTCCTCCGCTTTGCCCGCGTCAATTATTTTGGAAGCAAAGCTCATAAACGCTTTTGTGTTGGAAATGCCCGTCTGAAAATCAATGAGCGAGAGTTGTTCGCATTTAAGTTTAAGTATAAGGCTATCGAGAATATAACTAAGCTGTCTCAGATCAATTTCAAGAACTTCCGCTTCATCATCGGAAAGCCCTTTTCCATTCGTATAAACTAAAAATTCTACACTGCCCTCGTCAGAAAGGTCATAAGAAAACTTTATCGGTTTGCCTTGTCCGTTTTCTCCGTAAACAGAAAAGCTGTTTCCAAAGTCCGAAAGCTCCTGCGGCACGGACAGAACACAATCGACTTTTGTTATTCCGAGATCCTCGGCGATAAAGCCTACAGCCCTGCGGGCTTCTTCAACAAACCCGCCGAGGTCGGAAATATGAGCGTTTTTGATGTCTTCGAAAAGGCTTTTCTGACCCTTTTGACTTATGTTCATCTCTACCGCCCCCTTTTCATGAAAGCATTTCCACATTACTAATATAAATTATACCACACTTTAAGAAAAAAGTCAACAGTAAATTATCAAACAATTACATATACAAATAGTTACCGACGTTTTTCGGTGGTCGTGATTTTTTTATAAAAAACTATTGACAAATTATGGGCGGTATGGTAAAATTAAATTGCCACACAATTGAATAAATTTAATTAAACACGGTACTTTTACTATGGTAAAAGCGCTTGCTCTTTTAGTACCCGTGTTTAATGGTATTTCAATTGTGTGGCAGCAATTCGGAGCCGGCATTTTTACAAGTGCGCAGCTTCGGCTGCGCACTTTTTTTATTTTGCGGGGAATTGCGCGGCAATAAAACATACCGCAATAGAACGGAGGATTTAAAATGAAGATAAGAAAACTCAGCGCAATTTTACTTGCGGGCGCTCTTGCGACAGCGTCGGCGGTTGCGGCGGTAAATTCCATTCCCACGGTTAATGCGGCGGCAGAAGAAAACACCCTGGTAGATTGGGCGACTGTCAAAGTGTCCAAAAACGACGCATTATACGATTTCAAAAGCTTTGGGAACGGCTTTGGTCTGATAAATCCCGAAGAGGGCGGCACCGCTGTCGTACATCTTGAAAAGGGCAAAAACGGCGAACTTACATACAGCAACGTCAATGTTAAAGGCGACATCGACCTCAGCAAGGAATGGTCGTGCTGGGACAATAACGGTGAGTATTTTTCACTGTCAGATTTTGATAATAAGGTCGGCTATGTAGTGCGCCTTGACAAATCAAAAAATGAAGCTAATGTCGTTTACGAATATAGCGGCAGTTTGATAGGTTTTACAGATGATAATTATGCGGTTATCTATTCCGACAACAAATACAGCTTAGTAAAACCCGACGGCACAAGTGTTACTGAAATTCAAAGAAGCGAAAACAATTATCTGTCTGTTGATGAACACGGCGGCAAATATGTTGCATATTATTTAGAAGCAGCAAAAGACAAATCATCTTACAAAATATACGGGTTAGACCGTGACGGGAAATTGACCGAATTGATTTCTTCCCCCGAAAACTGGTTGAAACAAAAACTCGCCGGTCTTGAAGATACGGTTGTTTACAGCTTAGATATTCGCGCTTGTAACAGAAATTATATACTTGTTGCTACATTATTCGGTTCGACTGATGGCATGCTTTACGCTCAGCCTTACTATGATTTTATCGACGTGAATACAAACACGTTTAGTATACTTTCTCCCGATAAAACCGTTATTTTCAGTATGATTGACAAAAACGGTATTCTTAGTGCTAATGCTTACGGAAGTCTTTTCAACCCCAAAACACAGGAGTATCTGGAAAATGGCTATCAACCGTATACTCTCGATGATGGAGAAACTTACTGTATATGCGCCGATGACAGTTGGGATGAGTATGGTCTTGTTGACGAAAATAACAATTTCATAAGCAAGGTATGGTATGACAGCGCGGGTCCGTTCTGCGGCGACTATGCGCCCGTTGTAAAAGACGGCGAGGGTTATCTTATTGACAAGAACGGCAACTGCGTTTCCGAAAAGATACCCGCGGAAGTAGCCTATACTTACGGTGAAAATTTGTACTACTTTGGATACGGCACAGGGTATACATTGGTATACGTTGACGACGGCAATATTACGGTTGAACCCGATGAAAGCAGCAGCGACAGCGAGTCAAGCTCCGACAACGAATCAAGCTCCGACAGCGAAACATCTTCCGACAGCAGCACCGGAACAGGCTCCGATAGTGAAACATCTTCCGACAGCAGCCAGCCTGAGGAAAGCCAGCCCGAGGAGAGCAAACCTTCCGACAGTACCGACAACAGCGGTACAGGCACAACCGACAGCAATTCAAGCGGCAGCGGCAGCACCACGACCCCTGACACAGGTGTTGCAGGCATTTCGATGACGCTCGGTATTGTTGCCCTCGCAGGCGCGGCAGTAGTTATTTCAAGAAAGAAAACACGCTGATAACTTCAGACGTTTTCATAATACCCTTCTTAAACACAAAGGCACACCCTGTAGTCAGTTGACAGTGTACGCATTGAACGCTTCGCGTACAACGCTGTGTACAGTGGTCAGTATAAGGAATCCGCCTTGCGGAGGATAATATTAGATTGTTTTTAAATTATAGGCACACGAGCATAACTTTTACGGTAGTGCTCCAAAACGTTAAAGCATAATAACAATCTAATATTGTCCGCGTAAGCGGACACCATTACTGAATACTTTACACTGTACACTGTATACTGCCAACAGGGTGTGTCCTTTATTATTCCAAACAAACTAAAACGCGGATCTTATACAGACCCGCGTTTGTTGTTTGGTTATAAATTAAAATCCGAAATAACGCTTGGTGTTGTTGTAGGAAATGTCCTGAACTATCTCTCCGAGCAGTTTTTCATCATCGGGATATTCTCCGTTTTCTACCCAGTTTCCGAATACATCGCAAAGTATTCTGCGGAAATATTCGTGACGAGGATAGCTCAAAAAGCTTCTTGAATCCGTGAGCATTCCGACAAATCCCGCAAGATAACCGAGGTTTCCGAGAGAGGTTATCTGCTCCGTCATTCCGACCTTGTTGTCGTTGAACCACCATGCCGAGCCGTGCTGTATCTTACTTACAGCCTCGCTGCTCTGGAAGCAGCCGAGAATGGTGTCTATAGCCTGGTTGTCATTCGGGTTAAGGCTGTAAATAATGGTCTTGGGGAGCGACTTGTTCATTTCAAGAGCGTTCAGGAAGTCAGCCGTTTCACTCGAAGGCGCATAGTTGTTGATACAGTCAAATCCCGTGTCGGGACCGAGCTTATTGAACATAGGCGTGTTGTTGTCGCGCTTGCAGCCGTAGTGGAGCTGCATTACCCAGTTTCTCTTGTGGCACTGGTCGCCCATAAACATCATAAACGCAGTCTTGAACTTCTTTACACATTCGGGGCAGGACAACTCTCCGCTCATCTTCTTGGCAAAGATCTTTTCAATTTCCTCGTCGCTTGCGGGCGCATAATAAACGTATTCAAGCGCATGGTCGGAAACGCGGCAGCCCATAGAGCCGAAGAAGTCCATTCTGTTTTCGAGAGCCTTTTTAAGGTCAGCCCAAGATGCGATCTTAACGCCGCTTGCGGCTTCGAGCTTTTTCATATAGTCGGCAAAGTCGGGCTTTTCGATGTTCATTGCCTTGTCGGGACGCCATGCGGGATATACCTTTACGTCAAATGTGGGATCTTCGGCAATTTTCTTGTGCCATTCGAGACTGTCAACAGGGTCGTCCGTTGTGCAGATAACTTCAACATTCGACTGCTTTATAAGGTTTCTTACGCTCATGCTCTTTTCGGCAAGCTTTTTGTTGCAGAGCTGCCAGACTTCCTCTGCGGTATCGCCGTTTAAAACGCCGTTATAGCCGAAGAAACGCTGAAGCTCGAGGTGGCTCCAGTGGAACAGAGGGTTTCCGATACCCTTTGCGAGAGTTTCAGCCCACTTCTGGAACTTTTCTCTTTCCGTAGCGTCGCCCGTGATATACTTTTCGTCAACGCCTGCCGAGCGCATAAGACGCCACTTATAGTGGTCGCCGCCGAGCCATACCTGAGTAATGCTCTCAAACTGTCTGTCCTCGGCGATCTCGCGGGGATTTATGTGGCAGTGATAGTCGATGATAGGCATCTTTGCCGCATAATTGTGAAACAGCTTCTGCGCGGTTTCCGTCGAGAGAAGGAAGTTCTCGTCCATAAATTTTTTCATTTTTAATACCTCACTTTTTATAAAATAATTAGGCATTTTTATTGTATAAAAAATTCACGAAAAAGTCAACAGGAATTTCAATTTTTCAGTTACTTGTCACAATTCTTTTGTAGATATGCACAAATGCAGTTGACGTATTGACAAAATTAACAATTTGAGTTATAACAATAACATCACGGCATAATTTATGAACAGCTTTATTTAATGAAAGGTAGTTATGCCGTGACAATGAAGCCGCTATTCGGCTTCTGCTGTGCGCTTTTGGTTTTTGCGGGAATTGTGCACAGCATTAAAAAATCCGCAAACAGAAAGCGAAGGGTAAAATGAAAGCAAAGAAATTATCGGCAATTTTAGCGGCAATATCCGTACTTACGGCTTCGACGGCAGTTACTGCTTTAGCGGCTGAAAGCTCGCAGACTGAAAGCGCAAACGAAGACCTCGTTATCAAGGGCAACGCCGTAACGGGAATAACCGAAAAAGGCAAAGCGGAGAAGAAGATAGTAATTCCCGAGGGAATAACAGAGATCGACTGCAGGCTTAGTCAGTGCGAAAACCTTGAAACTCTGGAAATTCCCGCGAGCGTGGATACAATAAATGATTTCGGCTTTTTAGGTTGTAAGTCTCTTAAAGAGGTAAATGTAGCGGAAGGCAACGAGAGCTTTTCTTCCGCCGACGGAGTGCTGTTCAATAAGGACAAAACGGAGCTTTTGGTATATCCTGCGGCTAAAACAGAAGATACATTTACTATTCCCGAAACAGTCGAGGTCATAGGTTTAGGCGCATTCGGCGACTGTGTAAATCTGAAAACCATTATAATACCGAGCATTATTTCCGAGTTCGTTACGGGTTCGATTAGCGGAAACTCCGTTTTGACTTTTTCGGAGGGCATAAGCGATATTTATTATGCAGGCTCGGAGCAGCTGTGGAGAACTATCTCGAATATTGAGAATGTAGTTATCGGCGCAAACACTACGGTACATTTCAATTACGGAAAAGAAACCGACAGCTCGACCGAAAGCAATTCGAGCGACACCGAAACATCATCTGACGTTGAAACTTCTTCCGATACGGAAACAAGCTCCGACAGCGAAGTAAGTTCCGACAGCGAAGCAAGCTCCGACAGCGAAACATCTTCCGACGACAGCACGGCTGACAGTACCGACAGCGAAACCGACAGCAATTCTTCAAACAGCGGCGCAGCTACCCCCGACACGGGCGTAGCGGGACTTTCTCTCACGCTCGGAGTAGTTGCCCTCGCAGGCGCGGCAATGCTCATATCAAGGAAAACACGCTGATAATATCAGGAATTTTAAATAAATACTCACACCCAAGTTTTTACTTGGGTGTTATTTTTTGTTCAATTTTCACGAGTTATTATTGAATAATATTCGGTAAAATTCAAACTACAGAATTTGAAAGTGAGTATGCTATAATATATTCAAGGCACAATTTTTATACTTATTAAACATCTCAGCATTTGTTCGGCGGCACTCTCTCCTTTAGTGTTTCGGTGTTATAATGCGATTGACAGAAAAATTGTGCCTTAACAATTTAAAGCCGTATTCGGCTCAGCCGCGCGCTTGTTGATTTGCGGAAAAAGGTGTGCGGGAAATAACAAAAGGTATTGACAAACAAAAAAGTTTGTGATACAATTACAGTGCGACATAACTGAATAATTACCTCTATTGTGTGTACACTTTTACCATGGTAAAAGTGCGCTCTATTTTCGTACACTTATAGAGGTATAGAAAAGTTGTGTCGCAGCAATTCGGAGCTTGCATTTTTACAAGTGCGTAGCTTCGTGCTGCGCACTTTTTGTTTTTGCGGGAAATTGCGCGGCAAAAAAACTTACCGCAAGGAAATAGGAGGAAATATGAAAATCAAAAAGCTTAGCGCAATTTTACTTGCAGGCGCACTTATGGCAACGCCTGTCATCACGTCAACGGCAATGGCGGAAACATCGCAGACCGAAAGCAGCACACAGGATATTGCAGACCCCAGCGGGAACCTTGTTATTAAGGGGACAACCATAACGGGAGTTACAGAAAAAGGAAAGACGGCTAAAGATATAATTATTCCCGACGGTGTGACACATATTGACGTTTCTTTTGAAAGCTGCACAAACCTTGAAAACGTATATATTCCCGATGATACGGTATTTCCTCTTGACGTTTTTCGCAATTGCAAAAAACTTAAAAACATAAATGTTTCAGAGAACAATGAGTATGTACGTTCGATAGACGGGGTTCTGTTTCAAGGCAGTAACTACTCCTTAACATTGGTATTTTATCCCGAAGGCAGAACAGATGAAAGTTATTCAATTCCCGATGTTTACAATATCGGCGATATGGCGATTTGCAATGATTATCTTAAAAGCATAACTATACCTTATTATGGTTCATTTTATGGCAATCAGCGTGTTCTTGATTGTCCAAATCTCACCGACGTGTATTTTATCGGCACGGAGGAAGAGTGGAAGCACATGTTTGAAGAAAAAACCGCAAAAGATTTCGGCATACCGGAAACCGCAACTATCCACTATAACAACAATGATGAAAGCAGCGCACAGGATATTGTTGACCCCAGCGGAAACCTTGAAATTGAAGGAACGGTCGTAACGGGAGTTACGGAGCAGGGTGAAACTGCAACGGAGATAGTTATTCCCGAAGGTGTGACAAAAATCAATATTTCTTACTTTGATAGTTCTTTCGATGATTGTAAAAATCTTAAAAGCGTGACTATTCCCGCAAGTATTACAGAATTAAGCGGCGGTCTTTTTGCCTATTGTGACAACCTCGAAAGTATAAAAGTTTCCGAAAACAATAAAAATTATGCATCAGTTGACGGCGTTTTATTTAACAAGGATAAGACAGAACTTATACGTTATCCTGTCGGAAAAACAAATACTTCTTATACTATTCCCGACGGCGTAAAAATAATTGACGATTGGGCTTTTGCTCCCGGCGATTGGTATTACGATAATGAACAAAAGTTTAACCTTACAGAAGTAATCATTCCCGACAGCGTGACGAAAATCGGCTACGGAGCTTTTTCTTTCACCTCCCTTTCAAGTGTGAAGATCGGCGAAGGCGTTACAGAAATCGGCATCGGAGCATTCGGCTATACCGATCTTACAAGCGTAACAATCCCCAAAAACGTAAAAACAATCGGCAATCTGGCTTTTTCAAACTGTGCAAAACTTGAAGAAGTCAAATATTCAGACAGCTTAAAAGACCTCGGGCGCGATGTTTTTGACAATACTCCATGGCTTGAAAAGAAATCAGACGAAAATCCTCTTGTAGTTATTAACGGCATACTGATAGACGGAAGCAAATGCAAGGGCGATGTGGTTATTCCTTCAAACGTTACTGTAATCGAGAAGGAAATATTTAAGGATAACGAAAATATTACAAGCGTTGTTATCCCTGAAGGTGTAACCAAAATTGACAGTGGTACTTTTAGCGGCTGTACAAAGCTTGAAAACATAACCATTCCGAAGAGCGTAACTTTTATATACGATAGAGCATTTGAAGAAACGCCCTGGCTTGAAAACAAGATAAAAGAAGATCCGATGGTTATTGTCAATGATATTTTAATCGACGGCTCGGCTTTAAAGGGCGATGTTGTTATACCTAACAATGTAAAAATGATTAGCTATTGCTTTAATAATTCTGGCGAAGAAAAAACTTTAACAAGCCTTACATTCGGCAAAAAAGTTAAAACAATATTCCTCGGCAATTTTTTCCCTGATGAAACAGATATTTATTTCAACGGCTCTCAGGAACAGTTTGACAGAATAGTCGTCTATGCTTATCCGTCAAAGGGCGGACCTGATGATATGTATGATCTTTACACGCATATGACTCTTGAAACTCTTGGAGATTCTAAACGCGAAGATAACGAATATTATTATGCAGTCCTTAACACATTCCACTTTGCAAATCCTGTAAACCTTACGTCCGAAAATGTAGTTCTTGACGCGGAGGCGGGTGTTCTTCCCGAAGACGCAAAACTTAATGTTAAGCCGATCGCCGAAAAAACCGACAGTACAAAGTCTACTTATGAAATTACCCTGACCGAAAACGACAAGGAAATTCAGCCAGACGGCGAAGTAACAGTAAAGCTCCCCGTTCCCGAAGCTATGAAGAACAAGACGATCTATGTTTACCGCGTAGAAGACGACGGCACATATACCGACATGAACGCAATCGTTGAAGACGGTTATGCGGTATTTAAGACCGACCATTTCAGCGAGTATGTACTTACGTCAGAAAAGCAAGGCGAAAAGCCCGCTGACAGCGACAGCGAAACAAGCTCAGACAGCGAAACATCTTCCGACAGCACCGACAACAGCGGCTCGGACAGCGAAACCTCTACCGACAGCAACTCCAGCAACAGCGGCAGCACCACAACTCCCGACACAGGCGTTGCAGGGCTTTCACTTACTCTCGGCGTTATTGCCCTTGCAGGCGCGGCAGTTGTTATTTCAAGAAAGAAACTCTGATAATTTTAGACGTTTTCATTAAATCCTTCTTAAACGCAGGCACGCCCAAACTTTCGTTCGGGCGTGTCTATTTTTTATTCTTATTGACTTAGTTGTCAAAAATACTAAACCATTTCTACCGTAAAAGTCAGAGTATCGGAATAATTCCCCGCAAATCCCGAATAGTCGCCGGAAAGCGCTGAAGTAAAGCTGAGGAGTACCCAACCCGACTTGTCGCCCGGAGAGACTGTAAGGATCTTTACGTTATCGGTTCCCGAAATAAGACTTCCGTTTGCGTGCAGGGTGTATTCGATATATCCCTCGTTGTTTACCATTCTGAAACCGTTCTGACTTTTAACGTAGATGTTCAGGTGTTTCCCCTCTTCAAGCAGAACGTTGTTTGCCTGGAGAGGTCTTTCTATTGCCGTGTTTTTGTCCGTGTCGGTAAATTCAACGTTTGCGGGAATTGTCACTTCATAAGAAGCGCTCACGCTGTAACCGACGCTTACAGATCCCGAACTTTCACTGTCATTTTCATCTATGACCCCACTTTGAGTTAAAGCCGCCGCCATAATAAGCGCCAAAGCGGCTTTCAATAATTTCATCGCCGATCCCCTCCTTATGATATCAGACGGCTTTTATCACCGCCTTGATATCCGCGTTATTTGTGGGAGTAAGGTCTTTATTCATGCGGTAGGGCTGAATGTGGATAACCGCGTTATATGTTCCTTTTTCTAGGGTCTTGTTAAGTTTTATTTCATAGATACTGTTTCCGGGCTCAACAAGTCCCGATGTATATAAAAGCTCGTTTTTCCCGTTTATCTCCGCCCATAATTGAAAAGTAAGATAATATTCGTCTTTATTTTCAACAGGATTATAAAACCCCGTGACAAGTCGATCGCTTCCCGCTTTAACGGACATAGAGGTAATTCCCGGAACGGTAACGCCCTTTTCGGTGTTGGTGTTGTCTAAATTGTTTTCGGGAACGACCGTAAATCCAATGCCGCCCTCGGTTTTTACTGAAGCTTTATGTGCGGCGAAAAATCCAATAGCTATACCGAGCAGAAATCCCACCACAATTACAAGTATAACAAGAATGGTCTTCTTTTTCTTATCTTTGTTCTCCACGTTAATTGCCCGCCTTTCATTTTAAAATAGAGGGCATTGCCCTCGGTATATAATATGAAAAAGCTGTCTTGAATGTTCATTGGAAGTTGACAGGGGTCGCGGGGACGAAGTCCCCGCGACTTTCCCCCTTCCCCTTCTAGAGGTAAGAGATAAGAGGTAAGAGGTAAGAATTTCAGGGAGCTTTTGATAATAAAAGCATTTTGAATATTAAAAGAAGAAGCTAGAAGCTAGAATTTGTTTCAAACGGAAAACAACTTTTCCTCTTAAACTCTAGCCTCCAGCCTCTTTCTCTAAACATCAAAAAACTTTATCTCCAAAAAGTTCATTTATGCTCTTACCTCTTACCTCTTACATCTTACTTCTAGAAGGAAAACTCTTGTTTTCCCCGCACCCCAGGTTCAATGCCGAAGGCATTTAACCTGATGCGCTTTTGAAGCGTTATTGAGGGAAAACTTTTTTGAAAAA
>CANQFZ010000050.1 GCA_947600065.1 uncultured Clostridia bacterium | reverse complement strand
CAGGTGTAAAAGTTTTTATGCTTGAAAACTGTATTGGTAGACGCTTTTCAAATGATAAAGTACAAAAGATGAGAGATTGCCTTACATCATTAGGTGTACAGTATATTAAATTCTGATTTAACGGAGGTATAATATTATGATAAGAGAAATTGAAGAAAATGATCTTGACGGTCTTTTGTCGCTTTATATGCAGCTGCACGATAATCCGTTTCCCGATAAAGACGATAGAGTTATTTCAATATGGAACAATATTTTTAATGACAAAAATCATCATATAATCGTTGCAGATGAAAACGGTATTTTAGTATCTTCTTGCGTATGCGTTATTATTCCGAATTTGACGCATGAACAGCGTCCATACGCTCTTATCGAAAACGTTATTACCGACAAAAATTACAGGAAAAAAGGTTATGCGACGGCTTGTCTGAATTTTGCAAAAGAAATTGCTCAGCGCGAAAATTGCTACAAGATGATGTTGCTGACCGGCTCAAAAAGTAAAGATACCCTTGATTTTTATGAACAAGCGGGATATAACAAGAATGATAAGACAGCTTTTATACAATGGCTGTAAATTACGATTTACATAAAACTCTTTGGAAAGCGAATTAGTGATAAAAAATGCAGAAAATGTTGGGATACGTCCGCAGGGCTTGTCAGGAATTTGACCTTATCGAGGACGGAGATAAAATTGCGGTCGGGGTGTCGGGCGGTAAGGACAGCCTTGTGCTTTTGTGCGCGCTGGCGAAAATGCGACGTTTTTATGAAAAAAAGTACGAGGTTTATGCCGTCACTATCGACCCGAAATTCGGCGGTAATGATGGCGATTATTCGGCAGTTGAAAGCCTGTGCAAAGAACTTGACGTGCCGTACAAAATAGTAAAGACCGATATAGGTGAAATCGTTTTCGACATCAGAAAGGAAACAAACCCCTGTTCGCTGTGCGCGAAAATGCGCAGAGGGGCGCTGTGCGACGCGGTAAAGGAAATGGGCTGTAATAAGCTTGCGCTTGCCCACAACAACGACGACGCAATCGAAACGTTTATCATGAACCTATTTAACGAGGGCAGGATAGGCTGTTTTGCGCCTATATCGTATCTTTCGAGAATGGGCGTTACGGTCATAAGACCGCTCGTCTTTGCGCCCGAAAATGCCGTAATGTCCTGCGCAAAACGAAACGCGCTCGAAATTGTCAAGAGCAAATGTCCCGCAGACAAAACCACCAAACGACAATGGACAAAAGAATTTTTACGGGAACTTGAACATAACGACCGAGGAATTAAAGAACGAATTTTCGGAGCAATGAGGAGAGCGGGAATTGACCGCTGGGGTTATAAAAACAACAATTCGGACGAGGAACAGTCATGAGAAAACAAGTTAAATTAAAAAAGGAAGTTGAATACACACCGAGAGAGAGCGGCGGATTTTTCTCCGCGGAACACGTCACGGGAAAAGCGCTCGCCGTTGTTACTACAATAAAAATGTTCGAGATGATACTCGTTACTATCTTCGGGCTTTTCCTCGGAATATTCGCGCCGATAAGCGTATTTATGGGCTCGGAAGATCCTCTCCCCGAAGCGATAAGAGCAGGCGTTTTCTGGCTTATTTCATCGGGGCTTTACATTATAGGATTTTTTGCGCTTATGCTCGGAAACTCAAAAATAGCTTTGATAATTCACACACTTGCTTCTGTCGGTTCTTTTATCACTTATGCCAACTATCAGCAGTTATATGCGGACGATCCTACCACAAACGGACCTGCGATTTTGTTTATGCCGTGCATTTTCATAACGCTTATGACGCTGGCTGTTATGCTTGTGACAAACGTTCCGAAGTGGCTCGATAAAAGAGAAAGAAAGCTAAACGAAACTGCGCCGAGCATTTTAGAAAATGACAATGACAAAAAGGAGTGATACTTATGGCAACAATAATGAACGACGAAGTAAGATTTCATCTTAAGATCAGAAACGGCGACGTGGGGCGGTATGTCATTCTTCCGGGAGATCCGGGGAGAGTGCCGCTTATTGCCGAAAAGCTCGAAAACGCGGTGCAGGTCGCTCAAAACCGCGAGTACAACATTTACACGGGCTATCTTTCGGGAGAAAAAGTGAGCGTCTGCTCTACGGGAATAGGCGGGCCGTCTGCGGCAATTGCAGTCGAAGAGCTTGTGGACAGCGGCGCTGACACCCTCATAAGAGTAGGCACGAGCGGAGGAATTGAGCTTTCCGTTTTCGGCGGGGATCTGATAATTGCCGAGGCGGCGATACGCGCGGAGGGAACTTCTTATGAATATCTTCCGCAGGGCTATCCCGCGGTTGCGGATTTTTCGGTAACCTCTGCGCTTGTAAAGGCTGCCGAAAAGCTTTCGGGAACGGAGAACGGAACGCGCTTTCATGTCGGCGTTGTCCACAGCAAGGACAGCTTTTACGGCGAGACGAACCCCGAACGCTCGGCGGTATGCGACAACATAACGAGCCGCTGGAACAGCTATGTAAAATGCGGGTGTCTTACGAGCGAAATGGAGTGCGCGGCAATTTATTCGGCGGGAATAGTGCGCTCGACATTCGAAAAGAAGATACGCTGCGGCGGCGTTTTAACGGCGTTATGGAACGCCGAACGCTCAAAGCAAGGTCTTCCCGATACAATTTGCTATTCGAGCGAAAGGGCGATACAGTGCGCTATTGACGCGATAAGGATACTTATTGCGGAAGATAATAAATAAAGCTAATTAGTATAATTAAGTCTTAAATGTTAAAAGCGTTTCCATTATCGACTACGTGCCAATAATGGAAACGCTTTTTAGTTTTTAATTCTTACCTCTTACCTCTAAACGGATTCCAGCCTTATAGTATTTGTATTACCCGATTTTCCGCTTGTCTGTCCGCCCGTGAGAACAACATTATCCCCGCTTTTAAGGCCGAAATATTTCTTCGCATGCTGCAATGCGTGATAAAACATAACGTCAACCGAGTTGAACTCCTCGCTCAAAACGGGTGTAACTCCCCAGCTAAGATTGAGCTTTCTCCATGCTTTTTCCGAAGTCGTCATTCCGATTATGTCAACGGGCGGTCTGAAACGGCTGACCATTCTGACCGTTCTTCCCGAAAGCGAGCTTATTACAATTCCTTTCGCCTTTGTGTCTATAGCCATTGCGCAGGTCGCATGAGATACGGCGTCGGTGTTGCTCTTTATGTCATAGTCCGTAGTAACAAATCTCTTTTTATAGTCGATATTGCTTTCGGTACACTCCGCTATCTCCGCCATATTCTTTACTGCCGCAACGGGATATTTTCCCGCCGCAGTTTCTCCCGACAGCATAACCGCCGAGCTTCCGTCATAAACGGCGTTTGCAACGTCCGATATCTCCGCTCTTGTGGGGCGGGGCTTTTCTATCATGCTTTCGAGCATTTCCGTTGCGGTTATAACGCGCTTTCCCAGAAGCCTGCACTTTTTAATCAGATACTTCTGTATTGACGGCACTTCTACAAACGGTATCTCAACGCCCAGATCTCCTCTTGCGACCATTATCCCGTCCGCTATCTCGCATATCTCGCCGATATTGTCAACGCCCGAGCGGTTTTCTATCTTTGCGATTATGTCTATATCCTCGCCGCCGTTTTCATTGAGGAAAGAGCGCAGCTCTGCAACATCATTTCTTGTCGAAACAAAAGACGCCGCTATAAAATCCACGCCGTTCTTTATCCCGAAAAGAACATCGGCTTTGTCCTGTTCGCTGAGATAATCGCCCTTTAAAACATGGTTCGGGAAATTCATGCTCTTTCTGTCGGACATCTCTCCGCCCACGACAACATCGCACACAACGCTGTTTTCCTGTATTTCCTTTACCCTAAACACTAAAAGCCCGTTGTTTACAAGTATTGTGTCGCCTATGCTGACTTCTTTTGCAAGGTCTTTATAGCTTACAGAAACGCGCTCGCTGTTTCCCTCGCATTCGTCGGAAGTGAATGTAAAGGTGTCGCCGTCTTTAAGGGTGACTTTGTGGTTTTCAAAAGTCTTTATGCGGTATTCGGGACCTTTCGTGTCGAGCATTATCGCAATAGGCAAGGAAAGCTCTTCTCTTACCTTTTTTATGGTGTCAATTTTTATCTGGTGCTGTTCGTGAGTGCCGTGGGAAAAGTTGAGGCGCGCAACGTTCATTCCCGCATTGCACATTTCTCTCAATACTTCTTCGCTCTCGCTTGCAGGACCTATCGTACAAATTATTTTAGTTTTTCTCATGTTATCTCCTTTTGATTAGTTCAATTAAATTTTATATCCCGTTCATTTCTTCCTAAGATAAAAATACAGCGCCCACTGCCCCGCCGCAAGCAATGCGACAAGAACAACTATAATCACCTGTACCGCTCCCCATTCTTTCATAAAGAATATGATAACTAAAAGGGCAATAGAAAGTATTATAGCGCTGCGGAGAAATGCCTTTGAATTATTATTATTCATTGTTCTGAATTTTAGCCGCCGTAAGCGTGTTTTTCATAAGCGTGGCTATAGTCATAGGTCCAACGCCGCCGGGAACGGGAGTTATAAACGACGCCTTTTCGCTTACTTCGTCAAACTTTACGTCTCCGCAGAGCTTTCCGTTTTCAAGACGGTTAATTCCTACGTCAATAACCACCGCGCCCTCTTTGACCATATCGGCGGTAACAAAATTCGGCTTTCCTACCGCGGCAACCAGAATATCCGCGCGTCTGCAGACTTCGGCGAGGTTTTTCGTCTTGCTGTGGCAGACGGTGACAGTTCCGTTTTCGTGGAGCAAAAGCATAGCCATGGGCTTTCCGACAATGTTCGAGCGCCCTATTACAACGCACTCTTTTCCCGCAACGGAAACTCCCGTGCTGTGGATAAGCTCCATACAGCCCGCTGGTGTGCAGGGCAAAAACGAATAGTTTCCTATCATTATCTTTCCGACATTCGTTTCGTGGAATGCGTCAACGTCCTTTTTCGGCGAAATGCGCTCGATAACCGCCTTTTCGTCAAGCTGTTTCGGAAGAGGCAGCTGAACAAGTATACCGTTTACGTTCTTATCTGCGTTAAGCGTATCTATAAGCTCTAAGAGCTGTTCCATAGTTGTTTCTTCTGGCAGAGCGTATTCAAAGCTCTTTATCCCGCAGAACTCGCAGGCTTTTTTCTTGTTGTTGACATAAACCCTGCTTGCGGGATCGTTTCCTACAATAACTACCGCAAGCCCCGCCTTGATGTTATCGCGCGCTATCTCGTCGCGCACCTGTTCTTTGATCGCCGCCGAAACGGCTTTTCCGTCAATTATCTGTGCCATTTATATTCTCCTTTCAATTTAACCGTTTATAACGGAATAAAGTTCGTCAATATCGTCATGATCATACATCTTTCCCTTGAAGGTGAATTTTGCGTTTTTGCAATAAATAAAGGGATTTCCGAGGATCTTAGCTCTTAAATCCATTGCGCTTTCAACTGTCAGTCCGCCCGATATTACCGCCCTGCCTTCGGGTATAGGATTTGCGACTGTCGGCGCAATTAGAAGTTCATCGTCCGCCCATATTGAAATCACCTGACCTGTAAGCCTCTCTGTCGCCTCCGCAAAGATTTTTGTTCCCTCTTCGTCAAGTTCGATCTGAACGCCGTAGTCCCCGTTATTGCTGTCATAAAACGCGCCGGCGTCCTGTACATTCCTGCCGTCAAATATCAGCTTTTCGGCGTTTTGTTCACTGCCTTCGTAAAATTTAAGGCAGTCGCTTTTTCCTGTCCTCACGACAGTTTCGGGTATCTCTATACGCTTTATCTCACCGCAGTTTTCAAACGCCCTGCTCCCTATTTCAACAACGTCTTTCCCGTCTATTTGCTTAGGGATGACGGCATTTTCGCTGCTCCCCGTATATTTTTCGATAACAATCCCGCCGTCAGCGTCACTGCATTGAAATTCGTCTGCGAAATTTTCGTAAAGCTGTTCATTGTCCGAAATTTCCGTCCGCGAATTTTCTTTGTATTCTTCACACCCGCACAGCATCAGTGCAGATATAATGCAAATTACTGCAAGTTTTATTTTCTTCATAGTTCAAAATCCTCAAATCCGTCATTATTTCCATTGTCGTCATTGCCGTCCGAAAATTTGAAACTTTCCTCTCCCATAAGCTCAGGAAAAGACTTTTCGGGATGTTGGTAAGCTATGTTCAAAAGCTCTATAAAATCCCTTATCATCTCGCGCGGGGTTATGTTTGTCTGCGCGCCGACGCGCTCAAACTCCGCCTTAATGAAAAATATCCTGTCCTCAAGCGTTATTCTCGGCTCGTATTCATAAAGCGCCGCGTGTATCTCCGAGAGCTTTTCCGTAAGCACCGTAAGTTCTTCATAAGAAAGCGGTTCGAGCCTTATTATCGGCGCTAACATATCATAAGTTTCGTCTGTCGCAAATCTTCCGCGCTCAAGTCTTGAACGCAGAGCCTCATAGCTGAATAATCCCCTGCGCGTATCCTCAACGCACTGCGGCGTGCCGCCCATAATTATGCCTATATGCGAGGCTTTGCCCTGCATAACGTCGTTGTACATCATAAGTATTTTCTCGTAGTTATACTGCCGCGTGACGGAATGAGGTATCTTCATTATGTTTACAAGTTCGTCTATCATAACGACAAGCCCCTTATAGCCCGCGCTGACAAGAAACGCCGTCATAAGCTTTATATAATCATACCAGTTGTCGTCCGTTATTATAACGTTTACGCCGAGGGCTTCTTTTGCCTCGGTCTTGTTTGCAAACTCTCCGCGCAGCCATTTCACGGCGCTTGTCGAAAGCGCGTCGCTGCCGCTCGAAAGCCCATGATAATATGCCGTAATAACAGCCGCAAAATCGAACCCGTGTACCATATTTTCAAGCGAGTTTATTTTTTCGTAGATCTTTCTTTCCACCGCCGCATCGAAAAACGTATTCTCGCGGGAAGTGCCCTCGGAAATAACCTCGCTCCTTATGCCGTCTATCCATTTTTCAAGTATAAGCGGAAGAGCGCCACCGTCGGGCTTTGCCTTTACGGAAAGAGAGCGCATAAGCTCGCGGTATGTCGCAAGGCCCTGCCCTTTTGTTCCCATAAGCCTGCGCTCGGGAGAAAGGTCTGCGTCTGCCGCCGCAAAACCCCTGTCCATAACGTTTGCGCGCATTATCTGCATAAGAAAGCTCTTTCCCGAGCCGTATTTTCCCACAACGAAACGAAAGAACGCGCCGCCGTCCTCTGCAATAGAAACATCATGCAGAAGAGCGTTTATCTCGTTTGTTCTTCCGACAGCTATATATCCAAGCCCCACGCGCGGCACAACGCCGCCTTTAAGAGCGTTTATAATCGTGCCGGCAATTCTCTTAGGTATTTTCATTCCTAAATGTGATCCTCCTTTTAGATGTAAGAGGTTAGAAGTAAGAGGTAAGAATTTTAGAGGTAAATAATTAACGTATGAGATTATTATACCATATAATGTTATTTTTTTCAATAGCAAAGTTAAAATTCTTACAGCTTGTATAAAAAGTCCGATTTCAGACTGTAGAGAAAGCCCCAGATACCGCATTGAACGCTACGCGTACAACGCTGAAGCGGTGCTGCGGCTAGGCTTTGTGCCTGCCGCAGTAAGCCGCCGCATTATCCGCCTTCTGCGGATAACGCTACGAGGTAGATGGGGCTTTATATACAGTCTGATTCTTATGGGCGGGTGTTTTGGGGGTTATTACAATAATTTTTAACAATCAACGATTTACTAAAAAATCGCTTGACAAATTCCCTTAAAAATAGTAAAATAAATCAGACTGTATATAAAGTCAGACTTCAGGTCAAAGGAAGGATAATAAACATGAACTATAAAGAGTTAGCCGAGCTTCTTTTCCCCGAAACAACGCTTTCTGCCGAGGATATGGAAAAGCGCTTTCCGAAAAGAGAACTCCCCGAAAATGCTTTTGTAACAAGAATAGGACCTTCTCCCACGGGCTTTGTCCACCTGGGAAACCTTTATAACGCGATAATTGCCGAGCGTCTCGCACATCAATCAAACGGCATTTTCTACCTTAGGATCGAGGACACCGACAACAAGCGCGAGGTAGAGGGCGCTGTTGAAACGATAATAAGCTCAATGGCATTTTACGGCGTGCTTTTTGACGAAGGCGCAGTATCCGACGGCGACAAGGGAAATTACGGTCCTTATCGCCAGCGTCAGCGCAAGGAGATATACCACGTTTTTGCAAAACAGCTCACCGAGCGCGGGCTTGCTTATCCTTGCTTTCTGACGGAAGAAGAACTTTCCGCCATACGCGAGGAGCAGGAAAAGAACAAGGAAAACCCCGGAATATACGGAAAGTATGCCGAAAAGAGCCGCTCTCTCACTATTGAACAGATAAAAGAAAACCTTGCGGCGGGAAAACCGTGGGTTTTGCGCTATCGCGGAGAAATGACAGACGAGTATATCTGCGTAAATGACGCGATAAGAGGAAAACTCGAAATGCCGAGGAACAATATGGACTTTGTTCTTCTGAAAAGCGACGGCATTCCTACCTATCATTTTGCGCACGTTATTGACGATCATCTTATGCGCTCTACTCACGTCATACGCGGCGACGAATGGATATCCTCGCTTCCTATGCACGTCGAGCTGTTCAATAAATTCGGCTGGGAAATGCCGATATACTGCCACACCGCTACGCTCCAGAAACTTGAAAACGGCGGCAAGCGCAAGCTCTCAAAGCGAAAAGACCCCGAGTTGTCATTAGCTTTCTATCAGCAGGAGGGCTATTATCAGGCGGCTGTGTGGGAATTTCTGCTTACTATTCTTAACTCGAATTTTGAAGAATGGCGCATTGCAAATCCCTTAAGCAGCTATCTTGACTTTAAGTTCTCACTTGAAAAAATGTCAAATTCGGGCGCGCTTGTAGACCTTGATAAACTGAACAATATTTCAAAAGAAGTTATCGGAAGAATGTCTCCCGAAGAAGTCTATAAAATGTGGCTCGAATGGTGTGAAAAGTATAATGAACAATATGCACTGCTTCTGAAGAAATATCCCGAGCGCACAATAAAAGCTCTCGGCGTCGGAAAGAGCGGAAACAATCCCAGAAAGGACATTACGAGCTGGAAACAGGCATGCGGTTTTATGTCGTTCTATTATGACGAAACGTTTGAAATTTTTGACGAAATGCCCGCAGAAGTTGACGAGCAAACAAGAAAGCTGTTCTTTGAAAAATATATCGCTAGTTACGACCACAACGACGACCAGCCGACGTGGTTTGAAAAAGTAAAGCAAATAACCACCGAGCTTGGTTTTGCGGCAAAGCCCAAGGACTATAAGAAAGATCCCGAGCAGTATAAGGGAAGTATCGTTCATATTACGAATATGCTCCGAATTGCTCTGACGGGACATTCAAACGCTCCCGACATCTGGGAGATAAGCCATGTCCTCGGAAAAGAACTGACGGAAAACAGGCTTAGAAAATGGGCATAACCGAGGTGAAGGCTGTATGGCAAAAACTTCTGTCCGCGACCTGACGCAAGGAAATCCGATGAAGCTTATCTTAGGATTTATGCTCCCGCTGCTTCTCGGAATGTTGTTCCAGCAGTTTTACAATATGGTGGACACAATAGTCGTCGGACGTTTTATAGGTTTAAACGCTTTGGCGGGTGTAGGCTCTACGGGCTCGATAAACTTTCTGGTATTGGGGTTTGTAATAGGAATGTGCGCGGGATTTGCAATACCCGTCGCGCAAAAATTCGGCTCTAAAGATATTGACCAGCTTAAAAAGTATGTAGGCAACACCGTCTGGGTGTCGATTGCGTTTGCGGCTGTGCTTACGGCGGCGACCTGCATTTTGTGCGGGAAGATACTCGAATGGATGAACACTCCCGAAGATGTTTTCAAAGAGGCATACGATTATATTTTCGTCATATTCCTCGGCATACCCGTAACGTTTTTATACAATATCCTTTCGGGATTTATCCGCTCGCTCGGCGACAGCAAAACGCCCGTTATATTCCTCGTTATCTCAAGCCTTTTAAATATCGCGCTCGATATATTTACTATAGTCGTACTTAATATGGGCGTAGCGGGGGCAGGCTGGGCGACTGTCATTTCACAGGCTTTTTCGTCCTTGCTTTGCATTATATTCATAATAAAGCGCTTTGAAATTCTTCATCTCAGAAAAGAAGACCTGAGACCCGATTTTTACTATATCGGGAGGCTCTGCGGAGTGGGACTTCCCATGGGGCTTCAGTATTCGATAACGGCTATAGGAACTATAATCATACAGACCGCGGTAAATGGTCTCGGCTCGGTATACATGGCTTCAATAACCGCAGGGAGCAAGGTCGGACAATTTATGTGCTGTCCGTTTGACGCAATGGGAAGCACAATGGCGACCTTCGGCGGGCAGAACGTCGGCGCGGGAGAGCTTAAACGCGTAAAGCGCGGACTTTTTGACTGCATATTGCTCGGAATTATCTGGTCGGTGTTGGCACTCGGAATAGCTTTTCTTTTCGGAGGAGATCTGGCTTCGCTGTTTCTGGATCCGTCCGATCCGAAAACTGCCGAAAACATTGAGCTTATAAAGGGATATGCAGGGCATTTTCTCGTTATAAACGCGCTGTTCTATATCCCGCTTGCGTTTGTAAACATCGTAAGGTTTATGATACAAGGAATGGGCTCATCACAGGTGGCTCTATATGCGGGAGTATTCGAGCTTGTCGCAAGGGGCGTTGTGGCGATAGTATTCGTGCCGATATTCGGATTTGAGGCGGTCTGCTATGCAAACCCCATGGCTTGGATATTAGCCGATATGTTCCTTATTCCAGCGTTTTTTGCGTGTTATAATCACGTCAGGAAAAGACTTGATCAATAACACAAGACTGTATATAAAGCCCCATCTGCGTTGTCAGCGTCACAGCGTTTTGCGCACACGCGCATAATGCGAACAGCCACAAAGGCTAGTTGCAGTAACGCTTCAGCGTTGTACGCGAAGCGTTCAATGCGAGCATGCTGGGACTTTCTATACAGTCTTGAGTTTAACTTTTATACAGTCTGATATTATATGTTTATGAAAGCGGCGTTCGCTTTTTACTACGAACGCCGCTTTATAGTACATAATTGCGATCGAACACAATAATTAAACCGAAAAGGAGAAATGAACATATGAATATGTCCCCTCCGAGCGGTCAGATAAACGACCGCTACCGCGCAAAGCCCCCTAAGCATTTCAAGGATATCCCGAAATATATAAAAGAACTTATAACCGACACGGGCGAGCGTATGTTCTACATAATAAAGCTCGTCTGGGAGGCAAACCGCGGGGTGCTTTTCGTTATGGCGTTTATGACGCTTTTTAACGGAATTATGCCCGTTATAGGCTCGCTTATCGGAAAAGAAATTTTAAACGACCTTGCGAAAGCCTACGACAAGGAGCTTACAAGCTTTAAAATAATCGCGGTGCTCCTTATTTTCCAGTTTATTTATCTTCTCTTTAAGGACGCTATATCGCGCGTTTATTCAACGGTACTGAGAATTTCGGGCGAGCTTGTGTCAAACCATATAAAGATAAAGCTTATGACAAAATCGAAAGAGGTCGACCTGTCCAGCTATGACAGTCCCGAATATTATACAAAGCTCGAAAACGCAACGCGCGAGGCTGCCCGCCGACCCATAGAATCCCTTACGGCAACTTTCTCAATTATTTCTTCCCTCATAAGCATGATAAGCTATATTGTCGTAATTCTTGCGATAGGCATACTGCCCGCAGTGATAATCATTGCCGTAGCTATACCGTCCACTGTTATAAACTTCTATTTTCGCAGAAAGAACCACTCTTATATTTCCCGCCGCAGCAAGGAGCGCAGACAGCTTTCCTACTACTCCGAGCTTATCACAAACAAAGATCTTGTAAAGGAAATGCGAACTCTCGACCTTACGGACACATTCATAGACAAGTACAAAAATGTTTTCGGGATATATTTCCGCGGACTGAAAAAACTTATGATACTCGAGTGTCTGTGGAACATAGGCGCGGGCATTCTGTCTACTGCCGTAAACTGCGTTTTGTTTGTGATGATAGCGCAGGGCGTTTTTTATGGTCAATATGAGGTCGGAAATTACGCGCTTTATACGGGCGCTTTAAATTCCATAGCTTCGGGCATAGCCTCGCTTATAACGACGACCGCTTCTATCTACGAATCCACGCTTTTTATAAACAACATGATATCCTTTATGAAAGAAGAACCGAAGATCGTTCCTATAATCGACCCGCCGCGAAAAGTCGAAAGAGGACAACACACCATCGTTTTTGAAAATGTTTCCTTTAAATATCCGCAGACAGAACACTATGTCCTAAAAAACATAAACCTCACTATCTCGCCGAATGAGTCGGTAGTTCTTGTAGGTCTGAACGGCGCGGGAAAAACCACGCTGATAAAACTGCTCATGCGGCTTTACGACCCGACAGAGGGAATTATTCTTCTGGACGGTCATGACATAAGGGAATATGACGTAAAAGAGCTTTATGATATGTTCGGCATTGTTTTTCAAGATTATGGGAAATATGCCGTTTCTGTCCGCGAAAACATTGCCTTCGGAGAAATTTCAAAGGACATAGACGACGGCAGGATAGAAGCCGCCGCCGCTCACAGCAACGCCAAAGGCTTTATCGAAGGACTTCCTCAACAATATGACACCCCGCTAATGCGCTATTTTGAAGACAGCGGCACGGAGCTTTCGATCGGTCAATGGCAGAAGATAGCTATAGCCCGCGCGTTTTATTCCGACTCCGATATACTCATACTTGACGAGCCGACGGCTTCTCTCGACGCCATAGCCGAGCAGGAGATATTTGCCCAGTTTGAGACCCTGCGCAAGGGCAAGTCTTCCGTTTTTGTATCTCACAGACTTTCAAGCGCCACCACCGCCGACAAGATAATCGTACTGAACAACGGCACTATCGAGGAAACAGGCTCTCACTCCGAGCTTATGAAAGCGCACGGAGAATATTATCAGCTATTCACAACGCAGGCTCAGCGCTATCGTTCGACAGACGAGGCATAAAAACGCTTATATTCGGCTGTTGCAATTTTATGAAAAAATGTTATGATACAATAGATATGTTACAAAAAGAGAAGACAAACGACCTCAAATAAGTTATAATGTTAATAGC
>CANQFZ010000049.1 GCA_947600065.1 uncultured Clostridia bacterium | reverse complement strand
ATTTGTGCGAAAAGATGTTCGCTCATTTCTTACCTCTTATTTTTTATATACGTTACATTCAGCAGACAGCCTTTTGGGTGTTACTGAATACTGTACATTGTACACTGTCAACTGACAACAGGGCGCGTTTTATTATCGATTATTCGATACTTCTTATCTGCTCTACCAGCGACTGCTTCCTAAGCCGATAAAGCGGGATAAACGAAGCGAAGAGCGCCGCCGCAAACGCGGGTATTATCGACAGGATCACCCTCGCAACGGGGAGCAAAAACGCTCCCAGAATATCTCCGAGCAGCAATTCTACAGTTCCCTCTCCCAGTATCGTTATTATTGCCACCGAACCGCCCAAAATTATTTCACTAAGCACTATGGCTATAATTCCCGAAATAAACACATATTGCAGACATTCGAGAACGGTCATCTTGTTCAATTGTTTTTCGCTCATTCCTATGCTCTGCAATGAAGCAATTTCGCTTCGGCGGTTTATAATGCCCGTAGACAGGACGTTTATCATGTTTATCAGCGCCACCAGAGCAAATGTTATTATAAGCGTAGTCGAGCCGATATTTATTCCCGACAAAATTGCCTTTATCCTTCGCTGAGTTTCAAAATTGTCGGCATAGTCCAAGAATACATCGTTATTGTCGGAAAAGAACTGTTGAACCTCCGCATAATCAACGGGATTTTTAAGGTCGCACACAACAACGGATTCGGGCGAGGCGTATTTAAAAATATCAAGTTCGGGATAAACTTTCTTATACTCCCCGTTTTCAAACGCTTCAAGCGAGCCTATAAGCTCAACGCCGAGGTTTCTAAGGTCATTTATTATAGCGTCGGCTATATATGGACTGTGGTCTATAACGCTTGCAATATTGAACGTTATTTCCTCCTCGTTTGAATAATAGTATGCGGTTTTATTCTCTTCGACTTCCTCTTCAAAAAGATCCAGATATTCGGGTTTTATATTTTCGGAATTCCAAGTCATGAGATAATCGTTTTTTCTCATTGTATATTTATCTTTGTTCTCCGAAAGAGTTCCTAAGTTGCCAAGATAGTCGCTGTATGTCATAATATACGAATTCGATTTTGTAAACTCCTCGTATGACATAGGCTTTTCTACCGCGTCCAGATGCACGCCGTTTACATTCTGCTCTCTGTATAAGACATCGAACAAATAATTGTACATTGCCTCGTCCACATAAGAAACATATACCATATGGTTTGTTGCAATTTGAGTCAGGTCTTTTTGATAAATTCGCCCAATCACATAAGTCATGGGTTTTTCAAATATCTCGCTTTCTTCTATGCGCTTTTCGGCTTCTTTATATGAAAACATTCCCAGATCGTATATTTTATCGGGATCGCCGTCTATCATTCCTGACGGCATAGCCGAAAATACAAATTCGGGTACCGTATACATAGTTCTTTCCGTAAAGTCATTTAAAAGCGTAACGGCTGTTGAAACGGAAGCAAAAAGCGTTATTGAAACAGTAAGCGAAACGACCGAAACAATAAAGCGCTTAGGGCTGCGGCGGTTGTTTCTCGCAGCAAGCTCGCCTTCCCAGCCGAATATTTTTACGAACAGTTTGTCGATAATACCGCGCCTTTTGGGGAGCGTTACTTTTTCACCGCGGGAGTTCATGGCCTGTATGGGCGATTTTTTTATACATCTTCTGCCCGTGCCGTATGCCGAAAGCAATACCCACACAAATCCCGTTATTGCCGCAAGGAGCAAGAACCATGGGTTTACGCAAAACTCTAACGTCTGCTTTGCAAAATCGGGAGAAACAAACGCCTCGGCTATTTTATTAAGCTCGACTATTTTAAAAACAATATAAGCTCCCGATATTCCCAAAAGCAGACCGATCGGCACGCCTATGACGGAAAGCGTTGTTCCCTCTATGGTGATTATCTTCGTTATCTGGCGGGGAGTTGCGCCTATAGACTGTAAAACGCCGAACTGCTTTTCGCGCTCCTTTGAGGATATTTCAAAAGCCGTGTCTATAAGAAGTCTTAAAGCAATAACAACAAGCACTATGCCGACATATAAAAGCGCCAAGACCCCGAGCATCTGAGCTCTGCCAAAGTCGTCTATGGGCTTGAAGTCTCCGAGGCGGGTGGTATGAATTCTGATATCTACATCTATTACTCCATAAGGAAATCCCGCATTTATCAGAACCTCTCTTATATTTTCACGCACATATTTCACACCTATCGGGAGAGGCTTTTCGTAAAAGCAATAAAGATAAACCGCTTCGGGTGCGTCTTCTTTGTATTTATGGCGTTCTTCGGTTATAGTGCCGTAATTTTCGGTGAAGTCCTTTTTGAAGTTTTCGATATATCCGTTATATTCGTCTTTTTGAATATCTATGTTTATGCTTACATGATAAGGCGTCTGAATATAGCGGTAGTTATAAAAGGTTTCAATGGCGCTGCTGACGAGTATAAGGAGCATTGTTATAAATGTCACTGCCGCAGTTATGCTGCATATTGTCAAAACGCTGTGGCGCTTCTGCTCCTTTAAATAACGCAGGGCAAGTTTTCCCGTAAACATCTTCCCGCCTCCTCAGTTATTTACATCGCGCACTATACTGCCGTCGGAAAGCGTAATTATCCTGTCGCAGCGGAGAGCTATTTTTTCGTCGTGGGTTATTATTATCATGGTCTGGTTAAGCTCTTTGTTGGACTTTCTCAAAAGCTCGACTATTTCCATGCTGTTCTTGCTGTCGAGGTTTCCCGTAGGCTCGTCAGCAAGAATAACCGCGGGAGAATTGAACAGTGCGCGGGCAATGGAAACGCGCTGCTGCTGACCGCCCGAAAGCTGCGACGGGAGATGATGTCTGCGCTCGTAAAGGTCGAGCGACATAAGGAGCTTTTTAACGTGCGCGGGGTCGGGCTTTCTGCCGTCCATTATCATGGGGAGAGTTATATTCTCCTCTGCATTTAAAACGGGGATAAGGTTGTAGAACTGGTATATAAGCCCTACCTGACGTCTGCGGAAGATAGCGAGATTTGTGTTGTTCTGTTTAAAAACGTCCTGACCGTCGAGAAAAACTTTTCCCGAGGTCGGTCTGTCTACACCGCCGATAATGTGCAAAAGCGTAGATTTTCCCGAGCCCGAAGCGCCTACGACCGCAAGCATCTGCCCTTTGGGAACGGAAAACGAAACATTGTCGAGGGCTTTTACGGCGTTTTCGCCTTTGCCGTAGACCTTAGAGAGATTTTCTATCTGTAATAATTCCATGAAGTGTTCCTCCTTTTTTTTATTTATCATAACACATAATTATAACTATTGCGTTACTTTTTCATTACAATTTTGTAATATTTGAAATTTTTATTGCACGGGAGTTTAATATTTGTTATAATAACAACAGGATATTAAAAGGAGTTAGATATGAGGAATATTTTACTAATAGAAGACGATATATCCCTTGCGAAAAGTCTTTCGGGATTTTTGCAAAGCGAGGGATTTTCAGTAGCTCACGCGCTCGGAATGACGGACGGGATAGAGCTTTTTGAAAAGGAGAACTTTGAATGTGTTCTGCTTGATCTGTCGCTTGACGACGGAAACGGTTTTTCGATATGCTCAAGGATAAAATCACAGAGCGATACTCCCGTTATCTTTCTTACAGCTTCGGCGGACGAGACCTGCACGGTCATGGGATTTGAGGTTGGAGCTGACGACTATATAGGAAAACCTTTCAGACCGAGGGAGCTTGTCGCAAGGATAAAAAATGCAATAAGAAAGCATGCGTCGCAGCCGCTGTTACAATGCTCGAACGTTATTATTGACACCTCGCGCGGAGTTTGCCGAAAAAACAACAGCGAGATATTTCTATCCGCGCTCGAATACAGGCTGCTCGTGCTTTTCTTTACAAACAAGGGGATACTGCTTTCGAGGGAGAAAATAATGGACGAGCTTTGGACGTTTTCGGGAGAATTTGTCGGCGACAGCACGCTGAATGTTTACATTAAACGTCTTCGCGACAAGATAGAGGACGACCCCGCAAACCCGCAGATACTGAAAACCGTAAGGGGTCTTGGATATAAGGCGGTGGACGAATGAACAAGATATGTGCGGACGAAAAAGTACTCCTTATTTTAGAGGGCTGTCTTGGCGCGGCGGGAATTGCCGTATGCGCGTTTATTGCGCCAAAGTCGGCGGTGGTTATTTTCATTTTCGCGGCGGCGATAATTATTGCACAGACAATAGTATTTTCAAAGCGCAGGAAAAAACTGTCGAGGCTTTGCGACAAGATAGACATGATACTGCACAACAACGAGGAAATTTCTTTAGAGGAATTTAAAGAAGGCGAGCTTGGGATACTGTCCTCGGAGATACACAAGATGACGATAAAACTCAGGGAGCAGAACAATGCGCTAAAGTCCGAGAAACTGATTTTAAAAGAATCGCTGGAGGACATTTCACACCAGCTGAGAACGCCGCTTACGACGATACTTGTTATTCTCGGAACGATGCGCGGGGAGCAGTCGCAAAAAGAGCGCGAGGAGCATATTTCAAATATGTTTACGCTGCTGTCGAAAATGCAATGGCTGCTTGAAACGCTGCTTAGTATTTCAAGGCTTGACGCGGGAGCTGTTACATTCAAGAAAGAGCGCGCAACGGTATCTGAAATTGTCAACAATGCAATAATACCGCTGTCAATTGCAATAGAGCTTAAAGACATAACCCTGTCGCAGGAGATAAGCGAGGGCGCGGGGCTTTTTGCGGACAAGATGTATATGACCGAGGCACTGGAAAACATTCTCAAAAACTGTATGGAGCATACTCCCGAGGGCGGCGCGATAAACATTTCCGCGCAGGAAAACAACATCTACACCGAGATAGTTATTTCCGACACGGGCGCGGGTATACCCGAAGAGGAGCTGTCGCGGGTTTTCGAGAGGTTTTACAGGGGGAAGGGCTTTTCGAGCAAGGGCTATGGGATAGGGTTAGCGTTTGCGAAAAAGATAGCCGCTTCGCAGAACGGAACCTTGACCGTTAAAAACGGAAGGACCTGCGGAGCGGTGTTTGAGATGAGGATTTATAAGCAGACGGAGGTTAGAGGTTAGAAGCAAGAGAGGTTAGAAACTGTTATGAGCGGGAAAGCACATTTCCGTTCAAACGACCTAACGAGCGTGCGCACGAAAGTTTTTTGAAAAGGGTGTCCAGAGGGAAAAACTTTTTTGTCAAAAAAGTTTTTCCCTTTGGTCGCGGCGAAGCCGCGAAACAGCGCTAGCTAGGCGCTAAAGGGTGTGGGGAAAACAAGAGTTTTCCCCACATTGCCTTTTCAAAGCTGTGCTTTGAAAAGGCAATCCTAAGAGAGGTGACGAGCGGGGAAAAACTTTAAAAATGAATTTACATTTGAGCGTGAAAGAAAGAGCGCTAAGGTTTTTCAAAAGTGATAAATGAGCGAACCTTTTTGCGGCTTTGCTCCTATAAATCAAAACCACAAATTAAACAGCGAATTTGCTTTCCCGCTTAAAGGTAAATGCAATTCCAAGGTTGTTTTCCGCTCATCACATCTCTATAGGATTGCCGTTTTAAAAACACGGTTTTTAAAACGGCAATGTGGGGAAAACTCTTGTTTTCCCCACACCCTTTAGCGCTTAGCTAGCGCAGTTTCGCGGCTTCGCCGCGACCAAAGGGAAAAAATTTTTTGAAAAAAATTTTTTCCCTTTGGAAACCCTTTTCAAAAAACTTTCGTGTCGCCGCCCGTTTTGTGGTTTTGTTTTTTTACGTTGTTCGCCGCTCAAAACAGTTTCTAGCCTCTTGCCTCTTAATTTCTAGCCTCTAGAAGGTTATGTCCGCGAAGCTCCCCCCGCACGCTCCTGCGAGCGCGTCGGGCGAAAGCTCTATCTGAAGCCCTAATCTTCCGCCGCTTACAAATATGCTCTCCTGCCCTTTCGCCGTCTCGTCTATAAACGTCGGGAACGGCTTTTTCATTCCTATCGGAGAAACGCCTCCGCGTATATATCCCGTAAGCGCGTTTATGTCTTTTACATGCACAGGCTCAAGCGCCTTTTCCCCCGCGCACCTCGCGCATTTTTTAAGATCAAGCTCGCGGTCTACAGGCAAAACAAAAACGTAATTCTTCCCGTTTTTCGCCGCCGTGACAATGGTCTTGAACGTCCTCGAATACTCCTGCCCGAGCATATCCGCCACCTGTACACCGTCCGAAAAATCCTCACATTCGTAGGTATGAGCAGCGTAGCTTATCTTCAGCTTATCTAACATTCTAAGGGCGTTTGTCTTTGCTTCTTTTGACATCAGACGCCCTCTTCTATGTCAAAATAATCGTCCTCGCACATATCCGTTTTTCTCAGAAGCAAGAACGCGGCAACTGAAGCTGCGGCTGCAATAAATACTAATATTCCCGAAACAATGCATAAAATTTTAGCGTTCATTTTTACCTCCTGCGATTTAAAAAGCGGTTTTTAATCAGCGGAACCTTTCTACCATTTCACCTATGCCGTTGTCGTTGGTAGGCTCGCCAATTGCGCCGAATTTCCACTCGCCGTTGTGACGATATACCTCGCCAAAGACCATAGCCGTTCTTCCGTCATAATTTTCGGAAAGGTTGAACTTGCAGAGCTCCTTTCCGTTGTCAGCGTCTACAACTCGGATAAACGCGTTTCTTATCATACCGAACTGCTGTTTGCGCTCGCGCGCCTGATAGATAGTGACCGTAAATACTATTTTAGTGTAATTTGCGGGAACTCTGTTGAGCTCTACTATTATCTGCTCGTCGTCGCCGTCGCCCGCGCCCGTGAGGTTATCTCCGCAATGGCGAACAGAACCGCTCATGTGCGTAAGATTGCCGTAATATACGACATCATTCGGCGTTTCAAGTCTTCCCGACGCGCCGATAAGTATAGCCGAAGCGTCGCAGTCGATGTCCTCCTGTCTTGAAAACAGCGAGAACTTTTTCGGAGCTTCGTCCCAGCCAAGCCCGACAACGATAGTTTTAAGACCCGCGTTTGATTTTGTAAGGTCTACCTTTTGCCCTTTTTGAAGATTTACTGACATAATTTTTCCTCCTTGAAAAATTTTAGTTCTATGTTTTATTATACAGCATCAATGCTGAATTTAAACGTTTTTAATCGAGCTTTGTTTCCTTTGCCTTTGCGAAAAGCTCGTCTACCTTTTTCCCGTCAACCTTTGTTTTAAGCGAAACAACAACTACCGCTACAAGCGCGATAAAGAACGCGGGCAGGAGCGAATAAACGCCTGTTCCCGAAAGAACGGGTATGCTCTCCCACAATATTACCGAAGCGCCGCCCGCTATAATACCCGCGACCGCGCCGGGCATCGTCATCTTCTTCCAGAACAATGACAAGAGCATTGCGGGACCGAACGCCGCGCCGAAGCCTGCCCATGCATATGACACAAGACCCATAACGGAGCTGTTCGGGTCAAACGCGATAAAGTAAGCTATAACCGCGACTAAAATTACCGCGCCTCTTGATATCCACATAAGAGTTTTATCCGAAGCGTTTTTCTTAAAGAGCTTGAACATATCGTTCGTTACCGCCGAAGAGGTTACGAGAAGCTGGCTGTCGGCGGTGCTCATAATTGCCGCAAGAATTGCGGAAAGGATTATGCCTGCAATAAGCGCGGGCAAAAGCGAGCTTGAAAGGAACATAAAGATCTTTTCGTTGTCGTTTATCGCGTTGAATTTTGCGAGAAGCTCTGCGTTTTCGGGAGAGTTTAAGAATATCATTCCGAAAATTCCGACAAGCGCTGCAGCTACAAGCGTTACAAATACCCAGACCGTAGCGATTATGCGGGATTTTTTGATAAGATCGCTGCTCTTGATTGCCATAAAGCGAACGAGGATATGCGGCATACCGAAATAACCAAGTCCCCACGCAAGTCCCGAAACGATGGTAGTAATAGCGAGAGTACCGTCGGGATTATGTATAAAGCTCAGATAGTTATTGGGAACGGAACCGTTTGCGACTGCCGCGTCAAATACTGCGCCCATGTCCTTTGTCTGAAATACAATAACCAAAGGCACTACTATCAATGCCGCGAACATCAGCATACCCTGTATAACGTCGGTATAGCAGACCGCAAGAAATCCTCCGAGGAACGTATACGAGATGATAATAAGCGCGCCTATAGTGAGCGCAAGAGTATAATCTATACCGAAAACGTAATTAAAGAGCTTTGCGCCGCTGCTGAAAGCCGAGGCGGTATAGATGAGGAAGAAGAAGAAAATTATCGCCGCGCAAACAAATCTCAAAACGGGAGAAGAACTGAAGAAACGCTTCTGGAAATACTCGGGGATCGTTATAGCGTCGCCCGCAGCATAAGACATTTTGCGAAGTCTCGAAGCACATATAAGCCAGTTGAGATATGTTCCGACAAACAGACCTATCGCTATCCAGCTTTGTGTAAGACCGCCGACAAGGATTGAACCGGGAAGACCCATAAGCAGCCAACCGCTCATATCCGAAGCCTGCGCCGAGATTGCCGTTGTCCAGCTTCCGAGATTTCTTCCGCCGAGAAAATAATCGTTCATATTTTTTGAACGCTTAAAGGAAATAATTCCGATAACGATTATTACTACGGCGTAAAGCACGAACGCCGCGACCGTATAAACATTAAACTCCATTTATTTACTCCTTTGTTTTTTACTTATACGATTTTATTCTAACATATTTTTACAAATAAATCAATAGAAAATTGAAAAAAATGTGAATGGGGGGATCGGCAGTTGACAGTTGACAGGGTACAGTATGCAGTAACAGCCGAAAGGCTGTACTCCCATTATACACCGCTGAATAGTCTTTACGCTCTTGCTTTCCCGCTCCAAGGTTTTTTAATACTGAACGTACTTCACGCTCAAAGCCTCTTTGTAGGATTGCCGTTTCAAAGCACGGCTTTGAAACGGCAATGTGGGGAAAACTCTTGTTTTCCCCGCACCCCGGGTTCAATGCCGAAGGCATTTAACCTGATGCGCTTTTGCTAGCGCCGTTTCGCGGCTTACGCCGCGACCAAAGGGAAAAAATTTTTTGAAAAAAATTTTTTCCCTTTGGAATCCCTTTTCAAAAAACTTTCGTGTCGCCGCCCGTTTGGTGCTTTGAAAATGAAACGTTGTCCGCCGCTCAGAACAGTTTCTAGCCTCCAGCTTCTTTCTCTGAAAACCAAATAACTTTATCTCCAAAACTACGTTTGACTTCTTACCTCTTACAGCGTTATCCGCCGTGAGGCGGATAACGCGCTTACATTCTTACCTCTAGAAGGGAAACTCTTGTTTTCCCCACACCCCGGGTTCAATGCCGAAGGCATTTAACCTGATGCGCTTTTGCTAGCGCCGTTTCGCGGCTTACGCCGCGACCAAAGGGAAAAAATTTTTTGAAAAAAATTTTTTCCCTTTGGAATCCCTTTTCAAAAAACTTTCGTGTCGCCGCCTAAACGACGGTTTGAACGGAAAAGTTGTCCGCCGCTCTGAACAGCTTCTAGCCTCTTGCTTCCAGCGTCTAGCCTCTAGAAGGGTTTACGTGCACCATACAATGCTTTACGTTTTCAAACGAACCCTCTATCGCATCATGCACCGCTTCCGCTATCTTATGTGCTTCTATCAATGTCTTTTCCCCGTCTACCGCTATCTCCACATCAACATATATCTTCGACCCGAATAGTCTCGTCTTTATATCGTCTATCCCCTCTACCCCGCTCTGCTCTGAAATTACCTCTTTCATTTTATTTACAATCTCCGCAGGGCAAGCCTTATCGACCATTTTGTCCACAGCGTCCCTAAAAATATCGAACGCCGCTTTTAAAATAAACACGCAAATTATAACGCTCGCGACAGAATCCGCTATCGGAAAACCCAGCCTTGCTCCCAAAATTCCCGCGAATGCGCCTATTGACGAAAGCGAATCCGAACGGTGGTGCCATGCGTCTGCCATCAACGCCCCCGAATTTATCCTCTTTGCGGCGGCTCTTGTATACCAGTACATCCACTCTTTTACAACTACTGAAACAACTGCCGCGACAAGCGCCATTACTCCGGGAATTGCAATTTCTTTATAATTGCCCTCAAGTATTTTTCCGATACCCTCTGCGCCTATACCGAAGCCCGTTGCCGCCAGTATCACCGCAAGAACAATTGACGCCACGCACTCCATTCTTTCATGACCGTATGGGTGGTCGTCGTCGGATTTTTTCTCGGACAATTTTATGCCGATGATAACAATAAACGTGCTGAAAACGTCCGAAGCGGAATGAACAGCGTCGGAGACCATTGCTCCCGACTTTGCAAATATTCCGGCGATAAGTTTTAGAAGTGAAAGCGCCGTATTTACAATAATGCTGACGGCGGAAACGCGCATTGCAATTCTGTTATCGTCGGACTGTACATTATTATTTCCCATTATTACCTCCCAAATAAACAAAGCGGCATTATACAAAAAGCCCGCAGGACATATTCTGTCCCGCGGGCATTTTTCCCACTGCCGCCTTTTGCGACCCGACTGCGCGATAAGTAACTTTCGCCGCCTGCTCAGTTGTACTATAGCAATTTATTATATGCATTACAAGCAGTTTTTGTGAAGCGCTCTTTTATCACAACCGCGAAGTTATGATATAACTGTCCGTTATCCACTCCAAGGCGCTGTAAATAAAGCCATAGATGAACAATAATATTTCAATCATTATATCATGACCGTTCATTTTTGTCAACCATGTATCAAATTTTCGTCGGATTGCACAAATCATTTGCGGGTCTGCCCTATTCCTCTTGACAAAACGAAGTTTTTGTTGTATAATTGTTGAGTATTATTGAATATCATCGGGGTGTGGCGCAGGTGATAGCGCGCGAAGTTTGGGACTTTGAGGCCGCAGGTTTGAGTCCTGTCACCCCGACCAATTTTGCTTCCCGTAAATGGCTTAACAGAGCCGTTTGCGGGATTTCTTTTTTGCTCATTTTAGGATTTGTTCTTTATTTGTTCTTTATTTTGAAAATATAGTGTTCTGCTGTGTGTTTTATGGTTGCGGGCTTAAAAATTGGTTGCAGGTCTTGACTTAAAGGTCTTTTGAAGATAAAGTTCAGGTTTTGAAATTTAAAGCCGAAGATACTGCCGCAGAAACTTTTGCTCGGGATTCTTCCAACATATGACAATAAATATTACTTGTTGTTGAAACTGTTGAATGTCCTAATGCTCCCGAAACAGTTACGATGTCTACACCCTGATTTATAAGAAGTGACGCAAACAGATGTCTGAAACTATGCAGACCGTAGAACGGGAGATCGTGTTTTTCGCAAAACTCGCCAAGCCAGAAATAAGGTGTTCCATTCTGCATAGGCTCCCCGTTCCACTTTGTATACAGTCTGTCTGTTTCTATCCACCGGTCGCCGCACTTTAACGCCTGCGCGTCCTGCTCCTCTTTATACTCTTTAAGCATATCCGTAATTTCCTGTGGGAATTTCAGCGTCCTTTGAGATTTCTTTGTTTTGGTTGTGTCGGTATACACGCCGCGGTCAACGGTATAACACGACGTGCGGCGGACGCTTATAATGCTGTTTTCAAAATCCACGTCTTTCCACTCAAGCCCCAACATCTCTCCTCTGCGAAATCCGCTGTATATCGCAAGATTGAAAAACGCTCGGTACTTTATAGGCTCGCTGTTAAGCAGTTCGAGGAACTGCATCGCTTGTTCGGGCGTGTATATCTGTTTTTCCTTTTGCTCCATTTTCGGGAGCGACACCCTTGAACAAGGATTATCCGAGACAACTCCCATCTTTACAGCATATCCGAACACATCTGAAATGAGATTAAGAATGTGCCGAGCGGATTTTACCGACAGAGGTTTTCCGTTTATCTCGTTCGCGCCGTCTTTAAAAAGCGAATTGATGAACGCCTGAATCTGCCGCGCGGTGATTTTATCCATTCGCAGGTGTCCTATTGCCTTATTGACGCGCAATCTCTGATGATAAAGATAGGTATATGTGGTGTGGCGTAAATTCTGCTTTGCATAATCCTCAAACCATTCCTCGCAAAAGGGCTCGAACTTTACGACCTTTTTCTGAAAGCCGTGATTACAATTTTCCTCAAACATTACCGCCTGTCTGTTTAATTCTTTCTCGACCTGCCTTTCTGTCATTTTCGGCTCGGGTTTCCAAGTCTTTGACCGGACTACTTGTTTGCCTTTGCTGTCATAGCCGCAGCTTACTCTGATAAGATAGCTGTCGCCTCGTTTCTGTATTGTTGCCATAATACAAAACCTCCGTTTCATATCACAGCTTGTCTTTCCATTCCGATTATATCAAACTTTTATGAGAATGTCAAGGCAACGTGATATACTATATAAAAACAAAGCCATAACAGACCTTAGTCCGCTATGGCTTTGCTGTCAATTTTTATCTTGAAAATAAGAAATAAGGTCTGCTTTATTTATAAGTATCTTTCCGCGTTTTCCCTCTCCTGTGCGGACGTATTTTATTTTATCCTGATGTATGAGCTTTCGTATTGTATGTTCGCTGACGCCCTGAATAACATCACAACACTCTTTGATCGTCAGCATTTCAATTTTCTTCGGGGCTTGATTTGAAACTTTTTCCAAATCCGCATTGTCTTCATCAAGCTCTGAGAAAAGATTTATTATCTGTCTGAGTAATCTTTCTTTTTGTTCGTTAGTCGTAAAATCACCGCCTTTGTTTTAACTCTTTCCCGTACTGCCGAAACCACCTCGGCTTGCGTCGCTTAAACTCTCTGTTATTTCAAATTCGATTTCGGGCTGTTTTCTTACAATGCGAAACTGGCATATTCTGTCATTCTTATTTATAACCGTATCTCTCAAAGCAAATGCGGGAAACTGCCACTGGTCGTTATCTCCGCAATAGCTTTCATCTATAACTCCCATATGGTTTGTCTGGATTATCCCGAAATTTTTAAATGTACTGCTGCGGGGTACGATATGCGCCTCGTATCCTTGCGGCAAAATCATACCCACGCCGAGAGGAATAAGTTTGTATTCTCCCCGTTTCAGGCTTACCGTTTCGGCGGCTCTCAAATCTATCCAGTCGCCTTTATCTATCTTCCGTATTTTTTCAACATCACTAAAGTATTTGATTTTTATTGTTTTCATTTATTTACTCCCGATATTCAGCTATCTAATTTTTTAACGTCTACTTCTAACAAGCTGACTTTATCCTCAAATCCCAACGCTCTGAAAATATCGCACAGATATAATTCGGCGCAGGTTTCGCAGAAATCCTGTTCGTCGATATTGAGTGTAGCGTCATCTCCGCAGGAGTCGCAATAGTGTCTTTCTACATTTAGGTTAGGGCAGGAGTTTCCGAGGCAACCCATTTCTTTTGGGCAGCCTACGCACTCATCTTCATATTTAATCAAAATATCACCTCTTGTTTTCTACATTATATAGGGCAAACTTTACTGTTTACCCTATATTTTGATATATAAAACTTAGATTTTATAAACTCTATTCCAAATGCATTTGCTCGGCTTTAGCGTTTAATTCCTTTTTGTTCGCTATTACCTTTCTTTATTATTCTTTCTTTTGCCGTGTTAAAATAATTTTCATCGAGTTCTATTCCTATAAACTTTCTGTTTGTACTTACACACGCAACGCCTGTTGAACCGCTTCCCATACAATTATCAAGAACCGTGTCGCCCTCGTTTGTGTATGTCTTTATTAAATACTCAAGCAGGCTGACAGGTTTTTGGGTGGGGTGAAATCCCTTGTCGCGTTTAAAGTATTGAACTGTTTTTGGATGGCGCAGACCGTCTTTGTTGTCAGTGATAACGTTTTTTAAACCGCCTTTCCAATTATCGCTTACTCTCCCGCTTTTCTGACAGTACGGTGTACCCTCGGTCTTTTGTGGAAAATACTTCATAGCGGTTTTTGTTCCGTTGGTCACTCGTCCTTTGCCGAATATGTAAACAAATTCGTGTACTCGAAATGGTTGTAAGTTTACGTTTGGAGCGTTTGTGCCGTTATCTTTTACCCACACCCAATCGTATTTGTACAAATCGGGAGCGGCGTTGTATAACTGCACTCCGAACTTAAATGTCCCGTTTAACGCGATACAGCCGTCCTCTTTTATTATCCTGCGATATTCTTTAAACAGCTTGTCTAAATGAACTGACCCCAAAAAGTTAAACAAAGTTAAAAAAGAAGATTTGTGAAAAGCGACTAAGAGCGATCTTGGTCGCT
>CANQFZ010000048.1 GCA_947600065.1 uncultured Clostridia bacterium | reverse complement strand
GCGCATAATCAGGCGCTTCAAACTGCATAAAAACTTCTAAAGCAAGTGCAAGAGCCTCATTCACTTCGTTACATTTTATTTTTCTGATAGGATACATAGTTTATCCCCTTCTAGAGGTTAGAAGTAAGAGGTTAGAATTTGAGCGGAAAGATTGTTTGCCTTTCGTAAGAATTCTAGCCTCCAGCCTCTTTAATTCAAGCTTCCAAATTCTGAATACTGTACACCATACCCTATACACTGTCAACTGCCTACAGCCCTATCCCCCTAACCCCCTTCCCCGATGGGGAAGGGGGAAAGTTCGGGGCGCTGGCTCGCCCCGAACCCCGCCAAAATCTTTATCCAAGGAAACGAGCGCAGGTCAGCGACGCGATTTTGCTGAGCCGTGCGAAGCAAAATCACGAACGGAGCGTAAGCGTAGCGAGCAGCCGCGCAAGCGGCGCGGCGCCGACCGTGCGGGCTGGTGCGTTTGGGGGTTGGAAAAGGTATGAGCGGGGGAAAGCGTTTCGGATGCGCGCGTTTGAGAAAAAACCGCGCAATAACGAGCAAACTGCTTTTCCTCTTAAACTCCAGCCTCCAGCCTCTTAAATTCCAGCCTCTAGATGGTCAATTGCCTACAGGTCTCATAGTCGGAAACAGCAAAACATCTCTTATGCTCGCAGAATTTGTCAGCAGCATTACAAGCCTGTCAAAGCCGAAGCCCAGACCGCCCGTCGGGGGAAGTCCGTATTCGAGCGCGGTTATGAAATCGTCGTCAACCTGCGCGTCATTTCCTCCCTGCGCGCGCTTTGCGGCTACCTGCTTTACAAAACGCTCTTTCTGGTCGATAGGGTCGTTAAGCTCGGAGAACGCGTTTCCAAATTCCGTTCCGTTTATGAAATACTCAAAGCGCTGTGTAAACGCGGGGTCGTCCGTCTTGCGCTTTGCAAGCGGAGAGTTCTCCACAGGATAATCGTAGATTATAGTCGGCTGTATCAGCTTGTCCTCGACAAAATTCTCAAAGAACGCTATAAGTACGTCTCCCTTTGTCGAATTTGCGTTTACGCCGTCCTCAACGCCCTTTTCCTTCGCGCACGCTCTCGCCTGCTCGTCTGTTTCCCATGTGTTATAATCAACGCCCGCGTATTTCTTTACCGCGTCTATCATCGTAAGGCGCTCCCAAGGCTTTCCGACAGCTATCTGCTGTCCTTGATATTCAACCGTATCCGTGCCGCAGACATTGAGGGTGACCGTGCGGTACAATTCCTCGATAAGGTCCATCATCTCAAAATAGTTGATGTAAGCCTGATACATTTCAATTGACGTAAATTCGGGATTATGAGTAGCGTCCATGCCCTCATTCCTGAATATCCTGCCTACCTCGTATACCTTGTCAAAGCCGCCGACAATAAGCCTTTTGAGATACAGCTCCGTTTCAATTCTGAGGTACATATCAATGTCGAGCGCGTTGTGGTGGGTCTTGAACGGGCGCGCAGAAGCGCCTATTTCAATTGGTAAAAGCACGGGCGTATCTACCTCGACATATCCGTGACCGTCGAGGAATTTTCTTATTTCGGACAGTATCTTCGAGCGCTTTACGAAAACGTCCTTTACTTCGGGGTTTGCGATAAGGTCAAGATAACGCTTGCGGTAGCGCTCTTCCTTGTCCTTTAAGCCGTGCCACTTTTCGGGAAGCGGCAAAAGCGACTTTGAAAGCAGGACTATCTCGCTCGCATGAACGGAAATTTCTCCCATTTTTGTCTTAAAGACAAAGCCCTTTATTCCGACAATATCGCCCAAGTCCCACTTTTTGAATGCCTTAAAGGTCTCCTCTCCTACATTGTCTATCCTTACATAGACCTGCATTCTGTCGGAGCTGTCGCGAATGTCGATAAAGCTCGCCTTTCCCATATTTCTGCGGGTCATCATTCTTCCCGCAATGCAGACGTCCTTGTTTTCAAGCTCGTCGAAGCGCGCTCTTATCTCGCTGTTGTGGATATCCACGGGATACTGCGTGATAGTATACGGGTCGTTTCCCGCTTCTTTAAGCGCGGCGAGCTTTTCGAGGCGCACTCTGTGCTGTTCGTCAAGCTCCTCCTGCGTTATTTCCGTAACTTCTGTTATTCCTTCGTTGTTATTTTCCGTCATTTAAAATTATTCCTCGTCTTCTTTTCTTATTTCCAATACCTTAAACTGTATAACTCCGACGGGCGCTTCTACGTCTACCACGTCGCCTACTTTTTTGCCCATAATCGCCGCGCCAATGGGGCTTTCGTCGGACATTTTGCCGCTGTTTATATCGGCTTCTTTTGTGCCGATTATTTTGAACTCCATTTCCTGGTTCATTTCAATATCGAGAATTTTAACGGTCGTTCCTATTCCGACCTTTTCGGTAGAAATATCCTCGTCGTCGATAACCTGTGCATGAGCAAGCGTCGCTTCAATCTCGGCAATTCTCGACTCGATAATGCCCTGTTCGTTTTTCGCCTCGTCATACTCGCTGTTTTCCGAAAGGTCGCCGAACGAAAGCGCAACTTTTATCTTTTCCGCTACCTCGCGGCGGCGTACCGAGCGCAGCTCGTTAAGCTCCGCTTTCAGCTTTTCTTCGCCCTTTCTCGTTAATACTGTGATAGGTTTGTTCATAATTATCCTCCTAAAGTTTGTTTTTAATTGTCGCGCATAAGCGCTGAAACTTTCATATTTAATTTGCGCCGCTGCCAATGACCTCAAGCGCCTTTATAAGCTGTGTGTCAGCATCGTGCTCCACATAGTCGACATACATTCCTGCGGGAAGCTCTACGACATAATCGGGGTTTATTCCCGTTTTGTCATAAGAGGCGGACTTTGAGGGAATTATCTTTGCGGTCGAAATGGAGAGCGCCGCTCCGTCGGGGAACTCGTAGGTCGTAACAACCGTTGCCTTTCCGCTTGTTCTTGTTCCGACAAGCACCGCGTTGCCCTCGTCTTTAAGCGCAACGGCGAACAGCTCCGCCGCAGAAGAAGTCCCCGAATCCAAAAGCACGGCTATCGGGATATCGAGCTGCTGCTCCGAATCCGTTTCAATAAGCGGCTTTACGACGTTGTTTTTATACTCCGCGCTTGCCGCGACGGCTGCGGGCAGAATACGGTTTAACATAGGCTTTACGACCGAGAATACCTCGCCCTTGTTCTGCCTTATGTCAATTATAAGCGCGGTCGCCTTATTTGAAAGAACGGTGTTCAGAGCGCGCGAAAACTGCTCGGCGGTTTTTTGATTAAACGAGCTTATGCGAATATAGCCTACTTTATTTTCAAGCATTTCTTCCGTAACGGATTCGATCTCCGTCTGCTGGCGAATGAGATTTACGGTATAGCTTTCGCTGTCGCGGAGATAGCCTATCGTTATCTGCGTGCCTATCTCGCCCGAAATCTTTTCGAGAGCAGCTCCGTCTTCCATTTGCGTAACGCTTCTGCCGTCTATCTCGGTTATAACGTCGCCCGTCATAAGACCGTTTTTATCCGCGGAGCTGTTCTTATAGACAGATGAAACCACGAGATAGCCCGAACCGTCCTCGTATGCCTCAAAGCCCGCGCCCGTAACAACGCCGCTTTCTATCTGCTGTTTGCGGTAATATTCGGTCGGGGTCATATAGGTTGCGTTTCCGTCGCCTATGGAGTTTACATATCCGCTTAGTATGCCGTTTTTAACGGCTTCTTCGTCTATCTCTCCGATATAGTTGCTGCGAATTACCGCGTCCATTTGCCGTATTTTCTCGTATGCTCCGTCGTATTTCTGAGTGCTGCTTATCTTTGAATTATAGACGTTCAAGGATATAGTCCACGTCAGAACGAATGTTATCGCGCAGCCTATAGCTATAAGGCTTATTGCCACGCCCAGTGAAATTTTTTTATTCAAAATAATATCCTTCTTTTTTAGATGTAAGAGTTAAGAGGTAAGAAGTAAGAATTTCAACCCTTAACGTTACTTTCCTGCTTTTCAAAACTTAAAGCTCCAAAAATTACTCCCCCGAAAAGGTATTTTCGTCCAAGTATATGCGCCTTTCTTCATCAAGACAACTTATAATTTCATATTTGCCGTCTAATTCCGCTTGTAGTCTTTGGAGAATGATTTCGGCTCTGTCAAAAAAATCGGAGCATTGTTTCCTTGTCCAAGGAGAAGGTTCGTGAGGGTCGCTCCAGTTTATAACGCCGTCAAATTCTTCGCATATACAGTTCAAATCTTCCTTTAGGCTATCAGATATCGGAAGCGCACAATATTCGACCACGCCTTTGTTGTCCCAAAGGCAGATTCCCCCATATTCAAACTCAAACTTTAATATCCGAACAGCCATACATTTCCCATTCTTTCATAGAATAGCCTTTGAAACTTTTATTAAACTCAGACTGCAGAGAAAGTCCCAGATACTAGGAAGCGTGGCTGTGGCTAGGCTTTGTGCCTGCCGCAGCTACGCTGACGACGTAGATGGGGCTTTATCTACAGTCTGATTAAACTTTCAAGTACTTGCCCGTGCTCACTACCGTGCCTATTGCGCCGAGCAACGCTCCCACAAGGCAGTTTGCTCCCAGCACTATCCACATGATGTTTTCAAACGGAATAAGATTGAAAAATCCAAACATCTGCCAGAGCGAAAAGTTCTCCGCGCTGAACAGTGAAAATACCGAATTATAAATGAACCATGTCAGCCCGAACGCCGCCGCTCCCGAAAGCACGCCTATAAACATACCTTCTACAAAGAACGGAAGTTTTATAAAGCCGTTTGTCGCGCCGACGTATTTCATGATCGAGATCTCCTCGCGGCGCGCGAAAACGCTCGTCCTTATCGTATTTGACACAACAACTACGCTTACCGCTACAAGCGTTACGAGTATAGCGATAATGATTATCGAAAACGTATTTCTAATATTTATGAGCGCAGCCGCGAAATCATACGGCGCTTTTACCTGTTCTACTCCGTCTATGCTCGCTATGCTCTCCACGGAATACTTTATTTTTGTAAGGTCGCTCACTCTCGCAAGAAACGTTTCGGGCATAGGGTTTTCCTCAAGATAATCAAACAGATCCGAGGCTTCTCCCATGCTCTCTTCAAATTCCTTTCGCGCTTCTTCGGCAGATTTATATACAACGTCCGTAAGGTTACCGTCGCTTTCAAGAACGCTCTTTATGTGGTCCTTCTGCGCTTCGGTCGCGCCCTTTTCGACAAATATCGTTATTTCATTCGTGTTTTCGATGTTTTTCATAATGATGTTTATGTTCAGCATAAACAGCACCGTAATGCTCACTTGCAGCAAACTTACAAGCAGTATGCAAAAGCTGGCAAACGACATTATGAAATTTTTCCAGACCGACCCTATTCCTTTTTTAACGAGGTAGCTTACATTACTGGTCTTCATCGCTGCCTCCGATCACCTTGTCAAAAGTAATTGAGCCCTTGTCGAAATTTATTATTCTGCCCCCGAAATATTGCACGAGCTCATGCTCGTGGGTTATCATAATAACGGTCGTCCCGCAGCTGTTTATTTCCTTAAGCAGCCCCACAAGCTCCATAGAGTGGCGCGGGTCGAGGTTTCCCGTGGGCTCGTCTACGATCAGAAGCCCGGGGTCGTTTGCAAGTGCTCTGGCGATAGCGACGCGCTGTTGTTCGCCGCCCGAAAGCTCTCTTGTTTTGCTTTTTGCTTTGGTGTTAAGTTCAACAAGATTTAATACATAAGGCACTCTCTGTCTTATGTACTTTCCCGACTGGTCGGCTATTCTAAGAACGAACGCGACGTTTTCATAAACGGTAAAATCCTGTATAAGTCTGAACTCCTGGAACACAACGCCTATTGAACGGCGGAATTTTGCTATTTTGTTTCCTTTCATCTTTGAAAGATTATAGCCGTTTACAAATACTCTCCCCGAGGACGGCACTATTTCTCTCATCATAAGTTTCATCAGCGTCGATTTTCCCGCGCCGTTTTCCCCGACGATAAATACAAATTCTCCGTCGTTTATACGGAGATTTACGTCAACAAGCGCGTCAACTCCCCCCGAGTAGCGAACATTGACGTTTTTCATTTCTACCATTTTATAGTTCCCCCAAAAAATATCTCTGATATCGGCAAACGCAAATTTAGCAGCCGCAACGCCCCACGGCTGCTAACTTAGGCTGTCGATAAAGCCGCATCTACGTTATCAGCGTTACTGCAACAGCCACAAAGGCTAGTTGCAGCAACGCTTCCTAGTATCTGTGGCTTTCTCAACAGCCTAAAAATTTACTTTTATATAGTCTGTTTTTTTACTGCTTTTTAGAATTTAGTGGGATTTGCCGCGAGATATTTCTTTACCATAAGCGCTATTTTGAAAATAATAGCGTGGTCGAATTCTCTAAGGTCAAGTCCCGTGAGCTTCTTTATCTTGTCAAGGCGATAAACAAGAGTATTTCTATGTACAAAAAGCTTTCTTGACGTTTCGGAAACGTTCAGGCTGTTTTCAAAAAACTTCTGTATAGTAAACAGCGTTTCGTGGTCGAGCGACTCTATCGAGTTCTTCTTGAACACTTCTTTCAAAAACGTTTCGCAGAGCGTCGTCGGAAGGTGATAAATAAGCCTTGCTATTCCGAGATTGTCATAAGAAACGATATTCTTGTCGGTGTCGAATACCTTTCCTACTTCAAGCGCCGTCTGCGCCTCTTTAAACGAGCGCGCAAGCTCTTTTATACCGACGATAGGCGTACCTATGCCGATATTCACCTTTGTGAAAAACTCTCCCGAAAGCGTGTCGGAAATGCTCCTTGCGAGCTTTTCGAGATCCTTTACGTCGATGTTGTTCTTGACTTCTTTTACAAGCACAATGTCGTTTTCGGTGATGTTGAATACAAAGTCCTTGTTCTTGTCGGGGAACAGGTTTTGTATAACGTCGCACGCCGAAACGTCGTTTGACGAAATAACGCTTATAAGAAAGACCACTCTGCCGATATCGCCGTTGAAATGAAGCTCTCTTGCCTTTACGCTTATGTCGCCGGGAAGAACGTTGTCGAGAATGATATTCTTGACGAAATTGTTTCTGTCGTATTTTTCGTCATAATACTGTTTGATATTCGACAGCGAAACGGCTATAACGTTTGCATATCTTGACGCATATTCGTCCGTTCCCTCGACAAATACGGCATAGTCGGGCTTTACGTGTATGCCGAACGGCTTATAAGTATATCCTTCGCGAATAAAGACCTCGTGAGAATCAGAAAGCTCGATCGCAAAGAAGTCGTTCCCGTTGTTCCCGACCTTTCCCAAATCACTGCAGGCGATAGTGGTTCCGTTTTCGTCGATAACGCCGACAACTCTGTTTACCGCATCTCTCATCTGATGCACGATGCCCTGGAAAAGCCTGTTTGACATTTCTTTTACCTCTTTCGTAAATATACTTCTTGTTCCGAACGCTCGGGGTCTAATCAGCAAATTGCACAGTTTAAACCCTCGTTTTTTTGCGTCTAAATATATTGTACTAAAAATGTTCAAAAAAATCAAGTGTTTTTTATGAAAAATGTAAAATTTTCTTGTTTTATTTCTCCGCCCTTGAAAATTTAACGGAATTGTACTATAATATGTATAAGTATTATGCGGTTTTTAAAAGCTTCTCAGACTGTAGATAAAGCCCCATCTACGTCGTATGGTTATCCGCCAAAGCGGATAACACGGTAACATGCGGCAGGCACAAAGCCTAGCCGCAGCCACGCTTCAGCGTTGTACGCGAAGCGTTCAATGCGGTATCTGGGACTTTCTCTATAGTCTGAAGCGGGACTTTTTACACAGGCTGGATTTTTTATTAAGCATTGTGAGCAATAAAATGGAATTTCAACAAACCGCAAAGAAAGGTGCATTTAGAAAATTATGGAAAAAAAGAAGTTTTATATAACCACTCCCATTTATTACCCCTCGGGAAATCCTCATATCGGTCACTGTTATACGACAGTTGCCTGCGACACTATCGCAAGATTTAAGCGTATGCAGGGATACGACGTTATGTTCCTTACGGGCACGGACGAGCATGGAATGAAAATAGAACAGAAAGCAAAAGAGCTCGGCATAACCCCGAAAGAGTATGTCGACCCGATAGTTGACAATTTCAAAAAGCTCTGGAAAGTTATGGGAATAAGCAACGACCGCTTTATCCGCACGACCGACGACTATCACATAAAGACCGTTCAGTCCGTTTTCAAAAAGCTCTACGACAAGGGTTATATCTACAAGGGCGAGTATACGGGAAAATACTGCACGCCCTGCGAGAGCTTCTGGACGGAGAGCCAGCTCGACGAAAACGGCTGTTGTCCCGACTGTCACAGACCCGTTATCGACGCACACGAAGAGGCTTATTTCCTGAAGATATCGGATTTTGCCGACAGGATAGAAAAGTTTTTGACCGAGACCGACTACCTTACTCCTAAGTCGCGCGTAAATGAAATGGTGAACAACTTTATAAAACCGGGACTTGAAGACCTCTGCGTTTCGAGAACTTCCTTTACTTGGGGTATTCCCGTTACGTTCGACGAAAAGCACGTTGTTTATGTTTGGATAGACGCGCTGACAAACTATATAAGCGCATTGGGCTATGAAAACGACGCCTATGACGATTTCGACAGATACTGGCCCGCAGATATGCATATGACGGCAAAGGAAATCGTGAGGTTTCATTCCATTGTGTGGATAATTATGCTGATGATGCTGGAAATTCCGCTTCCGAAAAGGCTTTACGGTCACGGCTGGATAAACTTTAACGGGCAGAAAATGTCAAAATCCGTCGGCAACGTTATCGACCCGTTTATTCTCGCAGAGCGCTACGGCTCCGACGCGGTGAGGTATCAGATAATGAGGGATATGCCGTTCGGCTCGGACAGCAATTTCTCAAATGAAATAATGATAAACCGCATAAACTCGGACCTTGCGAACGACCTCGGAAATCTGGTTTCAAGAACGGTCGCAATGGCGGACAAGTATTTCGGCGGAACACTCCCGACAGAGCGCGAAGCGGAACCGCTGGACAATGAACTTATAGAAATGGCAAAGGCGCTTTGCGAAAAGGTTTCGCCGATGATAGAAGAAGCGCGGCTTTCAAATGCGCTGGAGGAAATATTCAAAGTTGTTTCCAGAGCCAACAAGTATATCGACGAAACAGAACCCTGGAAGCTCGGAAAAGACGAGAGCAGAAAGGCGCGTCTTGCGGCTGTGCTGTACAACCTGCTTGAAACAATAAGGATATGCTCGGCGCTGCTTTTGCCGTTTATGCCCTCGACAATGCCGAAAGTATTCGAGCAGATAGGCGCGAAAGCCGAAGATGTTGAATATGACACTCTCAAAACATTCGGAAAGCTTCCCGCAAACGTCACCGTTAAAAAGGGAGAAGTGCTGTTTCCGAGAATTGACATTGAAAAGGAGATCGACGAGCTTAACGCCCTTCTTACACCCAAAAAGACCATACGCGAGGACGAAGACCTCGACAAAGCTAACATTATAAACATCGACCAATTCGCCGAAATAAAGCTCAGAAGCGGGGAGATAACCGCCTGCGAGAAGATACCGAAAGCAAAGAAGCTCTTAAAGCTCACCGTTGACGACGGCAGGCAGGGCAGGCAGATCGTTTCGGGAATTGCAAAATGGTATAAGCCCGAAGACCTTGTCGGAAAGAAGATAGTTTTCGTGGCGAACTTGGCTCCCGCAAAGCTCTGCGGAGAATTGTCCGAGGGAATGATCTTAGCGTGCGACGCGGGAGAAGATGATGTAAGAGTATTGTTCCTCGATAAAGATGTTCCGAATGGTAGCACAATAAGATAATGGGAATTTTTGACACTCACGCGCACTATTTAAAAAGGGATTTTCCCGAGGACTTAGAGAAAGTCTTAAACAGTCTGAAGGAAAAGAATGTAGAGCGCATTCTTGCGGTAGGCTGTAATTTAGAGGCTTCGGAAGAAGAGATAGCCCTTGCGCAAAGATATGACATGATATACGCTTCTGCGGGCATTCACCCCGAGGACGCGGGAAAGCTCCCGAATGACTGGGAAGAACGGCTCGGGGAATTGCTCAAAATGCCGAAGGTCGTTGCGCTGGGGGAGATAGGTCTTGACTATCACTATGACGACGCGCCCGAAAAGGAAGTTCAGCGCGATGTTTTCATAAGACAGCTCGAAATGGCGAAAGCGCTCGATTTGCCCGTTATTATACACTCGCGCGACGCCTGCGCGGAGACTGTGGAAATACTCCGAGAATATAAGCCGAGGGGCGTTATGCACTGTTTTTCATATTCCGCAGAGACTGCGCAGGAAGTAATAAAGCTCGGAATGTATATAGGCTTTACGGGCGTGCTTACATTCAAGAACGCAAAGAAAGCGGTTCAAGCCTGCGAGGTTATCCCTATCGACAGGCTCCTTCTTGAAACGGACAGCCCTTATATGGCTCCCGAGCCGCACAGGGGCGAGCGCTCCGACAGCTCGATGATACAGTTTACCGCCGCGAAAATGGCGGAGATAAAAGGCGTTTCGACCGAAGAAATGATTGAAATTGCCAACAAAAACGGCAGGAGATTATTTTTCGGGGAATAAGTGAAATTATGGCAGTAATTTTCTGCCTGCAATAACAATTACTTTTAGTATGAAAGGAGAAAAGGAAAGGATATTTTTCAAACAGTAAGTTTGCCGAAGTGAGAGAACAAGGCTTGGTTTCCAACTCTAGCCTCTAACCTCTAGCTTCTAGCGTGTCGCTTTGATCGGCAAAAAACCTACAGGGTTTGAAAACAGGTTTAAAAGAAAATGTTCCTTTCCGAAATTCTATATGGATTCTGACGGTGCCCGAAGTAGCTCGGAAAATCAACGAAACGAACAAAACGAACACAAAACAGCGAGGGTTTTCCTCGCGCCGCTTATCTGGCTTGAAAAGGGGCTTTCGGCGCTTTTGAAAAAAGCGCTCGGAGCAAACTATGCCGATGTTACGGAAGATGAAGTTATGGACCTCGTAGACGCTCTGGCAAAGGACGAGGAAGAGGGCGGAATAGAAGAAGATTCCGCGCAGATGATAAACAACATCTTCGAGTTTGCGGGGCTTACGGCGGCGGACGTTATGACCCACAGAACGGCTATTGTGGGAGTGGACGTAAACAAAATTACGCTCGACGACCTTATTTATACCGCGCTCGATCTGGGCTTTTCGCGCATACCCGCATATGACGGTTCTATCGACAAGATAGTGGGGATCATTATTGTAAAAGATCTGTTGTGTCTTATCGGAAAGCAGGATCTTTCGGACTTTGAGATAAAGGACTTTTTGCGCGACGTCAGCTTTATTCCCGAGGCTTGCCCCTGCTCGGATATTTTCAAGACCATGAACAAGCTCAAGGCGGGAATGGTGGTCGTAGTGGACGAATACGGCGGAACGGCGGGAATTGTCACTCTCGAAGATATAATCGAAGCCGTTATGGGCAATATCCAGGACGAATATGACGACGAAAAGAGCGAGATAACGCGCATAGACGAAAACACCTACGACGTTTCGGGAGAAGCCGACCCCGAGGACGTTTTCAAAGAGTTCGGCGTCGAGCTTCCCGAAGGTCACGAATATGAAACGATAGCGGGTTTTGTAACGGATAAGCTGGGATATATCCCCGAGGGGGCGGATCTTGTGCCGCCGTCTGTGGAATATGAGGGAGTAAGGCTTATCGTTTTACAGGTTGAGGACAGGAATATTCTTAGAATCCGCGCCGTTCGAATAATGGAAGAAGAGGATAACTGATTTGGCTGTATCAAAGAAAAAGCTTGCCGCACAGATAATCGAGCGGCTCAAAGAAGAATATCCCGACGTTAAATGCGCGCTCGAATATCAAAAGCCTCACGAGCTGCTGATAGCTACGCGCTTGTCCGCACAATGCACCGACAAGCGCGTTAATATAGTAACTCCCGCGCTGTTTAAAAGGTTTCCGAGCATAGAAGCTTTTGCAGACGCCGACGTTTCCGAGGTCGAAGGATACATACAGTCCTGCGGGCTGTTTCATACGAAAGCAAAGGACATTGTGGAAATGTGCAGGCAATTAAGGGATATTTATAATTCTACCGTTCCCGACAGCATAGACGAGCTTGTAAAACTCTCGGGAGTAGGGAGAAAGACCGCTAATTTAATCGTAGGAGATCTTTACGGAAAGCCCGCAATTGTCTGCGATACGCACGTTATACGTATTACAAATAAGCTCGGTCTTGCAGAGGGAAAGGACGCCGCGTCCGTAGAAAAACAGCTCCGCGGGATAATTCCCCCCGACGAGGGCGCGCTGTTTTGTCATAGGCTCGTATGGCACGGGAGAGAGGTCTGTATTGCACGAAACCCAAAGTGCGGCGAGTGTGTGCTGAAAGAATTATGCAAAAATAGAGATAAGAGATTAGAGGTAAGAGGTAAGAATTGAAAATCAAGCGGCGGTTTTGCTGTCCGAACTTGCCGATGATTTAATTTACTATACGGGTGGGCAAAATGAAATACTGCACTAAAGAATGGTATGAAATGACGCAGAGAACGGGCTTTCATCTGCTTTTAAAGGTAAACGAAAAAGCGGAGAAGTTTTCCGAGGGGTTTTACAATTTTGTTTACGCGCAAAGGGAAAAAGAAGAGCTTGAAATTGCCGAAGAATCATCAAAGGCAAGGTTTGAGGATTATTTCGATCAGCTTGATTTTGCAACCTTAGAGGAATATAACAAAGCCCGCGAAAAATTTACTCCGCCGAAATTCAATCCCGAAGATATAAAGGCAAAGTTTGCCAAGGCACAGGAGTATAATATAGAGTTGCTCGAAAGGTCGCTTCCCGAGTATATACTCGAAAAGGTCGCGGATATAAGGGTGCTGGCGCTGGATTATTGCACGAACGAAGTGAAATGGCTTATAGAAAATTATTGCAAGGAAAATGAAAAAAGGACCGAGGAGGTGATGAACGAGCTTATGATAGCAGAACAACGCGAGTTTGACGGTGAAATGCCCGAATTTACAAAAGAGAGTTTTCACGACTGCGAGATATCGGCGGTCGAAAAAGACGGCGGGAATATTGTCTTAAGATTTAACAAGGGAGGATTTACCGACTGCAAGGGCGTTATATTCAAAAACGCCGAGATAATACAGCAGGACGGAGAGGTAATAGGCGCGTACTGGCTGTATGACGAAGTTTTCAAAGTCGAAAACAAACTTGAGATACACGCGCTTTTAGCGGGAGATGACCTTGAATATTTCACGATAAAGTGCGAAGACACGGAGTTTATATGGTGAAAAGGAGAAGAAATGGAATTTGAGATAATCGATTTTCATACGCACCCTTTTAAATTTCCCGAGGAGAATATTTGCAGGCACAAGGAATATTGCAATATGTCCGCGGAGAATACTCCCGAATATCTGAAAAGCCTCGGTATCTCGCATATCTGCGGGTCGGCGCTGAGCCTAAACAGAAAGGATCTGCCCGAGGATCTTTCGCTATGGGACAAGATAGCGCTTTCAAACAAGACGGCGCTGGAGCTTGCCGAGCAATACCAAGGGTTTTACACTCCGGGTTTTCATGTTCATCCGAAGTACGTCCGCGAGAGCTGCGAGGAAATTGAAAAGATGAGCAAAAAGGGCGTAAAGCTTATTGGCGAACTTGTGCCGTATATGTGCGAATGGTCGGACTATTCCTGCGGGGAATTTGACGAGATACTTGACGTTGCGCAGATGTATGATATGATCGTAAATTTCCACACAATTGACAATGACCGGATAGACCAAATGGTAAAAAAGCACCCGAAGGTTACGTTTGTCGCGGCGCACCCCGGCGACGGTGAGAACCCGCAAAGGCACTTTGAAAGAATGAAGATGAGCGAGAATTATTATCTTGACCTTTCCGGAACGGGAATTTTCCGCCACGGAGTTTTAAGGCACGGGATAGACATATGCGGCTCGGAGAGGTTTTTGTTCGGGTCGGACTTTCCGATTTGTTCGCCCGCAATGTACATAGGGGAAATTGCGCTTAACCCATTGTACACGGACGAGGAGCGGAAGAATATTTTCGCAGGGAATGCAAAGAGGCTGTTGGGCATCTAGAGGCTGGAGATTTAGAGGCTGGAGGCTAGAAGCTGTTTTGAGCGGCGAAGCGCATTTCCATTAAAACCGCCAAACGGGCGGGCGCACGAAAGTTTTTTGAAAAGGGTGTCCAGAGGGAAAAACTTTTTTGTCAAAAAAGTTTTTCCCTTTGGT
>CANQFZ010000047.1 GCA_947600065.1 uncultured Clostridia bacterium | reverse complement strand
GCCGTTTTAAAAACACGGTTTTTAAAACGGCAATGTGGGGAAAACTCTTGTTTTCCCCACACCCTTTAGCGCTTGCTAACGCGTTTGCGGGGGCGCTGCCCCCGCGCCCCTGCCAAAGGGGAAAAATTTTTTGAAAAAAATTTTTCCCCTTTGGAATCCCTTTTCAAAAAACTTTCGTGTCGCCGCCCGAACGGCGATTTTGATGTTAAACGTTGTTTGCCGCTCAAAACAGTTTCTAACCTCTATCAGTACTTAGTCCTGACGCTCACTTCTCCGTTCCCCGAAAAAATAACGTTCGTATCTTCGGGCAACGAATACTCCGTTTCGCTGTCTGCGGCGAACTCTCTGAACGCCAGCCACTCTCGCATTTTTACGAGCGTTTCGGGCGTTGCCGCAGTAAAGCTGTCGTCTTTATGCGTTATTTTGACCGTTCCTCCGTGCATTACCAGCTTTCCCGCAAGCGCAAACGCATTATCGCAGCACGGGGGAAGCGCGTTCTTTTCTATATAAAGGTTTGTCGAAGAATACCCCGTGCTTTCGTCGAGCCTTATCATAAGCTTATCTTTTTTCGCCGACAGCTTATAATCAATTCGCCTTAACGGATCTCCCGCGACATACTCCCTGTGTTCGTACCCGGGAAGTCCTCCTTTGAGAACGCTCGTTCCTTCTTCGGTATCTCCGCTGTCGTCGGGCAGAACGCTCGGAAATACCTCGGGCCCGATATAATCGACATTCTTGGGCAAAACGCCCTTTTGTGTTTCCTCGGCGAAAGGTATATCGAGCTGTAATAGTCCTGCAAAGTCGCGGACAGTGACATTCGTCAGTTTTATCCTGTTAAGCCCGCTGTGGTTTACGCGAAAGCTCCCTTTTACAACAGCTGAATTTCTGAACACAAGCGACGTTCTCAGCCTTATGCTGCTCCCCGTTTCAACGCAAATTTCAATATACGGCAGAACGCAGAAGCCCGTTTTTTTGAGCGTTATTTCAAATTCGACTTTTTCGCCGACATTCGCCGTTCCCGAAAGCTCACCGAGCTTTACGGAAAAATGCTTTTTCGACAATAACAGCAGTGCGACCGATATAACAATAATCGCTCCCGCCGTGTAAATAAGCGCCCAGCCGATATCCCCGCTTATAAAAATGAGAAATACCGCGCAAAGCAGCAATATCTGAATATAGCTCCCGATATGCGTCATTTTTCTCACTTCCTCATTTTTCGTTTCATTTTCACTATTTTCTTATAGTCTGCATAAAGCTTGCCCGCGCGCGGGTCTACGGTGTTGTTATAGAAAAGCGCGTCTGCACACGAGGTGATTTCTTCAGCCTCGGCGCCAAGCATAAGCGAATTTGAGATTATGCCGCGCACTTCTTCTGAAGTTGTGCTTTTTGGTTCTTTATCGGCAATTTTGCAGGCAAGTTTCCTTGTCCTCAGATAAACCGCGCGTATTTTTCCCCTGTCGCTTCTGAAATAGATCCCCACGCCAAATATAACTTCCGACAGCTTATCTCTGAAAATAAACGCCAATGTTCCGAGCAATATCGCGATAATAAGCAGAATAAGCGGTATTACAGAATTATTTTCTACATCATCTGCGGCTATGGCATATTTTGTTCCGTCAATTTCCAGCCACCCATAGCCCTCTATATACCCCATTGCAAAAGCATGAGCGTCGGCGGCTTTTACCGCATAATATCCGTATTCATTGAGGTTATCCGAATCAAGCACAAACCCTTCGCCATATCTCGTCGGGATATCTGCCGCTCTCATAAGCAGAGCCGCCGCCGAAGCAAAGTCTGTGCAAATGCCGCGTTTGCTCTCAAAGAGGAAATACTCTGCGGTCGTTTCTCTCGGAATAAAATCCAGGTCGTATACAAATTTCGCCTCGCCGAACCATTTTTCTATAGCGAGCGCTTTTTCATAGTCCGAAGAAAGCCCATCTGTTATCTCATGTGCAAGCTCTATAATTTTCGGGCTTATGGGTTCTTCAAGTGTTTTCTCGTGATATTCTGCCGCCTGATCCCGTTCGTTTATAAACGCTTCTTTTTCCGTTATTGAGATAACGCCTTCGGCTTCTGCCGCAGAAAGCAGCTCTTCCATATCGACCTGCTCAAAAAGTGATATAAGTTCATTGTTAGGAGCTTGGTCATAATAACTTAGCGAATAAGATGCGTTTTGTCCGAAATTTCTGTCAGTGAAGATCTCGTCCATAGGCGTCCGATAAATTCTGTCGTCATAGCCGCGAATGTTTACGTCTACGGTCATATTCGGGTGGATTATGACCTTTGTGTTGCTGTTGTCGGCAATGTATATCCTCATAATCTTTGAAGAGTAATAAGTGTCTTCGGAAATTTTCGGCAAGGTTTTCAGCAGATCGGAATATTCAGAAAGCTGCCCCTCGTCTGCCGCAACGCGCAGTTTTGAAGACAGAACGGCGGTGTTTAAGCTTTGTTTATAAGTTTTCCAGTTTGCATAGCCCGTTGTATAATCACCATGCGCCGTCCAGTGTCCGTCTTCGTTATATTCGTCGAAAAACCAGCGGCTCACAATCATCGGCTTATCCGCCGACGCATAGAACAAAACGTTTTCGGAAAGCATATTTGAGCCGTGGTTTACGCTGCTTGTGTTTGTAAAGTTTGAAAGATTGTTTCCCGCAAAGAACGTCGAGCGGACCTTGAATGCATTGTCGAGATAATCGCCCATAGGCGTCTCGGTGTTTCTCGGAACACAGTAAATGACAACGGCTATCACCAGCCCGAAAATACCCAGAGAGCCTAAACGTTCAAACCTTGACTTCTTGTCGTCAAAATAAACATTCTCTTTCGGAAATTCGGGGCGCGAAACGCCGAGTATAACCAGCGCATATCCAACCGCCATAAACACCACATATCCTGCGGGAAGTCCGTTTGCCGTTTTTGCCGCAAGCAAAAGCGGGATAAACGCAGGCAGCAGCAAAAACGCGGGCCGCGGAAGATAAACGCTGAAATATGCCGTCGGAAATCCTATCATAAACGAGAAAAGAGGGATAAACGCCGCCGCCATAGTCGCGTCATAATATTCCGAAGCTCTGAAAATAAAATAAACAGGGCTAACGCGGCTTAGTCGTATAAACACCGAAAAGATTATAGTGACAACAAAAAAGCACGCGAGAAAGGCAAAAAACGCATAAGCTTTTTTCTTTCTCAGCGCGTAAAAAATCATATAAATTCCGAAAGAGAGCGCAGTCATTATACACGTTGTCTCAAAGACAACGCTGTTGCATATCGTATACATAAGCGCCGCGCTCATAGCGCAGATAAATACAAGCGCGGAAAACAGCTCCGCGCCTTGGTATGTGGGAGATGAGTGATTTTTCATATTATTTGTAATAAGAATAAAGACGAGCTTTTATCATTCCGTTATACAGCTTTCGGTCCTTGTCGGACTTTTTTCCGAACAGCTTTTCAAACTCCTCGTCCGAGGTGATAACATAGAGTTGATCATTATCAAGAGGGAGAAGCTTTTCGCCCATTATTTTGTATATACCGCGAGCCTGCTCTATATCCAAGAGCCGCTCGCCGTAGGGCGGGTTTGTGATTATTTTAAGGGGAATATCCGAGCGGGAAAAATCTTTGATATCGCGGACCTTTGCCGAAACAAAGCGCGATACGCCCGCTTTTTCTGCGTTTTCAAGCGTCAGTTTTACACATTCGGGGTCTAAGTCAAAGCCCTCCGCGCGAAAATCGGAACTTTCTTTTATAAGCGAGCGGGCTTCTTCGCGGGCGTTTTTCCATGCGCTTTTGGGAATGAACATAAGCCGCTCTCCCGCAAAGCGCCGCTTTAGTCCCGGAGCGATATTCAGCGCCTTTAGAGCGCTTTCTATAAGTATCGTTCCCGAGCCGCAAAACGGGTCGCAGACAAGGTCGCTTTCTCTTACGCGCGCAAGATCGACTATCCCCGCCGAGAGCGTTTCTCTCATCGGCGCGGCGTTTCCTACGGCGCGGTAGCCGCGCTTGTGAAGTCCCTCGCCGCTCGTGTCGAGATAGAGCGAGAACATATCCTTCATTATGGAAAAGCGAATTTTACATTCGTTTCCCGTTTCGGGCATTTTTTCGAGCCCGTATGCCTTTCCGAGATTTCTCGCCATTGCGAGCTTTACGCGTTTTTGCACTGCGGGAATGCTTTTGAGCGCGGAATTTATCGAATGACCGTTATTGGGAAAAGCGTCGTTTCTCCCGATAAATTCCGACAACGGAAGCTTTTCTATTCCCGAAAAAATGTCGTCGTAATTTATCGCTTTAAATTCGCCGAGTATGATATAAACGCGCTCCGCCACGGAGAAGAAAACGTTTGCTTTCGCGCAGGTCTCCGCTGTTCCCGAAAAGCACACTTTTCCGTCGGACACCGCAATTTCCTCTCCGCCTATCTTCTTCACTTCAAATTCGAGCGTTTTCTCCAGCCCGAAATGACAGGGTGCGCAAAATCTGTACTTGTTCATACTTTGTCGAACGAAAGCGCTCTTGCGCCTATGTCGCGGCGGCAGTGCGCCTTTTCAAAGGATATTTCATCAGCCGCCTTATATGCCGTATCAAGAGCAGCTTTGAGGTCATTTCCCGTTGCGGTAACGCCCAGAACGCGCCCGCCTGCCGTCAGGAACTTTCCGTTTTCGAGCTTTGTTCCCGCATGATAAACGAACGCGGAATTGTCCGAAAGCTGACCGTTTTCGTCAAGACCCGAAATTTCTTTTCCCGTTTCGTATTTTTCGGGATAACCTCCGCTCGCAATAACTACGCACGCGCAGGAATTGTCGCTCCACTTTATGTCAAGTTTGTCAAGTCTTTCCTCATAAATCGCTTCTATTATGTCAACAAGATCCGTTTCAAGCAAGGGCAATACGACCTGCGTTTCGGGGTCGCCAAAGCGGCAGTTGTATTCTACAACTTTTGCGCCCTCGTCTGTCAGCATAAGCCCGAAATACAGACAGCCCTTAAAGGGTCTGCCCTCCGCCTGCATGGCGTTTATTGTCGGAACGAAGATATTTTTCATACACTCTTCGGCGATTTCTTTTGTATAAAACGGGTTGGGCGCGATAGTTCCCATTCCGCCCGTATTAAGACCCTCGTCGTTGTCGAGAGCGCGCTTGTGGTCCATAGATGATATCATAGGCTTTACGGTCTTTCCGTCCGTAAACGCGAGGACTGTTACCTCAACGCCCCGCATAAACTCCTCGATAACGACTTCCGCGCCGCTCTTTCCGAACTTTTGGTCTATCATCATGGACTTTACGGCATTTTTCGCCTCTTCAAAATTCTGCGCGATAATAACGCCCTTTCCGAGCGCAAGCCCGTCGCACTTTATAACGGCGGGATAGCTGTTCTTTTCCTTTATATAAGCGACAGCCTTTTCCGCGTCCGTAAATGTTTCATATGCGGCAGTAGGAATGTTGTATTTCTTCATAAGGGATTTTGAAAACGCCTTGCTGCCCTCTAATATCGCGGCATTCGCGCGAGGACCGAAGGTCTTAAATCCCGCTTCATTGAGCCTATCTACCATTCCCATTACAAGCGGGTCGTCGGGCGCCACAAAGACATAATCGGGCATAAGCTTTTTCGCAAGCTCAACTATCCCGTCAATATCCGTCGCCTTTACGGGAAAGCACTCGGCAATTCTCGAAATTCCCGCGTTTCCCGGAGCGCAGTAGAGTTTTTCAACTTTCGGTGATTTTTTAAGCGCATAGGCAATCGCGTGTTCGCGCCCGCCGCCGCCGACTATAAGTATGTTCATTTTAAAATGTCCTTTCACAATAAAATTCATATAAACATTATACTACAATTCGGCGAGAATTACAATAGTTTTTTGCGAGATGTCATTATGCACAATTTTTAGTGAGATAATTTGTATAAATTACCGCCCTTGTTTATTTTCGGAAATGCGGTATAATTATATTATAAGGCAACAAGGCAGCTTGTATAAAAATCTGTTTGTGGTTCTATTCAAACGTTATTCTTTTAAATAATGCACATTCGCCCTAACCCCCTAACCCCCTTCCCCGAAGGGGAAGGGGGAAGAATGCGGGGCGCTGCGCGCCCCGCGCCCTGCTTCTAGAGGTTAGAGTGTAAGCGCATTATCCGCCTTACGGCGGATAACGCTGTAAGAGGTAAGAGGTTAGAAATCAAAGGTTGTTTTGGAGAAAAAAGGTTTTTATACAGTCTGAGAGGAACAAGGACGTTAGAAAGGAAACATCTTTTTATATTTGAAAATAAGGAGAAAAAACTATGAACTACGGCTATTTTGACGAGCAGAACAAGGAATATATCATCACAAAACCCGATACTCCCGCGGCATGGGTAAACTATCTCGGCTCTCCCGAATACGGCGCTATGATATCGAACAACGCCGACGGCTACAGTTTTGAAAAAAGCGGCGCAAACGGCAGGATACTGCGCCAGCGCTTTAACACCATGTCAAACGACAAGCCCGGGCGCTATATCTACATCAAAGACGGCGAGAGCGGAGAATATTGGAGCGGCTCGTGGTCGCCCGTCTGCAAAAGCCTAGAACGGTATAAAAGCGAATGCCGCCACGGAACGGGCTATACTGTCATTTCTTCGGAGTATGACAATATAAAGACCGAAACGAGCTATTATGTTCCGCAGAACAAGACCTACGAGGTCTGGGCTTTAAAGATAACGAACAATGACACAAAGCCCCGAAAGCTGTCCGTTACGGGCGTCTGCGAGTTTGTAAACGACAACAACTACGAGCAGGACGGCGTAAATCTCCAGTACACGCTGTTTATCACTCACACTTATTTTAAAGGCAACTTCATTCTCCAGCGCGAAAACGAGACCGAGGGAGGAATTTCGAGGTTTTTCGGAGTTTCGGGCGCGGAGGTTTCGGCATACTGCGGCGACAGGGAGAAATTCCTCGGAAATTACAGAAATTATTCAAACCCACAGGGTATCGAAAACGGGCTTTCAAACGAGCTGAATTTCTGCGGAAACTCGGTCGGGGCATTGCAGAGCGACATTGAACTTAAAGCGGGAGAAACGCGGGAGATAGTTTATATTCTCGGGCAGAAAAGCGAGGACGAAGCGAAAAAGATAATCGCGGGATATGCCGAAAAAGGAACTGTTGAGCGGGAAATTTCCGAACTTAAGACCTACTGGCACGAAAAGCTCGAAAATCTCATTGTAAAAACTCCCGATGATGATTTCAACAATATGGTAAACGTTTGGAACAGCTACAACTGTTTTATAACATTTACATGGTCGAGAGCCGCGTCGTTTATTTACTGCGGACTTAGAAACGGCTACGGCTACCGCGACACCGTTCAGGACATTCAGGGCGTTATCCACTTAGCGCCCGAAAAGGCGAAAGAGCAGATAAAGTTTATGCTCTCGGCGCAGGTCACAAACGGCGCGGGGCTTCCGCTCGTGAAATATACCCACAAAGCGGGAGAGGAAAACACCCCCGACGACGAAAGCTATGTACGCGAAACGGGACACCCGTCCTACCGAGCGGACGATGCGCTGTGGCTGTTTCCTACCGTGTACAAGTATATCGGCGAGAGCGGCGACAGGGCATTTTTAGACGAGGAAATTCTTTTTGCAAACAACGGCGAGAAAGGCTCGGTATACGAGCATTTAAAGCGCGCGATAGGCTTTTCGATGAACAACCTCGGCGCTCACGGAATGCCTGCGGGACTTCACGCCGACTGGAACGACTGCCTAAGGCTCGGCAAAAAGGGCGAAAGCACGTTTGTGGCGTTTCAGCTTGTGTATGCAATAAAGATAATGCGCGAGTTTGCGGAGCTTAAAAACGACGGGGAATATATAAAATACCTTGACGAGATAAACGAGCGTTTAAGCAAGATACTCGATAACTGTTGGGACGGCGACAGGTTTATTCGCGGCTACCGTGAAACGGGCGAAATTATCGGACAGCACACCGACCCCGAAGCTTCTATGTGGCTGAACCCGCAAAGCTGGGCTGTAATTTCGGGATTTGCGGGAAAGGAGCGCGGAGAAAAAGCGCTTGACAGTGTTGAGCGCGAACTTAATACCCCATATGGCGCAATGGTAATGTATCCGCCGTATGTAGACCATGCGTTTGAGGGCGCGCTTATGCACTGCTATAACATATGCGTAAAAGAAAACGCGGGCATTTTCTCACAGCCGCAGGGCTGGCTCATTCTCGCGGAAGCAAAGCTCGGCAGAGGAAATAACGCCTATAAATACTGGAAAGAGGCTTCTCCCGCGACTTACAACGACATTGCCGAAAAGCGCGTGCTTGAGCCTTATGTATATGGGCAGTTTGTCGAGGGCAAGGACAGCGCCTTTGCGGGCAGAGCGCACGTCCACTGGCTTACGGGAACGGCTTCTACCGTTATGGTGGGAACGGTAGAGGGAATTTTAGGACTTATCCCCGACGCAAACGGGATAAAGATAGACCCGTCGATACCGAGCGAATGGAAAGAGTTTTCAATGAAAAAGCGTTTTCGCGGAATGCTCCTTGATATAAAGGTATCTAATCCTAACGGCTCTCAGCATGGCGTAAAGGCTGTGACAATAAACGGCGAAAAGCTTTCGGGGAATTATATTCCCGCGGATATTCTCAAAGATGTAAATGAGATAAAGGTTGAAATGTGAAATAAGAGGTAAATATGGAAATACTGGTTTTAAAGACGGGAAACATAACATGGGAAGAATTATCGGGATATCTCGGCTGTCTTGACGGAGCGAGGAGAAAGGCTGTTATGAAAAAAGCGGGAGATACTGACAGGATAAACGCGCTTTTGTCAAGGCTGTTATTGCTCAAAGAAATTGAAAAGCGGACAGGCACGCCTATGAAAAAGCTGACGTTTGCAAAGGGAAGTTACGGAAAGCCGTATTTAAAGGACGGAGGATCGTTCTTTTCATTGTCGCATACAAAGGGCGCGATAGCCGTTGCGTTTTCGGAAGAAAAGGAAATAGGCGTCGATATCGAGAGCCGCGAAAGAGAAGTAAACGAGCGGATATACGAGCGCGCGCTTTCAAGTGACGAGCGCAGTGAAATAAAATCGACCGAAGATTTTCTGCGGATATGGGTAAAGAAAGAAGCGTTTTTAAAGCGCCTCGGCATAGGCATTACGCGGGATATGAGGACGATACCCTCAAACAGCGTTCCAGATACGGCGGCGATAGAGTTCGACGAGTTTTTTGTCGGAGTTTCGGGAAAAGGCGCGGCAGACGCGGAAGTAAAAGAGGTAAAGATTAGCGACTTGTTAGATGAGTTTGTGAAGAAGGTTTAACTAGAGGCTAGAGGCTAGAAGCAAGAGGCTAGAATTAGTTTTGAGCGGCAAAGCACTTTTCTTTTTAAAACCACTGCACGGGCGGCGCACGAAAGTTTTTTGAAGGAGAGTCCAGAGAGGAAACTTTTTTGTCAAAAAAGTTTCCTCTCTGGTCGCGGCGAAGCCGCGAAATATCGGCAAAAAGGCGCTAAAGGGTGCGGGGAAAACAAGAGTTTTCCCTTCTAGAAGTAAGAGGTTAGAAGTAAGAGGTAGGAAGTCAAAGGTAGTTTTGGGAGATAAAGTTATTTGGTTTTCGGAGAAAGAAGCTGGAGGCTAGAGTTTGAAAGGAAAAGTTGTTTTCCGCTTAAATCAAATTCTAGCTTCTAGCTTCTTCTTTTGTGTTACAAACAACGTTTTGAACCTAAATCTCCCCAAAACTCTTACCTCTTACTTCTTATTTCTAACCTCTAAAAGCGTAGGGCGGCGCCGTAATTTTGCTGAGCAGAGCGAAGCAAAATTGCGAATGAAGCGTAAGCGAAATGAGCAAGCCGCGCAAGCGGCAACGGCGCCGCCCGGGCGGGCTGGTACGTTTGGGGTCGGAAGAGAGTATGAGCGGGGAAGCTGATTTCGGGTGTGCGCGTTTCAGTAAAAACCGCATAATGACAAGCGAACAACTTTTCGGTAATGTACCTATAGAATAGTAAAGAGGTAGGAATGATCCTACCTCTTTTTATCACTCCAACACAAAACCCTTTTCCCTTACCACCTTTTCAATGTCCTCAATATACTTCTCGCAAAGCTCTTTTGTCTTTGCTTCGGTCATTATTCTGAGGAGCGGTTCTGTTCCAGACGGTCTTACAAGAACCCTGCCTTCCGTTCCGAGAGCTTCTTCCGCGGCTTTCACCGCGTTCTGAACGTCAGTGTCGTTTAAAACTGCGTTCTTGTCCTTTACTCTTACATTCTTCAGTATTTGCGGATATATCGTCATTCCCTTGCACAATTGTGAAAGCGTTGTTTTCTTCGCGCATATGACTTGCATTATCTTCAGCGCTGTTATAATGCCGTCGCCCGTGTTGGCATAGTTGCTGAAAATAATATGCCCGCTGTTCTCGCCGCCGAGGATATAGCTGTGTTCGTTCATACATTCGTATACATACTTATCTCCGACAGCGGTCTTTTCATAGCTTATCCCCAGCTCGTCAAACGCCTTGTACAGACCTAAATTCGACATAACGGTCGTAACGACGGTGTTTTTGTCAAGTTTACCCGTTTCTTTCAGATAACTTCCGCATATATACAGAATTTTGTCGCCGTCTACAACTTCTGCGTTTTCGTCTACCGCAATGCACCTGTCCGCGTCGCCGTCAAACGCAAAGCCGCAGTCGAGCTGTTCTTCTCTGACGAGCGAAACAAGCCCCTCGATATGCGTAGAGCCGCAGGCGGTGTTTATGTTATAACCGTCGGGCTTTTGATTTATGACATATGTTTTCGCGCCGAGCGCGTCAAAAACGCTCTTTGCTATGGTAAATGCCGAGCCGTTCGCACAGTCGAGCCCTATCCGCTTTCCTTTAAACGAATGTACCGCAAGTGAAATGAGATAGCCGATATAACGATTTCTTCCCGCGGAATAGTCCGAAGCCCTTCCGATGTCCTTTCCCGTGGCGAGAGGTACCTCGGGTATCTCCCCGTCAAGATAACGCTCTATCTCGCTTATGACAGCGTCGTCCATTTTCTCGCCGCGCGAGTTGAAGAGCTTTATGCCGTTGTCATAAAAGGGATTATGCGAAGCGGAGATCATTATCCCGCAGTCGAAGTCGTCCGTTCTTACAACATAAGATACCGACGGCGTTGTGGTTACATGGAGAAGATAAGCGTCCGCGCCCGAAGCCGTAAGCCCTGCCGTCAGTGCAAATTCGAGCATATAAGAGCTTCTGCGGGTGTCCTTTCCTATAACTACCTGACATCTCCTGCGCTGATTTCTGTAATAATACCCCAGAAATCTCCCTATCTTAAAGGCGTGTTCAACGGTAAGCCCCTTGTTTGCTTCTCCGCGGAAACCGTCCGTTCCGAAATACTTTGCCATTTTCTTTCTCCTTTATGTGATAAACTATATATTATCAAGACTGTATAAAAAGTCCTGCTTCAGACTGTAGAGAAAGTCCCAGATACCGCATTGAACGCTTCGCGTACAACGCTGAAGCGTGGCTGCGGCTAGGCTTTGTGCCTGCCGCAGTTACGCTGACGAAGTAGATGGGGCTTTATCTACAGTCTGTATTATCATAAATTTATGAGATACCGCTTGTTTATATTCGGAAGTTTTTCAGAACTCGGGCTTTATCTCTTCGCGGTTGTTTATCTTTTTCGCATTGAGAACTCCGAGCGCAAGGAAGAACATAACAATGCACACTACAATTGAAATTACGATCGTTACGATAATATTCATCATATTGTCCGCAAAAGAATATTCGGGCATCATCAGAATATCGCTTATCAGTGAGCTTATCGCAAACGGGTGGTATTCGGTTATGCCGAAGCCCTGCAAAAGACTTTGAACGATAGACGATCCGACATAAATTGCCGCCGCCATAATTCCCGGGCGCGAAGTGCAAAGTCCGAGCGAAAGATGAACGGTTATTATAAACGTGACATAGATCCCCGCCAAAAGCGCCGCAACAAGCATATTTTCTATTTTTACGTGATTGTTCGGGAAAATGATATTGCAGGCAACTCCCGCAAATGTCGTGCAGAGGAAGGTTACTATAAAGGAAAAAAGCGGATAGATAGTAAACTTCGGGATAAGGTAGTTTTTAAATTTAAGCCCGCTGCTTAGGGGAACTATCATTGCTCTTTTCTTTTGCTCTCCGCCCGCCGCGGACATAAACAAAAGCATTGCAACAAGAACGCAGCTTGGAAGCGTCATAACTACGGTAGTTCCAAACATCAATCCCGCGTCGGAATACATTTCGATCATTGCGTCCATATCTATTTCGGACATAATGTCATTGGAAGAAGTTTCTACTGTGCCGAGGGAAACAGACGCTGCCTGCTCGGTTGACGGGCTTTCGGTAAAGTCTTTATTAAGAACGGAGCCTGCAAAACCGAAAAGCGCGGGGTAAGACATAAACATTGCGAAAAATATTATAATGAGCGCATAGAACCTGAATGTCCTCATAAACTGTGACAATTCCTTTTTAAAACAATGTTTAAGCTGCATCTCAGCCCACCACCTTTTTGAAAACTTCTTCGAGAGTAGCCGTTCCGATATTGAAGCTCTCGACGGTCATATCGTTGTCGGAAAGTATTTTTATCAGCCTGCGCGCGGTGTCCTCCGCGTTATCCGTTCCAAAGCGGAAAAGGTCGATGTTGTTGTCATATTCCGCTCTCGCAAAATCAACCTTTAAAAGCGCTATCTTGCCTTCCTGTGTAAGATTTCTTACGCGGAGGTTTATAACGTCGCCTCCGTGCTTTTTCAGTATCTCGCGCAGGGAGCCTTCTTCGGCAAGAACTCCCCCGTTCATTATGCCTATGCGGTTTGCAACTCTTTCAACGTCCGAGAGGATATGCGTTGAAAGAACAATGGTGCTTCCGAGGCTTTTAAGGCGGTTTATTATCTCAATAACTTCAAGTCTGCCCTGAGGGTCAAGCGCGGAGGTCGGTTCGTCGAAAATGAGCAGGTCGGGCTTTTTGATGATAGCCGCGCCCATTCCGAGCCTCTGGGTCATTCCGCGCGAAAATCCCTTTGCGCGTCTGTCTGCGGCGTTTGTAAGTCCGACGATATCAAGAACCTCCGAAACTCTGCCGTTGATATTGCCCTCATATTCCGCGCAGGCGGCAATATATCCGAGGTATTCTCTAGCGGTCATATAGCCGAAGATCATGGGGCTTTCGGGAAGGTAGCCTATGGTTATGGGATTTCCTCCGCCAAGCTCTATATCCCCATCATCTTTCGGGATAACGTCGGCGATTATGTTCATAGTCGTAGACTTTCCACAGCCGTTTCTTCCGAGAAATCCGTATACATCGCCGTCGTTGATATCCATATTCAGCCCGCGAAGCACGGGGAATTTGCCATATGATTTCTTCAGATTTCGTATTTTTACCATTGTATTATCCTTTCAACATTCTGAATGGCATTTAATTACATACTATTTATTATAACATATTACAGAAAAAAGTGTGCAATTTTTGTAAAATTTTTCAACCCTTTACAAATGCCGAAAATTATTGTATAATGTAGAAAGTAAACAAGAACGGAGAAAGCTATGAAGAAGTTTTACATATTCGATATGGACGGAACGCTCTGCGACAGCATGGGATTTTGGCGAAAGGAATGTGCAATAGCAAGCGTAAGCGCGCGCACTACCGCCGAACAATGGGAAGAAGTTTTCGACAATATGCGCGAGCACTATAGGAATGAAGTTATTTTAAAGGAAGGCGTTCTCGAATTTCTCGAAAACGCAAAGCGCCAAGGCATAAAGATGTGTATAGCGACAGCGACAAGAAAGGACGTAAGCGAGCCTTTTGTTTCAAAAACGCCGCTTATGGACTATATGGAGTTTATGATAGACTGCTTTGAGGCGGGGTCGTTTAAGGAAAGACCCGATATTTTCTTGCAGTGTGCGGGGCGTATGGGCGCTGACATATCGGAGTGCGCAGTATTTGAGGACACCATAACTTCCGCAAAGACCGCAAAAGAAGCGGGGTTTTACGTCGTCGGCGTATATGATGACACCACAAGCAAAGACGGCGATATAACGCCGTTTATTGACGATTATGTAAATAACTGGAAATCTTATACGTTTAAAATTGAAGACAGACTGTAACTTTTTTTTACCTCTTAGCTCTTACAGGTCTTGACATTATTATAAAAATGTTGTATAATGTGAACGATATGTGAAATTTTCACGTTCAATATTCGTATCAGTTATATTTTAATTGGAGGTAATTTATGAAAAGAATTCCTATACCTGTCTTTGTGGCGCTGGGCGGCTATCTGCTGGCGCTGATCGGCGTTTTCCTGCCGTTCTATACGGCAAATGCCGAATATCGCGATGCACTCGCAATTATGGGTTATTCTAACCTAAATTTTTTCAACACGATTAAACTGGCTACAGAACTCTCTTCTTTCAGTGAGAGCAACGTATCGGGAATTATCCGAAACCTTATTATCTTCGGAGTATTCCTTGTAGAGGCAGTTGTAAGTACATTGCGCGGAAAGATGAAGGCGGCTATAACGGGCTCGATATTTCTCATGGTGATGAATATTTTCTTAAACATCAATATGAGCGGTCTTGAGGAGTTATATGATCACAGCGTTGGTTTTTATTTCATGTGGGCAGGCGTTATCCTCGCGCTTATAGGAAATATCCTCACTATCGTTTATCTGATGAAGGGTTCTTCCTCTACCACAAACTAAAGAAATCTGCTTTAACAGCATTAAAAAGGTCGGCGCTGTTGTCAGTTGACAGGGTACAGGGTACAGTATGCAGTAAGAGCGGAAAGGTTGTTCTTTTCAAACGTTATCTTTCTAAATAACGTTATTTCGCCC
>CANQFZ010000046.1 GCA_947600065.1 uncultured Clostridia bacterium | reverse complement strand
ATGACCATTAACGAAAAACTTGCAAAAGAATTTAATCTGCGCCTTGAACAGGTCGACAACACCGTCGCCCTCATCGACGACGACAAAACTATCCCCTTCATCGCGCGTTACCGCAAGGAACAAACAGGTTCCCTCGATGACACCGTCCTGCGCGAGCTTTCTGACAGGCTCACCTACCTCAGAAACCTCGAAAAGCGCAAAGAAGAAATTTCCGCCTCAATAACCGAACAGGACAAAATGACCGACGAGATCGCCCTCGCAATTTCCAACGCCGAGACCCTCGTCGAAGTCGAGGACATCTACCGCCCCTTTAAGCCCAAACGCAAAACACGCGGTTCTGTTGCACGCGAAAAAGGTCTTGAACCGCTCGCCGAGATCCTTCTCGAACAGAACACCGCCGTTGACCCCAAAACAGAAGCCGAAGCCTTTATAAATGAGGAAAAGGGCGTAAATTCCGCAGACGAAGCCATTCAAGGCGCAATGGACATAATCGCCGAGGACCTCTCGGACAATGCTGAGCTTCGCAAGAAAATACGCGAGGAGATCTTCGCTCACGGAATTATCTCCTCAACCGCTTCTTCCGAAGAAGCAAATGACGTTTACAAAAACTATTTTGAATATTCCGAGCCTGTCGGCAAAATCGCAGGACATAGAGTTTTAGCGCTTGACAGAGGTGAAAAGGAAGAGGCGCTGAAAGTGTCGGTTACGCTTGAAGAAGGCGTTGGGGAAAAGATGTGCGTGAAAGAACTCGTCAAGAACACGAGCCTTTGCGGAGAGCTTGTCCGCGCCGCCTGCGAGGACAGCTACAAGCGCCTTATATTCCCGTCAATTGAACGAGAGGTACGAAACGAACTTACCGCAAACGCCGCAGAGGGCGCAATAAAAGTGTTCGCTTCTAATCTTCGTCAGCTCATCATGGCACCGCCCGTAAAGAACACAGTAACGCTCGGTCTTGACCCGGGGTATGCTCACGGCTGTAAATGCGCGGTAGTTGACAGCACGGGAAAGGTGCTCGATACGGCGATCGTTTACCTCACCCGCTCTAAGGGCGAAGCTGAAACGGCGAAGAAAATTCTCTCCTCAATGATAGAAAAACACCACGTTTCCACAATTGCGATAGGCAACGGCACTGCTTCGCGAGAGACCGAGCAATTCACCGCAGATATGCTGAAAACAATTTCCGACAACGTAAAGTACATGGTAGTCTCCGAGGCGGGAGCGTCGGTCTATTCCGCGTCTAAGCTTGCCGCAGAGGAGTTTCCCGATTATGACGTGTCATTAAGAAGCGCGGTCTCAATTGCGCGCAGGCTTCAAGACCCGCTCGCGGAGCTTGTTAAAATTGACCCGAAAGCAATAGGCGTCGGACAATACCAGCACGATATGCCCAAAGCAAGGCTCGACGACGCGCTGAAAGGCGTTGTCGAGGACTGCGTGAATGCGGTGGGAGTGGATTTAAATACCGCGTCTTATTCCCTGCTGTCTTACATTTCGGGGATAAACTCGGCGGTAGCGAAGAACATTGTCGCTTATCGCGAGGAAAACGGAAAGTTTACCGACCGAAAGCAGCTTCTGAAAGTAAAGAAGTTAGGCGCAAAGGCATTTGAACAGTGCGCGGGATTTCTGCGCGTTTCCGACGGCAAGAACCCCCTCGACAACACGGGAATACACCCCGAAAGCTATGAAGCCGCAAAGCTGCTTATGGACAAATGCGGGATAAAAGCCGACGAGCTCGGAAAAGCGGAAATTATCCGCGATAAACTTAAAAGCGTAAAGCTCAAAGGAATTGCCGAGGAAACAGGCGCGGGACTGCCTACATTGCAGGACATAGCAAAAGAACTTGAAAAGCCCGGGCGCGACCCGCGCGACGAGCTGCCGCCGCCACTTATGAGAAGCGGCGACGTTATGGAGCTTAAAGACTTAAAGCCCGGAATGGAACTTATGGGAACGGTGCGGAATGTCGTTGACTACGGGGCGTTTGTTGATATAGGCGTTCACGAGGACGGACTTGTGCATATCTCGCAGCTTGCGGACAGGTTTGTAAAAAATCCGTTTGAGGTTGTGAAAGTCAATGATGTCGTAAAGGTAAGGGTGCTTGACGTTGACTTAAAGCGCGGGAGAATATCACTTACTATGAGGAGCAATAAACAATAAAAATGAATATCAAGACAAAAAAACTGTCATGCTTTTTGGCTGTATTGTTTGCAGCCGCACTGCTCTTGGGCGGGTGCAAAGCAAATGATAAGGCAGATACAAATGACATTATCATTTTATATACAAATGATGTGCATTGCGCCGTTGACGACGACATCGGCTACGCAGGGCTTGCGGCATACAAACAAAAGTGCGAGGAAAGCACGCCTTATGTCACGCTGGTAGACTGCGGGGACGCTCTGCAAGGAAACGCCATAGGAACGGTCTCCAAGGGTGAATATCCCGCGGAGCTTATGAACCGAGCGGGATATGACTTTGCGGTACTCGGAAACCATGAGTTCGACTATGGCATGGAGCAGATAGACAAACTTATGGAGCTTAGCGGCGCTCAATATCTCGGCTGTAATATCAGCTGTACGGGAAATGATAAAGCGGCGTTTCTATCCCGACTGTTGCCGTACAAGATAGTTTCCTACGGCGAAGTGAAAGTTGCCTTTATCGGTGTATCAACGCCCGAGAGCATAGTAAAATCCGTTCCCGCTTACTTTTGCGATGAGAACGGGAACTACATATACGACTTCTGCGGAGGAAGCGGAGATGAATTATACAGTTGTGTGCAGGAAAATGTGGACGCCTGTCTTAAAGACGGCGCAAATTATGTCATAATACTTGCACATCTCGGAACGGATATATCCTCATCACCGTTTACATCGCGTGAACTTATTGCAAATACAAAGGGTATAGACGCCGTTCCGGACGGTCATTCACACAGCGAGATCTCCTGTGATATTGTGAAAAATGCAGACGGCGAGAATGTGCTTTTGTCCTCAACGGGAACGGGACTTAACAATATCGGCTGTCTTACTATAACCGCAAACGGGAATATCCAAACGGGTCTTGTCGGTGAATATCCCGATACAGACAGCGAAATGGCAAGAAATATAGAAAGTATGGAAGATAAGTTCAATGCCGAGCTTAATAAAAGCATAGCCGTATCGGAAGTTGCGCTTACGACCGTTTCCGATTCGGGTATGCGCCTTATCAGAAACAGGGAAACCAATCTCGGAGATCTCTGTGCGGACGCTTATCGGGCTGTATCGGGGGCGGATATCGCCATAGTAAACGGCGGCGGCATTCGCGCGGATATTTCAGCGGGAGAGATAACCTACGGAGATATTCTGGACGTACACCCCCATGGTAATTCCCTCTGCGTAGCAGAAGCAACGGGACAGGAAATACTCGACGCTCTGGAAATGGCGAGCCGCTTCTGTCAGCAAAGCCCCGACGACGGGGAAAATGCGGTCGGAGAATGCGGAGGCTTTTTGCAGGTATCGGGGCTTAAATACAGTATTGACACTTCTGTCACATCAACGGTAGAGACTGACGAACAGGGAAATTTCCTCTCCTGTGGGAACAGCCGCAGAGTAAAGGACGTTATGGTACTTGACGAAAGCGGGCAATATACGGAGCTTTTGCCGTATAAAATATACACCGTCGCTTCTCACAACTACCTCATCAAAGAGGGCGGAGACGGACTGAATATGTTTATGGACAATGAGCTTACAACCGATGAGGGAATGACGGATTATGAGATACTTATGACTTATCTCACGGACGGACTACACGGCGCTGTGGGTGATGAATATGCTCTGCCACAGGGACGGATAGAGATAAAATAAACAGTTCGGAAAGGTAAAACAATGCAAATTGAGATAAAAGAAGGTCACGACCCAAGTTCATATTTTTGGATAGAGCCTGCAAAGGTAAAGCCTTGCGAGAGGATAAGCGAAGATGAGATCGAGTACAGATACGAATACAGAATTTCAATTGAAGAAGGCGATATAGAATGTTTTTTAGCTTACTTCTTCAAAAAATATTTCGACGCTTCCCTGCCCTGCAATATAAACAGGCACGACGGGTGTATGTTTGTAAAAGACAGATTTGGCAAAGTCGCGTTTGAGTGGAATTTAGAGCCGAATTTTTACACCTATGTTCAGACCGAGCGCATGTGCAGTGAGATAGAATGGGCGGCGAACGCGCTTGAAAATGATTTCGACAACCCTTATCTTGAACCGATAATGAAAGGATTTTCTATCTTTTACATGACCGACCGCGACGACCCCGACCACAAAGCGGGCGTTACAAATCCCGAAACAATAAAGCGCAATGTTGCTTGCGTGGTCGATTTTTACAGGCGGTTTACGGGGTATCTGAGAAAGATGATGAAAGAAAATCCCGATGTTGAGCTTATCTCAATTATGGGACCGTAGGCGGGTTGGCAGTTGACAGTAGACAGGGTACAGTATTCAGTAGAATGTATCCGCTTAGCGGATAAGATTTAGATTGTTAATAATACGTTTTTTGGCGCGGTGGGCGCGATAAAAAATATTGACGTTTATGAAAATATGTGCTATAATATAAGCGTACTAAGTAATATTTTTAAGAGGTGATATTTTATGAAACGTGATATAGAATACGATACTCCGAACGCCGATACAATTATTGCAATACAAGAAGTCCAAACTCTGAAAAACGATCCGAACAAGAAAACATACGGTTCTTTCAGCGAGGTTTTGGAAGAACTTAATGCAGAAAGTTTAAGGATAAAATAATACGATAGGAATGGCGAATGGAGTAATAAAATGACGTATACAGAATATTTAACCCAAGTGGACGAGGCAAAACAAAAAAGCTCCATAGAAGATTTTCTTAGTGAATACCGCTTTAATTCAAACTGTCTTTATAACAAGGAAACGTTGCTTTTATTGGCTGAAATAATTTTCACAGTCGCACACAATGATTGGAAAAGTCTTACCGAGGTTGCGGGCGAAAATATTAAACCTCTAAAAAAAGTGACCAACTTCGCGAGATTTTTTGATATACCTTTAAGATCATTAAGACATTGGATAGACGGAACCAGAATACCTCCAATGTATACAACACAACTTGTGGGTTATGCAATAATAAGCGAACTATTGCAGAATTATGATTTGTAAAACCAAAATTCCCGACCGCGGATAGGTCGGGAATATCTTTTCAATATTAAACTTTCATTTCATCTGCTCATTTTTCATATCCCTCATAAAAATAAGACTGCTCTATGCCCTTGAAAATTATCTCGCGGTCATTCACGCGGTCTGTCAGGTGCGGTTCTATCAGAAAACGCAGTTCAAGGTCATTGACAGGACTGCGTTCCATTGCCTGCAAATACTGCGTCTTGTCAATTTCCGCCCACTGAACAACTTTGCCGAGGTTCTTTTTCAGCATCATATCAAGCCAGATACGCGTACTTCTGCCGTTGCCCTCCATAAACGGGTGAGCAACGTTCATTTCAACATATTTCGCAATTATCTCCTCGAAAGTGTTTTCGGGCATTTTTTCAACCGCCGCAAGGACTTCGTTAAGATACATACTGTTGGCAAAGCGGAAACTGCCCTTTGAAATGTTCTTTGAGCGTATCTCTCCCGCAAAATCATAAAGTCCTTGGAACATAGCTCTATGAATAGCACGCAGACCTTTTACCGTACCTACTTCTATTTTATCAATATCTCCGCTTTCAAAAAGCCTTTTTGCATTTTCAAGGCTTTGCTTATCCAATTCATTCTTCGTCATATTAAACCTCGATATCTGCAATGATCTTGTCAATTTCCGCACGGAGAACATTTTCACGGCAGACGATTTACAGTGCCTATTGTTATACTGTTCCCCATATTGCCATTATAGCACATAATCCCCTTTTAGTCAAGGGGAAACACTGCACTGTGTGACCGTTCTCGACACAGCTTGATACATAATATCAACTTACAGGTCGGGAATATCTTTTCAATATTTAACTTTCATTTCAAAAACATTTATCTAATATTAAAGTATAAAAAGAAGAAAGAGGTTAAAGCCACAACTCTAACCTCTTACATTTTAACTCATATATCTAAGCTATATGCCAAAATAACTATTCGGGAAGTGGCGCATTTTTACGGTTTTTGCGAAGCAAAAATTGAAATTCCATTAGGGAATTTCAAAGTAAAAATGTGCAGCGTTGAACCCCGCTGTTTTACAGCGGGGTTCAACACGGTGGCGGAGAGGAAGGGATTCGAACCCGTCTTAAAAATTTATAAAGCATTGATATTAAAGGATTTACAAATTTTCGTGTTGTATTTCGTGTTGTATAAGCTCTGAATTTTTATTCCGCAACAATTCTGCAAACTGTTCCATTGCAGATGGAAAAACGTGCTGGTATACTTTTTCTATCATATCTAAGCTATTATGCCCCATAAGCTCGGCAATGTACTTTTGCGGTATGCCGAGCAACAGACAACTGCTTGCGTAATAATGCCGTAAAGCGTGGAAATTCAAATTCTCGTCAAGACCTTTTGATGACCGAAACTCTCCCCAGCTATTGCTTATATTTGAGCCGCGCTGATGATGGACAAAGCCTTCGGCGTCAGCGTGTGCTATCAGATACTTGTAAAAATCCTCACTTATAGGCACTTTCCTATATCCCGCTGTACTCTTTGGCCCTTTTATTACATCTCCGCCGCCCTCACACGGAACGCGCGCTTGTTTTATCTCAATATGATTGGGAAAGACCGATGAGGTTTTCAGTGCTGCAATTTCCGACGCTCTCAATCCACACTGACAAGCAAGCAAAAATGCGACTTGCAGAGATTTTCCGCTGAGCATTTCACAAATGCTGGTAATTTCATCATCATTCGGAACATATATGCTGCGTTTTTGCAAGTGCGGTAGCGTTGTGTTGATATGCAAGTCGGGACGCTCGGTTTTCAAAACCGCTGTAATCAAGCCGTGAGCGTTTCGGCAAGTTTTCGCACTATAATCCTTGGCAAAATCATTAAAAGCGATCTGGATAACTTCTGGGCTTATATCCTTGATTTTTGTCGCAAACAAGTGCGGTAAGTAATTCCTCACAACCACATAATACCCGCGGACGGTAGACGGCGAGAGGATATTTTCCTTTGATTTGATATAGCGCTCGGTCGCTTCGCGGAGAGTACGCTCAGAACGATTGACCTCAATATGCAACTGATTATATTGAGCGGCCAAAAACTCAGCCTCTTTCTTGGTTTCTGCCGTAAATGACTTATATTTGTGCTTGCCGCGCTCATCGTTACCGATGTACAGCAATACGCGCCATTTGCCGGACGGGAGCCTTTTTGCAGATGCCATAATTCACCTCAAATGAGATTTTGCAGTCGACTGCAGATTTATGCAAAAGCAAGCTTTCCCCTTGGTTCGGGGATATCCCTACCGAGAGCCTTTGCGGTTTCGATCCATTCGCCAATTATAACATCGGCGTTTTTAAGTGCCTCGTCCATTGTCGCGCCGTCTGCCATGCAACCTGCGAGCTCTGGGACTTCTGCTATATATCGTTCGTCCTCGCTACTCCAATAGATGATAATTTCGTATTTGTACATTACAGTTCACCTCCGAGTTTGTACTTAAGAATAATATGCCGCACCTGCTTAACTTGATACGGTTTTGCCTTATCACCGAGCGGCTGAATGTTGATGATTTCTTCCATCTGTGGATTAGTATAAATAAAGTGGTCGCCTTTTATTCTGGCCGAAAAGCCGAGTAGTTCAAGGAGTTTCTGGAGCTCGGCAAATCTTATCGAGCTGTCCTGCGCCCCCGAAAGAACGCGCATAAGAAGTTTTCTATTTTGTCCCATAAGTTTCTCATTTCTAAAATTAGTTTTGCAATCGATTGCAAAAAATGTTTATCGCCTTAAAACTCACTTAAATTTTCACAATAAAAATTTCTTACGTTAATGAGTATACTTGCCAGCTCATCGCCGAACCTTACAATGGAATGTGACTTTGACAGCTTTTGTACAAAGTCGGGTTCATTTTTCACAAGATACGAAATGATTTCTTTCTTCGTATTACTCGATGTCGGCTTGTAATTTATGTTGTTTTCATATATTTTAGCAACCAAGTCATTCCTTGTATATGCCATATCAAGTAAACTTTCGGAAGTTCCCGCATCAGTCAAAAGCCCGCAATTCAGCAACGGCTTAATTCTCGAAGAAACGTTGATGTAAAACGGTGTAAAATCGTCATGTTCTCGAAGAAGTTTTTTAAAACTCGCAAAGCTCTGTTCAGGCAGGAGTTCAATTTTATGTTTAATTTCTGTCGGAATACCACTCAGATCCTCGTCTTCCGGGAAAATGCCGAGATTTAAAACAAGAGCATAAATGTGTTTACAAGGATCTTTTCTCTTTGTAAAGTCGGGGCAAGTACACGAATTATATGTCACTTCATAAATTTGCCTGTTCGTTTCATACTTTGAGCTGAAACACAATGCAGTTCCGTTGTCCGAATTAAAGCGTTCCATGCGAAGTATTATATTTTCGGATTTAGCTCTCGCAAGACGTTCTTGCTGTTGGGGCTTACATTGCCACCTCAATTCCCACTTTTGGAAAAAGCGATTTTTCATTTCCTCAAGAGAAATATTCGGGAGCGGACTTCCTGCCGTATTGAGCGGTTCAGCGTTTTTTAATTTATTCTTTATCCTTATTATCGGCCTGTTACAAAATTTGCAGTTAAAAGTTTCCGATAACGGGCTTATAATCCTGCCGCAATATGGACAAGAAGCAGACTGGACAACGGTAGTCTTCCCGGACGTAAAACCGAATATAAGGAATACAATGCCTAATGCCGGAGCAACTATAGAAGCGCTTGCACAGATTGTATACCAAGCTCCTGCATTATAATTTGAAAAGTTTAAAACAAGCGAAGCAACTGCAAAAAGCAATAAAAAAGAGCCACCGACAATAAGCCATTTAAAGTTAATCCCTTTTTTATGGTTTTTAGTATAGCATACATCAGTAAAATTGACTTTATATTCCAAGCCCAAGTGTGTGTTGCACAAAGGGCAGGTTTCTTCGTAATCATAAACCAAGCTGTGACATTTAGAACAAAAATGAGCCATAACAAACCTCGTGTGTTTTTATTCTACGTTTTACTATACAAATGGGACATTTTATGATATTATTAAATCAGCGCCGGTGACTTAATCGAAAGGAGCGATTGCGATGGAAAGCAAAGACAAAGGGAGCAGTGCGCCCGAAACACTCTCAGATACCACGATTTGTACGGTCAAAATGTTTGAGCGTCTGCAGCCGGAAGTACAGCAGGAATTGTTGAACCAAATAAAAAATCTTGTCAAAAAATAATTTGTTTTGAGCCCTACCGCGGAAGCGATAAGGCTTTTATTTTTGGTCTGATAATATTCCTTTTATTTGAGCAATAAGCATTTTTTGTTGTTCTTCAGATAAACGGCTAAAAAGTCGAACAAACTCTGCGTTCCTCTCCTCTTGCTCATCCGTGTTAGATTGTGCGCTTTTTCTTTCCATCGGCACGTCGTATCCCATAAGCCACGCCTCGGAAACATCAAGCGCAAGTCCCAGTATTGTCAATTTGTGCTGTCCGGGTTCGTTTTTCCCGTTTACATATTCGCTTAACGCATTCTTTTTTATTTGTACGCCGTACTGCTCACAGTACGGTTGACACTTTTCTAAAATATCAACCTGCCGCAAGTGCCTTGATTCCATCAGTGATTTAAGTCTTTCAGATGTGCTTGAAATTTTCATAATATCTCCTCCAACAATAATATTATATCACGTCTTGAACAAAAGTTCAAGAGCTTTTTTGAAAAAAAGTTCAAATAAAAAGAAAAAAAGTACTTGACAAATCGAACTTCATGTGGTAATATAAAAACAAGCAAAAGTTCGATTTCGTCGAACAGAGAAAGGAGGTGCTTTTATGCCTTACAATTACAGTAAACTTTCTGGGCGCATAGTGGAAGTGTGCGGATCCCGCGCTGGGTTTGCACAAAAGATGCATCTTTCAGAGAGAAGTATATCTCTCAAAATGAGCGGTAAGATTGCGTGGACGCAAAAGGATATTTCACAGGCTTGTGCGGTTTTAAGTATTGAGGCTTCAGAAATACCGGATTATTTTTTTGCACTGAAAGTTCGATAATATCGAACATTTTTAACGATTCGGGATTGAAATCAAGAAAGGATATGAAAAAATGCCGAAGTTAAAACAAACGCCTCTTGCTCAGATCGGAGAAACCGTACAGCGGAATATTGCGTCGCGCGGCGCGTTTTTTGGGCTGAAGACAGACCGTGATTTTGCCGAGCGGCTTAATATGTCACACTCGACTTATAGGAGCAAGCGAATTGAACCGAGACTGTGGACGCTTGCGGATCTTGTCAGACTTTCGGTCGTCCTCAAATGTCCTCTGCAATGGCTTGTAACGGACCACAGCGGAGAAATGGAGTAACGACCACCGAAAATGAGGAGAGAGAAAATGAAGAAAATCAGAGTTGATTTCAGAATGGAACGTCCGAGTGAAGTCGCAGAAACGTGCATTGACTTGACGGTAGCGGACGACGTATACGAAAACATCTGCATAGACAAGCAAGGATATATATTTGACCTGCGGACTATGCTTTGTGCGTATTGCAAACTTATGGGCGGCTATAGGTTTGTGGAAGTGCTTAAAATCACGGAGGTGCTGCAAGGTGAAAGACTGCGGAGAGAAGGTGACTTATGATTTGCAGGACGTTGAAAAAGAGGACGAGCTTATCATCCTCAACTGCTTTCCGCAGAAGAAAATATCTGCGGAAAGCAAACAGAAAATCCTTGAAATTGCAAGGACTATGTTTGAGGAGGATTTTGGTGAAAATCATTAAGAAAGTGCGCGTGGCGGTTGTCGCTGTGCTTATTACGGTCGGAGTGCTGTTTATAGTCGGAGCGATCGGGAACGGAGACTACTACGATTATCTCACCAGTTCGGACTTTGCGCGTATTGCGATAGGCTTAGCAATGACGGGCGCAGGCATAGGAATACAAGCCTACGCGGAAAGCGGGGAGATATGACGGACTTTGACAGAAGAGCGCACTATATTTACACAACTGCAATGAGTATTATTTTTTTTCGCGGGAAAATCGAAGATGTCGCCTGCAAGCACTGTAGGAAGCCTTTGCAGGCTTACTACTGCGAGGATAGGCTCTATCTGGTGAGGTGCTTTCACTGCGGAACGATGGCTCTCGCAAAGGCAGAAAACCCGAAAGAAGCTGCGCTGATGACGCTCGGAACACCGTGTATTGAGGAGGAAACATGAGAGATATACTTTTTCGGGCTAAGAACGTTGCCACCAACGAGTGGGTATACGGATATTATTATGATGGCGTATACGTAAGAAATGTAATATTTGGGCGTGTAAAAGAAGGCTTAGAATATCGGTTTACTTATCTGGTTAAGCGCGAAACAGTCGGGCAGTACACAGGACTTACCGACAAAAACGGAGTGAAGATTTTCGAGGGGGATATTGTCAAGTACGGTGATACGGTTCATCTCGTAGTATTTGAACAGAGAAACGGCACAGCTTATTTTGGGTTAGTATATTCTGAAATAGAAACACTGCCATTTGGGCATTATCAAGACTCGCGCCGAATTGAAGTTATCGGCAACATATACGACAATCCCGAATTACTTGGAGGTGAAAAATGAGGGACATTCTTTTCAGAGGTAAGACAATTCTCGGCAGTTTTTTTGTGACAGGATCTTATTACAAAAGTTGCGATTTGTATGGCAACGAGTGCAACGAGATACTTTTACAACTCGGTAATAAGTACATAGTTGCTCCCGAAACGGTCGGACAGTACACAGGATTTAAAGATATGCACGGCAAAAAGATCTTCGAGGGTGACATCATATCCGCACATCTGGACGATCTGTTTCCGGAAGAAGAAAGCCGCCATGTAGTAAAATTTCACGACGGAGCGTTTCGCGGGTGGAATTTGAATTTTAAAATGTGGGACGACCTCGACAGCGGGTTTGCATCACGGTTTCAAATTATCGGCAACGAGTTTGACAATCCAGAATTACTGGAGGTTGCAAAAAATGACTAACTTTGAAAAAATAAAGACTATGAGCGTCGAGGAAATGGCAAGGGCTTTAGCAAAATACAATGCTCGCGAGGTCGTTTGCCGCAGAAGCAACGAAAGGTCGTCACTCGATTTTTGCAAAGAGCACGACTGCGCCGAGTGCTGCTTGGCGTATCTGCAAAGAGAGGAAAAGAAAAATGTCTGACGTTGAGCGGCTAAAGTCGCGCGAACTGAGGTACAAAAAGTCCGTTGCCGAGGGATTTAACATTGACGATATTCGCTCAGAACTGCGCGACCTGCAAAACGAAATGGACGACGTGAGATATTACGCCGACGGCGATGAGGACGAGCTTATTGAAGCCTTGGACGGTGACGAGGAAGAAGCCTATGAATTTAAAATGCTGTTTTCCGAGCTGGCCGCCGAGGCTGAGAAACTGGACAACCTTATTTATGACTACCACACTGATTACGCGGATCTGTTTGATACATTTTTTGCGGCAGTTGCAGGCGGGGCGGTCGAGCTTCTCGGATATGACGACTACGAGGACAACTACTACCAGATGACGACCTTTGAGCAGGAACTCGGAGAGAGTGAAGCTGAAAAACGCCTGCTCAGAATGACAAAGCAGGACATCATCAGCGCGGCGCGTCGGTGCTTCGGGATAGCGAGCGCATTCCTCAACATACGCTACAAAGCCGAGTATCTTCGAGCGGCTATGGACGTTTTAAAAGACAAGAACCACGCTTTTCTGGAAGCGGTCAAAGGCATTGAAGAACTTTATGACGCTGCCGATCGGGACGGTTGGGGAGAGTTTTCAAAAACCGTCAAGGACCTTGACAAAGCTCTGAACGCGCTGCCCGACAGAGTGTGGGTAGAATAGGTGGTGCAAAAATGACAAATCTGGAACTGATAAAGCAAAAGGCGATAGTCAGAATCTTGGAGTCAAAAGCTGAAGACTTTGCCGCAAAGTACGCCCTCGCGCACGACTGCGCAAATTGCTGTCTGAACGACGAGTGTGATATTTACGATACAACTGCGACCGACCTACATGAGCAAATCAAACTGTTTAATTCTTGCACAAAAAAGCTGAAGAAATGGCTTGAAAGCGAGGCAGAAGAAGACGAGGTGAGTAATTAAATGGAATGGGACGATTTATTTTTAAAAATCAATTTTCAGTGCAAGAAATGTGGACGGGAATTTGATAGAATGGCTATAACTACAAATTATCATGAAGACAAATTTTTAGACATTATTTTCAGAACCGAATGTCTCTCATGTGGCTCTCAATGTACTACGAGAGAAGCATCATTTAGATTGGCAAGGAGATTCGAAGAAGTTTTAGATAGTCTTGACAGCAAAGTTAAGGATCCATTTGGTACGGGCATTGATCCAAAATGTGCGTATCATTGGTATGATTTTTGCCTTAAAGGTTCGGAATTATACAAAGAACTTCAGATATACCCCGAATTTGCAGATTTGGGGAGTTATCGCAAACTGGTTTTTGAGGGGAGGTAGAAGGAAATGACGATCTATGAAAAAATAAAGGCTATGAGCGTTGAGGATATGGCAAAGTTTATAGATGGGCTTGTATATGGTGATATACAAATATGGCACGGATTTTGTGACATTTGCGACGGAGACAAGGAAAATCGGTGTTGGGAGTGCGCCCAAACTTGGCTCGAAAGCGAGGTGGAAGAAAATGAATAATGAGATAGAGTTAAAGCCCTGCCCTTTTTGCGGGGCGAAGGTGGGATATTATCAAGGCTTTATGCTTACGGGAATACACTGCGCAAAATGCGGGGCGGTGGTGTCGTTTGTCGGCAACGAGAAAAAGGACAAGGCGGCGTGGGCTTGGAACAGGAGAGCGACGAACGATGACAAGCTTTGAAAAGGCGCTGCAACCGCTGATAAATTCAAGGCACATCTGATGAGAAAGGTTCCGCAATATGGAAATGACAGAAGCCGAAATAAGAAACAGCTATAAATACGCAGCAAACGCTAAAAAGCAAATAATGATATTGGCTCAGCTCAACGACTGCAGTCGGGAAAGGATAGAGTTGATCTTGTTTGGAAAAACAAACATGACCATGCAAATAAAATCGGCAAATAATATGATCATTGATGTTAAAGCCCTTGCCGATGAGTTCATTTCCGGAAAATCTTTAAAGAAGTTAGCAGCTAAATATAAAATACCAATATCAACGGTAATAAGGTTGTTAGAGTATGCAAATGTAAATTCTAAAGAAAGAAATAGAACACGTAAGGAGAGGTGAACCGAATGACGAATAACAAGCTTAAAGAGGCACTACTCAGCAAAAAGCCCGTTGTTTATCGCCATTTTTATTACGGGGAAATCAAGTGTAAATGCGTGAACGCTATACGCTACACCGTCGGAGCGAGCGGGGAAATCCTTGTACAAGCGGAGCTGCTCGATAAAAACGGCTGTACGATAATGATCGCAAAGCCGGAAGATGTGTACGAGGTGGGACAATGATAATCAATGACGCTTTTGTAATCAAAGACGGCGGGAACTACTTCCGAGGATCTATTACAAGCACTTCGAGCGGCTCTCCGTTGGCGATTTTTGCGCCGCTGTCGAGCCTTACTCGCACTTACAAGAGCAAGCGAGCGGCGGAGAGTGCGCGGCGGTGGATAATGGAGCATTATGAGAGCCCGTTTGTTGCGGTGGACTACATAGCGAGCGCGGACGTTCCCGACGAGGCAGAGCCGCCGAGCGCTCCGCCTGCTCCCCTGCAAAAATTGCAGGAAGAACAGCTCGAAGAAGTGCCTTTTGCGGAGTGTGCGGGG
>CANQFZ010000045.1 GCA_947600065.1 uncultured Clostridia bacterium | reverse complement strand
AGTAGTCGCGGCGCTGTCAAGATAGATCATTTTATCACTCCTTTAAATTATATCATAAAATTCCCAAAAAATCAAGGGTTTTGGGAATATTATTTACGCGGAGAGAGGTTGTTTTATAACTTGGTTTGTAGCCTCTCTGAAGAACCTTTCGGTATTTATATTGTTCTTTTCGCAGATAGCGGAAATAACAGCCTCGACCTTTGCCCACTCGTCGTCGTGAATATATGCGATGAGGGGTTTTCTTTTCTCGCCCTTGCTTTCGGCAACACCCGCCCTGTTTTTAAGGGCGATTCCGTATTTATACGAAAGCTCTTTGTAAACACAATTGAAAGTATAGCCGAACTGCATCTTTAAAACCTTGGAAAGTTTTCGGACAATGGCGTTTATATTATTTCGGTTTGTCCAAGTGAGTACGCTGTCAGAAAGGAGCTTATTCGTTTCGGAGAGTTTTTCGTTTTCCTCTTTCAACTGTTTATTTTTGGTCTGCTCGTCTTTAAGAGCATTTGCAAGGTCGATAAGAAAATCGGGGCTGAGTATGGCTTTTTTTAATGTTTCGTCTGTCATATATGCACCGTGTTTTCTGATAGAGGGCAAAACCTCACTCGTTACCCAACGTTTGAATTGTTTTGCGGTAGGGAGCTTGCTTGACATTATAAGGCTGTATAAACCGCTTTCACTGATTAGTATTGGCTTTTGTCCTCTGCCGATGGAGTCACGAATTGTTACCCCATCTTTTTTATCTTCGATGTCAACGTGATCGGAGATTGCTTTTTTGGTGTTGCTATACCCTAAAGTTTTCGCTATATCTCTGCCTACAAACCACGGCTCACCCTCGATTTCAATTACCCGCAAGGAACCAAACTCCTCGGAATTGAAAACCCTGACAGAACTGTTTTCCTTTGACTGTGTTTTCTGCTTTTTCATTTAAATACCTGCCTTTCGTTGGTATAAAATTTTTGTTTATAAAAGTCAGCTCGTATAGAACTTAACTTTTATGTTCATTTCTAAGCGCGGCGTAATACGGAACGCTCATAAGTTCATCGCGGATTTCGTTATACATCTTGTGCAGTCTGGGATTTACCCACGTCTGCCACTCTCGGCGATCGTCCTTAACCATAAAACCCCTGACAGCCGTAGCGGAAATAGGTATTCTGCTACGATTTACGATAACCTCGGTAACGTCTTTTATATCGTTCGGATCAAACCATCTGGAGCGCGATTCGTCGTTGCCGTAAATCATTACTTCGGGCTTTTTGTAGATATATCTATCCACATTATCCAAAAGATATCTGCCCCATTCGGGGCGAATATCATTTTCATCGGTCAGATCCGACAAACCCTTGATAATGAACTTATTGTCATTGCCGTAAACCTCGCGCAGCATACGGATTCTTGTATCAATGTTCAAGGGGTTGCGCTCTGTTCCGCATTCCTGCGCAGAACCGACTAAAATCAACACCCTGTCGCATAGCTTTAGAGCGGTGTCTACAAGCGATTCGTGTCCTATATGGAACGTCTGAAACCGACCGCAAATAACGCCGATGTCGTATGGTTTATTGTCCATTTTTACCTCCTTATAAACTGTTCATAGCGCGTCTCCACGTTATCAAATCTTCCCATTTATTAAACCCCTTATCAGCCGATTCGTATGTCAGCTTTGTTTTTGGCACGAACGAGTCCTCGTCGTTTGGTCTGCATTTATTAAAATGAACATTGTAACCAAAAAACTTTGGTATATAATCAGGCTTTATCTACAGTCTGATAATATTATTAAAGCCAAGCGCGTCTGTAAATTCGGGCAATGGTAGCCCCTATCTTTCAGACTGCGCTCGGCTTTTTCTTTGTCGTAAAAGGTCGCGGATTCATCTGCGCTTGTTATTTTCCTTTATCTTTTCGTTGACCTTATCGGCGGTTTTTTTGCCTGTGTAATAAAGAGAAAAAAATGTGACGGCATAAACAAAAGCAATTGACACGAGCATCATTATAACTCCCAAAACGCTCGGAGTATACCAGTCGAGAATATATCCGCCCGTCAACACAACCACCGTTAAGAATATTACGTGGATAATATAACGCAGTATTGTTCCTTTGCGGCTTGTTGTTTCATCGCTGCTTTTTTGTATCAATACCGTGCCGACAGCGCAGATAAACGAGATAATAAGTATCGCGGGCAGATCGGTAACAGGCATCTGCTTTTGCGTTATATCGTTTCCGTATGAGATCCAGCTGTACAAAAAATAAACGAGCATTACAGACGCGGATATGACCGCAGTGACATTAACAATTTTTTTCAGCATAATTTACACCCCGAAATATTTCTTCAAGTCAGGCACATACTGCCTTGATATGATAACTTTCTCGCCGTTTTTCAGATGCGCCTCAAGTCTGCCGTTGAACATAGGGCTTAAATAATCTATCATGTTCGTATTGACAACTTGCGCCTTTGAAATGCGAAGATAGAGGTCGGATAATTCTTCAATTTCATATAGCCGCTTTTTTATTTCCATAACGCTGTTTTCAAGATAGACAAAAACCCTGTTGTCCACAGCGTCAAAATAATAGACATCATCAGCCCTTACAGGCACGATATTTTCATGCTCATCTATACAGGTGAGCATATTTTTTCCGAGCTTTATTCTTGCAATAAGCTTTAACACATCATCATCAAGACCGTGTGTGCGAATGAGAATTTCTTCTTCCTCATTTTCCGCAATATCTTCTATTATTATCTTCATTTTTTCACCTATCGGTTTTTCGTTTTAGTACGACCGCGCCAACCACTAAGAATATTATACCACAGATAAGCAAAATTGCAAGCTCTGTCTGTGAATTTAAAACAAATTCTCCAAACGATAATTTCACGCCCATTTCTTTTTCAAGTGCCTCAAAATATTCTTCTGACTTTCCCGAAAGCAATGTATTCTGCGCCTCGTTTGTGAGGGATTGCCTTATAAGCGCCGTTCCGTGAAGGACGGGCAGGCATTTAAGAACCGACAGCACTCCCTCGGGCAGGCTTCCCGCAGGGAGATATATTCCGCCCAGAAATCCGCAAAGCGTTCCTATTGTCGTTCCAAACCCCGAATATGCGTTTGTGTTTTTTATGAATACTGCGACAAGATAAAGCATTCCCGCATACATAAATGCGTTTGCCGAAGCGTATAAAACCGAAACAACTATGTCCTTAACCATTATATCAAAGCCCATTATCGCGGCAATTATGACCGCTCCGAGCATTGTCACAACTGCAAAAGCAGAAGAACATATCCAAGCCGCCGAAACATATCCCGCGGAAATTTTCCACCTTGCAACGGGCGAAGTATAAAAGCTCTGAATTATGCCGTTTTCGGTATCGGCGATCATAGGTGAAAGTACGGTCAATACTACCATCAAGGAATTTACCGAAAGCACTCCCGCCACAGTCCACCAGAACACATAAGCCTCGGCGTTTTTTGTTATTTCATCGGTTACGTTTTCGCCGAAAAAACTGCTTGTAATTCCGCTTACGTTCATATCGCCCAAAAAGATAAGCATGACCGCAATTACAATTATCATCGTGAGCATTGACGAGAATACCGCGCTCCTGTTGCGCAGATATAATCTACAGTTTCTTTTTGTAAGCTCTATGACCTGTTTCATTTGTTTTCCTCCACTGCTCTTAAAAATACATCATCAAGCGTTGCGCCTATAACTTCAAATCCCGTGATTTGTTCCTTATATTTCTCAACTATAGGCAAAGCCGAAAGCGTTCCTTTGACGTGTATTCTCATACAGTTTAGGTCTTTCTCCGCGTTTTCTTGAGCGCCTATATTACAGCCGTTTTTCGGATAAAGAACAAGCGTATCGCGCGCATATTTTTCTTTAAGCTCAAAAGGCGTGCCTTCGGCTATTTTTCTGCCTTTATCAATGATCACGATCCTGTCGGCTCGTGCAGCTTCCTCCATATAATGCGTGGTGAGAAACACGGTCATATCCGTATTTTTGCGGAGCGTGTCAATAGTTTCCCACACATCTGCGCGAGTGGCGGGGTCAAGTCCCGTCGTCGGCTCGTCAAGAAACAGGAGCTTCGGCGAGTGCATAAGCGCCGCCGCTATTTCACAACGCCTTTTCATACCGCCCGAAAGTTTTTTATACTGCTTGTCAATATAATCTTTCATATTCAGAAGTCCGACTATCTCGGACAGTTTCCGATTTATCGCCTTTTTTTCTGTTGAATAAAGGTATGCACGACTTATGAGATTTTCCTTTACCGTAAGCATATTATCAAGGCAATTTCCCTGATATACAACGCCTATCCTCCGCCTTATCTCCCGCACATTATCGGCAGGATATCCGCACACAACGGCTTCTCCCGAGGTAATGGCAAGCGAAGTTGTGAGCATATTTATAGTGGTGGATTTACCCGCGCCGTTCACTCCGAGAAACGCGAAAAACTCGCCTTTTCCTACATCTAAGTCCAACCCGTAAACCGCCGTATTGTCGCCGTATTTCTTGCATAAGTTTTTTGTGTGTATCATAATACCGCCCCTTTCGATATCATGATAGCAGAATTTACGCGTCAGTGCAATCAAAAAACGATAAGCTGCGTTTTTTCGGGGGTAAGATGCCAAAAGTCCGGGTGAATAGGTGGGCGAGATATCACTATTCTCACCAACAAAAATCGCCCCACATCTGCGGGGCGAAAAATGAAATAAACATCTGATTTTCGGTATACCTCTTTATATAGAATTGAAATCTTTTATTCCTTAAGGGATAAAACTTTCTATTTTTTTAACAACTTCTTCATCTACGTTGTTTTCGCGTAATATTTCAATTATTTTCTGCATAATGTCTCTAAGCTCTTGCTCTGTTTTCATATTGGCACCCCCTTCCCTGCTTTGCTGATTTATTTATCCGTTCAGGACTTAAGCATTTGGTACAAGCTTAACTTAGACAAGACACGGATCGGGGAACACGCTGCTTATTGTAAGACCTTCGGCGTAAATCCGCGAATTTCCACAAACAATACGGAAATATGCCTGTTCTCTCCGCAAAGCTTTAACTGACAAATCACCTTGCCTGTCCGTTTACATACTGCCTATTCGTGCGGACAGAACCGTCGCTGTTATAGTAAACGTAAGTTCCGTTATAAAGCTTGTCGCCCTTAAACGTACCTTCTTCTACTATTCGGGTCTTGTCGGTATTCTCGGTTGTCTTTATGCCCTCGCCGTTCATTGCGCCGTTTGAATATTCTCCCTCGTAAACAAATGTCGAACCTCTCGCATAATTATATGTCAGCTTTACAACGCCGTTTGCGTCGCCGTTTTCAAACGGCCCTTCTATAACGCTCTTATGGCCGCTCTTGTAGTTTATAGTTCTTTTTCCTGTACAGGTAAACTGTCCGTCTACAAAATCGCCCTCGTAGATATACACGTTTCCGCTGTAGTATTTTACTGTTCTTACGCCCGTTCCAACAAGATTTCCTTTCACAAAAACGCCGCTGTCTTCGGTTATATTGCCGTCGGAATAAACGGTAGTTTTAGTGCCGTTTCCGTTCATATCGCCGTCATTATATTCGCCATCGTATTCAAACGACGTTCCGTCAACAAAAGTATATTTCATTTTTATATTGCCGTTCGGCTCGCTGTTTACAAATTCACCTTCTATAATGCTTACATCGCCGTTTCCGTAGCGAGTAGTCATTTTGCCGCTGCCCGTCATTTGTCCGTCGACAAAATCACCGTTATAGGTCATTCCGTCAACTCCCGTGAATTTGCCTTTTCCGTTTTTCGTGTCATTTGACCATTCGCCCTTATAGACATTTCCGTTTGAATAGGTCATTGTGCCAAAACCGTTTCTCAGTCCGTCTGTAAGGTCGCCGACATAAACGCCGTCGTCATACTTTTTCATGATGTTCTTGCCTGTTTCAACGCCTGTTATTGACGTAAGAGTGCCGTCGGCAGCGTACTTAAAGGTCACAGGGTCTGAATATACCTCGATATTTCCCGACCTGTTCACCGAAACAAGCCTGAAATAACTGTCCTCTGTCGGCTCAAAACCTTTTAAACATATCCCTTTTTTGCCGTCGGAATAATAATATTCGGACGCTTCTGTAAGAGTTCCGTTCATTTTCAAAAACAGAACGTCGTCTGCGCTGCTATTCCATGTTATCAAAACGCCGTCTTTTTTCTCGGCTTTTACTTCCGAAGGCGCAGACGGTTTTCCTGCGGGAGTGTCCGCAAGCACCGTCATTTCTTTCCACTCGGAATTTTCCGTTATACCGTTTTTCTCGGATAAAGTGCGCAGCTTTAGATCAGCAGACTTTGCCCCCGAGGGAATTGTAACATACAGCTGCGTTTCGTCGGAAATGCCGATAGAAACGATATTGTCCTGACTGCTGACTATATATTCATAGCCATTTGCATTTTCAACAGCCGCCCATTCAAGTTTTACCGTGCCGCTGCCGGTGCCCGATATTTTGATTTCTGGGGCGGAAATGCTCTCGGAAAAACAGCCGTAGTCGTCTTTTGACGCTTCTGGAAGCAGGCTGCTTATTTCGTCCGAATAAACATGAGCGTCTGTATTATCGTCTTTAAACGAAAAATAATCCGTTCCCGCGCCAATATAGCTTTCGCTTATGCTGTCGATACCGTCGTTAAGGCAAACATCAACATAATAATAATTTCCGTCGTCAAATTTTACGACATTCCAGACATAACCGTCGCTCCGTGCTGTATAGGCGTTTATTTCCAAAGCGTTTGACATCGCGCAAAAAGCGAGAGCATAGCCCATACAAACCGCGTTTCCCGAATTTAAAACCGAATATGCCGAGCAATATTCTTCGTTCGTTTCATCAGTTGCATACGCGGTATTTTCACAGATCTTCTTATTTATTGCGCGTATCTTTCCAAGCGTAGTCGTTTCGCTCCCACATTCGGCTGTCCAGCTCTCAAGCTTTGCAAAAAGCTCGTTTGCGGTTTTTGCGGGGTCGGATATGCCGTCCATAAAACTGCTCAAATGGAAATAAATGTTGTCAGGCGAATATAAAAGCGAATTGTTTAAAAAGAAATACTGAGGGTTGTTCAGTCTGAACCAGAAAGCTACATTTGCCGCGTCCTCGGCGCTCAGACTGAGGTCGGAATATTTCGCGCCTTTCATCACTTTTTTATCCGAAAACTCCGTTGCCTCATACATAGAATTTTTCAAATAATCCGAGCAGACCTTGTCGAGCCTGTCGTAAAAAGAAGCCTCGGCAGATGTGAGCTTGTCCTTTGCCTCGGCGCAGGAATAAACGCTCCACTCGCGTTCTTCAATTTTAGTTTCACCTTTGAAAGAAAGCCCTTTGAGAGTTTTGTCAAGCTCCGACGCTTCTTCATTGGTTATTGAAGACACAACTCCGCCCACGGTATCTTCGGAAAGTTCGGGCGTTTCTTTTTTGTTGTCAGCCGTATTCTCGAGAACAACTTCTTTTATCTCTTCGGGGTTAGACTGATTTTCGGTATTTGTACAGCCGCTGAGCAGTGCGGCGCATAATGTCACGGCAATTGCCGTTTTCTTCATTTTCATTTTCTGATCCCTTTCTTTTCTGATTGTTGTGATAATGATAAAAAATAATATTCAGTCTGTATATAAATCCTTTTTATCCAAACATCAAAAATCTTTATCTCCAAAACAACCTTTGATTTCTTACAGCGTTATCAGCCGTAAGGCGTATAATGCACTTATATTCTTATTTTTAACCTCTAGATGCAGGGGTTGCGGGGACGAAGTCCCCGCGACTTTCCCCCTTCCCCTTCGGGGAAGGGGGTAGGGGGTTGGGGCGAATAAAGGTAATTTAGAAAAACAACGTTTAAAAAGAACCACAAATAGGTTTTTATACAAGCTGAAAATAATATTGCAAAGAACATCTTAATTATTTTAGCACATTCGGGTTTAATTGTCAATATGCCGAATGTTATGTACACAAAAATTTCATAAAACTATTGACATTTGTTCATTTCTGATATAATATTATTATAAGCAAATCGGAATAAACTCAGCGTATATCAAGTTTATTTTGGGGAGGAAATGCAGAATGTATACGCTTAATGTACGGATAAATTACAGGCACAGTATTGTTGAAGATCAGATAAGAAAGCTTGACGCTTCTTCCGAAATGTCGAGGAGTGCGATATTCAGGCGCGCCTGTGCGGCGGCTGTAAAGGTGGAAAACTGGCAGGAAATAAGAGCGATGATAGCGGATCTAAAGCCCGACGGAAATATGACTACGGCATATAACTATCAGGGGGAATATGACGAAAAGACAGCCGAGGAGCTTGAAAAGATATCGGAAAACATACTGCGCGATCTTTCGGATATGGAGAGCCTAAAAAAACAGTATCTTCTGCTTCTTATACTTCTTAGCTATCGCAGGTATCTTGAAGCGGGGCAAAAAGTAAAAAACGTTTCAACCGAACAGCCCGATCTCCCCGAAATGATGTCAAGGATAACGGAGCTTATGATAACCGACCCCGAAAGCCCGAAATTAAAACGGATATGCGAAATACTGAAAGAATAACAGACTGTAGATAAAGCCCCATCTACTTCGTCAGCGTACCAGCGTTTTGCGCGCAAGCGCATAATGCGGGCAGGCACAAAGCCTAGCCGCAGCCACGCTTCAGCGTTGTACGCGAAGCGTTCAATGCGGTATCCGGGACTTTCTCTACAGTCTAAAGCAGGACTTTTTATACAGTCTGAGAATAAGAAATACCCGCACTGTAAAAATAACAGCGCGGGCAATTTTATCTTGTGTAACAGACTTCATTAACAGCCCGATATTTTATCTGCTAAAAAACTCATTGCCTTTCCTATGGCGCAGATAATACCGAAAAGAATTACTGCGGGAACGGCAAAGACCGCAATTACTGCCGTTCCGAGAAAACAAACGAGCTTTACTCCGAATTTGCGCGCGGGGTCGTTTATTTTCGCGTCATGTCTGTAACGGTTTTCGTTCATGACGTTTCCTCCCGCGCGCCGCTCACTATGTTATAATAAGCGTTTGAGGTTAGCTTGTAGACGATAGTATAGAACGCCGCGTAGACAATTACGCTGATTATGGTAGTAAACGCGAACAGCGGGATATTGTCAAGCCCGAACGCCAGAAGGAGCTTTTGTATTATCGGGAACGCAAACGCTATATGCATTGCCGCAAAGACAAGCGGGAGGAAAAATACCGTCAAAAGCTGTGAGTTTATGGTTCTGCGGATATCGCGTTTTGTCATTCCGACCTTTCGCATAATGTCAAAGCGCGACCGGTCTTCATAGCCTTCGGATATCTGCTTATAGTAAATGATAAGCACCGCCGCCGTTATAAACACAACGCTTAAAATTATTCCGAGATAGAACAGCGTTCCGAACAGCGAATAGAACGACTCGCGCTCCATTGCGCTGAAACCTATGGACAGGCTCGTAACTCCGATTTCCGAAAAGCCTATATCGTCAAACTTTGATGGCGCGAATTTGTTCTTTACAATGTCATAAAGTTCTCTTTGCTTTTGGGAGTTTTGGTTTGTGTCAAGATAATATTCAAACCTGTAGCTTATCATTCTGTTGCCGTTATAATCGGCGAGGCGGTCTATTCCTTCCGTTGCCGAAAATATATCGGGCACTATAAGCACAATGTCGGGGACAACATAAGTCCTGCTGTCCATTGCCGCGATTATATCATTAAGGCGCTTTTTTATTTTTATGGTCTTTCCGTGGTCGAATGAAATGCTGTCGCCCTTGAAATCGCCGTTTACGTCATACATAAGCGCTTCGCCGTCGGAAAGAGTTTCGTTCTTGCCGTTCTGAGAATTGTAATCGGACAGCGGAATGAAATAAAACGTGCGGAGGTTTGAATAATAGTCTATTCCGAAGCCTTCGTCAAGCTCTCTTACGTCAAGAATTACCCTGTTTTCCGCGACCATTCCCGAAATATACGCCTGTTTATACTTTATAGTATTTGCGGGGATAATGCCGTTTTCAAGCGCCGTTTCATCTATCATTGTGCAAAGCTCGTTTAATGTTTCGTCGTTGAAATTCTTTTCATCGGACAATCCGAAGGATATGTCTATCTCTCTCGGAAAGCGCTTGCTCAGCACGCTTTCAAGTCCGAAATAAAGACAAGCCGTAGATGATATCATAACCAAAACCATTGTCGCAAGGATACAAATAGACGCAAGTCCCGCGCCGTTTCGCTTCATTCTGTAGGACATTGACGAAACGGAAACAAAATGGTTCGGCTTATAGTAATAGCTCTTGTTTTTCCGCAAAAGGCGGCAGAACACAACAGAGCCCGAAATGAACACAAGATAAGTTCCAATTATGACCATAATTACCGCGACAAAAAATCCGAACAGCGCGGCTACGGGGTCTTTTATCCGTACGGCGATAAAATACGCTCCTATAAGGAGCAGAACTCCGACTATGCCGAAAAAGATATTTCCCTTTGGCGGCTTTTCTCCGACGTTTTCACTTCTGAGCAAAGAAACAGCGCTCGAAAATCTGACCTGTCTTATTGCATTTAAAAGCAGCAGCAGGAATATTATGCCGAACAGTATGGCGGTCTGTATAACAGCCTGAACCGAAACGGACAAGTCGTACTGTACTTTTCCGTGGAGCATATTTACCATTCCGAGCTCCGCGAGCTTTGAAACGGCTATTCCCGCGAAAAGCCCCGCAATTACGGAGATAACGGCAATATAAAGCGTTTCCCAGAAAAGTATGAGCGCGATATTTCTCTTGCCCATTCCGAGAATGTTATAAAGTCCGAACTCTTTCTTTCTGCGCTTTATTAGAAACGAATTTGTGTAGAACAAAAATATTGCCGAGAATATTGCAATGACCCAGCCGCCGAGCGAAAGCACCTCGCGCATAATGTCCGCGCCGTATACCATATCTATCGCATTTCCCACAGCCAAAAACTCCATGATATAGTACATCATGACCATGCCCGAGCAGGTGAAAATAAACGGCAGGTACATACGCTTGTTTTTGCGTATGCTGTCAAAGGCAAGCTTTGGATATAATCCCGCTTTCATTTGTTCATACCCCCTGTCGCAAGCAGGGTAAGCGTATCGCTTATTTTCCGGTAGAACATATCGCTCGTGTCGCGTCCGCGATAGAGCTGGTGGAAAACTTCCCCGTCTTTTATAAACAGAACGCGGTTTGAAGAGCTTGCCGCCCTTACCGAGTGAGTTACCATAAGAATGGTCTGACCCATGGCGTTTACCTCGGCAAACAGCTTTAAAAGCTCGTCTGTCGCTCTCGAATCGAGCGCGCCCGTCGGCTCGTCCGCTAAAATAAGCTTCGGCGAGGTTATCATAGCCCTTGCGACAGCGGCGCGCTGTTTTTGTCCGCCCGAAACTTCATAAGGGTACTTCTTCAGCAGCACCGTTATTCCGAGCTTTTCGGCTATGGGCATAAGCCGCATATTCATTTCCTTGTGGCTCTTTCCCGAAAGCACGAGCGGAAGATAGATATTGTCCTCAATTGTAAAGGTATCAAGAAGGTTAAAATCCTGAAAAACAAAGCCCAAGTTGTCGCGTCTGAAAGCGGCGACGGCGGATTCTTTAAGTTCCTTTAAGTCTTTTCCGTCGAGGATAACAGTGCCGCTCGTGGGCTTGTCGAGGGCGGCGAGAATGTTTAAGAGCGTAGTTTTGCCCGAACCCGATTCGCCCATTATCGCGACATATTCCCCGTTTTCAACGCTGAAATTCACATTTTTAAGCGCTTCGACCTTGTTTCCTCTGAAACGGGCGGAATATATTTTTCTCAGCCCGCTTACTTCAAGTATGCTCATAATATTTTCCTCCAAAATTTTTTCTGTCTATATGATAACAAATATCGGAGGTTTTTCGCAATAGATTTGACTTACAATTTTAATGTTCAATCTTACATTTTTGTAAGGTCTAGTCATTTTGTATAAAAAACTATTTGTGGTTCTTGTCAAACGGTATTGCTCTCAATAACGTTTACTCGCCCTATCCCCCTTGCCCCCTTTCCCGAAGGGAAAGGGGGAAGTACGGGGCGCCGGCGCGCCCTGCGACCTGCCCTTCTAGAGGATAGGGTATAGAAGTAAGAGTTTAAAAGTTGTTTTGGTAATATCGTTTTTTGATGTTCGGAGAAAGAAGCAGAGATCCGGATCACTAAAAAAACGAATAACCTCTCCTCCAAAGCTCTAACTTCTTACCTCTAATCTCTTACCTCTAAAAGGGTGCAGCCTCCTTGAGACCTTGAAAAGAAATATTTATACAGGCTAAGTTTTACTCGGCTTTAAGCTCATATTGTTTTAAATCAAGGGAAACCGTTGTTCCCTTGTCAAGCTCGGAGGTTATGCTTATACCGATATTGAGCCTTTTGCAGATCCTCTTGCAGAGATAAAGACCTATGCCGCTCGCGCGCTTATCGGTGCGCCCGTTGCCTCCCGTATACCCTTTTTCAAAAACTCTCGGCAGATCGCGCGGGTCTATGCCTATGCCCGTGTCCTCTATGCAAAGCGTTTTCGGCTCTTTCACATAAATTTTAATTACGCCGTTTTTGGTATATTTGAGCGCATTTGAAAGGAGCTGTCCGACTATAAACGAGAGCCATTTTTCGTCAGTCACTGCGCTTTCTTCGGTCGGAATGTAATCGAGCCTTATCCTGCGATCTATAAACTCGGAAGCGAATTTTGAAACGGTCTGCTTTATTATGCCGTCGAGGGGATATTCTTTAAACAAATAGTCGCTGGTTTTTGAATCAAGTCTTAAAAACGCCATTACCATTTCGACATACTGCTCTATCTGAAACAGGTCGGACGACAGCTTTCTCGAAAGCGCGGTGTCCTCGTTTTCAAGAGAGAGCCGCATTGAGGTTATAGGTGTTTTTATCTGATGCACCCAGACGGTATAATATTCCTCCATATCCCTGTATTCGGAAAGAGAGCGTTCTGTTGTTTCGGAAAATTCACTCAAAATGCCGCGTATTATCGCCTGATAGTCTTCTTCCTCTATTGTCCTTGGAGAGGGCAAATTGTCTATCATTTCAGCGCTAAGCATTTGTATTTTGCAAAGGGTTTTGTGGCGGCTTTTTGTCCGAAAAAAATCATAGGCGACAAAACCGCCGCCGATGACTAAACACAAAAGCGCAGGATAGACCACCGCTCCGAACGGAAGATGATAGAGCGCAAAACTTGCGGCAAAAACCGCCGCAAACAACACGAGAACTATGAGGAGCTTTTTATGCTCGGCGATATATTTAATAAACAACTTCATTTTCACATCTCCCGTTTTTATTCTACAAGATACCCCTGCCCTATTTTCGTTATGATAAAATCGGAAAGACCCACGGAGTCGAGTTTTTTACGCAGGCGGTTTATATTCACCGTCAATGTGTTTTCGTCTATAAACTGCTGGGTTTTCCAAAGGCGCTCCATAAGCTTTTCGCGGCTGACTATTTTCCCTTTGTTTTCCATAAGGCACAGCAAAATACGGTATTCGTTTTTTGACAGCGGGATATTCTCGCCGTTATACATAAGCGTATCATCGCCCGTATTCAGAAAAGCTCCGCGATGATGTAACACGGGAACGCTCGCCGCGAGGTCGTAAACTCTCCTCAAAAGCGCCTGCATTTTCGCAATAAGCACCGAACCGTCAAACGGCTTTGCTATAAAGTCGTCCGCGCCCATATTCATAGCCATAACGATATTCATATTATCGGACGCAGACGAGATAAAGATTATCGGAACATTCGAGAGCTTTCTTATTTCCTTGCACCAATGATAGCCGCTGTAAACGGGAAGCCCTATATCTAAAAGAACTATGTGCGGCTTAAAATCGCTGAAGTCGCTTATGACGTCTCTGAAATTTTCCGATATCCTGCATTCCATTTCCCATTTCTCGGCGTTTTCTTTGATAAGCTCGGCAATTTTTGCGTCGTCTTCTACTATCAATACTTTGTACATATTTGCTCCTTTAAAAGGTTTTAAAGATGTTGCCTGTATAAATCAACTCATCAATATTGTTCTTATGAATTTTATTATATCAAATCAAATTTAAAATGTCAAGGAAAAGCAATTTTTGTTATGATGCAATTGATATGTTACAATATGCTGCAATAGAGTTGCACTTAACAACTTGGACAAGCAACCTAACGACCTAGCGACTTAACAACTTAACAACCTTTCAATGGGTTATAGGTTTTCACATATTGAATTTTTTAACCGCTATATTAACAATATCATCGGCGGGCTTATAGAGTTTTTAAAAAAAGTCAAGAAAAATGAAAAAAAGTGCTTGACAAATAATTTGCATTGTGATATAATATCAATGTTGAATTTCTGGGTGTGGCGCAGATTGGTAGCGCGCTACCTTGGGGTGGTAGAGGCCGCAGGTTCAAATCCTGTCACTCAGACCATAAAAACCGCTTAACAGAGCGGAATTTGTTTTCTTTCGTTTTCCCCGTACATCTAAAGTCATCTAAAGGGTTTGTACGGGATTTGGAGTAAACAAAGCATTGTAGTCGGACGCTTTTCACTCAGGCGTCCGCTATTTTTTGCCTTTATCGTTGTTGTCATCAAGGTACGGAGCAATAAATGTTCCGTGAATTTCTGCCGCTAAAAGGTGTTTGCGGTTCTTGGAAATATGCAGATAGATGTTGCTCGTGGTTTCTACATCGGCGTGTCTGAGCCAAGCCTTGACCGCCTCCAAGTCCCAACCTTTATCGAATAAAATGCTCGCGGTACTATGCCGCAAATCGTGGAAACGCATTTCGGGCAAGCCGTGACGTTTCAACGATCTTTGAAATGTTCGCGTTACGCTGTCGGGACGGTATAATCTTCCGTCGGGTTGTGTGAATATGTAATCCGACTGCGTGTATAATTCTTCGTACTCAATACGGTTTCTTTCCTGTCGTTCCCTTATTGCAAGGAGCAAGTCCTTGATTTCGGGCAGAAGTTCAAATGTTGCGTGACTGCTCTCGGTTTTAGTAGTGTCTTTGTAAACGATTGTCTTATTCTTGACCACCGTAGACTTTATTTCAAGCGTGTTTTTCTCGAAATCCACAGCGTCCCATTTAAGTCCCAGAACCTCGCTCTTGCGAAGTCCGTAGATAATCGTCACATAGACAAGCGGGTATATTTCCTCGCCTTGTAACGCTCTAAGCATTTCGTTTGCCTCGTCCGCGGTCATATAGACGTTCTTAGCGGATTTAGCGTTGGTCCTCGCCCGCTTTGGAACAGGAACATTCTGCGCGGGGTTGCCGTTGATGTACTCAAATATAACGGCATCGTTGAGAACAGTTCGGATAAGAGCCGCGTGACCGCGAACCGAGGTTATATCCAGACCGCCTGCCTTTCCGTCCAATCTGCCGCCCGTTGACTTGTATTGATAGTAGTCGGCGAAGTGACGGGGTTTAAGGTCTGTAAGCCGAAGTCCCAGCTCTGAAAAGTAAGGGATAATGTGCCGATTTGTATAGATTTCGTACTTCTCCCAAGTTGATTGTTGTATCTGCCCGCGCTTTCGGTTGAGCCAATCTGAAAGAAAATCTGTAAACAGTACGTTTGCAGAACAGCAAAGAGCGGGTTCGTCAAGTTCCGTGTGCAAAGTCCCGCGTTCGTTCAGCGTTTTCTCCAAATGGTCATAGTCCGCAATCTTGCTGAACATAATCTTTGCCGCTATGTTCTTGTTGCGCGGCGTTGCCTCAAGATTGCTTGAAATCCACCGACATACCTTTTTATCGGGTTTGTCGGTTTTTTTGTCGGGGAAAAGCACCGCAGCAGAACCATAGAAAACCATCTGCCATTTGCCGTTCTTTTCGTGTAAACTGCCTGTCACTGTTGTATCACACCTCCAAACTTGTGTACTCTTTTACAAATGCACACTTGACAGGCTACATATTACGGTATACCTGTATTTTAGCATATTAAAGTGTAAAAGTCAAGAGCTTTTTTCGAGCATTTACAAGTTTTCGTCAAATGCAAAAGTAAATGCAACACAAAGCAGAAAAGTGTTGCAATAACCTCTGCACAAAGCATATAATTATAGG
>CANQFZ010000044.1 GCA_947600065.1 uncultured Clostridia bacterium | reverse complement strand
GACACTATCCTCGCAAAATATAACTGATAGAAGGGAAAGTTTACGAATGAACGTTATTAAAACAATCGACGAGCTGAACGCCATAAAGGCGAAGTACGCCGACGTAGTAGGCACCCGCATAGAGGGAAAGGAAAACGGCGTCCGCGACGTTCTGGTGTGCGGCGGTACAGGCTGTACCTCGAGCGGCTCTATGAAAATAATTGACGTACTTAAAGAGGAAATAAAGAAAAACGGTCTTGAGGACAAGGTAAATGTTATAAAGACGGGCTGCTTCGGCCTTTGCGCTCTGGGTCCTATCATGATAGTTTATCCCGAGGGTACTTTCTATTCAAAGACAGAGCCCGAGCATATCCCAGAAATTGTTGAACAGCACCTGAAAAACGGTCAGCCCGTAAAGAAATATCTCTATGCCGAAACAGTAAGCGGCGATGAGATAAAGTCTCTCAACGAGACCGCTTTCTATGCTAATCAACACCGCGTGGCTCTCAGAAACTGCGGCGTTATAAGCCCCGAGCATGTAGAAGAATACATAGCGCGCGACGGCTATCAGGCGCTGTATAAATGCCTTACACAGCTCACTCCCGACGACGTAATTGAAACTATTCTCAATTCGGGACTTCGCGGACGCGGCGGCGCGGGCTTCCCCACGGGAAAGAAATGGATGCTGGCGAGAAATCTCGTAAAAGACGCCGACCAGAAGTTTGTATGCTGCAACGCCGACGAGGGCGATCCCGGAGCGTTTATGGACCGCTCGGTGCTTGAGGGCGACCCCCACACTGTAATTGAAGCAATGGCTATAGCGGGCTATGCAATAGGCGCAAACCAAGGCTACATTTATGTAAGAGCAGAATATCCTATCGCAGTTGAACGTCTGAAAATAGCTATAAGTCAGGCAGAGGAGATAGGAATGCTCGGCGACGACATTTTCGGAACGGGCTTTAGCTTCCGTCTCGGCTTAAGACTTGGCGCAGGCGCATTCGTATGCGGCGAAGAAACCGCGCTTATGACTTCTATCGAGGGCAACCGCGGCGAACCGCGTCCTCGTCCTCCGTTCCCTGCCGTAAAGGGTCTTTTCGGAAAGCCCACTGTTTTAAACAATGTTGAAACTTACGCGAATGTCTGCCAGATAATCCTAAACGGCGCTGACTGGTTTGCTTCTATGGGTACGGAAAAATCAAAGGGAACAAAGGTATTCGCTTTGGGCGGAAAGATCCATAACACGGGTCTTGTAGAAGTTCCTATGGGAACAACGCTTCGCACCGTTATCGAAGATATAGGCGGCGGCATTCCGAACGGAAAGAAGTTTAAGGCGGCGCAGACAGGCGGTCCTTCGGGCGGATGTATCCCCGCTCAGCACCTCGATATCCCGATAGATTATGACAACCTTATTTCTATAGGTTCTATGATGGGTTCAGGCGGACTTATCGTAATGGACGAGGATAACTGCATGGTCGATATCGCGAAGTTCTTCCTTGACTTTACAGTCGACGAGAGCTGCGGAAAATGTACTCCCTGCCGCATAGGCACAAAGAGAATGTACGAAATGCTCGAGAAAATAACCAAGGGCAACGCGACAATGGAAGACCTCGACAAGCTCGAAAAGCTCTGCTATTACATCAAGGACAACGCGCTGTGCGGACTCGGACAGACTGCTCCGAACCCCGTACTTTCCACAATGCGCTACTTCAGAGATGAATACGAGGCTCACATAAAAGAAAAGAGATGTCCCGCAGGCGTCTGCAAGTCGCTTCTGAACTTTACGATAAACAAGGACAAGTGCGTAGGCTGCGGACTGTGCGCAAGAAACTGCCCCGCTTCTGCTATCACAAGAACGGACTATGTCGCTCCCGGAAAGAAGCTCGCGGCAATGGCTATCGACTCGCAGAAGTGCGTAAAGTGCGGAGCTTGTATGGACAACTGCAAGTTCAACGCTATCTCAAAGGGATAATTCCAACCATTTAAAATTGAATTGAAAGGAAAAATTCTGATGGTCAATATTAAAATAAACGGCGCGGAATATCAGGTTCCTGATGATTCTACTATCCTTCAGGCGGCAAGGATCGCGGGCATAAAGATCCCGACGCTGTGCTATTTAAAGGATATAAACGAGATCGGCGCTTGCCGTATCTGCGTTGTTGAGGTAAAGGGTGCGAAATCGCTGGTTGCTTCGTGCGTTTACCCCGTAAATGAGGGAATGGAGATCTTTACAAATACTCCTAAGGTCGTTGAAAGCAGAAGAACAACTCTCGAGCTTATCCTCTCGAACCATAACATAAGCTGCCTTAGCTGTTCGCGCGGCGGAAACTGCGAGCTTCATGAGCTTTGCAACGAATACGGAGTTGACCCGCATAAATTCGAGGGCGAAAACCCAATGCCCGAAATCGACTACAGTGCGACGCATATGTACCGCGACAACTCGAAGTGCATACTCTGCAGACGCTGCGTGGCTGCATGCGGAGTAACCCAGGGCATAGGCGTTATCGGCGCAAACGAGCGCGGATTTGCTACTCAGATAGCTTCGGCGTTTGATATGGGACTTGCGGATACGGCTTGCGTTTCCTGCGGACAGTGCATTACGGCTTGTCCTACGGGCGCGCTCAGCGAGAAGGACGACACGGCAAAGGTGCTTGAAGCTATTGCTAATCCCGACAAGCTCGTTGTTGTTCAGGCAGCTCCCGCGGTACGCGCTTCTCTTGGCGAGGCGTTCGGATATCCTATAGGCACAAACGTTGAGGGCAAGATGATAGCTGCTCTGCGCAGGCTCGGCTTCGACAAGGTATTTGATACTAACTTCTCGGCTGACCTAACTATAATGGAAGAAGCTCACGAGTTCTTGGACAGAGTTCAAAATGGCGGAACGCTCCCGATGATCACATCATGCAGTCCGGGCTGGGTTCGCTATTGCGAAAACTACTTCCCCGAGTTTATTCCTAACCTTTCTACCTGCAAATCGCCGCAGCAGATGTTCGGCGCTGTCGTAAAGACATATTACGCAAAGAAGCAAGGCAGAAATCCCGAAGACATCGTATGCGTTTCGGTTATGCCCTGCACGGCAAAGAAGTTTGAAATAGGCAGAGATGACCAGAATGCGGGCGGAGTTCCCGATGTTGACATAGCTATAACAACACGCGAGCTTGCAAATCTCATAAAGAGAGCGGGAATTATGTTCAACGAGCTTCCCGATGAGCAGGCTGATTCTCCCCTCGGAGGATATTCGGGCGCGGGAGTTATCTTCGGCGCAACGGGCGGAGTTATGGAAGCGGCCCTCAGAACAGCAGCATGGAAGCTCACGGGCGAGAACAACGACGCTCCCGTTGATTTCAAGGAAGTACGCGGAGTTGAAGGCGTTAAGGAAGCTGCCTATGAAGTCGGCGGAAAGACCGTTAGAGTAGCTGTAGCGAGCGGACTTGCAAATGCAAAGAAGCTTCTTAAGGACGTAAAGGCAGGCAAAGCAAGCTATGACTTTATCGAAATTATGGCTTGTCCGGGCGGCTGCGTAAACGGCGGCGGACAGATAATCCAGCCCGCTTCGGTACGCAACTTTACCGACATTCGCGCAGAGAGAGCGAAGGTTCTTTACGGCATAGACGAAAAATGCGAACACCGCCGTTCTCACGAGAACCCCGATATTCAGAAGCTTTACAAGGAGTTCTTCGGCGAGCCCAATTCTCACAAGGCACACGAAGTTCTTCACACAAGCTATAAGGAGCAAAAGCTCTATCGTTAAAGCATAATAAAAATTCTCCCCGAAATGAAAGTTTCGGGGAGATTGTTTTAAACCTGTTTTATTATTGTATACAATTGCCTCCCCGTACTATTCGTTTCGGGGAGGCGTTTTCCGCTATCATTACTTTGCGCTGAATGTATATGTAGTTGTAAAGCAGACTTCCTCGTCGGCATTTAATACGCAGCTCGGGAACTGCGGCTTGTTCGGGCTGTCGGGGCAGAACTGGCTTTCAAAGCAGAAGCCGCCATATTGGGGATAAACATGACCGTTCTTTCCGGGCTCTTCATTAAGACCTATGCCTACATAGAACTGCATAGCGGGCATATCGGTGTCCATCTGCATTATAATTCCGTGAGAAGGCTCGTATGCATAGGCCGCCGTCCGCATTTCGCGGGTCATACCGAGAAGGAAGTTGTGGTCATAGCCTTTCGGCAGGCGACCGTTGTCCATTTCGGTGCGTATAGTCTTGGGCTCGCGGAAATCAAAAGGCGTTCCCGCAACGTCCGCTATCTCGCCCGTAGGAATAAGCTCGCTGTCAACGGGAGTATATTTTTCGGCGTTTATCTTTATAAGGTGGTCTTTTATGTCGCCAACGCCCTCGCCTTTAAGATTGAAATAAGCGTGGTTTGTTATATTTAAAATCGTGTCCTGGTCGCATTTTCCGAAATACTGTATCTTCAGACCGTTCTGGAGAAGAGTGTATTTTGCTTTAAGATAAAGGTTTCCGGGGAAGTTTTCTTCTTCGTCGGGGCTTTTATATCCAAAAGTTACATAAGGCTCGGGTCCGTCCTCAATATCGTCTATTGTCCACATTCTTTTTCCAAAACCGAAAGTCCCGCCGTGGAGGGTGTTGTTTCCGTCATTTTTCGACAGCTCAAAAGTCCTCCCGCCGAGCGTAAACTTTGCCCCGCCAATACGGTTTGCAAATCTCCCGACAGTTGCGCCGAACGCCGAATTTCCCGCTTCATACTGCTCTACAGAGCCATATCCCAAAACGACGTCAACAGGCTGTCTGTTTCTGTCCAAAACGGTGAGCGACTGAATTGCCGCGCCGAAGTTCGTAATGCTCACGGACAGACCGCTTCTGTTCGCAAGCGTTGCGAGAAAGCATTTATATCCCTGAAAAAAACCAAATTTTGTTATCTCGGTACTCATAAAAAACCTCCAAAACATTCATAAATTGTTTTAAGACAAAACAGCGCCCGAATTTCAAAAAGCGCCGCTTGCCCGAAAATTTTTCAAGTATTACTTGAAAAAATTCTAATTTAATCATATCACATTTAATAAATAAAGTCAATAATTTTGCGAAATTTTTACACCCTGAAGCTCAAGAAAAAAATCTCTCGCAAATTTATCTGTCATATTGCATACACAGTCTGTCGCGAAAAGGAGCCTGTAATAGCACTGCTCTGCATCGGTTTTCCCCTCGCAGGCTCTCCTGCATATTTCCAGATAATTTTTCGACAAGACCTCGATCATGTCCCTGTCAAAAACAGTCATTTTGTCCGTATCGAACGACAGCGCCGCCGACGTTATTTTATCCAGCAAAAATGATATAACCGAGCTTTCCGAAATCTCACTTCTTATTATCCCGTCGGAACGAAAGGCATATCTGTATGCAATATCCCCCAAAGCGAAACACAAAACGCCGACAGATGATTTTGAAAGCAGCTCCGTTCTAAACTCGCCGTTCATAATGCTTTCATAGTTGTCGCAAAACGCGTCTGCCGCGGCATACAGCATTTTTGTCTGAAGCTTTATTATCCACCTCGAAACAGCCGCCTTGTCGGGGTTTTCCATATGGAGCCTTTCAGCTGAATTGCGCGATTTCATAAGCATATTTACCGCGTCCGAAATGGCATCTCGCTCGTCATTGCTTTTGCATTTACCGATATACTTTTCGCTCTGAAGCTCACGGATAATGATGTCATATGACAAAAGCCCCTTTTCTACCGCGTCTTCTATATCGGCGGTTTTATAGGCGATATCGTCCGCGCTTTCGAGAATGAAAGTAAGCGGATATCTACAACCTATCGCTCCTGTCTTTTCCGTAATTTTTCCGAAAAGCTCCTTTTCAGAAACATAATAACCCATTTTCTTTTTGCATATATCGCCGCAAGAAGCGTCTATCTCCGTCGAACCTACGGGATATTTTACTATGGTGTTTAAAAGCGCAAACGTAAGGTTCATGCCTGTTTCCATATCCATAAGGCAATGCAGCCTTGAAAGCACTCTCAATGCCTGAGCGTTGCCCTCGAAATTTAAAAAGTCCGCTTTCATCTCGTCTGTCAGAAGCTCTAAGGCAGGTATGCCCTTAAACTTAAGTCTTTGAAAATTATCCTTAAACCACTGTCTGATAGAAAACTCGCCGAAATGTCCGAAAGGAGGATTTCCTATGTCATGGACAAGCCCCGAGCACTCTAAAATATCACAGCAGTTTTCTCTTACTCTTTCATCAACTCCCGCCTTGCCCGCTTCAATAAGGCGCGTGAAAACGGTATCTCCGAGACTTCCCGCAAAGGAGCTTACTTCGAGAGAATGTGTAAGTCTTGTCCTCACAAAATCTCCTCTGTAAAGCGGGTAGACCTGGGCCTTGTCCTGGAGCAGTCTGAAAGACGCGCTCCCAATTATTCTGTGATAATCCTTTCTGAACTCAGAGCGTATATCGCGGGTGTTTTCAACTGCGCTTTTCCGCTCGCGCTCGGAGCATAAAAGTTTTTCCCATTTAAGCATAAATTCACACTCAACTTTCCGAAAATCTGAATAATTATTTTCCTTATGTCAATAATACGAATACAACAAAAAATCAACTTTTGGGGAGGAATTTTTATGTTAGTAAAACGCGGTGAGATCTATTATGCGGACTTAAGTCCTGTTGTCGGCTCGGAACAAGGCGGAATAAGACCCGTACTTATCGTTCAGAACGATATCGGAAACAAGCACAGCCCGACGGTAATTGCCGCAGCTATCACAAGCCGAAAGGAAAAAGCAGGGCTTCCCACGCACATTTCCGTTACGGGTTCTTCCTGTGGGCTTGCAAAAGACTCGGTGGTGCTGTTGGAACAGGTCCGTACATTGGATAAAAGACGCCTTAAAGAGCGAATGGGCGAGCTCGACAGCGCGTCTATGCACGAGGTTGACAACGCCCTTTCTACAAGTCTCGGATTATAACTTTTCGCACACCCTCGCTTCGGCGAGGGTCTTATTTTTCATTTTCCGAGGTACGATATTCGTGCTTTTCGTAGTATCCGATAAGCTCTTTGTTCTCACCCCGCAAAGCTACCATATAAACATCCTTGTTTTCTTTGGGGTTGTGATAAGTGAATATAATGTTGTTTTCAGCGCTCTGTTTAAACCATTCGACGACTTCGCGTATCTTTTGACATGAACGCTCGTTGTGGCAGTCCATAATGCTTTTGCCTATAAGGTCGCCGTGTTTTTTATACCGCTCTTTAGCGGCGGGGTTCATATAAATGATAGTGTCGTTCATATCGCAAATTACAACGGCGCACCTGTCCTGTTCGACAATGCTCTTGAAATAAAGATAAATGTCCTGCATAAACTCTCCTTAGTGAACATCAAACCAAGTTTTTCCGACCTTTGCTTCTGCGGGCAGCGGCACGGAAAGTTTTACGGCGTTTTCCATTTCTTCTTTGAGAATTACCGCCGCTTTATCTGCAACAGCTTCGGGCGCTTCTACTATAAGCTCGTCGTGTACCTGGAGAATAAGCTTTGCTTCGGGCAATTCTGCCTTCAACCTTTTATATACTCTAACCATGGCTATTTTTATTATGTCCGCCGCTGTTCCCTGAATAGGGGTGTTCATGGCTATGCGCTTTCCGAGGGCTTTTACGGTCTTGTTCTGTGAAAGTATCTCGGGGATAAAGCGCCGCCTTCCGAACAATGTCACCGCATATCCGTCGGCTTCTGCAGACGCGCATACCTTTTCCATATATGCTTTTACTCCGGAAAAATGCACAAGATAATCGTCTATATATTTCTTGGCTTCGGAAAGTGACGAGCCTATGTCTTTGGCTAAAGAAAACGCGCCTATGCCGTATACTATCCCGAAATTTACCGCTTTTGCCTTGCGTCTTAGATCGTCGTCTACCCACTCTATCGGCTGGTTAAATACCGAAGCGGCTGTTTCCGCATGGATATCGCGATTTTCCTCAAACGTTCTTATCATCGTTTTGTCGTCCGCAAGAGCCGCAAGAACTCTAAGTTCTATCTGGCTGTAATCCGCGTCGCACAATAACTTCCCCTCGCCTGCGGTAAAGAACTTTCTAAATTCCCTTCCCATTTCAGTCCTTACGGGGATATTCTGTATATTCGGCTCGGCGGAGCTTATCCTGCCCGTGCGCGTTTCGGTCTGCTTAAAGGTCGTATACATTCTCCCGTCCTCGGAAACTGCCGCAAGAAGCCCCTTTACATAAGTGTTGTATAATTTCGTAAGCTTTCGCCAATCTATTACTTTCTGCACTATCGGGTGTCTGTCGACGATTTCTTCCAGCACGTCCGAATTTGTCGAATAGCCTGTCTTGCTCTTTTTCCCCGACGGCAGACCAAGCTCCTCAAACAGCACCTTTCCGAGCTGTTTAGGACTGCCTACGGTAAATTCATGACCCGCTAAATCATAAATTTCTTTCTCCATGCCGCTTATTTTCGGCAATATCTCATCTCCGAATTTTCTAAGGCTCTCCGAGTCCGTGGCAATTCCCTCTTTTTCCATTGAAGACAGCACCTCTGCAAGAGGTATCTCTATCTCGCGCAAAACCTTTAACATTCCGAGAGAGCATATCCTGCTGTAGAGAATGATATTGAGCGAGCTTATATCATCCGCGCCGTATTTTGCGAGCAAACCCGAAATGTCATAATCCTTTGCATTTACGTCGAGCAGATATGCCGCAAGCGTTGTGTCAAACGTTACGTTTCTAAGCTCTATGCCCTCTTTAAGGCATTTTGCATAAACGGCTTTGGCATTGTCGGTGTGTTTTGGCTCGTCGCTTTCGAGAATAGCTTTAAGCTCGCCGCTCAGGCTTTCATTGCCGCGATAAACAACTATCTCTCCGTTTTCAAGCAGAACATTCAGAGCCTCTTTGTCATACTCTTCTTTGTCGGGAACAATATCCGCTCTTGCGGCGGTTTCGGAGTCGCTTTCTGTTTTCGGCGCAATTTTTACAGCCTTTGCCTTTTCTCCGTCAAGACCGAGTTTTTTTAGCGCCGAGTTCATTTCAAGTTCGCGCAGTATTCCTGCCGCCTGCGCCTTGTCGCCCTCGCCGAATTTGTAGTCGTCAAGATTTTCCGACACAGGCGCATTAAGGCATATCTCGCCCAGCTTTCTCGAAAGGAATGCGCTTTCCTTTCCGCTTTCAAGCTTTGCTTTTACGGACTTTGAGACTTCTATTTCGTCAAGGTGTCCGTATATCCACTCGACCGAATGATATTTCGATATAAGAGAAAGCGCGGTCTTTTCGCCTATCCCCGCTACTCCGGGGATATTGTCGGAGCTGTCGCCCATAAGCGCTTTTACTTCGAGCATTTCAAGTGGCTTTACTCCATAAACCTCCGCTATCTTTTCGGGAGTGTAAATTATGTCCTCTTTATTTGACGCAAGGCGCACAGTTACTTTTTCATTTACGAGCTGAAAACTGTCGCGGTCGCCCGTGCTGATTATGCACTCCGCGCCGTTTTCCTTTGCGGCTCTCGAAAGAGTGCCGATTATGTCGTCGGCTTCATAACCCTCCGTTTCAAGAACGCTTACGCCCATTGCTCGCAGTATATCTTTTATTATCGGCATCTGCTCCGCAAGCTCATCTGGCATTTTATGCCTTCCCGCCTTATATTCTTCGTACATTTTATGGCGGAATGTAGGTGTTTTAAGGTCAAACGCCGCCGCGACCCTGTCGGGCTGTTCTTCTTTCAGAAGTTTCATATAGATGTTCAAAAAGCCCGTGAGAGCGTTTGTATGAACGCCCTTTGTGTTTGAAAGAAGACGTATCCCGTAAAACGCTCTGTTCATTATGCTGTTACCGTCGATTAAAAGAAGCTTCATATTCCCTCCGTTATTTGTTCCTTATATGTTCCATAAGTTTTTTAGGCAGTTTTTTCAGCAGAAGCATTGTGCATATACCCGTAAATGCTCCGCCGATTATCGCGCTTGCTAGGAATATCGGAGTGTAAGCTAAAACGTACTTTGAGCCGTAAACCAAAACCGCCGTAAGCATTTGTCCCGCAATATGAAAAATTGCTCCGCATACTCCCGTAAACGGCAGAAATCTTGTGTCGCATTTGCCGCTGTCCTTTGGGAAAAGCGTTTTCGCTATGAGCATAGCCGTACAGGCTAAAACTCCTCCGACAAGCCCGTACATCGCGCTCATCAGCGAGCCTGTAATAAGCGCCGCCAGAAAACATCTAAGCACCGCGACTATATAAGCGTCATAAATTTTCCACTGCCCGCCCGCGTAAAGAATAAACAGCGTTACGATATTTCCAAGCCCCACACGTATCCCCGCTATGGGAACTATCGGCGGCAAGAGCGTTTCGAGCGCCGACAGCGCTCCCGCAAAGCAGATAAACACCGCCAGAAGCGTAATTTTCTTTACTGTCATAATTGTTTTCCGTTTTTGTGTTATTTAAAAAGCCGCACGAGCGCGGAGTTTTATCCGCTGTCCTACTCGTTTTCGGGCTTTCCGTTTAAAACATCTTTAAGCTTTTTCGCAAGCTCACGCATTTCGGTGTTCACTGTGACTGCGGTTTTCTTGTTCATCTTTTTCTTAACAGGCATTTTTTCAGCTCCGTCCGAGGAAATGCTTCTCAGATATTCACGAAGATAAGCCGCTCTCATTTGTGCTGTTCCAAGCAATGCGCCTATAATTGCCGCTCCTCCGCTCACTATGCATATGAGCCTGTTGTTTCCCGAAAGCAAAATGCCGTATGTTATTCCCCCTGCGGCAAGAATAATGTCAATTGCGACCAGCGAGCCTTTTGTCGTCATTTCCCCGCCCGAGGCAAAAAATGCTATAACAATATCCAGACCAACGCATACCGCTACATTTGCGGAATACTCAAACCCAAGCGCAAACCCCGCCGCCGTGCAGGCTAGCCCGCAGACAAGATGAAAGAAAAAACAGACCCTTATTACATTTCTGAAAGCCCTGCACTTTCTGTTCTTGTATTCGGTAAAATCATCTTCAAGCGCACGGCTCAAAAACTTCTCTTTGGTTTTCTCAAACATAACAGCCACTAAGTTCCTTTAAAGCTCTATATCTTCAAGCTCTTTGAGCCAGAGCGCCGCCTGCGCGTCCGACGGCATTCTCCAGTCTCCTCTCGGCGATAACGAAACTGAGCCGACTTTAACGCCGTCGGGCAGACAGCTCCTCTTGAATTGCTGTGCAAAAAACCGCCTGTAAAAGATCTTTTCCCATTTTAAAATAACTTCGGGAGAATAGGCACTGCCGAACGCATACTTTGCGAGCCTAAAAACCTTCTTCGGCGAAAAGCACCAGCGTATGCCGTTGTACAAAAAGAAATCGTGCAGCTCATAAGGTCCTACTATATCCTCTGTTTTCTGAGATATCTCTCCGTCCTTTGCGGGGAGAAGCTCGGGACTTACGGGCGTTTCAAGTATGTCATTCAGCGCATTTTTAAGCTCGCTGTTTTCCGAAACGTTCATAAAATACCGAACAATATGCCGAGCAAGCGTTTTCGGAACGGAGCAGTTTACGCCGTACATGCTGATATGGTCGCCGTTATATGTCGCCCAACCTAAAGCAAGCTCCGAAAGATCGCCCGTTCCCACGACAATTCCGTTTGTTTCATTTGCAATGTCCATAAGCAGTTGAGTGCGCTCGCGCGCCTGGGCGTTTTCGTATGTTACGTCAAGTTCTCCGTCTTTGTGTTCAATATCGCGCAGGTGGATATTTACCGCTTCTGTTATGTCCACTGTCTTAAACGTTACGCCGAGCGTTTCACAAAGCTTTTCGGCATTTGTCTTTGTGCGGACGGTAGTTCCGAAACACGGCATTGATACCGCGATAATATCGGTCATTGGGCGTTTTAAGAGCTTCATGGCTTCAACTGTCGCAAGCAGCGCAAGACAACTGTCTAGCCCGCCCGAAATGCCGATAACGGCAGTTTTCGAGTTTATATGCTTTAGTCTTTTTGCAAGACCGTGCGCCTGCATTGCGAGAATTTTTGCACAGCGTGAGTTCTTTTCATTGTCCTCTGTCGGAACAAACGGCATGGCTTCAATGCTTCTTGTAAGCTCCGTAATTTCCGATGTTATTTCAAGCATAACTCTGCGGACAGAAGCGCCGCTTACACATTTGAAAGAAGTATTTCTTAAACGCTCGGAATACAGCTTTTTAACGTCAATTTCCGAAACGGTAAGTCCCGTTGTGTAAAGCTCGCTTTCCTCAAGCGTTTTTCCGTTTTCCGCTATCATTCTGTGACCGCCGAAAACAAGATCTACGGTGCTTTCTCCCTCGCCTGCCGAGGCGAAAACATAACCGCATATAAGGCGCGCCGACTGCCCCGAAATAAGGCTTTCGCGGTATTCGTCCTTGCCTATCGTTTCATTTGATGCGGAGAGGTTTGCGATTATTGTAGCTCCCGCGAGCGCGAGTTCGATCGACGGCGGCTTCGGCGACCACAAGTCCTCGCAAATTTCCACAGCGTATTTTAATTCGGGAATTCCCGAAAACTCAAAGACAATGTTCATACCAAACGGCACTAATTGTCCTAAAATAAGCTCGTCGCTGTTTTCGTCGGGCGCTGACATAAACCAGCGCTTTTCATAAAACTCGTTATAATTCGGAAGATATTTTTTGGGAACAACGCCGCGGATTGCCCCATTCTGGATAACAACGGCGCAGTTATAGACCTTTCCGTTTACTCTGAGCGGCGCGCCGACAGTTATTGTCATGTCGGAGTTTTCGGTTGCACTTACGATATTCAGGAGGGCTTTTTCCGCTCCGTCAAGCAAAGACGGCTGAAAAAACAGGTCGCCGCAGGTATAGCCTGTTATGCAAAGTTCGGGGAAAACGAGAATTTTTACCCGCTTCGACTTTGCTTCGTTTATGAGGTCGATAATTTTTCCCGTGTTATATTCGCAGTCGGCAACTCTTATTTCGGGCGTGGCTGCCGCGGTCTTTATAAATCCGTCGAACATTTTGAACTCCTTGTTGTGAAAAATCTCATCATTGACAATATTATACACCATTTAGAGATAAAATTCAAGAGCAAAAAGGAAAATAGGGGCTAGAAACTGTTTTGAGCGGGGAAGCGCTTTCAAGTTTATAACCGCATTACGAGCGGCGCACAAAAGTTTTTTGAAAGGGAGCTTGAGGGAAAACTTTTTTTCAAAAAAGTTTTCCCTCAATAACGCGTTAGCAAGCGCATCAGATTAAATGCCTACGGCATTGAATCTGGGGTGCGGGGAAAACAAGAGTTTTCCCCGCATTGCCATTTCAAAGCCGTGCTTTGAAATGGCAATCCTACAAAGATGTTATGAGCGTGAAACTGCCTACAGTATGAAAAAACTTTTGAACGGAAAAGAAAAAACGTACAAAACCAGCAGGTCTTGTACGCTCCCCGATATAAAACAACCGCGAATTTATTTTGACGAAGCATTATCGGCGCATTTGTCAAATTCCTCTTTTATGCTTGTCTTTTTTATTTCCGAAAGTTCGCTCAGGATAAAATTACTTTTAAGCCCCTTTTCGGTAAAGCCGTCGCGCACCCAGCTTTCATAAGCCTCAAGATATTCATAGGTTTTATAATCAAGCCTGCGAATGTCGGTTATAGCTTTGTTTTCGCGGTCGAAAATTGCCGTAAATCCGTAGTCGATAATTCCCTTTTCGTTTCGCATAAAGCCGAGTATATAGCAAACTCTCGTTTCGGGGTCGAATTCAAGGCTGTCCAAAACCATTTTTTCATCGTCCGCAAACAGCGTTTCAACCTTTGAAAACGTCTTTGTTTCATAAACGGAAAGCTCGGTTTCGGTGTTGGAGCGCGGTTTTTCAATGTTGTAAAAAAGATCCCCGTCGGGCGAAAACGCAAAGCCCTCGTCCTGACAGCCGATTTTTGTAATGGTATACAGCTTGATAAGCGACAATTTATCAAGGTCGTAAAATCCCAGACAGCCCTCTGTTGACTTTACGGCGATTATATTTCCGTTCGGCATAAACGCCGCGTTGTACGCATAAGGAAAGTCCGAGAATTTGGCTATTTCCGTGTTTTTGCTGTCGTATATGTAAATTGTTTTTCCGTTACAGCCGACGCCATACTTATCATTCTTATAATACCCGTGAAATTTTTTCATAACATCACATCTCCTTTCGTTCACAGTATACCACATTTTTTGGATAATGTAAAGGGGTTTATGTGGTTATATCCTTTTGAAACCGGCTTTCTTCTTTATCCACTTCGGCTTGCATTTTTCAGAAAGCTTAAACGGACTGCCGTAAAAGCAGTCCGTTTGAGTTTTATTTGCTCTGATAAGCGGGACAGGATTTGTATTTCTCACCATAATCGCATTTGCAGTAATTATTAGCCTTATAATCGTCTGAATACATTCTTTCTCCCGTCACCTTGCATATGTATTTGTCAGAGCTTGTGCCGAAATAACTGTTTGATTCATAATCCAGATAAGGACAGCGCGCCATAGTTTTTCACCTCCTCTCAACAACTTATATATAACATTTAAGATAATAGGTTTGGGAAATCAATCGAAATAAAAATTTTACAAGAATCAACAATTTTTGCATCTTTAGGAAGATATTTCCTGACACTTGAAAATATTATATCTGATATTTTTTCAAACTTTTTTACCGATAAATGAAAAAAGAACAGTTTTGTTAATGTATTCGCTTCAAGATAATAATTATATCCGTCTTGAAGTAATTGTCTTTCTTCAAAATCGCTTTCATATTTCTTAACAACTTTAAAATGTGGGGCAATATATTGTACTTCATTATTCCAATGCTTTATAACTTCACCAACTGGTTCTCCATCATAATCTCGAAAATTGGGGATATTGACGCTGCAATTACAATATAAATCTACATTAAATCCAACTTTAGTTATCGCAAAACAACTAAATGTTGCATATTTAAATACTTTTTTCCAATAATCACTTGTATTCAATACCTTTCTGAATTCTAAATAATAAGCTACAATTTCTCTCGCAATGTTGTCTATTTCTTTTTCGTCCATAAAAATCTCCTATCGTAATCATAATTGTAGTTAATATTTAACTATTGCCATTTTATTATATAACATTTCCGCAATTTTGTCAATACTTTTAGTTAAAAAAGTTATAATAAATTAAACAGGAGGTGTTTTTATGACTTTAGGCGAGAAGATACGAAACGCACGCGAGGATATGGATTTATTGCAGTCGGATATGGCAAGGCTCATCTCAATGAACCAGTCTAATTACTCCAAAATCGAACGCAACGTTCAAGAACCCAATATGACGCAGCTCAGAAAAATATGTCGTGTGCTGAAATTAGATCCGCGTTATCTGCTTGACCTTGAAGAATTTGAATTTGTTTCAGCCGATGATATGAAACTGCTCAAAGATATAAAAGCTTTCATCTCCGAACATAAACAGGAATAAAAAACTCCCGAACCGCTAAAGGATCGGGAGTTGTTTTTTATCAGTTCATTATCAGTCCTCGTCTGCGCTCTCGGGCTCGTCCCAGTTATGCCAGACGTTCTGAACGTCGTCGTTGTCGTCAAGCGCTTCAAGAAGAAGTCCCATTTTCTTCAGCTGGTCTTCGTCTGTAAGCGTCGTGTATGTTGACGGCACTTGCTCGGCTTCTGCGGAAATAACGTCATAACCGCGCTTTCTCAGCTCCGCCGCTACATTGTCAACCTCGGCGGGATCGGTCGTTATCTCAACAACTCCGTCCTCAAACGAAAAGTCCTCCGCTCCCGATTCGAGAATGTCCTCCATTGCCTTGTCCTCGTCAATGTCGCCGTCCTCGTTGTTTAAAACGATAACTCCCTTTAAATTGAACATAAACGAAACGCAGCCCGTTGTTCCCATATTGCCGCCGAATTTATCAAAATAATGGCGAACTTCGCCCGCGGTGCGGTTTCTGTTGTCCGTCAGACAATCGACTATTACCGCAACTCCGCCCGGTCCGTAGCCCTCGTAAACGCAGTTTTCATAGTCGTTTTTCTCTGCGTCGCCTGCCGCTTTTTTCAGCAGACGGTCTATGTTGTCATTTGGAATGTTGTTCGACTTTGCTTTCTGAACAAGCGCGGCGAGCTTAGAGTTGTTGGCAGGATCGGCGCTCCCTGTTTCCTTTATGCATACAAGTATCTCGCGGCTTATCTTTGTGAACACCTTTGCGCGCGCGCCGTCCTTTTCGCCCTTTTTGCGCTTTATCGTACTCCATTTTGAATGTCCCGACATAATATTCTCCTTTTTGATTTTCTTAATATGTAAAATTATAAGGCTGTATAAAACACCTAAAGTATATTATACAACATTTTTTCCTGCTTGTCAATAATTTTTCTTCTGCTTGACAAAAACGTCGGGTTGTGATATTATAGAGTTAATAATAAGCGTGTTGCAGGTAAGATAAATCGGAATTTATGGAGGAAACATTATGGCAGATAAAAAGGCTTTAGTTGTTATTGATATGCAGAATGACTATC
>CANQFZ010000043.1 GCA_947600065.1 uncultured Clostridia bacterium | reverse complement strand
GCGCAAGCGGCGGCACATAAAAGTTTTGGAAAAGGGGTCAAGGGGAAAAACCTTTTTCAAAAGGTTTTTCCCCTTGTTTCTTTACCCCTTGCGCTCTTTATGCCTAAAATCAGCCGATCGCCTCAATAGTATAGGTAAACGTCTTTTCTTCTCCCGCTTTTGCTATAACAACGCCCTGCTTCTCCGCGAAAATGCCCGAGCAATCGTCATAATCCTGTGAGCCGCACCACGGCTCAATGCACAAAAACGGCGCATTTTTCGCCTGCCATAAGCCCAGTCCCGTGAAATCAGGGAACTTAACGCAAAGCCCTTTTCCGTCCTTATCTAAGAGCGTTACCGCGCGCGAAGCGGGGTGCTCCATATGCAGAACGTCGTTCATAAACATATCGTGGTTAAGCGGCATTATCTTGCTGTTTTCAATTATCGTGCGGCGGTTGTCGTGCTCGTAAACGCCCGTCTTGGTGTTGTAATTGGGAATAACAGCCGTTTCTTCCTTTTCAAATTCAAGATGATAGTCCGTAAATTCTCCCGGGCAGGCAAACGCAGGGTGCGCGCCAATGCAGAACGGCATATCTTCAGACCCGTTGTTTTTAACGGTCTGAGTAATTTCAATTCCATTCTTCAAAAGAATATATGTTATCGTAAACTTAAAATCAAACGGATATACCGACTTTGTGGTTTCATTCGGCGTAAGCGAAAGAACTACCGAGCTTTCGCTTTCGCTTTCTTTTGTCAAAAGAAAATCACGCGCAAAGCCGTGCTTAGGGATACGATATTCTTCTCCTCCGATAATGGTCTTCTTTTCTTTGAGAGTGCCAATCATCGGAAACAGCAGGGGAGAAGTGTTCGCCCAGAACTTAGGGTCAGCGTTCCACATAAGCTCTCTGCCGTTTACAACGAGCGACTTCAGCTCCGCGCCCTTTTGGCATATCTTCGCGGAACAATTTTTTGAACTAAGAACAATTTTCATAATATAAACCTCCTTGAGTTTAAAAATTTTCTATTTCAATTATACATCATTCGTATGAAAAAATCAAGTGAATTTCGGCGTTTTGTCCGAATGTTTTTTGATCCATGCTCTTAAAATAAGAACAAGGAAAACTATAATAGCTGTAAACAACAATAGCTTTATAACAATTGTCAGTATATCGTTTTCCCTTATTGCGAGAGCATAGATCTGTCCCTTTGCGTCGCGGAAAAACATTGTTCCGCTTTCCGATACGGCAATTTTCCCGTCCGTAAAATCTATTATCTTCACTATCTCATTAAGTGATAATTCGTCCTCATTGTCAAGAACGGAATAAAGATACCATTTCCCTTCGCTTTCAACGGGGCTTACAACATACGCCCTAAATCCGCTCCCCGTCGTAATAATCGGCGAACAGCCGTTTTTAAGCTCGGGGTAGGTCTTTGTCACTTCCATATTCAGCGCGTCGACAACATAAAACCCGTTTTCGGACGAAACAAACAGCTTATTATCTATCTCCGCGGGAGCGCTTATGCCGCCGCCTATTTCAAGCTCCGAAAGCGCTTCGGCTTCTCCATCGCTATTAAGGCGAAGTTTATACAACATTCCGTTTTCCGCGGTCATAAATACCGCATATTTTCCCGCATAAACGTATTTTAAAATTCCTCCGATCTCATTTTCGGAATAGTCATTTTCGGTCTTGCTGTGAACAACAAGCTTGTTCCCTGAACCAAACACCACAAAATCGTTGTAAAGTCCTGCTGAAGTAACCGTTGTTTCACATTTGTATTTCCAGACAATATCGAAATCCTTGCCGCTGTCAGTGCAAACAAACGAAATACCGTCGTCGTTCTTTACTCCGAAATACAATAAGCCGTCTATAGCCGAAACGTCCGTCACTATTTCTCCAAAGCTCTGCGAAGCCTTTACTTTCATATCATCGAGCGAAATTGCAACTATCTTCGTCCTTGTAGCTTGGAAAAGAACGTCGTTCATTATAACGCCGCGAGAGTTTTCCGAGACCTTTTCATCAAGCTCGGCGGTCATTTCCGTTTCGCCCGTTTTTTCGTTTATCTTAAATATTTTGTTGCCCGTCGGCGAGAGCAAAAATTCCTTGTACGAAAGCGGAACGCCCGCATTTTCTGCTTCTCCCGTGCTAAAGCGTATCTCTACATACCCCTTGTCATATGGCGTTCTTGCGCTTATGACATTGCTTTCTCCCATAAATCCCGAGCTTTCGGCAAATGCGCATATACTCAACATTGCCGAAAGCACGACCGCGGTAAATGCTTTTATAAACTTTTTCAAATCTTTACAGCCTCTCCGTTTGAAAAGGAATAGAGATATATCTCCTTTACGGGCTTTCCGAAAAGCTTAGGGACAACAGCCGCGTAAATTTTGACCTGCAACGAATAATTCTCTTTTTCCTTTATTAAATTTTCTTTTGAGTCGGATTTGTAATCCACTATCACAATTCCGTCGTCTTCTTCAAAGAACATATCTATCTGCCCTTGTATAGCCGTGGTTTCGCCTATTTCGGGAATGTCCGAGTCGCTTCCCGATATTTCCGCATAAAACGAACGTTCGCGTTCAATGCGGCGGCTGCCAAGCATTCTTTGTCCTAAATTGCCCTCAAAGAATTTAACTATCCTTTCGCTGTCTACGAGCATTCTTTCTTCTTCGCTCAGTTTTCCTGCCTTACATAATTCCGATACCGCTTCTTTTACGGCGGCGTTCATATCCGCAGAAGAGCGTATCGCCGAAAGAGAGATATGCTCCATGGTGTGGTGATAGGCGTTTCCGACGTCGGTGCCTTTTACCTTTGATTTTGCTGCAAACTTAGGCTTTGTAAGTACGAACGGCATTGTTTCATTTCTGTGTGCAAGCTCTGTTACGGAATATTTTATGCGGCTTATAGTCTCGGCTTCGTTTCTATAATGTTTGTCAATTTTATCTCTGAGTTCATTTTCCGTTAATTCATCGCTCTCTGCCATTTCAAGAACGATGTTTTCCGTTTCTGTTTCTTCGTTATTTTTATCGGTAATGATAGTCGTCTTATAACCTTTTTTAATGAGATTTCTCCATATCCACCTAAACGGGACGATCCCGTTGTAAAAGTCGGGAAGGAATGTTGGAGCTTCTTCTTCCTTTGAAAATTTTCCGACCATAATCAGCTTTTCCATTGCCCTTGTCATTGCCACATAAAGAAGCCTAAGTTCTTCGCCTACGGGTCTTTTCTTGTTTAAGATACCTATGGCGTTGTGTGCAAAGGTGTCAGCCTGATACCGTGCGTCGCGGTCAACAAAGTTTATCGAAAAATATTTGTCGTGATTTATTAGGAAATTCCCCGAATAGTCGCCCGTGTTTGACATAGTCTGAAGCTCGGCGAGTATGCACACGGGAACTTCAAGCCCCTTGCTCGCATGAAACGTCATTATTCTTACGGAGTTTGCCGCGTCTTCGGGAACTGACGCTTCTTCAATTTCTCCGCGCTTGTTTTCCTTCGACCTTTTCAAAAACCTCAGAAAATCGCAAAGCGTTCCGCCGTCACGTGAAACAAAGTCCTCTGCCGTTTTTTCAAATCGGTGGAGATTTGCTATCCTTTTTGTGCTTTCGTCAAGTGCGCATACTATAGAGTAAATGTCCGTATCCACGCATATCTTTCTTATGAGGTCAACAACCGAGTTGTTGCTCATAAATCTGCGGAAGCGTTCTATATCACGTTCAGCCGAGAGAGCCTTTTCGTTTATTTCCCTTATTTTGCCTTCTTTGGCGAGCTCTCTTTCACATTCCTCGGCTTTTTGCTTTATGTCCGAGGTATATTCCGACTTGTCGTCTTTTGTTGTCGTGCAGAATTTCAGACATTCATACAGCGCATAATTTTTAAGGCTTTCGCAAATATCTTTCGTTTCTTCTTCTTTTAAATCATCGGGAAGCCCGAGCGTTCCGAGCCTCAGCTTTGCCGCTTCATCAGCGCTCAGCCTGTAGAGCGGCGACATGAGGATATGCAGAAGCTCTTTGTCGCAGAGCGGGTTGTCTATAACGTTCAGATAATTAACAAGTATTGCTACTTCCTCGGAATCCAGAATGTTTTTCCCGCTTGATACAACAGACGATATACCAAGTTCAGAAAGAGCGTTTCTATAATCAGCGGACTTTTTGTTGTTTCTCAAAAGAATGGCAAAGTCCGAATAATTCGGTCTGCAAAGCTCTCCGTTTTTGGTTATCTTAAAGCTTTCGTCGTTCATAAGCTCTTGTATCTTCTGTGCAACAAATTGTGGCTGGGAGAGTTCTTTTGAGTTTACCGCATAAATCTCCGCGTCATATATCGAGTTGTCTTCTGCGTCGGGATAATTCGCCCCACAAACAAGCTTTGTCTTTTCTCCATAATCAACGCCGCCGTATTCTTCGGTCATAAGCCCCATAAATGCGTCGTTTACTGCGTTTATGACAGACTGTCTGCTTCGGAAATTTTTCGTCAGTAAAAGCTCTTTAAAGTCATAGTCGCCTTTGCAAAGCCCCGCCATTATTTCGGGATCGCCTCCGCGAAATGCATAGATAGACTGTTTTATATCGCCGACATAGAACTGACGTTCATTTCCGATAAGCCTGAAGATTTCCGCCTGAACGTCGTTGCAGTCCTGAAACTCGTCTACTATTACGCACGAAAATCTCTTAGAGAGAAGTTCGCGGAAATCTTCGTCCTTTTTCAGCTTTTCAAGTAAAAGCAGCTCGCAGTCTGAAAAGTCGATATATCCCCCTGCGCGTTTTATGTCACGGAAATAATTCTCATAAATCCTAAGCAATTTTACAAACGCCGAAATTACCGTTCTGTTGTGAGAAAGGTTTTCTTCTTCTTCGGCTTTTGAAACCGCTACTTTCCCCAGTTCGTCGAATATGATATCCGTATAGCTTTTATAAGAGGAAAAAGCTTTTTTTATGTCGTTCTGCGGATCCTCTCTGCCGAGCGAGGGCGTGCCGAGTTGAGCGGCTTTGGTCAGCTTTTCGAGAGTATCAAGTGACGGAGAGCCTAAAAATTCCTCTAAAAGTTTTTCTATGTTTGAAAGACAGTCGATATACTCGGACATTTTGTTTAAGACATTGAGCTTTTTTTCTCTCTTCTTATTATCCGTTATGCTTTCACAGTGCGCGCTGTATTCTTCATAAAGATCTTCAAGATATTGATGATAGTGTAAAGCCCTTTTATAATGCACATCTGCAAATTCTGTATAAATCGGCATATACAGCTTTTCGAGTGTTTCGGTGCTGTCATAGACACCTATAGATTCATCCTGCCATTTTTCGCTGTCCGTATAAGAACTGAGCTTGTCTGCGGCTGAAACTATCTTTTCAAAAAGCGCTCTGTCGTCCTCAAAATCGAATGAATAGAAAAGAAGCTTTCTTTCGTTTTCGTCAAAATTATTGCCCGTATAAAAATCCTTTTTCGCCAGGTCAATTGCGTCCATCTGCATAGAAGCTATCTTTGTTTCGTCTGCAATAGTAACGTTTACAGGCAGATCGAATTGTTCGATATTATCCCTTATTATTCCGAGGCAAAACGAGTTTATAGTCGAGATACAGGCATTTCTGAGCCTCGATGACTGCTCTATGAGATAGTCGCGCTCATTCCCGTTTTCAAGCTCCTCTATGCGCTTTGCAAGAGCCGCGCTGAGCTTGTCGCGCATATTCTGCGTTGCATTTACCGTAAATGTAAGTATAACCGGAGAATCAGCTCTCACGGGGTCGTTATAGTCGGAAATAATTCTCAATACTCTTTCTACGAGCATAGTTGTTTTTCCCGTGCCCGCCGCGGCTGAAACCACTGTCGGATCGTGCAGAGCGGCGTTTATAGCGTTTTCCTGTTCTTCTGTAGGCTTGTTTACGGCGTTTTTATTTTCACTCATTTTCTGCTCCTTTACGCTCTGTTGTTCCGACAGATACCGCCAAATTCACAGTATTTGCAGGGGTCGGGCTGTTCATTCTTTTTTCCCTTGGAATTTTTCTCCGGAAGTTTAAGCGGAACGGCGCTTACATCTCCGTCGTATATCTGTTTGAGTTTTTCGGTTATGGTGTTAAGGGTTTCGTCCGAGAGCGCTTTAAACTCATCGGCTGTCACGGAGTTGTCTTCGTTGAGAGAGAACGAACCGTTTATTTCTTCGGCGATCTTCTGTTTCTTTTCTTCGTCATCGGTCTGTATGCAGGAGATAAGCTTTTCATTCAGTTTTTTCAGATCGCTTTCAATTATCTCGTCATTTATGTAAAGCCCTTCCGGACGATAGCTCATTTCGAGAAGATAGAGAGCCTCCTGCCGTGTTTTTGCTGCGCCCGCGTTTTTAGAGGATATATAGCTTATCTCTCCGGGAAGAACGTCGATTGGCCCGTTCTCGGAGTTAGCCTTACAAAGCGCTGTCAAATATAAAAGCATCTGGATATTAACGCCGCTTTTTGCGTTGTCTTTGTCAAAAGATTTCGCTTTTGACTTATAGTCAATGACCCTCAGATACATACGCGGTCTGCCGTCTTTTTCGGCATACATAGCGTCGAGCCTGTCGAGCTTTCCGCCGATATGTACTTCGGTGTCGTCGGAAAGGTCAATTGAGATAGGCTTAGAAAAAAACGTAAATTCGTTTTCATTGTTTAGATTGACCTTGTTTTCGCTCTCTTGAGAAATATTCATTTCGAAAAACTGTGGATAATATTGCCTTACAGAAAGTTCGGTCTGCATTGTCAGAAGCAGGTCTGCCGCCGAAGAAGCGATGTTTGAAAAAAGAAACATTGTTCTCTTGTCGTCCTCGATATCGCCGTTTGTGTTGAGCTTCAGAAATTCGAGCAGATAGTCTCTTGAAAGCTTTAGAAACTCTCTGTGTTCGAGCTTTAAAAACTCGTCGGTCTTGCCCTTATATTGTTCAAAAACCTTCTGCATTATATAGTGCATTGCATTGCCGCGATTAGAGCTGTTAAACTCGCGTTTAATTACCTCGCGTATACCGAGCTCCTTTGTGCAGAAAAAAGAAAACGGACACAGCATAAGCTTTTCGATTTGAGTTGCGCCAATAGCGATGTCGCCGTTTTTGCCGAGGGAGTTTTTGAAAAGCTGTTTTGCCGAATTTTTCGACATTTTATGAACGGCGGCTTTATCCGAGCCGCGCTTTTCTCTTATCTCGTCGAGCTTTTGTACAAAATCCTCGTTTCCGCTTTTTTCAAGATATGCGCGCATAGCCGACACAGCTTTTGTGTTCTTTCCGAGACTTTGCGCATAGCGCTGTTTTATTGACTTTATTGAACGACAGTAAAACAGGTCGTCGAGTTCTTCCGCTCTTATTGTCTTGATATTCGGAAATACGCGCTTTATATCGCCGAAAATCGTCGAACGAGATATCTTGTTTCCCGAAGAGTCATATTCGGGACAGCTTATGCTCAGAAACTCGGTCGGCAGGGAAACAGCCCTGTATGCTCTGTACAGTGAAAGGCTGTATTGTTCTTTCATATCCTTCAGCGACCGCGCGCGTATATCGTCGCCTGTTGTGTTTTCTCTTATAAGGCTTGTGACAAGCTCTGCCTCGTATTCCGAAAAAATGCCCATACCCGAAGAAGCTTCGGGAAGTTTTTCATAAGAAGCTCCTACAATAAACGCGGCTTTTATGTTTCCCGCGCGCGTTCTGCCGATATCGCCGACCAGAACGCAGTCGCGGTATTGCGGCGGCTTTGAAAGGGAAGTTTGAGCGCAGATGTCAGAAAACAGTCTGTAGTATCCTTCGAGCGAAATGTTTTCTCCCGAAAGTTCTTCTTCCATTACACTGAAAATTTCCGCGAGAGAGTTCCAGACCTGCTGATTTATATCTACAGCCTCGTTGTCGAAATCTCCGTTTCTGTCATAACAGCGCGATTGAAGCGCTCTTTCTATGTCCGCTTTGTTTACGGCAAAATCATAAAGCGCGCGAGTTATCCCCGAGCCGTCTTTGTTTTTCAGTTCTTCTCTCAGTTCAAGAATAGGCACCGCCACAGTCTGTCTTATCGTCTCGGCTTGTAAGCGGTTAAAGTCTTTTTCTCCGCCGAAAGTAAATTCTTTCTTCAGGTGTTTTGCCGAAAGGTTCCATTCAAAAATGTAGTTTTCAAAAGTATCAATTTCTTTGTTTGAAATAGCGCTTATGTCGTCGTCGGTACGCTTACAGTAAAAACCTGTCTTCAGACAAATGAGAACATTGTCCGCAGTGAAATTTATCATTGCTTTCATAAGAGTGATAAAGAAGTTTACGAGCGGGCGATAAAGTATAGGCTCGGGAATATCCAGGAAAAACGGTATCTCGTATTTTTCAAACGCGTCGCGGATATATTTCCCGTTTTCCGCGTCCGCGCACAAGACCGCAATGTCGCGATAAAAATAACCTTTGTCGAGGCAAAGTTCCTTTATCTTCGCCGCGGTATAATCCGCCTCCTCATAAACTCCGCGCGCACTTACAAGCTCGCAATATCCGTTTGGATCTTCTTTGCTCTTTTTGTTTGCGAACAGATTTTCCGAAAGCTCGCATAATGCCCCACTAAGTCTTTTATTGATATTTTCGGTCAATGTTTCAACTTCGATGTTTTCGCTTTCTGCATAGCCGCAGATCCTGCTTCGCTGTGAAAGTAACCTTCCGAAAACATTTGAGCGCGGAGTTTCGTTTATATCGGTCACAAAAGCAAAAACAACGTTCTTTGCTTTCGGAATCATTCTCCTTATAAATTCCATCTGGCTTCCCGTAAAATCGTTAAAGCAGTCTACAAATACCCACGAGCCCTCAAAAAATTTATTCTCCTTATCCGAGATAATTTCCGAAGCCTTTTTTGTATAATCCAGGCTGTCAGCATATTTCGAAAGAAGATTGTCATAGCTTGAAAATATCTTTCCGACGTCCGAAAGCTTTCTTATTACTGTGGTCATACCGCTGTTTTCGGACATTAAAAGCCCGCCCTCGCTGCTTAGGTCTTCTGCTTTAAGTCCTGCCGCTTTCAGTTGACCGACAGTATCCACCATTTTTTTGCAGAAGCCCGACTTTTCCGCAGCTCCTCCGAGAGCACAGAGCAAATTTTTCTGCTCGCGGACAGCTTTGTTCATTATTACGTTCTTTACCGTATCGTCTGCGGGCGGCATATTTTCGCCCTCGCTTTCGAGAATTTTCCGCGAAAGGGAAGTAAACGTAGTGACATTGACCCTGCAAAGCTTTGTCAGCAGTCCGCTTTTTTCAAGGTCGGAATATACCGTCTTTTCGGTTTCAAATTCAAACTGGTCGGGCACTATCAAAAAAACCGTATCATCGGTTTTAGAAAGCGCCTCGCACAATTCCTCGCGCATTTTTGCAGAAACGTCATAAACCGCGCTGTTTTCGATGAATTTAATCATACTTCCTCCGTTTTATAAAGATATTCTTTCCCTCTTTTTCCTATACGTTTTATTATTCCCGCTTCTCTGAGAAGTTCAAGTTTAAGAGAGCTTTTGGGGTCGCCCGAGATTTTCAGAAATTCTTTTCTGGTATATTGTTCGGGCAAGTTTTCGGGGAGAAGATTTCTATATCCGCTCTGCCCCCTAAACGCTATCTCATCAACTAATCTTATTGGAACGTTTTCTACAAAACACTTTTTCTTTTCCGTCCTTTTTCGCATGTCGGGAATATGTTCGCCTTTATAGTAAATTCTCTTTTCAGAAGCGATCCGCGCGATTATGACCGTCAGATTTTCGTCAAGTATAAACTGTCTTATCGAATAAATTTCTTCAAATGCTTTTAACAGGGAATTGTTTTTCCTTTTGGGAGTTTCCGTCGTTTCTCCGCTTTCCGTATTGATATACACCGTCTTTGTTTCGCAAATCAGCGGATAAACAACATTCACCCTCGCCGCAGGGAGAAACGCTTTGAGTTTTTCGGAAAGGCGGTATAGCTGCCTTGACTGTATCTCAAATATCCCGTCTTCGGACACCGCGTCCGCGAAATAATTTGCGATTTTAATTTCCTGCTCGTCAAAAAACGGCGCGTAATAGTTTTTAAGAGCCGCGTGTATCAGCTTTTCATTCTGCGTACCTACAGAGCCGTGAGCGCCCTTTATGCGGTCGAACGCCGCTTTTACCGCTTTGTCGAAGCGTTCGTTTCTGTCTAATAGCTCGCTTTCCCGCTGTTCTATAAATCTTATTACCGCGTCGTCTTCGTTTTTTTCAATAACAATATCCGCCGCCGCTTTGAGTTCTTCACAGCTGTTTTCGACCGCAACTCCGACGTCCGCCAGCTTCAGCATTTTCATATCATTAAAACTGTCGCCAAAGCAGATGAGCTTTTTTGCGCCCAGGAGCTTTTTGAGCTGTAAAACAGCCTTTTCCTTTCCCGCGTTTTTGCTGTATATTTCATACCATATCATATCGTCATAGTTGTCCGCCTGAACATTATGGGAAAATCCGTTTTCTTCGCAAAAGAACGCGTCGCATTTTTCGGTGTCCGTGACATTGAAAAGCGTTATGTAAAAAACGTCCCCGCAAAAAAGCTCTTTATAGTCCGAAACCGCTCTGAGCCTTTTGTCGCCCCGCCTTGAATTTACATAATTAAAAACGTCCGAAAGCCTGTTTTCGAGATAAGACACGCGCTCTTTTCCGTCAATGTACGAATAGACGAGCGGCGCAAGAGCGTTTTTCTCTATAAATTTTTCGGCGGCTTTAAGAGCTTTTTTCGTAAAAACATTTTCTATGATATGCCTGCCGCTTTTCGGGTCAACTACAAAAACCCCGTTGAACGTAACAGCGGGGAAGTTGAGGTCAATTGAATTTACCAGAGGACTTGCGCTCGTAAAAGAGCGCGCCGTCGCATAAGTAACGGCAGCGCCGCTTTCTAAAAGCCTGTTCAGCGTTTTTACGGAACGCTTTGAAATCGTCTTGTCGTTTTTCAGAAGCGTTCCGTCAAGGTCCGTTACATAAAGCGTCATCAGCATTCACCGTATAAAGCTCAGAAATCCTTACAGCCGTCTACAACAAACCTGTGCGAAAGCATATATTCCCGAAGCTCTGCTGCGTTCGGCATATATACTCCCTCATGCTGAATAGCAATACAGCCGCAGGCGTTTGCCCTTACGACAGCTTCTCCCAGCGGAAGCTCGTCCGCTATGCCGCTTATAAGTCCCGCAGAAAAAGCGTCGCCCGCGCCCGTTGTATCAATTACATTGTCCGCGCGAAAAGTCGGCGCAGTCCCGTTTTCAACACGGCTCTTGTAATAAGCGCCCTGTTTGTCGAGCGTTATAACAACCTTATGCGCCCCGAGCGCAAGATAATGCTCCGCTATTTTTCTCGGGTCCGTCATATTGCACAGCCTCAGCGCGTCTTCCGACGACGGCACGAAAACCGTAGAACTTCTCGCTATTTCGTTTAAGTTGTCAACATCTTCACATTCGCTTCCCGGATCGAAAATTATCGGTATCTCAAGCGCCCTGTACTTGTCCGAAAGCTCAATTATAAGCCCCATTCCGAAATTGTCCGAAACAAAATCTCCCGTTACAAAAACCGCGCTTATTCCCGCGTCGTCGAGCTTATAGTTGTCCTTAAAGAGATTGTCTTTATTTATCCCGTTTTCGTCAAAGAACGCGCACACCTTTTCATATTCGCCTTCATTTATCTTTGCAAAAACAGACGCGCAAAGTCCGAGCTTTACAAGCCCCGCCGCGACATAAGCCGCCGCCCCGTATATCTTTCCGTCATGTTCGGAAATTTTCCCGAACAGTAAAATCTTCCGCATAATATCACCCGTTAAATTTAAAAATTCCGAATGTTTCCGTCCTCGTATGAAAATCCGACATACCCGCTGTTCTGAAGCCTGTCAAGAAACGCTTTCATCTTTTTGGGCTTTTTGAAAAGCGCCGTGTCATATTCGCCTCTAAGCTCTTCCGCCTTTTTATAGGCGTCCGCAAAGCTGTTTTCATAAAGAATTGCAATTTTCTTTCTCGTTCCCGCTTTTTTCTTCATGTCGCACAGAATGCTGAAAATGCGCTCAAATCCTATAGAAAATCCACATGCGGGAATATCCTCGCCGATAAACTTTCCGATAAGCTTGTCATAGCGTCCGCCGCCCGCGATAGAGCTTCCGAATTTCTCGCTCCTCACTTCAAAGACCGTTCCCGTATAATATCCTTGACCGCGAACGAGCGACGCGTCATAAACTATCTTGTATTTTCCGTCTGCAATTATCTCGCTTTGTTCAATTATTTTCACGAGACGCGCGGTTTCTTCCTCTCCGACTATCTCCGTCATTTTTTGAAGGTCAAGCGGGAGCTTTGAGAGTATATCGCCGAATTTCTCAATTGCAGCCGCTTCAAAGCCCTTTTCTTTCAGCTCTGCAATAACGCCCTCAGCGCCGATCTTGTCGAGCTTATCAAAGCTAATGCAGACCGAAGCAAACTCGTTTTCTCCAAATCCGCACTTTGCAAGCATTGAATTAAGAACCCGCCTGTCGTTTATCCTAACGGTAAACTCGCCTATTTCCAGCGCTTCGAGAGCCTGCGCCGTCACCGCTATAAGCTCGATTTCACATTCGGGCTCGGCGTCGCCGATAACGTCAATGTCGCATTGCATAAACTCGCGCAGTCTTCCTTTCTGCGGGTTTTCCGCGCGGTATACCTTGTCGGTCTGAACGGCTTTAAAAGGCATGGTGAGGTTCTGCCTGTTCGCCGCAAAATATCTCGTGAGCGGAAGCGTCAGGTCGTATCTAAGCCCCAGGTCGCAAAGCTCGCCGCCTGTTTCGAGAGCCTTTGAGAGCTTTTCGCCGCGCTTTAATATCTTAAAGATAAGGTTTAAGTTATCGCCGCCGTCGCTTTTGTCCAGGTTTTCGGCGTCTTCTACCGCAGGGGTCATTATTCTCGAAAATCCGTTTTTGCGGTAGACCTCGAAAATCTTGTTCTGCATTTCCTCACGAAGCTCCGCTTCTTCGGGCAAATAATCCCTCATACCCTTGACGCATTTTATTTTCATAATTATCTCCTTTTTCACATAAATTCACTTATTAAAATATACAAAATTTATCTCTTTAAATTATATCATCTTTAATTGTAAATGTCAAGAATTTTCCGCATTGACCTAAACTTTTTTGAAACAGGCTGAATTTGTCAGAGTTGAACGGATAAAAATAATTTGAAAAAATTGTTTATATTACTAATTGTAATAATATTGTACAAAGATTTATTAAAACATAGAATTGAATACAAATTTGTCTTGACATTTATAAAAATTTCTGTATAATGATATAAAGAGATATGTAACTTTGGTTACACGGATATTTAGGGAGAGGTATCATAAATGAAAGCGTCGAACAATAATTTTATTTCCCGCGACGGGAGCAGGTTTGTTGAGAGCCTGAACGAGGTCAGCTATCTGTATGGAGAGCTTGTTTGCCGTGATATGGAAAAGATAGGGATGCGTTATTCTTATCGCCACATTCTTAAACCGCTTATGGAGAATAAAACGCTTACACAGTTGGAGCTTGTAAACCTTACGGGTCAGAAAGCGCCGACCGTGAGTATTACGATTCGGAACATGGAAAACGACGGTATCGTCCGCCGTGAGAAAAACAGTACCGACCGCCGCGAAACCCACGTCTATATAACCGAAAAGGGCAAAAAGATGTACAAAAAGGTACTAAGTGCGCTTGAAAAAGCTGACAAAGCAATGCTCAAGGATATATCGGAAAGTGAGCTTGAATCGCTTGTAAGCGTACTTGAAAAAATGAAAGAGAACATTAACCTATCTGTCAAATAATTATTTGTTATAATTGTATAAAAATCGGCTGTAACATTACAGCCGATTTTTTAGATGTAAGAGGTAAGATTTCAGTAGTTGTTTTGAAGATAAAGTTATCTGACTATCAAAAATAAGAAGCAGGAGACTGGAATTTGTTTTGAAAGGAAAACAACTTTTTCTTTCAAACTCTAGCCTCTAACATCTTACCTTAAAAACGGTTTTTTCTAAATAACGTTTACTCGCCCCAACCCCCTGCTGTTGACAGTTTACAGTTTACAGGGTACAGTATGCAGTAACAACCGAAAGGCTGTCCGCTTATCTATCACTTTTTTATAGCCTTAACGTTTTTCTTTCCCGCTCTAAGGTTTTTTCATACTTAAAGTTGTTCCCCGCTTTACACCTCTCCTAGGATTGCCGTTTCAAAGCACGGCTTTGAAACGGCAATGCGGGGAAAACTCTTGTTTTCCCCGCACCCTTTAGCGCTAAGAAGCGATTGCGGGGGCGCTGCCCCCGCACCCCCGCCAAAGGGGAAAAATTTTTTGAAAAAAATTTTTCCCCTCTGGACTCCCTTTTCAAAAAACTTTCGTGCGCCGCCCGTTTGGTGGTTTTGATTTTAACGTTGCTCGCCGCTCGGAACTAATTCTAGCCTCTTGCTTCTAACTTCTAGCCTCTAGATGCGTCCTTTGTTACTTTAATCGCGCTCCAGCGCGGTAATTCCCGACCTTACCATTTTTATTATCCCAAAGGGTTTGAGCAGGTCGATAAAGCTGTCAAGCTTTACTGGTTCTCCCGTAAGCTCCAGCATAATGCTGTCCTTTCCCACGTCCACGGGCTTTGCGCGGTAAAGATTAGCTATCTCGATTATCTTATGCCTGTCCTCTTCGCTTTTTCCCGCGCGTATAAGTATATGCTCGCGCGTTACCGCGTCGTTCAGTATCTTTACTTCGTGTACATCGTAGAGCTTCATAAGCTGATTTTTAATTTGAGTAATAACTTTAAAATCACCTTCAACAACTATCGTAAGCCTCGATATATCGGGCTCTTCCGTTTCCGCGGCATTAAGGCTCTTAATGTTAAAACAGCGGCGGCTGAACAATCCCGCAACTCTCAGCAGAACGCCGTTATTATTGTTTACCTTGACCGAAAGCACATATTCCTGTTCCATATTACGCCTCCAAATCTATCTCTGTTATGGGATCTACAACGGGCTTTCCCGCAGGTATCATCGGCAAAACATTTATGTCCTTGTCGATCTTTACTTCTATCATAACAGGCTCGGTCTTTGAAATTTCGAGCGCCTGCTTCAGTACAGGCTCTATATCCTCGTTCTTTTCAATTACAAACGCCTTTATCCCGAACGCTTCTCCAAGCTTTACATAGTCGATATGACGATTATCAAGAGTTGTCTGTGAGAAGTGCTTTTCATAGAAAAGCCTCTGCCATTGACGGACCATTCCCAGAACATTATTATTTATGACAATTTCAATTATCGGTATCTTATGAGCATAAGCCGTGATAAGCTCGTTTAAGTTCATCGCAAAGCTCCCGTCGCCCGCAATATTAACGACCGTCTTTTCGGGACAACCGACCTTTGCGCCGATAGCCGCGCCAAGTCCATAACCCATTGTTCCCAGACCGCCCGAGGAAATAAAACTCCTAGGCTTTGTAAACGTGTAGTATTGCGCCGCCCACATCTGGTTCTGTCCGACTTCGGTCGCAATCACCGCTTCGCCGTTTGTAAGCTCGTCGAGCTTTCTTATAACAGATTCGGGCGTTACGGGAAATTCGCTCGTTCCTTTCTGCACGGGCTCGTTGCAGTCGCGTTCAATAATTTCCGCCGTCCATGCGTTTTTCTTCTGCTCAACTTTTTCGCAGAGCTGTGCGAGAACTTTCTTTACGTCGCCCTTTATCGCCGTGTGAACTTCTACGTTTTTATTAAATTCGGCAGGGTCAATGTCTATGTGGATTATCTTTGCATTTCGTCCGAAAACGGCAGGCTCGCCTATTACTCTGTCCGAAAAGCGCGTTCCTATGCCTATAAAAAGGTCGCATTCATTCAGCGCCGCCGCGGCTTTAACCGTTCCGTGCATACCGAGCATACCGATATAACGCCTGCTTCGCTGGTCAAAAGCTCCCTGTCCCATAAGAGAGCAGGACACGGGCGCGTCGCAAAGCTCCGCAAGTTTAGCAAGCTCGCCCTCCGCTTCTGCCGAAACAACGCCGCCGCCCGCATAAATATACGGTCTGACGGAATTTGCGATAAGCTGCGCCGCTTTTTCAATATATTCTTCGCTCGCTTCGTTCGCCAAGTCGGGAACTGATTTTCCGAGCGAAACATATTCGGTTTTTGCGGCGGTTATGTCCTTCGGAATGTCTATAAGAACAGGACCTTTTCTTCCGCTGCCCGCAATTTTAAATGCAAGATGGATAGTTTTTGCAAGCTCGTTTATGTCCTTTACAATAAAGTTGTGCTTGGTTATAGGCATTGTAATGCCCGTCGTGTCGACTTCCTGAAAGCTGTCAAGTCCGAGCAGACCGCAGGAAACATTTCCCGTTATCGCGACAAGCGGGATAGAATCCATATAAGCCGTAGCTATTCCCGTCGTAAGGTTGGTTGCGCCCGGTCCCGAGGTCGCTATAACAACGCCCGTTTTACCCGTCGCTCTCGAATAGCCGTCTGCCGCATGGCAGGCGCCCTGCTCGTGAGAAGTGATGATGTGGCGTATCCTGTCGCTGTATTTATAAATACTGTCATAAATATTCAGGACTGCGCCGCCAGGATAACCGAACACCGTATCCGCGCCCTCGTCGAGCAAACATTCTACAATTATGTCCGCACCCGTTAAGATCATAGAAACAAAACCTCTCTTTTTTCTTTAATTATACAAATTTCATTATAACACATCTTAAACTTAAAGTCAACTTTATTTTTATTTATCGGCAGTTTTCGATTTTTCAGTCAAATTTGGAAAAAGTTTTTGTGCAGTTTTCATATACAAATATTGATATAAATCGACAGCCTGCGCATAATAATTCGGGGTGATATGATGAAAAAGTTTTTCGAGGGAACATTATGCGGATTTTTAAACGGATTTTTCGGCTCGGGCGGGGGAGTTATAGCCGTTCCCGTGCTTGAAAAAGAGGGCTGCGATACAAACGAAGCGCACGCAACATCAGTCGCGGTCATATTCATATTGAGCCTTGTAACCGCGGCATTTTACGGACTTTCGGGAAATCTTGACTTCAAAGCTGCTTGGGGTTACATTCCGTTCGGACTTGCGGGAGCGCTTTGCGGAGCGTTTTTCTTGAAGAAGATACAAGCCGTTTGGCTTAAAAGAATTTTTGGCGGCATTGTCACTGTTGCCGCCGTGAGGATGTTTTTGGTATGAATTTTTTGGGGCAGGCATTAGCGGGATTTTTAACGGGCATTCTTGCGTCAATGGGGCTTGGCGGGGGATTTGTGCTTGTGGTGTGGCTGACGCTGTTTATGGATATAGACCAGCGCACGGCACAGGGAATAAACGTTCTGTTTTTCCTGCCCATAGCGTTCACCGCGCTTATTATGCACCTTAAAAACGGGTTAATAAATAAAGAGCTTGTAAAACAGCTTTTGTTCGGGGGAGTTGTCGGCGCGGCAGTAGGAACATTCGGCGCGCAGATAGTTGCAAACGAATTGCTGAGAAAGCTGTTCGCGGGGTTCCTGCTTGCATTCGGTTTGAGAGAAATTTTTACGGCAGGGAAGAATACAAGGGGAACCCTTTTAAAAAAGGGTTCCCCTTGAAC
>CANQFZ010000042.1 GCA_947600065.1 uncultured Clostridia bacterium | reverse complement strand
TAAGAAGTAAGAGGTAAGATTTTTGGGGAGCTTTTGGAAGTTGAAGTTTTTGATTATCCGAACAAAGAAGCTAGAGGCTAGAATTTGTTTTGAGCGGAAAACAACTTTTCCTTTTAAACTCTAGCCTCTTGCCTCTTTCTCTGAAAACCAAATAACTTTATCTCCAAAACAACTTTTGATTTCTTACTTCTTACAGCGTTATCCGCCGTGAGGCGGATAATGCGCTTACATTCTTACCTCTAGAAGGGAAACTCTTGTTTTCCCCACGCCCCAGATTCAATGCCGCAGGCATTTAATCTGATGCGCTTAGCTAGCGATATTTCGCGGCTTACGCCGCGACCAGAGAGGAAACTTTTTTGTAAAAAAGTTTCCTCTCTGGACTTTTCTTCAAAAAACTTTCGTGCCGCCGCCCGTTTGTCATTTTCGATATAAAACGTTGTTCGCCGCTCGGAACAGTTTCTAGCCTCTTGCCTCTAACCTCTAGCCTCTAGATGGGGTTCAAGGGGAAAAACCTTTTTCAAAAGGTTTTCCCCCTTGCATTCTTAGTTTCTTTCGGCGTGTTTATTCGCACTGCGCTATAACGGTAATGCACTTTCTCGGGCATCCCGCCGCGCACGCTCCGCACCCGTTGCACTTTGAATAGTCGATAGACGCGTGATTGTCGTTTACGGTTATTGCGCCGTTCGGACACTTCTTCTCGCATATCTTACACCCTATACAGCTGTTCTGGCAAATTGCCCTCGCAACCTTTCCGGGGTCTTTTGAAGAACAGCGCACGTCAACTTTCTGCGACGCAGGGTGAATAATGATAAGTCCGTTCGGACAAGCCTTTACGCACTTTCCGCAGGCTACGCACTTCGACGGATTTACCACAGCCACGCCGTTTATAATCGAAATTGCGTCATGGTCGCAGACGCTCACGCAGTCGCCGTATCCGTCACAACCCGTGCGGCAGTTCTTCTTGCCGTTGTAATAGCGCTCGACAGCCTTGCAGGACGGCGTTCCGATAAAGGAATATCTGTCCTCGACCGCCGTTGTACAGCCGTTACAGCGTACAAACGCAACCTCTTTTTCCGCTTCGAGAGCTTCTTGTCCCATTATTGCGGCAATTTTCTTCGCCGCTTCGGATCCGCCCGGCTTGCACTTGTTGTTGGGAGCGCCGCTTTCAACGACCGCCTTTGCATAATCCGCACAGCCCGCATATCCGCAGGCGCCGCAGTTTGCATTCGGGAGCGCCTCGGTTATCTGCGATACTCTCTCATCTACCTTTACCGCAAGCACCTTTGAGCCGACAACGAGCAATATGCCCGCGACCGCTCCTATTGCCGCGAAAATTATAATGGGGAGAATATAAATCGTAAAAATATCCATCTTTAAACCTCCTCAGGCTACTCCGAAAATGCCGTCAACAAGACCTCCAAAGCCGACAAACGACAGCGAAACTATCGAAGCCGCAACGAGGGTTATAGGCATTCCCGAAAATGCTTTTGGAACGGGGCAGCGTTCGAGCCTGCCGCGTACTCCGGAGAAAATAAGCATTGCTATCATAAAACCAAGTCCGCCGCCAAGCGCGCAGATAATAGCTTCTCCGAAATTATAGCCGTTCTCGATATTGAGAAGCGTAACGCCCAGAACCGCGCAGTTTGTGGTGATAAGCGGAAGATATACGCCGAGCGCCTTATAAAGAGCGGGGATATATTTTCTCAGCACCATTTCTATAAGCTGAACAAACAGCGCGATTATAAGGATAAACAATATTGTGTTCAGATAGGTGAGCCCCATAGGAACAAGGAACAAATGGTAGAGCGGGTATGTAACAGCCGTCGCAAGTACCATTACGATAGTAACCGCGCAGCCCATTCCGAGAGAACCGCTCGTTGTCTTTGAAACGCCGAGAAACGGGCAAATTCCGAGGAATTTCGAGAGGACGAAGTTGTCCGTGAGTATTCCCGTGAAGAGAATAATCATCATACTTTTTGCAAGTTCCATTATTTATTCTCCTCCTTCTTCTCGGTGTTTTCTATTTTTTCTGCAGGCTTTTCAAGGCTTATGCAGCTGTCTCTGTTCGGACAAGCCGCGCAGCCCGTAGCCTCGGGAGGCTTTCTGTTTGCAATCTTGTTTACGAGAGCTATTACACAGCCCAGTACGAAAAATCCGCCTGCGGGAAGAATAAACAGCGTCATCGGCTCCATAAAATCGGGGCAGACCTGAATTTCAAAGCTCGTTCCCGAAAACCATGTGCCGCTTCCGAAAATCTCGCGTATCGAGCCGACTACAAACAGCGCAAGGGTAAAACCTATGCCCATTCCTGCGCCGTCGAGAGCAGATGAAAGCACGTTGTTTTTAGAAGCGAACATTTCCGCTCTGCCGAGGATAATGCAGTTTACCGTGATAAGCGGCAGATAAATACCCAGAGCGTCATAGATGCTCGGCAAATATGCCTGCAATATAAGCTGAATGAGCGTTACAAAGCCTGCTATAATGACGATATAGCTCGGAAGTCTTACCTGCTTCGGGATAACCTTTTTAAGCAGCGAGATAACTACGTTTGAGCATATAAGGACAAATGTCGCCGCCGCGCCCATTCCTATCGCGTTGAACGCCATTGTCGTAATGGCGAGCGTCGGACACATTCCGAGCAGTGTAACGAGCGTAGGATTTTCCTTTATAAGACCCTTGGTAAATTCCTTCATATAGCTCATTTAAACTCACCTCCGCACTTTTCATACGCTTTAAGCGCGATATTTACGGCGCTTGCAACTCCCTTTGAGGAGAATGTCGCGGAAGTAACGCCGTTTACTTCGTTGTCCGCAGGATTTGATTTGTTCTTTACTATTGTGACTTCGCCCGACTTGCCTTTAAACAGATCGAGGAAAGCGGGGTCGTTTGTCTTTGTGCCGAGACCGGGGGTTTCTTCTCCTACGGATACAACCGAAACACCCGCGACTTTGCCGTCTTTAACTCCGACCATAATGTCATAGCCGTTTTTATAGCCCTTTACGACCGCCTCAAAAGCAAGAGAGCCGTCTTTGTTCTTTATGACCTTTGTTATCTTTGAAAGGTCGCCCTCGCTGAACATATCCTGCCATTTTTCCGCAGGAACAACTTCATAATCGTCATTTTTCCCGCCGTAAATTTGTATAACGGCAGCCGCCTGCTTGTCGGTGACGATGTTTGAGGTGTCAACATATGTAGCGTTGTACACAACTATTACAAGTCCCGATATAAGCGCCGCAATAAGCGCAAGGACGATAACGGGTTTTACTTTATCCATTCTTTTCGCCCTCCTTTTTCTTCTTTTCGGGAACAAGCGCTCCAAGAGGCTTCGGAACGGTAAATCTGTCTATCATAGGAGTAAGGCAGTTCATAACGAGAATTGAGAACGAAACGCCCTCGGGCATTGTCGCAAACTGTCTTATGCCGAACGTTATCAGTCCGCAGCCTACCGCGAAAATTATCTTGCCTTTTGTCGTCATCGGCGTGGTCGAATAATCGGTTGCCATAAATATTGCTCCAAGTACAAGACCGCCGCTCATAAGCTGGTAGAGCATATTTGTAAAGTCAAAGCCGTTTTTCAAAAGCGTGAGTATCGCGACCGTGCCGATAAAGCAAACGGGAGTTTCAAAGCGGATAACGCCTCTTGCGAGCAGGTAAATTCCGCCTATCAGAAGCGCAAGTATGCAAGTTTCACCGAGACAGCCTCCACGAAGACCCAGGAACATATCCAAAAGCGAGTATGTACCGGTTATGTCCTCTCCGCCTGCCATCATAGCAAGAGGAGTAGCGACTGTTGTAGCGTCGACGCTGTTTTTCCACGAAGCAAGAGGAGCAGCCCATGTTGTCATTGCCGCAGTGAACGAAAGCATAAGCGCAATTCTCGCGGTAATGGCGGGGTTTGCGAAGTTCTGTCCTATTCCTCCGAACAGACATTTTACAATTACGATCGCAATAAAGCAGCCTATTACAGCCATGTATATGGGCAGGTCAACGGGCAAATTGAACGAAAGGAGCATACCCGTAACCACCGCAGACATATCGGAAATGGTGCGCTCTTTCTTTGCTATGATGTTGAACAAAAGCTCAAAAACAACGCAGCATGCGCAGCAGATGACCGTAAGCACGAGCGCCTTTATGCCGAAAATGATCGTGGCGGCAATAAGCGCAGGGCAAAGCGCTATCACAACGTCGAGCATTATGTTCTGCGTTGTGCGAGAACTTCTTATATGAGGCGATGCCTCAACAAACAGCTTATTCATTCCGACCACCTCACTTTGCTTTAGCTTGCCTTAAAAAGTCCTTGGCAAGCTGATTTTTCTCGGCAAGATTGCGCTTTGCGGGACATACAAAGCTGCAAGCGCCGCAGTTCATACAAAGATTTACCTTCAGTCTTTCGAGCGCCGCGACGTCTCTCGCGTCATACGCGCTTTCAAGCTCTGTCGGCATAAGATTTAGCGAGCAGGCTCTGACGCACCTTCCGCAGCGTATACAAGCTGTCGTCTTTCTTTCGACTGTATCCGCGAAAAGCAGAACGGCGTTGTTTGTTTTCGCAAGCGGCGTGTCGGGGTCGAACGCGCAGTTTCCCATCATCGGTCCGCCGAGGACTATTCTGTCGGGCTGTTTTTTAACGTCCGCAAATCCGACTACGCTGTGTAAAAGCGTTCCGATAGGCACAAAGAAGTTTCCGGGAGAGTTTACGATATTTCCGTCTATCGTTATTCTGCGCTTTACGAGAGGAACGCCCGTCTGTATGTAGCTGTAGATAAATCCCGCCGTTGAAACGTTCATAACCATACAGCCGACATTTGACGGCAACATTCCCTCTTTGACCACTCTGCCCGTAAGCGAATGTATAAGAACTTTTTCCGCGCCCTGGGGATAAGCTCCGGGGAGCGTTCTTACGGAAATGTTATTATACTTCGCGCAAAGCTCTGTAAGCTTTGCAATAGCCTTGGGCTTGTCTTCTTCTATTCCTATTATAGCCTGCGGAATTTCCAGCATTTTCATGATGAGGTCAATTCCCGCCAGGACTTCGTCGGAATTTTCCATAAGCTCGCGATAGTCGCTCGTTATATACGGCTCGCACTCCGCGCCGTTTAACAGCAGATAATCTATCTTATCCTTTGTGGCGAGCTTTACATGAGTAGGAAATCCCGCGCCTCCCAAGCCTACCGCTCCGCTCTCGCGGACGGCTTTTATAAAGTCTTCTTTTGTGTCAGCCTTCGGAGGCTTTAAGCCTTCGTACATTTCGTTTTTGTTGTCGTTTGTTATGACAACTGTTTTGCACAGCCTTCCGCCGACGTTCATAACGTCCTTTATTTCCTTTACGGTGCCGCTTACAGAAGCATGGACGGGCGCGGACATAAACGCCTCGCTGTCGCCTATCTTCTGCCCCACCTTTACATAGTCGCCTACATTAACACACGGCGTACAGGGCGCGCCGATATGCTGTGCCATACTTATGGCGACTTCTTCGGGTGAAGGGATCTTTCTTGTCGTCTCCTCGGCAGACGCGCTGAAATGCGGGAGCTTTACAGAATGGAGCTTTGACAAATCTACCAATCCTTTCTTAGTTTTTATCCGCCGCAGAACCTCGGCGGTCTTTCAGCACAAGATGACGGGAGTTAAACCCACGCGGGTCCTGATCCCGACATAAAGCCGCCGATAACCTAAACGGCGGCTTTGTGCTCAGCTTTATTATTTAAACTTACATTTGTATGTTGCCTATATCGCCGCTCTTTACGGTTATTTCGCCTTCGCCGCCGTTTGCGGGAGCGTCCTCGTCATGCTCAATAGGCTTTACATCTTCAACGGCTTCTTCCTCGTCCTCTGCTTTTTGGGTTTCGGGTCCTTCTGCGGGAGCGTCGGAATAGTTGTCCTCATACCACTTTGCCGCCATCATCGGGCTTAATACAAAGTCGAGGACGTTGCTTTCGCCGTCGTAAACATTTTCGGTTATCGTAACTCCGTTTTTATCGGGCTCGCAGATGTCGTATGTAACCTGCTTGCGGTATTTAACGCGGCAGTACATAAACTCGGGAGGGATAGTGTCCGTCTGTGATATTTCATCGAGCCATACAAACGGCGACATACCGCCTATGCTGACATCGTCGAATATCCAGCCTGCCGCAGCTGCTGCGTCATTGTGGCAAAGGTAGAGAGCAAAGCTGAACTTCTGTTCTTTCTCGCCGTTCATAATGCCGATAGAGAAGCGCTTTACCTCAAAGCTGTTCAGAACTCCCGTCGCATATCCGCAGAACGGGCAGACGCCGCCATAGCCGTAGAGCTTTGCGTTTACGTCGCGGGCAAAATAGTTTCTGTATGCCTTTCCGTTTTCCTTTTCATACTTCGCTATCTTTCTCACTTCGCCTCTCAGATAGTCGAACTCTCTGCGGGTCATTGTGGGAACGGGCTTGTAGTAATAAGGCAACTGGTCGGACAGGATAATGTTCGGCTCTTCCGTTCCCGAATATAGCATAAACAGCCTGTTCTGATTTGAATTTGTGAGCAAAAACTCTACAAACGACGCATACTGAGGCTTTGTCATGCCGTCGCGGAGAATAACGAACTTGTCTGTCTTTGCTCGCTCCGCGTCATCAATTGGCGCGTCCGTGCCGACAATCTTCATCAGCTTGTTGTTTTCGTCAATGAGCGCTATTTTATCCATGCCGAGGTCACAGATAAAGATCTTTTCAAGCTGCGCGGCAATATCGGAAGTGGAATTGCACTCGGGAAGCGCCGCTTTCAGATCCGCAAGATCAAGCGCAAACCTTCCGGGAGTATATGCAAAGTCGAAGCTCTTGTTGTTGAACAGTCCGCTTTCAATAAGCGAGTAAACGTCGCCGACAATTTCAAGAAGCTCCGAGTTTGTAATTGTCGGAGGTATCATAAACTGCTTTCCGTATACCGAGAAGCGATAGCGCTTGTTTATATCGAGCGCCAATGTAACGTCTCCGCCCTGTGCCTTTATCTCCTTTAAGAACGTAACGGTATCCTTTCCGTTTGAGAAAGAGTTTACCATAAGCGTTACGACCTGGTTGAAAACCTGGTGGTTTTCAAAGCGCATTTCGTGCGCCGCAAGAACGTCATAAGCCTTCTTCATATTTCCGATATTTATCTTCGATATTTCAAAGCTTATGTTTGCTGTTCCCGACGTTACCACAAACTGGAAATACTTCATCGAAATGCGGTAGTCGTCTCCGAACATTTCGTCGATAACCTCAAACGCCTGTGCAAGAGCGTTTTCGTCCTGAACCGAACCGTTTACAATACACTCGTTGAGTTTGAGGCTTATTATGCTTCTAAAGGTCGAGCCGAGCTCGTAGTCCTTTACCTTCTTAGAGCCATATGACGGCATAAAATACTGGTGACCGTCCAGATAGAAGGAGTACAGATATTCCATACCGCCCTCGTCGGTTCCCAAAACGTCCCATTTATATCTTGCGATAAGAACATGGCTGTCGTCTTTGCCATACCAGTTGTTCATCTGCTCGATATCGGTATACAATGCCTTTGCCGCGCTTCCGTCCTCATGCTCTTCTTTTGAAACGCCGGCTCTCTCGCTGAAATATCCGTTCTTTCTCAGCTCGCTGAACTGAACGGGCTGCTCGCTGTGTGGGAACAGGATAGAAACGCTGTTTCCGAAACGCTCGCGAAGTCCTTTTGCGATCTTGCTTGTCGTAACATAATTATAGAAGAACTCAAACACATACTGCCTCGGGCGGAGCATATAGCTGTTCTCCAAATCGGGATTAGGCATAAGCTCAATAACAAAGAGCTTTTTGTATTCGTCCGCAACATAGAGTATGCCTCTTTCTATCTTTTGAGAACATTCTTCTACAGAATCATATTTAATACCCGAACGGTTGTTTGTAATATATTTATTCGGGACAGACACAAAGAATGCCGAAAGCTGTTCGTCTACAAATTCCTTGCTGTCGGAGCGTACAAATCCCGTAAGCTCGAATGTCGAGAAATAATTATACTTTGACATAAGAACTTTACCCGCTTCGCGCTTTGCGTTTGAAATTGCAAACGGGATAAGGTATGTAAAGCCGTCGTGCTCGGAATGGATAAAGTCTGCGACGCTCTTTCCGTTTTCAAGGAAACGCACTTTTGTTATATCGCTGCCCTCGCGACGATTGTTGAACAGTCTGTAAACGACCTCGCCGCGACCGTAGTTTGCTATCGCGATATTGAACGTGCGGTCAAAACATTCTTCATTGTCAACTGCTTTAAGGTTCTTTTTTCTGATAAACGCGAAGCACAGATCCACCATATTGATGTAGCTGCCCTTCTGCGAGCAAATAGTGCGCAGATTTTCGTGGAGCGTTTCCTGTTCATTCAAAGGAAGCGCGAACATAACTTCAGTGTTTTTAAACGGCTCGGCGTTGAGCTGAAGATCGCGCACCTTCAACACTCCGTCGTCGTTTACGACACGGAGACGATAAGTGTTCGACTTCATTTCAAACCAGTCAACATTTAAAAATACGCTCTTAGCACCAAGACCGAAACGGCCTTCGCGCTTTCTGTCACCCTCGTTGCGTCCTATTGAAAGATAATAGAACACCTGTTCAAGACTAAATCCGACTTCGTTATAATTCAGTCTTACTTTTCCGTCGTCGAGGAAATCTACTTCTATCTTTATATCTTTTTCATCATAATCGCACCCGAAGATGTTCTGAAAAAGCTCGCGGATAATTGATTCGCGCGGATAGTCGTTCGCCAGATTTACCGCGTTTATCGCTCCTCTGCCCGCATACATATTGTTGAAATAATCCTTAAACGACGAATCGTCCGCCTCGCCGCTGCGGATCTTCTGTTCTATCTCCTCGATAACCGCCTTTATTCCCTCTTTGTCGCCCGCGGTATTTCTCTCAAAGAAATCTCCAAGAAGCCTTGTAACTGTTTCGCTGCTTGAGCTCATATATTCGCCTCATTTCTCCGCGCAGGGCACCTGCCTCGCGGTAGTTATTGTAAGCTAAACTTTATTTAGCGTCAGATCCCGTCATTGTATATCCGTATATATTCCTTAAACTGATATCCCGAATTTTTTTGCTTTTCACGATATTTCCAGATACCGTACATAACAGGATATTTGATACAATCGTTCAGCTCGCTGACTGCGTCTTTTATCTTTATGTGGAATCTCTCGTCATTCTCCATTGCGTCGACCTCAGCCTTTGCGTCTTCAAGACCCTTTACGGCTTCAGAAGCAAACGGCTGGTTTGAATAGGATTCGTCGGAGAACGAAGCCGCCATTTCGCTTCGATCAAGCGCTTTTTCGAGCTTTCCGCTGTTGCTTACAAGGCACAGACCGCTCAGTGCGTTCATAGCCCCCGCTATCTCAGCCGCCGTCGAGCTGTCGTTGATGCCGAGCAATGCGTAGATCTTTGCGAGATTTTTCTCCGCAAAATCAACGAGCTGCTTTGTATTTGTGAGACTGTCATCATCTATAAGCGAATAGTCGCCTCTTACCTTCTTTATAAAATCAAATCCCGCGTCAGACTGTTTTCCGTGGTCTCTTATGTATTTAAGAGAGCTTACGAGATTTGCCATAAACGAGCCTTTTTCCTTTATATCGAGGAGGATATTTCTTGTCGGAAGTCCTCCGCAGAAGCCCTCGCCAATACTTCTGTAAAGGTTCTTTTCAAGTATTACCGTATCAAAGACCTTGTTTGAATCGCGGAAGATGACGAACTTTCTGTCCTTCTCGCGCGCAAAACCGTGGCGGGTCATTCTCTTTTCAAGCACCGCCGCAGAAGTCGGAAGCTCATAGTTTATTATGCAGGTTACAGACTGCATACCTTCGCCTGTTGTAGAAAGGTTATCCATACCGATGATAATGCGCGGTCTTTCGTCCACATCCGTATCAACAGACAGCTTTTTAATGATGACCTCGGGCGTTATCGTTTCGCCTCTCTCTACAAACACTGCACTTCCGTAAAGCGCGGAAAATACTTTTCTTAAATATTCTATCGTCTTCTTATGGCAACAATAGATTATAATTCTCGAATCCTCGTCCTTTAAGATCTCCGAGCTGTACTTAAGGAGCGCTTCGAGCTTTTTGTCAAGCTCCGCCAGATCTTCAACGTCCGAGCGCGTGAAGTATGACTTCATGTATATCTTTTTCTGCCTGTCAAATTTATCGACGTCATACTGCTCGAAAATATTTCCACCGTAGGTGTATGTCGGAAGACCCGAACGCACGTCCACACGCCGCCTGAACGTGTTTATAACAGCGTCCTCAAAGCCGTAATCCAGGAAAACAACTTCTCTTTTATAATCGTCTGAATAAACCAGCGGGTCGTAATATCTCATAACCGCGCTGTCGTTGTTCAGCGCGCAAGCCGAAGCGTCGAGAGCCATAGCACTCGCGGCATAAGCTTTTTCGCTGTTGGCAAGAACGCTCTTTATAAGCTCCGAAAGGTTGTTTTTATCATCGTCGGATCTTGCGGGGAACGGTGCGTTTATAAGCAGTTTTTCCGTTTTCCATACGATATGCTTTTTATAGCCTATGTAGTCGGGTACTCTGTTGTTAAGTTCCTCATCAATTATAATAAGATCCCACTTTACATTCTCGCCCGCCTTGCGTCTGAGGATATTGCCGTCGGAAAACAGGGTGTTCTTTGACATCAAGAACAGTCCTGCGCCCTGTTCATCAAAAAACAGCAAAGCGTTCTGCGCGCCCGAAACCATTTTAAAGTCCGCGCCTATGCTTGTGATGAGCATTCTGTACCAGCTGTACATTTCGCTCTCTGCCGTAATGACAAGGATATTCGGATTTTCCTTTTCGACAAGAACATCGTATACGCTGAGCGCGCACTTTACATATTTTTCCGAGCCGAACTCTCCGCAATTAAGCGCAAAGCCGAACTTTCTAAGCTTTTCCGCCGCGGCGAGATTAGCGGCGGACAAATTCTGTCCGACGAGCGGAATCCATTTAAAATTGCCCAATATAACGCACCTCCGAATTATTCGCTATTTACAGTGCTAAACTATAGCTGAACAGTAAATGAGCGCAATTTGCTATCTTTAATTATACACCAAATCCGAATTTATTACAAGTACGTCAACCCACATAAAACTGTCAAAATCTAAAACCGAATTTTTGTGCATAATAGACAAGATGTGAGAAAAAAAGGAAAATATTGTTTAATTTTGTGAATATTTTACAGAAAATATTACTTATTTTTATAGAAGAGGAAAAGCAGCAGGAAATTTCATAAAATTACCATTGAAAGAATTCGTGAAATATGATAAAATAATTTAAGAATGGAGATGCAGAATTTAATGTTAAAAGCAATTTTATCAAGAAAGAACATACTCGAATGCAGCGATTATATTTCGTGCGTTTCGGATCTTTTGGAAAATGAAAACATTCTGAAGCTCAGGGATTTCAGTCACCATATAGGAACAACACGCTATCAACATTCGCTGAATGTGTCATATTATAATTTTCTTTTGTGCAGGTTTTTTGGGCTTGATGCAAAGAGCGCGGCGCGAGCGGGGCTTATGCACGACCTTTTCTATTATGACAGAAAGACTCACGAAAAAGCCGAGGGCGAAAGATCGCATATTTCCCAGCACCCGAAAACGGCTTTTCTGAATGCAACGGAAATGTTTTCAATAAACGAGCTTGAGGGCGATATAATAGTAAACCATATGTGGCCCGCAACAATGCACCTGCCAAAGCACAGAGAAACGTTTGTCATAACGTTTGTGGATAAGTTCTGCGCGGTGGCAGAAGTTGCGGCAAGCATGAAAACAAAGCTGAAACACAAGCACAATTAGCAAGGGGGACCCTTTTAAAAAAGGGTCCCCCTTGAACCCCTCCCAAAACTTTTATGTGCCGCCGCTGACGCGGCGGACGATAACCGAACAGCGCTTCCACTATCCGACCGCGCCCTTTTAGAAGTAAGAGGTCAGAGGTAAAACAAACAACGTTTCCACTTTTCGACCGCGCCGCAAGGCGCGGCACGAAAGTTTTTTGAAAAGGGATTCCAAAGGGGAAAAATTTTTTTCAAAAAATTTTTCCCCTTTGGTCGCGGCGTAAGCCGCGAAACAGCGCTAGCTAAAGCGCATCAGATTAAATGCCTTCGGCATTGAATCTGGGGTGTGGGGAAAACAAGAGTTTTCCCCACATTTTCAAATTTAAAACGCAGTTTTAAATTTGAAAATCATGAAACAACATTTAAGCGGTGAACAACTTTAAGTGTGAAAAAGCCTTAGAGCGGGAATGAAAAAAAGTTAAATTTTATCAACAACTATAAATGAGTAAACTACCTTTCGACTATACGCCTATAAACCAAATCAACAAGAAGTACTTCTCCTTTCGTCTTATGATAAACAAAAACTTTTTAGAAAATTTTCATAAAAAATTATGGAAATTATTATCTAAATATGTTATAATAAAGTTTAGTTGAATTTTATTATAAAGGACTGATAAAAATTTTTGAACGGAAAACCATAGCCGAAGGGGTAATGTTTTCAAAGATAACCGACCCGCGCTATAAACAAAACCGATTTTTCATTTCCCTCTTTACCGACATCTCCCAAATTCCGCGCAGTGACGCCGCCCTTGCGGCTTATGAATTTACCGAGTGCTGCGAGCGATACCCCGAATACAAACAGCTTTCCTCCGCGCTTCTTGACCTATACGATGCGTCTTTATCATCTCAGACGGCATTATTCGGCGGAGCAAGGCGTACCGACATTTGGGCCGACACTATCGACGACAGATACGCTCTGAACGGCGAAAAGCTTGAACGCGAACTTGCGACGCTTATGTGCGACTGCATTTTACGCCCTCGCGCAAACGACGGTATGTTTGACGAGAAAACCGTTGAAATGCTCCGCGCGCAGCTTATCGACAACATCGACAGCGTAATAAACGATAAAGCCGTCTATGCCGCCGAGCGTGCCGCAAAAACCGCATTTGTCGGCGAGGCCGCAGAGCTTCCCGCGTCGGGCACTCGTGAAAATGCCGAAAAGATAACCGCAAAGTCTGCTTTTGATGCATACAGGGAAATTCTCCGCACCGCCCGCATCGAGATATTCGCGGTCGGCTGTTCGGATTTTTCCGAAAGCGAAAAGATTTTTGCCGAAGAATTTTCAAGGCTTGACCGAGGCGATATTTACAGCTTTAATTTAAAACCGTCCGCCTTGAAGGACAAGCCTAAATATGTCGAGGACGAGCTTGATATGCAGCAGGCTATTCTCAGAATGTACTTTAAAGCTCCCGACATGGACGACCGCCCCGCAAATGCTCTTTTCTCAAACATTCTCGGAGGAATGACAACTTCGAGGTTTTTTGAGGATATCCGTGAAAAACGGTCGCTGTGCTATTATTGCGGCTGTCATTCCGACCGTTTCAGCAAAACGCTTTTCTGCTCCGCAGGCATTGAACCCGCAAACGCAGAACTTACAAAAGAAGCAATGCTCGTAGAACTGAACGACATATGCGAAAACGGCGTTTCACAGGACGAACTTGAACGCGCAAAGCTCGAAGTGCTGAATACTCTTACTTCAATATACGACAGCTCGTTCGGTATATCGAACTGGTATCTCTCCCAGATACTTGACGAGAAATTTATATCTCCCGAAGAATATGCCGAACAGATAAAAGCCGTATCGCCCGAACGCGTCCGCGAAGCCGCGAGGAAATATGCCCTCGATACGGTCTATCTGCTGAAAAACAAGGAGTAAACAGAAAAATCATGATCGAAAAGATTTACAACGACATTATAAAAGAAACGTGTCTTAAATATGTCTGCTCGTGCGGGACGGAAGTATATATGCTCCCGATGAAGGGGTGGAACACCGCCGTTGCGCAGTTTACGGCGCGCTTCGGCTCTCAGGACAATGCGTTCTCCGTCGGCGAAAGGCTCGTTGAGATACCCGACGGCACGGCGCATTATCTCGAACACAAGCTCTTTGAGAGCGAGGAAAAAGACGCATTTTCACTCTTTGCCCAGACAGGCGCGTCCTGCAACGCGGGAACGAGTTTTGATTATACGCAGTATTATTTCAGCTGCGCCGACAACTTCAAGAAAAATCTTGAGATACTTTTAGGGTTTGTAAGCGAGCCTTATTTCACGGAAGAAAACGTTGAAAAAGAGCGCGGCATAATCGGACAGGAAATAACAATGTACCGCGATAATCCCTCGTGGCGCGTTTTTACAAATCTTCTCGAAAGCGTCTACTCGAAAAATCCCGTTCGTCTTGATATAGCGGGAACAGTCGAGAGCATTGCGAAAATTACTCCCCAAACGCTTTACGACTGCTACAACGCTTTTTACAGCCCGTCGAATATGTTTTTGTGCGCGGCGGGAAATATTGACCCCGACGAAATAGTAGAGGTGTGCGAGAGAAAGCTCAAAAAAGCGAGAACATTTGTTGCGGCAAAGACAGCAGACTTTGACGAGCCGTATGAGGTGAACAAAAAAATAACGCGTTTGTCCATGCCCGTTGCAAAGCCGATATTTGAAATAGGCTTTAAGCGCCCCGCAGTATATAAAGAACAGGAGATAAGCGACTATATATATTACAATATCCTGCTCGATATGATATTCGGAGCTTCGTCGGAGTTTTATGAAAAAATGCGCGTAAACGGCATTCTTAATGACGAATGGTCTGTAAGCGTATTTAACGGGCGCGGACATTTCTTCCTTGTGGCACGAGGAGAAAGCGAAGAACCCGAAAAAATCCTCGAAAGTATGAAAGAAACATTCAGGCACTATAAGAACAATCCTCCCCAAAAAGAACTGTTCGAGCGCGTTAAAAAGGCGACATACGGTTCTCTCGTAAAGGAATTTGTAAATGTCCGCTCGGTATGCAACACCCTTTCGGAGGCGGTCTTGTCGCGCGTTTCACCGTTCTGCGCGATAGAGCTTACGGCGGCGGCAGATTATCAAACGCTTCTTGAAAAGCTTTCGGACATTGACGAGGAAAACGCAAGCATTTCGATAATTGATACGCTTTAATGACAGCAAAGGAGAACACAGATGAATCATTTAGTTTCGGTTTCCGCAACGGAAAAGATAACGCTTGAATTTCCGAATTTGTTTAACGGAACGGAAATTACCTATACCAGAGGATTTGAACTTTTCGGACAGATTTCTATATTCTGGTATGGGATACTGATAGCGTCGGGAATACTTATAGCGTATGTTTATGCGACATTTCGCTGTGAAAAGGTTTTCGGACTTCCAAAGGGAAGATTTTTCGACGTGGTGTTTGCCTCTGTTATCGGAGGATTTCTAGGGGCAAGAATTTATTACTGCGTATTTACAACTCTTGACCCGAATTCAAGCACAAAATATGATTTCATAACCACCTTTACCAAGATACACGACGGCGGTCTGGCGATTTACGGCGGAATAATCGGCGCGCTTTTAGTGGGATTTATAATGTGCAAGATAAGAAAGCTGAACTTCTTCGCGACCTGCGATATTGCCGCGCTCGGTTTTCTGATAGGTCAGACAATAGGCAGGTGGGGAAACTTTATAAATCAAGAGGCTTTCGGCTCGGAATGTGACAAGGACTGGCTCTTTGCAATGAAAGGCACGGTCATAGGCGAAACGCCCGTTCACCCCTGCTTTTTGTACGAAAGCGCATGGTGCCTGCTGGGATTTATACTGCTGCATTTCTATTCAAAGAAACTCAGGAGCTTTGACGGTGAAATTATGCTGCTTTATCTTTCGTGGTACGGGCTAGGACGGTTCTTTATCGAGGGCAACCGCTCGGACAGCCTTATGGCGGGAAGTCTGAAAATTTCTCAGATAGTCGCGGCGGTATGCTTTATATGCGGCATTACGCTGTTTATTGTTTTCAAGATCATCACAAAGAAAAAGAACATTCCGCTCTACTTAAACACCGAACGCTCCAAAGAGCTTATCGCAAAGGAAAAACAGGACGAGCTTGACGCAAAAGCAAAACGCGAAGCCAAAAAGAACAAAAAAGCTCCGAGCATTCTTGAAGATAATGCCCAGCCTGCCCCGAGACCCGTTGAAAAAACTGCGGACAACCCAGAAACGGAAGAAGATACTTCCGACGACACTTCAACAGACGACACCTCGGAAACGGTTGAACCCGCTTCGGACGATACTTCAACAGACGACACCTCGGAAACGGTTGAACCCGCTTCGGACGATACTTCAACAGACGATACCGAAAAAACAGTTGAACCCGCTTCTGACGATACTTCAGCAGACGATACCTCGGAAGAAGAATAAAAAACAAGGGAAACCATATTAAACGGTTTCCCTTTATTGTTTATGTAAGCAAACAACCTACCCTCCAAAACCACCTCTGTTTTCTTACCTCTTACTTCTTACCTCTTACATCTAAAAGGGAAACCATATTAAACGGTTTCCCTTTATTATTATGTCAACGAACAACCTCGCCGCCAAAACTCTAGTCTCCAGCCTCTTCCTTATAGAAGACGAATAACTTTCTCTCCAAAACCACCTCTGTTTTCTTACCTCTTACTTCTTACCTCTAACTTCTAAAAGAGAAGCTCCCGAGCTACCGTTCGGGAGCAAATTATTCTGAAACCGCAGCGGGGAGGAAATGGAAGGAGATAAAAACCAAGAAGTATATGTAAAAACCCGCGCGGTTTCGAAAAATGGAAGGGGTGAGGACCGGTTAAAAGATACTGTTAATGATCAATGGCACATTTTCCGTATAGAAGAGTGGAATGTATTTTAGGATCAAAACCGAGATGATTGCTTTTTCGTCCTCTTGATATTATTATAATCATATCTGTTCTTAAAGTCAAGCTTTATTACAAAACTGTAATTATATTGTAATTATTTTGAAAGATTTTCTAAAAATTGCAGGTCGTTTAAAAACTAAAATCACATGCTGCGAAAAAGCTTATGTAAATTTTGTTTCTGTAAACTATGTGAAAAAAGTATACAAATACTATACAAATAGGTAGTTTTTGTAGAAATTGCACAAAAAATGGTGAAAAAAATCTCTTTAAAATGTTATAGGTAATTCTTGAGAAATTCTTGATAACTCTAGACTTTTTTTAAAGGTTGTGTTATAATAATATAGTATGGGAGTGAAACAAAAAAGGTTTCACGAATTTTATCTCGCAAAAAACCGCAATAACGCGGAAAAACAAGGAGGCTACATAATGGCTTTTAAAAAGAGTGCGGTTCCTTTTTCGGGAACGCCCGAACAGGAAGAACAGCTCAGAAAGGTCATCGCTCAGCACAAGGACGACCCCGGTGCGCTTATGCCCATTCTTCAGGGCGCGCAGGAGATCTACGGATATCTGCCGATAGAAGTCCAGCAGATGATCGCAGACGCAATGGAAATACCGCTCGAAAAAGTTTACGGAGTGGTCACTTTCTATGCGCAGTTTTCCATTAACCCCAAAGGCAAATACAAGATCTCGGTTTGCCTTGGTACGGCTTGTTATGTAAAGGGATCGGGAGATATCTACACTAAGCTCCAGGAAAAGCTCGGCATTTCAGGAGGAGAGATAACGTCCGACGGAAAGTTTTCGCTTGATGCGTGCCGCTGTATAGGCGCGTGCGGACTTGCTCCCGTTATGACGATAAACGAGGAAGTCTACGGAAGGCTCACACCCGATGATATAGACACTATCCTCGCAAAATATAACTGATAGAAGGGAAAGTTTACGAATGAACGTTATTAAAACAATCGACGAGCTGA
>CANQFZ010000041.1 GCA_947600065.1 uncultured Clostridia bacterium | reverse complement strand
GCACGAAAGTTTTTTGAAAAGGGAGTCCAGAGGGAAAAACTTTTTTGTCAAAAAAGTTTTTCCCTTTGGTCGCGGCGTAAGCCGCGAAACTTCGCAAATTAAGCGCTAAAGGGTGCGGGGAAAACAAGAGTTTTCCCCGCATTGCCGTTTCAAAGCCGTGCTTTGAAAAGGCAATCCTACAAAGATGTTTTGAGCGGAGGAAAACCTCGGAAATGAATTTACAATAGAGCGGGAAAGTAAGAGCGTTAAGGGTTTTAAAAAGTGAAAATTCTTTCGTTATTGCTATTGACAACCACAAAATAATATGCTATAATACAATTGTAGAAAACCGAAAAGATCTACATAACCGCAAAAAGTTTGCCCCGAGCTGTACTGGGATACAGTTCGGGGCAGATTTTTATTGTTAAATAATTGACAAAAAGAAAAAAGTGTGATATAATTTAACTGTAGAAGAGGTCTACATATTTGTAAAAAAATTCGTCTTGCGCTGTTAGTGGGAACACAGCGCAAGTACCGCGGAAAAGCGACAACAGTAATCAATGTTTACAGGCGGGAAATTCCGTCAAATAAAACACAGTGATTTGGAGAAGGGAGAGATAAAAATGGACGAAATTACAGGAATGACCGATAAACAATTAAGAACAGTATTTTTATTGATAATTGAAATTTTACGTAGCAATAATGTTGATGAAAAAGTTATCAAAAAAATAGAAAGCTGTATGCCGAGAGAATAAGAGCTTTATGATAAATCGCCGCTAAAGCGGTAAACTGAAAAAGGTTAAAACCGCAAAAGTGTTTAAAAATCCGCCCCGCGCTGTACCGGGATACAACGCGGGGAAGTTTTTTATTCAAGACAACTTTTTCGCCAGCTCTATATAATCTTCAAGTTTAAGCTCCTCGGCGCGTGCCGTAGGCTTTATTCCGACAGCCGAAAACACTCCGCAAAGCTCCTCTTTAGACATTTTAAGTTCCCCCGAAAGCGGATTTAAAAGCTGCTTTCGGCGCTGCGAAAATCCCGAACGAATAAGCCTGAACAGCATTGTTTCAACATCGTTCGGCAGTTTGTTCCTGTCGGTAATTTCAAGCTTTATTACCTCGCTGTCGACATTCGGCGACGGCATAAAGCTCCCTCTGTTGACCTTAAACAACAGCCTCGGCTCACTGTAATATCTCACGGCATACGAAACCGCGCCGCTCTCCCTTGTAGCGGGAGCGGCGCAAATTCTGTCGCCCGCCTCGCGCTGTACCATTACGGTAAGCGACTTTATCCGAAGTCTGCTTTCGAGTATCTTCATTATCACGGGAGATGTAATATAGTACGGCAGATTTGCGCATACTACCACATCTTTCCCGCCGAATTTCTCCACGACTTCATTGAGGTCGGTCTGCATAACGTCCGCGAAAATGACTTCAACATTGTCAAACTCCGCGAGCGTTTCGGCTAAAATAGGTTTCAGCCTTTCGTCAAGCTCTATCGCTATCACCTTGTCGCAGCACTTTGCAAGCTCCTGTGTAAGAACGCCCACGCCCGTTCCTATTTCAATTGCGCAAACGCCCTCTTTACACCCGCCCATTTCGGCAATTTTCGGGCATACCGCGGGATTTATCAGGAAATTCTGCCCGAGTGCCTTTGAGAACGAGAAGCCGTGACGCTCGAAAAGCCCCTTGATGATGTTTATATTCGTTAAGTCCATAATACCCCTGTCGGCAGTTGACAGTGTACGCGTTGAACGCTTCGCGTGCAACGCTGTGTAAAGTAAACAGCAAAGGTATCCGCTTCGCGGATAATATTTAGATTGTTATCAAGTCAAAAGGTTTTTTGTGTGCATTTAAATTAAAAACAATCTAAATAATGTCCGCGACAGCGGACACATTCTACTGTACACTGTCCACTGTACACTGTATACTGTTGTTATCGTGTATCTTAAAAAGAAGAAAGTTTGTTATCAATATCCTGAACTTCCGTTAAGACTCGCGTCGTTTTCTATCCAGTCGTTTACGACAAACTCGGTGAACTCGTCCTTGTTGTTGCGGACAAAAACGCGCTCAATGCCTGCGTTTATTATCAGCCTTTTGCACATAGAACAAGGCTCGGTGTTTCCCGTAAGCTCTCCGCTCTTTGCGTCAAGGCACGCAAGATACAGCACCGACCCCAGCATTTCCGTTCTCGGCGCGGAGATTATGCAGTTAGCCTCGGCATGTACCGAACGGCAAAGCTCATACCTCTGACCGCTGGGAACTCCGAGCTTTTCGCGCGTGCATTCTCCGACGTCACAGCAGTTCTTTCTTCCGCGCGGTGCGCCGTTATAGCCCGTGGAAATAATGCTGTCGTTTTTTACGATTATCGCGCCGAAATTTCTTCTCAGGCACGTTCCTCTTTCAGCGACCGTCTGCGCAATGTCCAGATAATAATTCGTCTTGTCGACCCTCATGATAAACTCCTTTTATGTAATTACTTTATTTGATTATAACACGGTTTTGGCGTTTTGTCAATTGTTTATTATCAGGGGGAGTTATCAGTATGCAGTGTACAGTGTACAGTAGTCAGTTATGGTATCCGCTTCGCGGATATTATTTAGATTGTTATCGGGATTAAAGGTTTTTTGTTTTTATAAAAGTTACCCCCGACTGCTTAGGCGGTCGGGGGTAATTTAATAAGCTATCGTACAGTTTGGAAGCTGTTGTTTAAGCCAATTTATATCTTCTTCACTGACGGGATTTTCAAGCAAGGTCAAATCCGTCAAATTAGTAAGATCTGCAAGAGGCTTTATATTGCTGATTTGATTACCCCACAAATTCAAATTTGTCAGATTGGTAAGATTAGCAAGCGGAGTTATATCGCTGATTTGATTATGGTCCAAACACAAATATGTCAGATTAGTAAGATTTGCAAGCGAGCTTATATCGCTGATTTGATTTTCTTCCAAACTCAACGATTCCAGTTTAGTAAGATTTGCAAGCGGACTTATATCACTGATTTGATTTTCTTCCAAACTCAACGTTGTCAGATTATTAAGTTTTGAAAGCGGACTTGCATTGCTGATTTTATTAGCATTCAATAACAACCATGTCAGATTAGTCAGATTAGCAAGCGGACTTATATCGCTGATTTGATTATCATGTAAATCCAATCTTGTTAGATTAGTAAGCTTTGACAGCGGAGTTATATCGCTGATTTGATTTTCCCTCAAATCCAAATCAGTCAGATTGGTAAGATTAGTAAGCGAACTTATATCGTTGATTTGATTACTACATAAACTCAACTTTGTCAGATTAGTAAGATTTGCAAGCGGAGTTATATTGCTGATTTGAGTACCACCTAAATACAACTTTGTCAGATTAGTGAGCTTTGCAAGCGGAGTTATATCGCTGATTTGATTACCAGCTAAATGCAACTCTGTCAGTTTAGTAAGTTTTGCAAGCGGAGTTATATCGCTGATTTGATTGTTGTATAAATACAAAGATGTCAGATTGATTAGATTTGCAAGCACACTTATATCGCTGATTTGATTTTCCTGCAAATCCAAACTTATTAGATTAGTAAGATTTGCAAGCGGAGTTATATCGCTGATTTGATTATATCCCAAATACAAAGTTTCCAGCTTAGTAAGATTTTCAAGCGGACTTATATCGCTGATTTGATTTTCGTTCAAATACAAGGCTGTCAGCTTAGTAAGATTTGCGAGGGGACTTATATCGCTGATTTGATTCCATACTAAATGTAACTCTGTCAGATTTACAAGCTTACAAATTTCTAAACATTCTTCATTTGTAACATTTTTGCCCCACAAATCCAACTCAGTTGTTGTCGCTATATCATATTCCACGCCTTGAATTGTCACCGAGCCCATTGAGCCGTAAGGCGGCAAGTCCTCGGGCGTGCTCTCCTCGGGGGTTGAACTTTCGGCGGGCGCAGAACTGCTTGAACTTGACGTACTTTCTTCGGGATTAAGCAGCTTATTCAAGCGTTTTTCTATTCGCTCATCGCCTGACATCTCCAGACCTTCTCGGAGAACTTCAATTGCCTTATCAATATCGCCCATTTTCTCATAAGCCTTGGCAAGCCCGAGGTACGCGTCAACGTTCATAGGCTCAATTTCTAAAACTTTCTCGTACTCGATAATTGCCTGTTCATAATTCTGCTCGGACAAATAACGCTCGGCAAGGTCAATTCCCTGTGAAACCCTGAATGACGGAGAATTTGTAACCGCAATAGCCGTAATTCCCGCACCCAAACCAAGTACAAGAATTGCCGCGAGAATTATAATGATGATGTTCTTCTTTGATGAAAAGCCGCGCGGGGTTATGTATTCCGAAGCGGTTTCGGCGGCGGGTTGAGCTTGCTCAACATATTCCGCGCCGCAATTCGGGCAGACAAGTTTATCGTCCTTTTGTTGGAGCTCGGCTCCGCATTTTTCACATTTCATAATATTCCTCTCAAAAATGTATTTGATTAACGGCTTTAATTGCCTTACCTTAATTATACCACAACCACTTTCAAATTCTGTAATATGAATTTTATCATAAAAAGTGCGCAGCCGAAGCCGCGCACCTGTAAAAATGCTAGCTCCGATTGCTGCGACACAACTATTCGTTTGCAATTATAAGCGTACGAAAATAGAGCGCACTTTTACCACTGTAAAAGTGTACTACCTATAATTGCAAATATTCAGTTATGTCGCAAGTAAATTATATCACCCAAGCCGCAATTTGTCAATAGCATTTTAGACAGTTTACAGTGTACATTATAATTCGACGAATTCCCCGTCCTTATCCCCCCATTAAACAAAACAACCTACTATCCTCCCCTCGTTTTCTACAGCATTTTCGGGCGGGATATGCTATATTTAAATCCAAAGGCTTTATTCAGACTGTATATAAAGCCCCATCTGCGGCGTCAGCGGCACTGCGGCAGGCACAAAGCCTAGCCGCAGCACCGCTTCCTAGCATCTGGGACTTTCTCTACAGTCTGAAACTTGACTTTTTAAACAAGCTGTTTATTGTCAATAGGCTGAAAGGATAGAAAAAATGACGGAAAAAACAAAAAGGCTGTTTTCTTTGGGGAAAAAGGAAGAATGGTTCGCGCTGAAAAAGGCAGTGTGGGTGTTTGCGGGGATAGCACTCGAAACGGGAGCTTCCGACCTTTCCGCAGCGCCTGCGGCATACGCGCTCCTTGCGGGAGTTTCGGGAGCAAAGACTTGGTATGTCCTCGCAGGCGGTATCTTAGGCGCGGTCATACACGGCTTTCCTGCCGCATTTACAAGCATAGCGGCAATGGCGATCGTCCTCGCCGCAAGAATGCTGCCCGACCTGAAACGCGTTTCGGTGCGCGCGGTAGAACGTTTTTTCGCGGCGGCGGGAGCTTGCTTTTTCTCTCGCGTTACTTTGGCTGAAAGTACAGCGGACTTTCTGATGACGATAGTTGCGGCGGTATGCGCGGGAGTTTTTGCCGCAAGCTTTGTAAGGCTCGAAAGCATATCGGAAAAAGGAATTGACCTGAAAAAGCCCGCTGTCCGGGCGCATTTCGGAGTTGTCGCGGGGCTGGTGTTTTTGTCGCTGGGCGCGCTTGATTATCCTTTTGCAAATATCGGCAGGCTTATTTTCGGCGCGGTGTTTTTGTACACTATATCCGAGAAAAGTCTTGACATGACTTTAACTGTGGGCATTGCGGGGCTGTTCGGACTGTGCGCGGCTGATTATGAAATGGGCGCGGGAGCGGCAGGCTTCGCGCTTGCGGCAGTTGCCTGCGGAATGTTTAAAAAGCGCGGGAAGATAGTGCGCGCGCTGGGGTATGTGTTTTTTGCCGCGGCAGGAACGCTCGTTTCGGGCGCAGACGAGGGTTCGATCAGGATAATGACCGAAACGATAATTACCGCCGCAATTTATGTCGTTATGCCGAAATCAAAGCCGAAAGAAAGCGCGGGCATTTCGGACAACACCGCGGCAAAGCTGCTGTGCGAAAGGCTGAACTATGCGGCGGACGCGCTGAGGGGAGTTGGCGCGGGAATTAGCGCCGCGTCAGAGGCTCTCGAAGAAAAATACGCGCTCACTCCCGAAAGCATAGCCGAGAAAGCCGCAGACAGGGTATGCCGTTCGTGTCCGAAAAGTATGCTGTGCTGGGGCGAGAAATACGAGCTTTTCAGAGCGGAGTTTGAAAGGCTCACGGAACAGCTTCGGACGGGCTTTCCCTTGACAGAACATTCAATGAACGGCGAGTGCGCGCAGATATGCGTTTATCCGAGCGGAGTGGCAAATGCGCTGACGGAAGAATATTCGCGCTATCTCTCGGCAAAGCGTGACGAACAGAGAATAGGCGAGATACGCAGGATATACACAGACAGGCTTTTAAGCACCGAGCAGATACTTCGCGACCTAAGTCGCTCGGACGTTCTTGACGATTCCGACCGTGAAGCAGAAAAACGAGCAGAAAAGCTGTTGTATGATGCGGGGGTAAGAAAGCCGCGCGCGTTTGTTACGGCAGGGGAGAACGGACTTCATTTTGAGGCATACGGCGAGACCGAGCCGATAATTGACAGAGAGTATCTCGGAAAGCTTATAGGGCAAACGCTGGGGCGGGCGGTAGATGTTCCCGAAATTTCGGGAAGCGGGGGAATGTATAGGATAACCGCAAACAAAGCGCACGCGCTTTCGCTGAAGCTTGGCGCATTTCAGCTCCCGAAGGGCAGCAACAATGTCTGCGGCGACTGTTATGACAGCTTTACGGACGCGGATGGAGTTTTCTATGTGATACTTTCCGACGGTATGGGAACGGGGAGCAGGGCGAGAGTAGATTCGGCAATGGCTTGTTCTGTCGCGGCTAAGCTGATAAAAAGCGGGATATCTCTTTCGGCGGCGCTGGAAACGGTTAATACCGTGATGATGATAAAAAGTTCTGACGAGAGCTATGCGACATTAGACATATGCAGGATTGACCCCGACAGCGGGGATTGTGCAATTTACAAAGCGGGCGCGGCGGCTACATACATAAGAAGCTCGGACAGACTTATACGCGTTTCGCTTTCGTCAGCTCCCGCAGGTACGGGCGGGAAGATAAATCTTCCCGCGCAGAGATTGAAAGTTTCGGCGGGGGATATGATAGTAATGATAACGGACGGAGCGGTAATTGACGAGCGGTGGCTGGCGAGGGAGCTTTCCACACCCACGCCGCCCGACGAGCTTTCGGAACGCATAGCGAGAGCCGCACGCAGCGCCGACAGCGGGAAGGATGACGACATTAGCGTCATAGCTGTTGAAGTTGGCGGAAGAAGGTAGGATGTAAAAAGCTGTTTTGAGCGGCGAATAACGTTTTATATCCAAACCGCCTGACGGGCGGGCGCACGAAAGTTTTTTGAAAGGGAGTTTGAGGGAAAACTTTTTTTCAAAAAAGTTTTCCCTCAATAACGCCTCAATAGCGCTAAAGGGTGTGGGGAAAACAAGAGTTTTCCCCACATTGAGATTTTCAAAATCATATTTTGAAAATCTCAATCCTACAAAGAGGTATTGAGCGGGAAAGTTCTTACAGTATGAAAAAATTTTAAGCGGGAAAGAAAAACGTTAAGGTTTTTCAAAGGTGGTGAATAAGCGGACTGCTTTTCGGCTTTTGCCTTTCAGTCAAAACCACCGGCAAGGTGGTTGATTACCTTTCGGCTGTTACTGAATACTGTTCACAGCCCTCTTTGTTACATAGACCCCTTTTAAAAATCCTCAAAAACCTTTGGAGTGAGAACTATTTTCCCTTGTTTACACTTTGGTTTCAGGAAAACATTGTCAAAATTGCACAAAATTGCAAGGTCAAAATATCAAAAATCATAGAATATTTACAAAATACTTGAAAAATGTTTAGTATTATGTTATTATGTTTATGAAGGTGAAATAGCGCCTGTTTTTGGCGCGCTTTTTCAGAATATCTGACAGAACAAGGTTCTGTAAATTTATGAAAAGGGGGAGAGCATTTTATGGCAGGAGGCATATCCGAAGAATATGAGATCCCGCTGTATCTGTTTCACAGAGGAGAAAATGCCCATGCATACGACTTTTTCGGGTCGCATAAAGCCACGGTAAACGGAAAGAACGGCGTTGTTTTCAGGTGCTGGGCGCCGCATGCAAAGTCCGTCAGCATTGTCGGAGATTTCAACCACTGGGACAGAACAAAAGCTCCGATGTATAGGATAGTCGACGAGCGCAGCGAGGTCTGGGAGCTTTTTATCGAGGGGATAAAAGTATATGACAATTATAAGTACAGCGTCGAAAGCAGAGACGGTCTTATAAAACTTAAAGCCGACCCATACGGCTATCATATGGAGTTAAGACCCAACACCGCGACAAAGTTTTTCGATATAGACGGATATAAGTGGAAAGACAAGAAGTATTGCGAAAAGGCGGCTAAAACAAACGTATACGACAGCCCCATAAATATCTACGAAGTAAATATCGGCTCTTGGAAGAAAAACGGCTCGAATTATCTAAGCTATTCAATGATCGCGGACGAGCTCATTCCTTATGTAAAGGAAATGGGATATACCCACATAGAGCTTATGCCTATTGCCGAATATCCTTTCGACGGCTCGTGGGGCTATCAGCAGATAGGCTATTATGCGCCGACTTCGAGATTTGGAACGCCGTTTGATTTTATGGAGTTTGTGGACAGGTGCCACCAGGCGGGAATAGGCGTTATCCTCGACTGGGTCCCGGGCCACTTCCCCAAAGACGCGGCGGGTCTTTACGAATGGGACGGAGAGTGTTGCTATGAGGACACAGACCCCCTGAGAAGAGAGCATAAGGCGTGGGGCACGCACATCTTCAACTGGGGCTTGGCGGAAGTTCAGTCTTTCCTTGTTTCAAACGCTAACTACTGGATAGAAAAATATCACATAGACGGTCTGAGGGTTGACGCTGTCGCTTCTATGCTGTACCTTGATTATGACAGGCGCGACGGCGAATGGTGCCCGAATGAAAAGGGCGGAAAGGAAAATCTCCAGGCGATAGCGTTCTTGCAAAAGCTGAACGCCGCTATGTTCAAAGAACACCCGAACATCTTGATGATCGCAGAGGAGTCCACGGCATGGCCTATGGTAACAAAGCCCGCAGATATCGGCGGTCTCGGATTTAACTTTAAGTGGAACATGGGCTGGATGAACGATATGCTCAGATATATGAGCATGGATCCTCTCGGCAGACCGTATAATCAGAACCTTGTTACGTTTTCGTTCTACTATGCGTTCTCCGAAAACTTTATATTGCCGATAAGCCATGATGAAGTTGTTTACGGAAAATGCTCGATGCTCGATAAAATGGGCGGGCCGAGAGAATACCGCTTTAATTCAATGAGAACGTTTTTGGGCTATATGATGGCGCACCCGGGAAAGAAACTTATGTTTATGGGTCAGGAATTTGCCCAATATAAGGAGTGGAATTTCCAGGAGCAGCTTGACTGGGAAGTGCTTGAGTTTGAGCCGCACAGAAAGTATTTCGAGTATGTAAAGGACATAAACAAGCTCTATAAGCAGACCCCCGCGCTCTGGGAGTGCGACACGAGCTGGGAAGGCTTCCACTGGATATCCGCAGAGGACAACCGGAACAGCGTTATCGCTTTCAGAAGAATAGCCAAGAGCAAGGACGAGGTCATTGTTGTGTGCAATTTCCAGCCCGTCCGCCACGAGGTTTATGAAATAGGCGTTCCGTATTATGCGGATTATGTCGAGTTTTTCAATTCCGACGACGAGAAATACGGCGGCAGCGGCATAAAGAACGGCGTAGTGACAGCTAAATGCGAGCCTATGCACGGAGAACAATATCGCATATCTCTCGATATACCGCCGATGTCGGTCATTTATTTAAAGCCGAAGAATATCCGCGAGCCCAAGCCCGTAAAGGAAATAACGGTCGGGGAAAAACCTAAAAGCAAAAAAATCAAATCAGAATAAAACAGGAGGAATGGTTATGAACCACATCAAGAAAGAATGTGTCGCAATGCTTCTTGCGGGCGGTCAGGGAAGCCGTCTGTATGCTCTGACGCAGGAAATGGCAAAGCCCGCCGTACCATATGGCGGCAAGTACAGGATCATTGACTTCCCGCTTTCAAACTGCGTAAATTCGGGAATAGACACCGTCGGCGTTCTTACTCAGTATCAGCCGCTCGTGCTGAACGAGTATATCGGAAACGGTCAGCCTTGGGGCTTGGACAGGGCGCACGGAGGAGTTCATGTTCTCCCGCCGTATGAAACTGCCGCAGGAAAAGCATGGTATTCGGGAACGGCAAACGCAATTTACCAGAACATAGGCTTTGTAGACCGCTATGACCCCGACTATGTAGTTATCCTTTCGGGCGACCATATCTATAAAATGGACTACTCGAAAATGGTGGACTTCCACAAAGAGCATAACGCAGACGCTACTATCGCAGTCCTCGAAGTGCCGTGGGAAGAAGCTCCCCGCTTCGGTATCATGACAGCTGGCGAAAACGGCATAATAACCGAGTTTGCCGAAAAGCCGAAGGAGCCGAAGTCAAACCTTGCATCTATGGGAATTTATGTGTTCTCGTGGCAGAAGCTCCGCAAGTATCTTATTGAAAACGAGCAGGACGAGGGCGCGACAAAGGACTTCGGAAAGAACATAATCCCCGCAATGCTTAATAATAACGAAAAGATGGTAGCTTATCACTTTGACGGCTACTGGAAGGACGTCGGAACGATAGACAGTCTTTGGGAAGCAAATATGGACGTTCTCGATCCGAATGTTCCGCTGGATCTGCTTGACGACAGCTGGAAGATCTATTCGAGAAACCCCGTTATGCCGCCGCATTTTGCAGGCCCTCAGAGCCGCATAGAAAACTCTATGATAGCAGAGGGCTGCGAGGTAAACGGAATGATAGACTTCTCGGTGCTTTTCGCGGGAGTTACGGTAGAAGAAGGCGCGATAGTGCGCGACAGTATCGTTATGCCGAACACTGTTATTAAAAAAGGCGCGGTCATTGAATACGCGATAGTAGGCGAAAACTGCGTTATCGGCGAAGACGCGCATATAGGCGAACGTCCCGAGCTTATCGAAAACAAGGACGAATGGGGCGTGGCTGTTATCGGTCACAATGTAAAGGTTTCCGATAAGGCTGTAGCGCCGCCCAAGGCTATGATTTCTAAGGACATATGAGATAGGAAAGGAAGTTTTTGATATGGCAAGTATGGCTAATGTTTTGGGGCTTATTTTCGCTAATATGCACGAACAGCTCCTTCCCGAACTTACAAAGGCGAGAGCAATGGCAAGCGTTCCGTTCGGGTGCAAATACCGTCTGGTAGATTTCCCGCTTTCGAGCATGGTAAATTCGGGAATAACCCAGGTAGGTATAATCACAAAGCAGAACTATTATTCGCTTATGACTCACCTCGGAATGGGTTCTGAGTGGGATCTTGCGAGAAAGACAGGCGGACTGCATATCCTTCCTCCCTATGGGCGCGAGGGTACGGGTATCTACAGAGGCAGGCTTGAGGCGCTTGCGGGCGCATATCAGTTCATAAACGAGAGCAGCGCGGATTATGTTGTAATGGCTGACGCGAATGTTGTCGCAAATATGGATTTAAAGCCTATTGTTGAATTTCACGAAAAGCAGGGCGCAGACATAACCTGCGTTTACGGAAGCGTTGTATATCCTGTTGAGCGTGCGCAGGCGCAGACTGTTATTGAAGTAGACGAGAACAACGCCGTTTTCGATGTTCTTGCAAGACCGACAATGAGCGGCGAGATGAACGTTATGATGAACATTTATGTTATGAAGAGAACGTTCCTCGAGGAGCTTATCAGAGAGAGCGAATGCAGGAGCCTTTACAGCTTTGAGACCGACATTCTCCAGCACAAGCTGAAGGATTATAAGGTTATGGGCTATAAGTACGAGGGTTATTTTGAGATAATCGACAGCATGAAGACCTACTACAAGGCGACAATGGACATGATGGACCGCGCGGTATCAAGAGAGGTATTCAATCTCGCAGTGCCTATCTACACAAAGGTACATGATGTTGCTCCTGCGAAGTACGGCATAGACTGCTCGGTAAAATCGTCAATAATCGCGGACGGCTGCATTATAGACGGAGTAGTTGAGAACAGTGTTCTGTTCCGCGGCGTTAAGATAGGAAAGGGCGCAGTTGTAAAGAACAGTATCGTTATGGCGGGCACTGTCATAGAAGAAAAGGCTTCGTTCATTGACGCCATAGCCGACAAGGACGTTACCGTCACAAAGAACCGCGTAATAACGGGGTCTGTTGATTTCCCTGTTTACATCAATAAGGGCGGAGTTGTATAACTAGAAGCTGGAAGCTAGAGGCAAGAGGCTAGAGTTTTTAACCCTAGCCTCTTTTTGTGTTTATTCAGCGGACTGCTTTTCGGCTATTACTGAATACTTTACCCTGTCTACTGTCAACTGACAGCGGGTGCAGGGCGCGCAGCGCCCTGCAATTTTCCCCCTTCCCCATCGGGGAAGGGGGGCAGGGGGTTAGGGCGAGTAAACGTTATTTAGAAAAATAGCGTTTTAGAGATAAGATGTTAATAGCAAGGGTTTGAAAGGAGAAGTTGTGCGCCGTTTGAAACAAATTCTTACCTCTTACCTCTAACCTCTAGCAGGTTAGGGCGAGAGAGCGTTATTTAGAATAACAGCGTTTGAAAAGAACAACTTATACAAACAGAGCGGATTTTCTTTCCCGCTCAAAGACAAATCCATTTTCGAGGTTATCCCCCGAACAAAACCTCTTTGTAAGATTGCCGTTTTAAAAACACAGTTTTTAAAACGGCAATGCGGGGAAAACTCTTGTTTTCCCCGCACCCTTTAGCGCTTGCTAACGCGTTATTGAGGGAAAACTTTTTTGAAAAAAAGTTTTCCCTCAAACTCCTTTTCAAAAAACTTTCGTGCGACGCCCGTTTAGTTGTTTTAAAATAAAACGTTGTTCTCCGCTCAAAACATCTTCTTGCCTCTTGCTTCTAGCTTCCACCCTCTAGAAGCGCAACTTTTTTATCCTCCTTGTCATATTTGTCCGCTTTGCGTAATATTATTTAACCAAAACGACAGGAGGAAAATATATGAGAACGGTTACACTGACAAAAGGACAAATAAAGCGCTTTGCGGCAATTGCAGCGGCAGTTGCGGCAGCGGCGGCTGTAGGTATAACGGCGGTCGTGACTTCGGTCGGCACAAAGGCGCAACAGCGGCTTTTGCCTATCTACCGCGTAGACAGGACCGACAGCAAAATTGCCGTAACGTTTGACGTTGCATGGGAAAACTCAAACACCGACGAGCTTCTGCAAATACTCGACGAGTATGACGCGAAAGCAACGTTTTTCGTCACGGGTGATTTTTGCGACCGTCACCCCGAGGACGTTGAACAATTTTATAACGCAGGTCACGAGATAGGAAACCATTCCGACGCTCACCCGCATGTTGCGGAGATCGGCGTAAACGAGCTTATAAATGACACGCGCGAATGTTCGAGAAAAATTAAAATGCTCACAGGCGAAGACCCCACGCTATATCGCGCGCCATACGGCGAATACAGTGACAATATGCTGACAACTATCGAAGGAATGGGTCTTAAAACCATTCAGTGGGACACCGACAGCATAGACTGGAACAAAGCGACAGTCGAGGACATTGAAAAGCGTATTCTCAAAAACGCGAAGTCGGGCTCTATACTGCTGTTTCACAACGACCTTGAAAACACGACCGAGGCTCTGCCTGTTATATTAAATCAGCTGAAGAAAAGCGGATATGAGTTTGTGACGGTGAGCGAGCTTATCTATCACGACAATTATACAATTGACGCAAACGGCGAGCAGCAAGCCGTAAAAGCCGACACAGTGACCGACGAAAAAATAGAAGCCGTCATCGCGCAATATTCCGAGCAGATAAAGGCTGCGGGGATAACGGACGAGGAGCTTAGCCTTGCTGTTTCGGGAATAAAGAGCGGAGACCTGAGCAAAGTTCCCGAAAAGCTGCGCCCGTTTGCCCAGCAGGTCATGAACAGTCTTGACTCCGCTGGCGAAAATTCGCTGCCCGAAGTTGACAGCGGCGAAATAAAATAACATATCAAGGGGTCGGGAGTGAAATCCTTGACCTCTTTTCTTTTGTTCAATTTCAAGCTCACAAAGACTTGCCGTGTTTTTAAAATAGGGGTTGGAAGGTTTTTAAAAGTTGCTCGAAAAATTCGGCTAAAGCCCTTGACAAAATAAGAACATTGTGGTATAATTCTATTGTTATGGGGGTATAGCTCAGCTGGGAGAGCGCTTGCTTCGCATGTAAGAGGTCAGGGGTTCGAATCCCCTTATCTCCACCATTTCAAATTTCTTAAAAATCCGCGCCCCGCCGACAAACGGCTCAACAGCGCGGATTTTCTCTATTCTCAAAAGTCCGAAAATTCGTTCACAAGTGCGTAAAAACATTCAAAAAATTGACATTTTGAGCGATTATGCAACACGAAATGCAACACGAAAACCGCTCGAAAAAGGCTTTAAAAAAGGGCTTTCCCGACTGTAAAAAGTCGGGAATTTAATTTATACATCATCTTCTTCTCTTTCCTCTTCGGGAAGTTCGGAAATGAGCGCGTAGCCTACAAGCTGTATAATGTAAATAGGCGGCTGCCGTCTGCCCTCAATCCAGTTTCTAAGGGATTTATACGGGATTTCAAAATATTTTGCAAAGCCTGCCGCACTTTTAAATAGCTTTATCTTTTCGATTGCAATTTCTGTCAGCGCTTTCCAGTCGTTGCGCGACGCCGTGAAGATAATCTGCGCCCAGATTATCAGCGTCTGCGCGTCATAAGGGCAGTCGAAAGGGTAGCCGTATTCCATTAAATAAGCGTCTGCCGTTTCGTGTGTCTTTGCGTCGTCGATCCTGCATAAATATTCGGTATAGTTCATTTTTTACTCCTTTTCCTTATCGTCGTTTTAATATCCTCGTCCGTGTCGCCGTGTACAAAAATCGGCGACAAAAATTTTACAATGAGCTGCTTTTCGCCGTTTTGCTTTGTCCAAAAGCTATGATAATGAGCGCGCCTAATATGCGGAGATTTTGCGACGCCTTTCCCGCCCGTTCCGATAGAGCTTGCCGAGGTTCGCCGCTCCCGCTCCTCATACTCTCGGATAATTCGCCCCACGTTCTCGCCCACATTTGCGACTTTTAAAATATTTTTCTTTCCTGCCTGCTTTGCGGACTTTTTCGCAGGCTTTGCCGCCGTTTTCGGCAGCTCAATTCTTGTAGTTTTTACGTCCGGCTCGACCGTGCAAAGATAGATTACAGCATTCAGAGCCGCTCGCAGATTTCGCAAAAACCATTCGGGAACGTCGTATTCTTTCAAAAGCTCTTCGACCGTTTTCCCGTCCGTAGTATTAGGATAGTAGATTTTTAAATATGAGGTAATGTCGTCATCTCTGTAAAATGATAGCCATAATTCCCCGTCAAGGTGGTTTACCATACAGCCGACAAAGCCGTTTTCAAAATTTCTGTCAATCCAGAAAGCGGGGAACGGCAAAAGCTGAAACACCGCACAATGTACCTCGACTTTCTCTACCGTCTGAATAGTATTCCACAAATTTTCGTCAAATCTGTAAATCTGTTTCGTCTTGCTCCACGCAATTACATTTTGATAATTTACCGCTGTCGTGTCAATCTGACTTTCTGTTACCGTGTAGTAGTAGAGATTGTATACAGGGCTTGTCAAAAACAGCTTTAAGCGTTCACGGAGCTTTTCGGCGTCGTAAGACGCCGCTTTTATTTCCTCGAAAAGGTCGCCCGCCTGCTTTTTCAGTTTCTTTTCCAATTTTATCGGAAAAATCTCGTTAATGTCCATAGGTTTTTCTTTTCTCCCCGTCCTGCCGATAGGTCAGCGCTTTTTCTTAAAGGCTCTCGAAATACTCTTTCGCTCTCTCGTATTCTTCCTCGGTGATAAGGTCAAAGCCTAAAAGCTCGTAGCAGAGCTGTATATAATCGTTGCTGTCGCATTCAAGGGGGTTTGTTTCGTTCGCGATCATTTCGCGGATTTTCTCGCGGTATTCTTCCGCGCCGTCGAAATCATCTTCGGAAGTGCAAGGAGCGCCGCCCGTTGTTTCGAGCCATTCAAAGCCGATAACGTCGTTAAACATCTCGTCAAAGTCGTAGTAAAGTACGTTTTCAGTTCCTATGTTGATTTTTTTCATATTCTTTCCCTTTCTGGTGTTTGGGATTTTCCTTTCCCTCTTTCTGATTATATTATACGTCATTGGCGTGCATTTGTCAATAACTTTTTTAAAAATATTCCGTCAATGGCGTATATTTGTATACTTTAACAAAAATCAAAGCACTTTTTGTGCAGTTTTATTATTTTCCCCCGTCATGCCGTTAGGTCAGCAGTTTTGTTAAATTATGCCGTATAGCGCCGTGGTTTTGCGGAAAGTTTTTAAAACTCCGCCCTTGGTGCCGTCGCGCTTTACCGTCCAGTGATTTTCAAAAGAAGAAAAATCACTGCACAAGCGGACAGTTATTGTTTTTTCGGTCTCCCGAACTATTTCGGCGACGTCCCACAAAAAACCGTCAGCCTCGGCAAGCTGCGTGCCTATTTTAATGTCTTTAGCTTTAATAATCATAATATTATTCCTTTCTGCCCGTCTTGCCGTTAGCTCAGCAATTTTTAAATTGTCCTTATACTATGTCTTTGAGAGCGTCAATAATTTTTCTTGCGCTCGTCTCGGTTTTGATGAGCTGCGCGATTTCCGCTCTTTTCTCGTCCGAAAGAAATCTGCCCGTATAAATCGACTTTATAAGCCTTTCGCCCTCGTTCTGCTCATAGGTGTGAACAAATTTAATTCTCAAATCCTCGGCGTATTTTACTTGCTTTTCGGAAACGCCCTCGATCTGCGGGAGCGGAAGTTTGCTGTAAACGTCCTCAACAAACTTCTGTTTCTCTGCCTCGCGCTCTGCCTGCTTTGCTTTCTTGTAGCATTCCGAGCAGGTGCAGTCGTCGCGGTCGCTCATATAAGCTTCCCAGTTGTTCGCGTCTGTGCGATTGTAGCAGATTTTCGAGATTTCAAAGCTCTGTCCGCATGTTGCGCATATAAGTTTTACTGTAGCCTTTGCCATATTTTTTCCCTTTCTGGTGTTTGGGATTTTCCTTTCCCTCTTTCTGTATTTATTATACTTCAATGGCGTATATTTGTCAATAGTTTTTTATAAAAAAATACGTCAATGGCGTATATTTGTATACATTCACAAAAAAGAAAACACTTTTTGTGCATAAAACACAAATTTTAGACAAAAAAAATAACCACCTTAGAAAACTAAGGTAGTTACTTTTTCGGCATTCCTGCCTTTTTTGGTGGTTTCGCCTTTTTTGATTTCAAGTTCATTTCAATCCACGCCCCGCCGAGCGGAGCGAAACGAGGGCTTGCGCTCTCATCTCTTAGATTGTATCACAAATTTTAATATTTGTCAACAGCTTTTGCACAAAAAAATAAAAGGCACTCTTTCCGAGTGCCTTAAAATAAATATCAGTCGTCGTCCTCGAACTCGTCCCCGCGGTCAATTCTCCGCCCCGCCTGTTCGAGCGTTTTTTCTATATCTTTGAGGTAGTCTTCCTGCGCCGCTCGTATCTCGCTTATATGATTTTGTACAGTGTCTCGCAGAACGTGCATTGCAGGCGTTCCGGGGTGATCTACGTGCTTTCCGTATATATCCCCGTCATATCGCATTACGGGCGCATTTTTCGCGTTTATGGTGTGCGGGTGTACGCCGCGCTCTATCCAGTGCGGGTTAGCGTGCGACGGCAGCTTTCCTTTTTTCTTTACCCTCTGCCACCCGTAAAAGCCTACTTGCAGCGTCGGCTGTCCCGTCTTTTTGTCGATCATTACCCACGTTCCGACGTGGTTCCTAAAGCGTTTTGAGCGGACGGGAATATTCCCGCGCAGATATTTTCGGATAACTTTCCCCGACGCTCTCAGCGCCGTTTTAGAGAGGTTGACGAGCGTCTTTTTTACCTCGTCGTTATGCTCCACAAAAGTCACCGTGTAGCCTTGTTCTTCCGCCATAATATCACCCCTCACACTTTCGAGATATCGCCTTTACTTACCGCTCCCGTAATAGCCCCCGACATCTGCGTAGAAATAAGCACCCTGTCGCCGCTTATCTCGCGCACATACAGCGTAGTATTATACACCCAAGCCGCAAACCCGCCTTTTGTGTTCAAGTCCTTTGCGCCCTCTCTGAGCTTTACTTTGTCGCCGACTTCGAGCGTATCTCCCGACGGTTCGGGCTTGATTACTGTAATTTCGCCCTCAAAGCCCTTGTCGGTGGCATACTTCAACAGCTCTTTTGCGTCCTGCTCGGTCTTTATTCCCTTTACCGTCAGTTCATACTCTCCGCCCGTTTCGCCTTCCGGAACGCACTCCTCTGGAAGATAAATAAAGCCCAAAAACTTAAAATTACTCCCCGCGCCCCAGTTTCCCTCGCCTTTCTTGCGAGTTTTGGTGTAAAAGCTCATTCCGCCGTAAGCGCTCTCAGACGTGATTATTTCGTTTTCGGAAACGACTTTTTCTACTACGGCAACATGTCCCGCTCCGTCGTTCCCGTTCCACGTCTTTCCCTGCGACCAACACGCAACAGCGCCGTTTCTCGGCGTCTGCCCCTTTTCGAGCTTGCTTGCGCTGTAAAAGTCCTCGGCGTTGTATTGCGCAAAAATCGGCGTATCAGTCCCCAAAATCTCCATAGAGCGCCCGACAACATACCCCACGCAATTAGAAAGCACCGTCAGATGTGCGTGTGTCGGACTGCCCTTAATGCTCGGAT
>CANQFZ010000040.1 GCA_947600065.1 uncultured Clostridia bacterium | reverse complement strand
GAAAACTTTTTTTCAAAAAAGTTTTCCCTCAATAACGCGTTAGCAAGGCGCATCAGATTAAATGCCTGCGGCATTGAATCTGGGGTGCGGGGAAAACAAGAGTTTCCTTCTAGAAGTAAGAGGTTAGAAGTAAGAGATAAGAAGTCAAAGGTAGTTTTGGAGATAAAGTTATTTGATTTTCAGAGAAAGAAGCTAGAGGCTAGAGATTTAACTCTAGCCTCTTTTTTCTTTTTATTCGTCATATTCAGCGAACAACTTTTCGGCTGTTACTGCATACAGCATTGTATACTGTCAACTGCCAACAGGGCGAGTGAGCGTTATTTAAAGAAATACCGTTTGAAAAGAACCGCAAATAGTTTTTATACAAACGGACAAGGGGGAAAACTTTCCCCCTTGTGTTCTTTATAACTTGCCTTGTTATCAGATAAATGCGTAGTTGGATTTACCGCTCTTCTTAACGGAGTACATCGCGTCGTCAGCCTTACCGATAAGGTATTCAACACGCGTGTTGTAATCGTCCTTGATAAGCGCAATTCCTATCGAAACGCTTATGTTCAGATGTGCGTCAACGTCCTGCGCGTCAAAACCGCCGCTGAGCTTTGAGATGATTCTCTCGGCAATTCCCGCAGGATTGTTCGTCTCGGCGTTTCTTACAAGAACTATAAACTCGTCGCCGCCGTATCTTCCCGCAAATCCTATGTTCTCAACCTCGGACTTTATCGCTCCCGCAACAAACTTCAGTACCTCGTCGCCTGTCGCATGGCTGTAATTATCGTTAAAGTGCTTGAAGTCGTCGACGTCTACAAACAATACCGCCATTTCGGACTTTCTGACTTCCGAAAGGGAAATTTCGTTGTTTATCTGGTTTTCAATTGTTTCACGGTTATACAGACCCGTCAGCGCGTCAAAGCTTGCGCGTTCTGTAAGCTGCTGCTCGGACTTCTTCGCACGGTCGATATCGACCATAACGCCAACGACCTTTACGGGTTTTCCCTCTTTGTCCTTCAGCGCTTCTGTTCTCATAAGTATCCAAATAAAGTCGCCGTAGATGTTCTTTATGCGGTATTCATTTCCCGAGAAGCTTACGCCCTTTTCGAGCTGGTCAAGGTCGCGTCTGTACCTGTCCGCGTCGTCGGGATGTATCTTAGCTTTAAGCAGGAAGCTGTCGCCGAAGTGATCCGATGCCGCGCGGAAGCTGAACTTCTTGTTGAAGTTGTTGGAGAACATAACCTCGTTTGTCTTGAAGTTCCATTCGAAGATGATGTTGTCGGACATCTCGCTGATGTTTTTATATCTGTCCTCACTGACAACGATTTCGTCTACGACGTTGTTAAATGCTCTCGAAAGCTGTCCGTATTCGTTGTTTGCAACGTTTCCTATACGAGCCTCGTGGTCGCCGTTGCGGATATAAGCAAGGGTTTCCTGTATCTTCTTAAGAGGAGAAGTAACCGCGCCCGAAACAACTATCGCCGCAACGACTGCGATAATGCTTAAAATAATTCCCGCTACTATAAGCGAAGCATACGAGCCATTTGAAACATTAGTCTCGGGGCAAGTCGCTATAGCGTAAAGTCCGCTTGTTCCGCCGACATTTATCATAGACGCATGCCAGTTTTTACCGTCGCTCGTGTACTGAACGATATCGGAATTTCCATCGGTGAGTGCAAGCATCTGCGCATAAATATTGTCGCCTACTACTGTAGAAATGTTCTTGTTAAAGCCGTTTCCAAGGCTGTAGTTGCCGTTCTTGTCAACAATGATGATCCTGCTGTCAGAGTTTATAAATTTTGAATTTGAAGTAACTCTTGAAATAATGGAGTTAGAACCCGTCAGTCCATATGAAATAACCAGCATACAGTTCCCGACGTTTTTCTTTATAAACATCGTGGAGTTCTGCTGTGAGTCACTCGAAACAGCGTCAAATACAAGAACATTGTCGGGACTGGTCTTATATCCCTCAAAGCTTGCAAACTCCTGCCCCTTGTCAGTACCCGCTATAACTCTTCCGCTTTGATTTATAAGGCGAGCCGCAGAGATCATCGGGTTTTCGTTCATAAAGTTGTTTAAGAAATCGTCCGCCTGGGCGTTTTCATCGCCGTTCTGCGAAGCAAGACGAACGCCCGCAGAACTTTCGATAACGGAAAGATTGCTCTTAGCGTTTTCAATAATAATGTTGAGAGCCGAAGATTCGCTTTTTGCCTCGGCAATTATCTGCGAACGGAAAGACTCGTCACCCGACCGGCTTATAAAGTTTACGTTCAGAATAATATAGATAAGCATCGGAACGATAGCGAAAAATATAGCCGCCGTCATTATCAAGGTTCTGACTTTCATAAAATTCTCCCCATTTCCGTTAAGTATTTTCAGCGCGTCGGCAGAAATGCCGCTAAGCTTCTGATTTACTAAGCAACTGAGCCTGAAAAGCCGCGCATAGTTATAAAGTCACATATTCATTATAACACAAAAAAACCGTTCTGTAAACAGTTATATAAAAAACTTGTTGACTTTTTTTAATTTTTATTTATTTTTCACAAATTATATTTTTAATTTTGTGAAGATTACAAAATTAAGCTTTGGGCTTTAACTCTTGATAAAAGGAAAAAAATATGGTATAATAATCGCAGAGCGATTATTATACCGCTTATGTCCACGCACATCCGCAAAATTTTTTCAAAATTTTGCTCCGTGCGGTAATGGACAATTATACCATAAATTCTTGCGAATTTATGGTATAATAAAGGCAGAGGAAAATATTTCACAAAACATTCACGCCGCTTTAACACCGTTGTTTATGTAATCTTGTATAATATTGTCAAATATAACGCGAGGAGGTTTTGTTATATTGAAAACTAAAAAACGCTCCGCTTTGCAGGTCGGCGACAGCGAGCTGGCTCCTGTAAAGCAGTTCTTAAGTGAAAATCAACAGCAGGTCGTAGAGCAGTTTTACTATGATTTCATTGAAATGGAACACCTTTACGAATCGGCTATACGCGAGGTAAAGACCAAGCTCGAAATTTTAGACAGTGAATTTCGCACAAAATATTCCTACAACCCCATTCATCACATAGAAGACAGGCTGAAATCTCCCGAAAGCATTTTCAAAAAAATGCAGAAAAAGGGCATACGGTTCAGCTGTGAGAGCGTCCGCGAAAATCTCAACGACATTGCGGGCGTTAGGGTGATATGCAATTATATCGAGGACATATATCACGTTGCGGAGCTGCTTATCGCGCAGGACGACGTACAGCTTTTACAGCAGAAAGACTATATCAAAAACCCCAAGCCCAACGGCTATCGCAGCCTGCACTTAGTTATACAAACGCCCGTTTATCTTTCGGACAAGAAAGAGCTTGTAAATGTTGAAGTGCAGATAAGAACAATAGCAATGGACTTCTGGGCGAGCCTTGAACACGAGCTGAAATACAAGTCGAATGTCGCGGTATCCGCGGAGCTTGCCGAACAGCTCAAAGACTGCGCAAGGCAGATTTCCGACATTGACCTGAAAATGCAGGATATATACAGGACGTTGAAAGAAATTGATTAACGGGTAAGGCAGTAGTGGTTCTTTTCAAACGTTGTTTCTCTTTTAGAAGTTAGAGGTTAGAGGTAAGAGGTTAGAGTTTAAACTCCGAAATCTTATTTCTTTTCAAACGTTTGTTTCTCCAAATAACGCGCCCCGCAACCCCGCCTGTTGTCAGTTGACAGTAGACAGTGTACGCATTATGCGTTTCGCGCAAAACGCTGTGTACAGTATGCAGTAGTGGTACTTTTCAAACTTTTGTTTCCTCAATAAAACACTTACAGCGTTATCCTCCATAAGGTGGATAATGCGCTTACATCTTATTTCTAAAATATAAAAGGGCGGGGCGCGGGGCGCGCCGGCGCCCCGCATTCTCCCCCTTCCCCTGATAGAGGTTAGATGTTAGAGGTAAGAGGTTAGAATTTTAAAGGAAAGGTTGTTCGATTTTCGTTAGTATTCTAGCCTCTAGCCTCTTTCTTCGAAAACCAAACAACTTTTTATCTCAGAAGTTCCCCGAAATATTTACCTCTTACTTCTTACATCTAACCTCTAGCAGGATGGGGCGAATAAACGTTATGGATAAAAAATTCCGTTTGATAAGAACCACAAATAGGTTTTTATACAAGCTACATTCAGCAATAGCCGAATTAAATTTAATGTACTTTTACAGGCTTATGCCTGTACAATAAACAATTCCTAATGAAAGCAGGTGTTTATTATGAGCAAAAAGATAGTTACGATAACTCGCCAGTATGCAAGCGGCGGCAGGGAGATCGGAATGAAGCTCGCGGAAAAGATAGGAGCGGAATTTTTCGACAAGAAGCTCCTTGAAGAAGCGGCGAAAACGAGCGGTATTCATCAGAGCCATTTTGAAGAGAACGATGAAAAGCGGACGGGAAGTTTTCTGTATCTTCTGTCTACGACCTACGGGCAAAACGGCGTTCCGTTTGACGACACGCTGTTCTTCGCCCAGCTCAACGCCATACAGAAGATAGCCTCGGAAAAGTCCTGCGTTATAATCGGGCGCTGTGCCGATTATGCGCTGAGGGATTTCGACCATGTCGCGCACATACTTATTTCAGCGCCGATAGAGTGGCGTATAAAGCGCGCCGTTGAGGTCTATGGGATAGACGCGAAAAAAGCTCCCGATTATGTAAAGCGCATAGACAAACAGCGCATAGCCTATTACAATTATTATACCGACAAGCGCTGGGGCATTCCGCAGAATTATCACATCTGCCTTGACAGCTCCGCGCTCGGTATCGACGGCACGGTAGACCTGCTGAAAGATTTTCTGGACGGGTTTTATGCCTGAGTGGTTTAAAGCGAAACAGGGTGGAGTTATCCTACCCTGTTTTTTGTTATAACATTGTTTGCTGTGGAACGGCAGTATGCAGTGTACAGTGGATAGTGTACAGCTTCGGTGTCCGCTTCGCGGATATTATTTAGATTGTTTTTAGATTATAGGCACACAAGCAACCTTTTACGGTTTTGTTCAAAACGTTTCAGTACGATAACAATCTAATATTGTCCGCCGTAAGGCGGACACCTTAACTGAATACTGTACACTGTACACTGTCAACTGCCAACGGGTGCGGGGAAAACAAGAGTTTTCCCCGCATTGCCGTTTCAAAGCTGTGCTTTGAAACGGCAATCCTAAGAGATGTATTGAACGGGAAAGTGCTTTAAGTGAGAAAAAGCTCAAAGCGTGAAAGCGCGTTCCTTTCGGTTTCTTGTCTGCGTTCCCCAAAAATTAAAAGACAAAAAAATCACACCCAAGCGAAAGCTTGGGTGTGCGTGTTTTTTATAAAAGCCAACTCAAAAGTGGAAATGATATTCATTCGTTTGTTCGGACAGGGTCGGGGATATCGGTCTGTCCCGCAAGAAAATCAATGCTTACATTATAAAAATCCGAGAGCTTTATATAGACCCTTATCGGAATATCGCGCTTTCCGTTTTCATAGTCGGAATAATATTGCTGGGTCGTTTCGAGAACTTCTGCTATCTGCTTTTGCGTGTAACCTCTGTCCTCTCGGATAACGCGGAGGTTTTCATAATATGTCATTTATCCACTTCCTTTAGGTTATTATAAAGACATATTTGTAGAAAATAAATATGTAAATTACATTTCATTTAGCTAAATTGCCGAAATTATGAAAATTCCCTTGACTTTGCATTTTCTTAATATTATAATACTTTATGTAAATGATATTTCATTTATTTAAATTTATTTCTGAAATGGAGGAAAAAATATGAAAATTCAAAAACTCGGCGCTGTTATCTTGGCGGGTTCGCTGGCGGCAACGGGCGTTGCTGTGACTACGCTGCCTGTGGTCAGCGCGGCAGAGGCAGAGGATAATAATGCCGAAATCGACAAGGTATTTACGTTCAGAAAAAACGACGACGGAACGCTTACGGCTGTGTATAAAAAGGACAGCGGCGTGACAGATGTTGAAGTTCCCGCAGAGTATAACGGAACAAAAGTAACGGGCATTGACGGATTTGTTCAGACTAACGTTGTGAACGTAAAGCTTCCCGAAAGCATAACGTCTATTGCGGAGTCTCAATTTTACTATTGTAAAGATCTTAAAAGCGTAAATATTCCCGACGGAGTAAGTTCTATCGGCGCACAGGCTTTTATCGGCTGTGAAAGTCTTGAAAAGATCGGCGTTCCCGACGGAGTAAAGAGCATTGAAAACAATATGTTTGCAAAATGTTATGCACTTACCGAAGTAAAGCTCGGCAAAGGTATTGAAAAGATCGGTGACGCTGCTTTTCAAGATTGTTCCGCTCTCGCCAAGGTAAACATTCCCGACGGCGTTACTTCTATCGGCAGATATGCGTTTCAAAATTGTTCAAGTATTGAAAGTTTAACTCTTCCCGAAACACTTACGTCTATAGGCGGGGGAATTTTACTCGGTTCTCAGGGTTCTTTCGCAAATTGTTCCGCCCTTAAAAGTTTAACCATACCCGGAAGTCTTAAAACGATACCGAAAGCTGCTTTCAGCGGGTGTACAGGTCTTGAGACAATAACCATAAAAGAGGGTGTTGAAACTATCGAGGAAAGGGCTTTCGTTGGCTGCGGCAACCTTAAAAATGTTTTCATACCCAAAAGCATGACATCTGTTGGTGGAGGCGCTTTCTGGTCAGACTCTGATTCGGGCGTATGCGTAGGAGACGTAACATACGCAAGCACGGAAACCGACTGGAAAGCAATAAATATGGAAACTCGCAATGCCACTTGGAATAATATCAAAGATGATTACGGTCCTTTCAACGGCGCTAAGATAACATTTACTTCCGCGCCTGCAAGCTCATCTTCTTCATCATCTTCAAGCTCATCATCTTCTTCAAGCTCTAAGCCTGCAAGCTCATCATCTTCAACTCCGTCAAGCTCAACTCCTTCAAGTTCATCTTCTTCATCATCTTCAAGTTCATCTAAACCTGCAAGTTCCACAACTCCCGAAAGCTCTAAACCCGCTAGCTCTACCACTCCCGAAAGCTCTAAGCCTGCAAGTTCATCTGCACCTGCAAGCTCGAAGCCTGCAAGTTCTTCAACTCCCGAAAGTTCTAAACCCGCAAGCACCACTACCGAAAGCTCAAAGCCTGCTACAGACAACAGCGGTTCGGACAGCGGTACAACTCCCGATACGGGCGTCGGCGGTATAGCGCTGGCGTTGGGAATAGTTGCTCTCGCAGGTGCGGCAGTTGTTGTTTCAAGAAAGAATAAATAAACCTTAACTTCTTCATAACACAAATAAAAGGACGCTCCCCTAAATGCTTGGGGAGCGTTCGACTTTTATCGGTCATTATCAGCGCTTTTTCTTCTTTACAACAACCACAGCCACCGCCGCGCCTGCAATTACAATTACTCCTATAGATACAAAAAGAATTATAATGCCCGCGTCGGGGGAATTATCGCTGTTTTGGGGAACGCTGTTGACGGGAGCGTTTTCGGCGCCGTTGTCGGAAGGGGTGTCGGTTGTGTCGTTGTCACTGTTTTCTTCGGCGGGGCTGTTTTCGGGAGCGGAAGAAGTGTTTGTCTTAAAGGATACGAACACAATTTCCTGCTTGTCGCCTACCCAGAATAAATACAGGTCGTCGTCGAGAGTTTCGACATAAGACACCTCGTCAAGCATATCCGAAACGCGGTTGCCGTCCTTGTCGACAAGATAGCCCTTTCCGTTGTCCATAACGGGGGTATATTCGCCGCTCCCCGTCCACTTTCCTGCCTCGCCGGGTTCTGCGTCAATAAAGGTAAGATTGCCGTTCTCGTCCCTGTCAAAACGAATAGTGCCGCTTGTGTCAACGTCTGCAAAGCCGCGATATGAGCCGTAGCCGTCGCCGAGATATTCAAACTCAAACGCTCCGTGAATTGTGTTTCGGTAAAGCGTAGTAAGCTTTACCTTCTCTTCCTCCGCAAACGCACCAACCACAAACGCCGAAAAAACGACAGCCGCCGCCATTATCAGCGAGATTATCTTCTTTAATTTCATAAGTTCTTCTCCTTCTAGAGGTTAGAGGTAAGAGGTTAGAGGTTAGAGTTGTAACTGAAAGGCGGTTCGCTTCTTGTTAGTATTCTAGCCGCTAAGCCACCAAATTTCAGGCAGGGTTCGGGGGTGCGCCGCACCCCGTTGCCATTTGACGGGGGGTTGCGGGGGCGGTAGCCCCCGCACTCTCCCCCTTCCCCTTCTAGAGGTTAGAGGTAAGAGGTTAGAGGTTAGAGTTGTAACTGAAAGGCGGTTCGCTTCTCGTTAGTATTCTAGCCGCTAAGCCACCAAATTTCAGGCAGGGGCGGGGGTTGCGGGGACGAAGTCCCCGCGACTTTCCCCCTTCCCCTTCGGGGAAGGGGGTTAGGGGGTTGGGGCGAGATAACGTTATTGAGCAAAACAGCGTTTGAAACAAACCGCAAATGGGGGCTTTATATACAGTCTGTTTACAATTCCTCTTTTATAATATATATCGGTCTTTGCTTTACTTCAAGATAGGTCTTGCTGAGGTACATTCCGAGAATGCCCGTACACAAAAGCTGAACGCCTCCTATAAATGCAACCGCAAATATAACGAACGGTATTCCCCAGAAAGGCTCTCCGAACGCCGCCGTCCTTACAATGCCGAAAATCAGCGCGCCGAGCGACAGCAGGCAGAACAGCACCCCGAAAAACAGCGCCAGCGCCAGCGGTACGGTCGAAAACGCCATTATCCCCTCGAGCGAATATAAAAACAGCTTTCTGAACGACCACTTTGTTTCTCCCGCGGCGCGCTCGATGTTTTCATATTCCAGCCACTTTATGTCAAAACCTACCCAGCCGAATATCCCTTTTGAAAAGCGGTTGTATTCCTTCATTGACAGAATGGCGTCGCAGACCCTTCTTGTCATCATTCTGTAGTCGCGCGCGCCGTCTACAATGTCCGTCTTTGAAATGTTCCGCATAAGCCCGTAAAACCTTCTCGCAAACCACGAGCGTATAGGCGGTTCGCCCTTTCTGTCAACGCGCCGCGTTCCGACAAAATCGCGCCCGCTCTCGATATACGAATACATTTCGGGGAGCAGCGCGGGCGGGTCTTGAAGATCCGCGTCCATAAGGACGATAATTTCACCCTTTGCCTTTTCAAAGCCCGCATATATGGCGGATTCTTTTCCGAAATTCCGCGAGAACGATATGAGATGAACGCGCTCGTCCTCTTTGCGCAGGGCTTTCACTACCTCGGCGGTCTTGTCGCGCGAGCCGTCGTCTACGAAAATAAATTCAAACTCTATCCCTTTTTCGTGAAAGAACGGCTCTTGTTTTATCGCTTCGGCATAGAAAAGCGGAACGCTTTCTTCTTCGTTATAACACGGCACTACAATACTGAGCGTTTTATTTAATTTTTTATCAGACGTTATCAAAATAATTCTTCCTTAGTTACTTAGTTATTTGTATTTTCCGAGAGCGATTGTTTAAATTCTAGTGCAAGTACTTTGGTGTCAAATCCGCTGAAAACTCTGGTGTAATCCGATGAGGGGTTTAAGATAGTGCTCATTCCTTTTATTGAATAAAAGAAGTCGCCTGCTCTCATTTTTATCATATTGAGCTGCTTTAGCTGCTCCTGCGGCAGGACGGACATTTTCGCGGGGCTGGTGAAAAACGGGATAATATTGCGCCCCTCGTGCTGCATAATAAGCAGATTTGCCTGACCGCCGCCCTCTTGAGCCGTCTGTCCGTTCGGAAAAATGCCGACAATGATTATATCGGACTGCATAAGCTCGGGCAGGAGCTTGTTCCATTTTACAAGCGTCTTGTCGGCGTTTGCTTTGAGTATTTTATCTTCAAGCTCGCTGTTGAAATCGTCGGGGATCTCCGTGATGTTATGCATATTTTCGTTTGCCATTTTTACCTCTTATCTTGCCTTTTCGGCATTTTCCTTTACAATCTTGTTTATTACTTCATCGAGCGGCGAAGCCCCGAGGTCGCCGTCCTTTCTCGAACGGAGAGAAACGGTGTTTTCCTCGACTTCTTTGTCGCCGACAATAAAGAAATACGGTATCTTTTCAAGCTGCGCCTGGCGTATCTTATAGCCTATCTTTTCGTTTCTGTTGTCGACAAATGTCCTAAGACCGAGGTCTGAAAGGCGCTTTGAAATGCTCTCGGCATATTCCTTCGCTCTGTCGGTTATGGGAAGTATCCTTACTTGCTCGGGCGACATCCACAGCGGAAGCGCTCCCGCGTATTTTTCAATAAGATAAGCGAGCGTTCTTTCATAACAGCCCAGAGAAGTGCGGTGGATAATATACGGGCGCTTTTTCGTTCCGTCTACGTCCACATATTCCATTCCGAATTTTTCCGCAAGCATCTGGTCTATCTGAATGGTAACTATAGTGTCCTCCTTGCCGAAAACGTTGTGATACTGAATATCAAGCTTCGGACCGTAGAACGCCGCCTCGTCGATACCCACGGTATACGGAACGTCAAGGTCTTTCAGAATCTTTTCCATAACGCCCTGCGCCTCGTCCCACTGCTCGGCAGTTCCGATGTATTTTTCGGTGTTGTTGGGATCCCACTGTGAAAATCTGAACGTACAGTCCTCCAACATTCCCACCGTATCAAGGCAGTATTTCGCAAGCTCCAAACAGCCTTTAAATTCTTCTTCAAGCTGTTCGGGACGAAGAATAAGATGCCCCTCGGAAATAGTGAACTGCCTTACACGGATAAGCCCGTGCATTTCGCCGCTGTCCTCGTTTCTGAACAACGTTGAAGTTTCTCCGAGACGCATGGGCAAATCGCGGTAGCTTCTCTGTCTGTTTAAGAATACCTGATATTGGAACGGGCAGGTCATAGGTCTAAGCGCGAAACATTCCTTTGTTTCATCATTGGGGTCGCCCAAAACGAACATTCCGTCGAGATAGTGATCCCAGTGTCCCGAAATTTTGTACAACTCACGCTTTGCCATATACGGCGTTTTTGTGCGGACATAACCGCGCGAATCCTCCAAGTCCTCTATCCAGCGCGAAAGTATCTGAATGACCTTTGCGCCCTTTGGAAGAAGTATAGGCAGACCCTGTCCGATATAATCGACCGTCGTGAAATATTCAAGCTCGCGCCCGAGCTTGTTGTGGTCGCGTTTTTTAGCTTCTTCAATGCGCTCTAAGTAAGCGTTGAGCTCGTCTTTTGAGGGGAAAGCCGTTCCGTAGATACGCGTCAGCATTTTGTTCTTCTCGCTTCCGCGCCAGTATGCGCCCGTAACGGACGTCAGCTTAAACGCCTTTACGGGAGAAGTCGACATAAGGTGAGGACCCGCGCAGAGGTCGGTAAAATCGCCCTGCTTATAGAAAGAGATAGGCTCGCCCTTGTCGGCATGTTCTTTGCAAAGTTCAACTTTATACGGCTCGTCTATGCTTTCGAGATATTTTACGGCTTCGTCCGGCGAAAGCGTATACTGTTCGAGCTTTATGCTTTCCTTTACGATTTTTTTCATTTCGGCTTCGATCTTAGAGAGCGTTTCGGTGGTGAACGGCTCGTCCGTATCGAAATCATAGTAGAACCCGTTTTCAATTGCAGGGCCGATAGCAAGCTTTGTATTCGGGAACAAACGCTTTACCGCCTGCGCAAGGATATGCGAAGCGGTATGGTTAAACGCTCTCTGACCCTGTTCGCTTTCAAATGTGAGGATATTTACGGTGCAGTCCTTTTCAAGCAAAGTTCGCATGTCGCAGACTTTTCCGTCAATTTCCGCCGCGCAGGCTGTTTTCGCAATACCTGCCTCGCGGGCAGCGTCAAACGCGCTTATCCCCGCCTCAAACTCTTTTGTTTCGCCGTTAAGTACGATCTTCATAATAAAACCTCCTCGGCAAGCTCTACAAACGCCTGCCCGATTATTTTGAAAAGCACAGCTTTTCGTTTTTTAGACTTGATATTTATTTTTGAGAAGAACTCAAATAATATACACCAATACATTGTTATTGTACTACTTTTTACTAAGATTGTCAAGCACAAAAGGGAAGAATTATAAAAATCGTGTGTTGTCGGTTGACATTATACAATGTACAGTATGCAATAAGCGGTTCTTATCAAACGTTGTTTCACTAAATAACGCTTTCTCGCCCTATCCTGCTAGAGGTTAGAGGCAAGAGGTTAGAGTTTAAAATCCGACATTTTATTTTTTCTAACGTTGTTTCTCTAAATAACGCTCACTCGCCCTAACCCCCTGACCCCCTTCCCCGAAGGGGAAGGGGGAAAGTCGCGGGGACTTCGTCCCCGCGACCCCTGTCAACTGCCAACAGGGTACTACAGTATTCAGTAAAAGGGGAAAGGTTATCCGCTTATTTTTGCATTCTTGAAAGCCCTTAATGCTTTTGTTTTCCCGCTCTAAGGTTTTTCACACTTAAAGTTGTTCCCAGCTCAAACCATCTCTGTAAGATTGCCTTTTCAAAGCCGTGCTTTGTGCCTAATGTATTGACAATTCCTTTTCGTTATGGTATAATCAAATCAGACAGGGCAGCGACCCTGCATTCACACTATTTAATCTACAAAATATTAAAACGGAGGTCATCAAAATGAAAGCAAAAAAACTCAGCACAATTCTTTTCCTTGGTATTCTTTCAGCGTCCTTATGTCTCACCGCCTGCGACAACAGCGACGGCGAAAGTTCGTTCGAAGAAAGCTCTTCAGTTCCAACAAGCTCAAGCACAGAATCGTCATCTCCCGAAAGCTCATCAACCGAAACAAGTTCGGATATAGAAAGCAGCTCTTCCGTTGAGGCTTCATCAAGCGAAGCCGAAAATTCAAGTCAGCATCCCGAAAGCAAATACCCCGAGGAGTTTACGGGCTATGTCGGCGAAACTTTATACGGAGCCGACGCTGTAAAACAATATGAGTATGGCAGGTTGGATTTTGAGGGATTTACTTATGTTCGCTGGGCAGCTCCCTTTTTCGACAACACTCTGAAAACTCCCGATCTCGTAAATTGGGATACTTATGAAATGCCGAAATACGACGGTATCCTTACACAAAAAGATCCGAAATGGTTTGTGGTTAAGCCCGGAGATAAGCTTGAAAACGGTCTGGTCGTAAAGTCGGCGCACTGTTCCTTTCAAAAAAGTACTTATGTAGACGGCACAACAAGTATTAACCAGTCAGACAGCGAGGTTGTTTTTGAGGAAAAAAACACTTTGACATTAACGGGAGTTTTGTATTGTACGCCCGACATCGGCGGATATATGACGGAAGGTGATTTGTATTTCTGTGCGGATCCGACCAACTCTTTGATTCCCGTTATAGACTATAACCACAATTCTAAGGATAAATATTACCTGCAAAAAGCCTTTTTCTCAAATGCAGCGTTTCTGACTGACGGATTTTATTTTCGCGTCGGGAATATTGACACCGATGAGATAGATCTCAGCGGAATTATAAAGAAGGGCGGAATATGTGAAGTAACCGTAACTCTTGATAATATCCGACTTAATGCGGGCGGTTATGGAGGAGTTAACGGCGCTTTCGGAAATATTGTTTCGATCGAAAAAGTCAGCCGCTGAGATTAAGGTTTTGGCATAAAGATGAGGGGGAACTAATTAGTTCCCCCTTTTAAAATTATCTTATTTCGCGTAATCTATCGCTCTGCTTTCGCGGATCATATTTACCTTGACCTGACCGGGATAATCCATTTCGGTTTCGATACGCTTCGCTATATCGTGCGCCAGAACCTTCATATCGTCGTCGTTTATCTGCTCGGGCTTTACCATAATGCGGACTTCTCTGCCTGCCTGGATAGCATACGAGCTTTCAACGCCGCTGTAGGAATTACATATCTCCTCCAGCTTTTCAAGACGCTTTATATAGTTCTCATAGTTCTCCGAACGCGCGCCGGGTCTTGCCGCGCTTATCGCGTCAGCCGCCTGTACAAGACAAGCTATGACCGTCTTACACTCAACGTCGCCGTGGTGAGCTTCTATCGCGTGTATAACTTCGGGGCTTTCCTTATACTTTCTGCACACGTCAACGCCTATCTGAACATGTGAACCCTCAATTTCATGGTCGAGAGCCTTTCCTATATCGTGGAGCAGTCCCGCGCGTCTCGCAAGCGCCGCGTCAACTCCGAGCTCGCTCGCCATTATTCCCGCAAGATGAGCAACCTCTATAGAATGGTTGAGAACGTTCTGTCTGAAAGAAGTACGATATTTCAGCCTTCCTATAAGCTTTATAAGCTCGTGGTTCAGTCCGTTTACGTTTGTTTCAAGAACGGCTCTCTGACCTTCCTGCTTTATGCGGACTTCGACTTCTTTGCGTGCCTTTTCAACGGTTTCTTCAATTCTCGCAGGGTGTATTCTTCCGTCCTGAATAAGCCTTTCGAGAGATATCCTCGCTATCTCTCTTCTTACCTGGTCAAATGAAGAAAGCGTTATCGCTTCGGGCGTATCGTCAATTATAAGGTCAACGCCCGTCAGTGTTTCGAGCGCTCTTATGTTTCTTCCCTCGCGTCCGATTATTCTGCCCTTCATCTCGTCATTCGGAATAGCAACGACCGAGACCGCCGACTCGGACACGGTGTCCGCCGCCAGTCTTGAAATAGCAAGCGCAATATATTCTCTTGCCTTTTCGTCGGACTCGTCCTTTAACTGCTGTTCATAATACGATATCTTCAGAGCCTTTTCGTGGTTAAGCTCCGTATCAAGCATTCTAAGCAAATGATCCTTTGCCTGATCTACCGTAAATCCCGATATCCTTTCGAGGATATCCATCTGGCTGGCTTTTAGCTGTTCTGCTTCGGCTATCTTCTCGTCAGCCTTTTTGTGTTTTTGATGGAGCTGTTCTTCGAGCTTTTCCATCTTGTCGTTTTTCTTGTCGAGATTTTCTTCCTTCTGAGCTATCCTGCGCTCCGAACGAGAGATCTCGCCTCTGCGCTCTTTAAGTTCTTTTTCGGCGTCGGCTTTAAGTCTGCTTATCTCTTTTTCGGCGTCTGTACGCATAGCGTATATTTCGTCTTTTGCCTCAACGAGCGCGGTCTTTTTCATAGCTTCGGCTTTTTCGCCCGCCTCTTCGATGATCCTTGCCGACTCTTTTTCCGCAGACTCGAACTGTGCCTCGGCGGTCTTTATGCGGTGTTTAATGCCCTGCTTAAAGCAGATAAACCCGCTCGCGACCGCGCCGACAACCAATGCCGCTACGCCTATAAGCAGAGCGACATAAATTTCGACTTGCATTATCGTTTCCCCTCCACAAATTTTTAGTACGCACAAAAAGCGCGCTTAAAATTCGGCGGAGAACATACAATTTTCCTCCCGCAGCATATTGTCATATAAATTTTGTATATTCATACAAAAATCAAGCGTAAAATTTTGTAAAAATGACAATAGCTTTTGCGATACCTCCACTCAAAATCTATTTTGTTTTTAGTCCCGTTCAAAAGGCAAATATATATTCGGAAAATTTGTCGGCGCTACATTCGGGCTTTCTAAACCGCCCGAGATCTTTACAGTTTATATTTCTTTTCGACAAATCCATTTTGGGTAATTGCACTTTTGTACCAATGCTTTTTGATCTTGCAATTATACGCTTATACAACGACCCGATTTTATGCCGTTTGATTTTCGGCATTTAAGTTGCGCCTTTTGAAAAGTCCAATATTTGAACGGCTCAGCCGATCAGCTGATTAGCCGATCATCAAACTCGCCGCTTAAAAAGAATAGAAATGTAGTAAATAAGGAGATAACTCCGTAAATCATACATTCAGCCGCCATAACGTTATAATAAACAAAGCGTCATAAACGTCAGGGACAGTCCGCAATATGTTTGATTGCAAACAGTCTGTTTTTATTGTACAACAAATTAAACGAAATGTCAAGTGTACAATTGAATTTTTTCATATATTTTGAAAAATTTTTTCAACACTTTTAGAAAAAAGCGTATAAAAACTATTGAAAATGACACCACAGAATGGTATAATGAAATTGCTGTACAGGGTAAAATAAAATTAAATAAACAAACTGTATAGAAACACAGACTTTGAAATTTATCGACAGACAACGTAAAGGAGTAAATGAACATGAACTATAAAGAAAGTTTTATAAAATTTATGGCGGACAGCGGGGTGCTTCGTTTTGGAGACTTTACGCTTAAAAGCGGAAGAAAAGCTCCTTATTTTATAAACTGCGGAAACTATAAAACGGGAATGCAGCTTGCGCGTCTGGGCGAATATTATGCCGAATGTATAAAAGAACACGATCTAAAGCCCGATGTTCTGTTTGGTCCCGCATACAAGGGCATACCGCTTTCGGTCGCTGCCTGCACTGCGCTTTACAACAAATACGGTATGGACGTTAATTATTGCTTTGACAGAAAAGAAATTAAAGACCACGGCGAGGGCGGAATGTTTGTAGGAAAAGAACTTTCCGCCGGCGACAAGGTCGTTATAATTGAAGACGTTATGACGTCGGGAAAGGCTCTGCGCGAGGTTTTGCCGAAGATAAAGGGCGCGGCAAACATAGATATCGAGGGCATGATAATAACCGTAGACCGTATGGAAAAGGCTCTTGAGTCCGAAAAGTCGGCTGTAAGAGAAGCTTATGACGAGTTTGGCGTTAAGGTTTTCTCGATTGTAAACATAAACGACATTATAGAAGCTCTTGAAAACGGCGTTGTCGCAGGGCGTGAGTTTGTTCCGAAAATGAAAGAATACCGCGAAATGTACGGAGCTTCGGACTGCTGATAAAATCAACAGCATTATTAAAGGCGCTGACGGGGCATAATGCTCTCAGACAGCGCCTGTTTTTGTGTTGAAGCAAAAAAGTGACCCCCGAGCTGTCGGGGGCTTATTTTATATTGCTTGTTTTTCAATAGGAAAAGGACCGTCATTGTCGGAGTGAGCTTCCGCCCATTTTACAAGTCACTCCGTCGTTACCGATTTTGCGAGGTTTCGGGGCTTGTCGGGGTCGTTTCCGCGAAGTACGCTTGTATAATATGCGATAAGCTGAAGCGCACACACCGTCGGCAGCGGCACAAGCATATCGGGGAGCTTTGTGTCAATGTCAAACCGAAGATCTACAGTGTTCTCCGAAAACTCCGTTCCCTTTCTGCAAAGCGCGATAATATACGCGCCGCGCGCCTTTACTTCTTCCATGTTGCTTATTGTTTTGGCAAGAATGTTTTGCTGAGTCGCAACGGTTATAACGGGGATATTGTCTTCAATAAGCGAGATCGTTCCGTGTTTAAGCTCGCCCGCGGCATAAGCCTCGCTGTGGATATAGGTTATTTCCTTCAGCTTCAGCGAGCCCTCGAGCGACAGCGCATAGTCAAATCCGCGCCCGATAAAAAACAGCTTTTCAACGTTTACGAGCCGCGACGCTATAAACTGACATTCGCCCTTGCGCTCTATAACGTCGGAAATTGCTTTTGGCGAGATCATTAGTTCTTCCGTCAGCTTTTTCAGTTCCTCGAGCGATATTTTTTCCCTCGCAAAAGCGAACCTGAACGCCAAAAGATACATTACGGTTATCTGTACCATATATGCCTTGGTGCTTGCTACGGCTATCTCGGGACCTGCAAGGGTATGTATGCACATATCCGCCGCGCGCGCAATTGCCGAATATTTGACATTTACGACCGCAAGCGTTTTTGCTCCTTTTTCCTTTGCAAGCTCAAGCCCCGCTTTTGTATCGGCGGTTTCTCCGCTTTGGGAGATAAGTATTACCAGATCGTTCTTATCAACGATAGGTTCCATATATCGAAACTCGCTCGCGACCTCGACAGTAACGGGAACACGCGCAAGCTTTTCTATCGCATACTTTGCGATAATTCCCGCATGCATTGCCGTTCCGCAGGCAACTATAAACACTCTCCCGACATTTTTTAAAAGCTCGTCGGAAATACCTTGCTCTGAAAAATCGGGCACTCCGTCCTTTACTATATCTTCGAGAGTTTTATTTACAACGTCGGGCTGTTCGTGAATTTCTTTCAGCATAAAATGCGGGAAGCCGCGTTTTTGCGCCTGTTCAACGTCCCATTCGGCAACCTGTTTTTCCTTTTTTATCGGTATCCCGTGAACGTCGAAATAGCTCGTTCCGCTTGCTTTCATGCACACTATCTCATTATCATCAAGCAGAACATAATTCTTCGTATATTTTAAAAATGCGGGAATATCGCTCGCGATAAAATATTCTCCCTCGCCCTCGCCGACAATAAGCGGACTTTGCTTTCTGACGGCATACACCCTGTCGGGAAAATCCCTGAACAAAATTCCGAGCGCGAAACTTCCTTCAAGCTCTTTCATTGTTTCGGTTATAGCTTTAAGCGGGTTGCGCTCGGAATAATAATAGTCGAGCAAACAAGCCGCGACCTCGCTGTCGGTCTGGCTTACGAAAGTATATCCCTTTTCCGTGAGGAATGATTTTAATTCCGTATAGTTTTCAATAATACCGTTATGGACGATAGTTACTCTTCCGTTTGAATGAGGGTGAGAGTTTATGTCCGAAGGCTCGCCGTGAGTTGCCCAGCGGGTATGACCTATCCCGCAGGTGCCCTTCGGGCTGCCTTCTTTGGAAAGTTTTTCGCGCATACAGCTAAGCTTGCCGCGAGTTTTAACTGTTTTAATGCTGCCGTTTTCAAATACCGCAATGCCCGCGCTGTCATATCCTCTGTATTCAAGTTTTTCAAGACCGTCCATAAGGACCTCGGTACAGTCGCGTTTTCCCAGATAACCCACAATTCCGCACATATATATTTCCCCCTAGTGGTTTCACCGTTATTATATTCTTATAAATTTCATTATAACACTTTATTCGGAGATAGTCAATATAAAAATTCGGAAATAGAGGCTAGAGCGTCAAATGCAAAAGTAAATGCAACACAAAGCAGAAAAGTGTTGCAATAACCTCTGCACAAAGCATATAATTATAGGTACAAAGTGTTGCAATAAAGAATGCACAAGAGTTATAATAAAGATGGACTCGGCAAGACGATGAAAAGGAGGAAAAGAAAGTTGTATAATAAAAGTTGACACACGGAACAGTGAATGATATAATAAAAATAAGGAGTGTGTCAAAATGAAGAA
>CANQFZ010000039.1 GCA_947600065.1 uncultured Clostridia bacterium | reverse complement strand
AAAGGGTGCGGGGAAAACAAGAGTTTTCCCCGCATTGCCGTTTCAAAGCCGTGCTTTGAAACGGCAATCCTAAAACAGGTGTTGGGCGTAAAGCCACCTAAAATATGGATTTACAATAGAACGGGAAAGCAAATCCGCTCCACTTGTATAAAAGTTGTTTTTCTCAAACGTAATTTCCCTAAATAACGCTCACTCGCCCCAACCCCCTTCCCCCTTCCCCGAGGGGGAAGGGGGAGAGTGCGGGGCGCTGGCGCGCCCCGCGCCCCGCTCTTTTAGAGGTTAGTTCTTGAGGGAAAGTGGGCGCTCGCTCCGTTTCCCTTAAACGCGCGCTCGCCCCCAAAGGCAGAAAGTGCGCAAATCAAGCGGGTGAGTTGGTTGGGAATTTGTGAGGGCGCGGGCGGGCAATTGCTTTTCGGCAATTACTGACTACTGTACACAGCGTTATCCGCCTAAGGCGGATAATGCGTACACTGTCAACTGACTACAGCCTAAATTTCCTTTTATTGACAGAAATATTTCAACGATTATTGCAAAGAATACTAAAAACAAAAAAGGTGAGGTAAAAAATTATGCCGAATTTCAAAAACCGCCAGAGTGCCGAGATCTTAAACGCCGTCTACCGCAACGCCGAAATGGCATACGAGGCTTCTAATGATGTTCTCAAAGTCTGCAAGAACAACGACCTTTTCCGCGAGATACAGCAAGAGCAGACGCGCTATAAAAACGTTGCGAAAAACGCAAAGAGCGAGCTGTTAAAGCGCGGCGCTTCTCCCGAGCAGGTCTCCCCTTTCGGAAAGGCGATGTCGAAAATGGGGATTGCGATGAAAACCATGAACAACCAAAGCGGCTCGAATATTGCGAAAATAATGTTCAACGGGACTTCTATGGGAATAATCGACATTCAGCACGCCGTAAACCGCTCTCACGGCGCAGAACAGCAGATCCGCGAAAGCGCCGAACGGCTTTTGGAGCGCGAGCGCGACTATTGCGAAAACCTTAGGAAGTATCTATGAGACCGCTACCCGAGCACATACCCTGCGATATTCAAGCAGGACGAGGGAAAGCGCGCCGCAGTGCTGTGGAGTCAAAAGAACGTGAAGTAGACGCATAAAGAGGTCTAGTTAAATCGAGAGCATTCCCCTTCAGGGACGCAGTATACAGTGGACAGTGGACAGTAGTCAGTTATGGTGTCCGCTTCGCGGACATTATTTAGATTGTTATCGGACTGAAACGTTTTGGACAAAACCGTAAAGGCAGGCTCGTGTGGTGTTCGGCTGAAAACAATCTAATATCGTCCGCCGCAAGGCGGACACCTATACTGTACACTGTACAATGTACACTGTATACTGCCTGCGTTTCCTCTATTGTCTGCCCCGAGTGTCAAATAAGTTTCCGAAAACTAGAGCGTCGGAACAGCAAACAGGCACGCCTCCCAGTCGGGAATATAGGGGAAGTGGCGAATATAAAACCTATAGCCGCTGTTCAGCGAGTTTATGAGCAGCGGAAGCTTGTACATATCCTCGTTTCTGTGGTAGAGGGCGATGTTGAGCTTCGGAGAGAAGTTTATTATCGTGTTTTTCGCGCCGAGTATGGCTTGTTCTTCCGCGCCTTCTACGTCCATTTTTATAAAGCTCGCGGGCTTGCCTCTAAGCATTGAATCGACCTTCATCATCTTTACTTCTCTCGTGCCGATGGCTTTTTGCTCCGCGCGGCTGCCTCTGCCTTTATCCGAGGAGAAAAACAGCGTCGTGTCCTCGCTCCATGCTCCGCAGTTAAACGCTTCTATCCGCTTTTCATCGCAAAGCCTTTCGCAGAGCTTTCGGAAATTCCTGCTGTCGGGCTCGGCAGCATAGATTTTTTCAAAACGCCCGCCCGTTTCTTTTATAAACTCCGCCGCAGTATCGCCGTTATACGCTCCCAGATCCACAAATGTTTCATTGTCGCCGAGCTTTAAAAAGCTGTAGATTTCCCGCGGGCTTGTCTGTGCATTGAAAAGATAATCTATCCTACCGCTCAGTTTATAGCGGATAATGTTTTCAAAGACCTTTTTCGACTGCTCGTCTGCGAGAAGCGAGTATGCCGCTTTAAGCTCGTCGCGGTGTTGCTTTGCAAATGCCAAATCGAAAACTCCCTCTCCCACAACGGGAACGTTCGGCGCATATAGCTCGTGCTTTTCCGATATTTCGCGAATATGCTCCATAACCTCGGGCAGCTGCGTTCCAAAGCAAACAAGCACGATAAAATCCTTAAGCTCGTTTTCTGTCTCGGACAGCTTTTTCACCCTATAGCCCAGAAAGTTCTGCCCTCTTACAAACTCGTCGCTTGCCATTATACCGTCTGCTTGAATATTATTTTTATCAAGCACGGCTTTTACTTTTTCCGCGCCGTCGCCCATTCCGTATAGCACTATTTTTTTATTTGTGCATTTAAGATAATCCCACAGGCAATCTTTTATTTCATCTATAAAAAAGGACATAAGTTGTTTCCTTTCAAGTGTTAAATTATCAATACAGCTTGTAAAAACCTAACGGTGTACAGTATGCAGTAGGAGCGGAAAGGTTGTTCTTTTCAAATGCTATTCCTTTAAATAACGTTATCTCGCCCTATCCCCCCTGCCCTTTTAGAGGTAAGAGGTTAGAGGTAAGATGTAAGAGTTAAAGTCTAAAGGTTGTTTTTCTTTTCAAACCTTGCTTTGACCGAAATTCTTACCTCTTACTTCTTTTTTCTTACTTCTAAAAGCTGAGGTAAGATGTAAGAGTTAAAGTCTAAAGGTTGTTTTTCTTTTCAAACCTTGCTTTGACCGAAATTCTTACCTCTTACTTCTTATTTCTTACTTCTAAAAGCTGAGGTAAGATGTAAGAGTTTAAGGCGAAAGGTTGTTTGCTGAATTTAACGTAGGGTTTGAAAAGAGATTTTTACAGACTGTTGTCAACAATAATCCCCGCAAAAAACTTGTCGAGAAAATTTTGCATAATAAGCTAAAAACAGGCAAAACTACAAACAGGTTCAAGCAAACCGCAATCAACCGAAAAGGAAGGAAAGAATTTATGAAGAATAGAAGACAGACCGACAATCGTAAAACAAAGTGGCTCGCGGCGCTCACAGCGGCAGGCTCAATGGCGGTATGTGCGGCGGTTATCGCGGCTTACAGCATAGCCATGAAAAACCTCGTACCGACAAACAACGACCCAAACATTTTAGGCGTAGCAAGCCAAAGCTCGCAAAGCTCAAAGAACGACGTTCCAGTTCAGAATGTTGTTCCTAATGTTCCAAAGGACGACAATTCCACCGACAACACCGAACCCGCAAATAAGCCTATAAATACGGTAAAAGGCAACATAATGCCTGTTGAGGGCGATATTGATATCGCTTTCAGCAACGGCGAACTTGTAAAATCTCCGACGCTCGGCGTTTGGAAAACTCACGACGGGTGCGATATTCTCTGCGATTTGGGAACGGACGTTAAGTCTATGTCCGACGGCGTTGTAAAAGAGATACGCGACGACGCGCTGATGGGTATCTATGTTATTATTGAGCAGGAAAACGGGCTTGAAGTGCACTATTGCGGACTTGCAAAGGAGCTTTCCGTTAAAGCGGGAGCAAAGGTAGCCCAAGGCGAAATAATCGGCAAGACCTCCGACACCAACCAGTCCGAAATTCTCCAGCAGCCTCATCTTCACCTGGGAGTAAAGAAGAACGGAGAATGGGTCGACCCCATTTCTGTAATTACCGAATAACAAGCGCAAGGGAAATCCTGTTTAATAGCAGGCTGTCGATAAAGCCCCATCTACGTTGTCAGCAGTACTGCGGCAGGCACAAAGCCTAGCCGCAGCACTGCTTCCTAGTATCTGGGACTTTATCTACAGTCTGAGGGTTTCCCTTTTTTCATTTTGAATAATCTATATATGCTATGTTCAAATCTACCGCTCCGCTTATTCCCGAAACTCTGCCCTTGCAGGAATACTGCCACACGCCGTAACTTCCGTTATATGCGGGCTTTAGTGTTCCCCAGTGAGCGACCCATATCTCATAATCGGAGAGCTTTTTTGTGTCTAATTTATTATTGAGCCAAGACGCGCTCGAATAGATCATAGGCTCATATCCCGCTTTCTTCACTTCTTCGCAGAATATGTCCGCAATAAGCGTCAGCTCCTCAATGCCGAGTTTTTGCTGGCGGCTGTCCTCAATGTCCACAACTAAAGGGAAATCGGGCTTATACTGCTTTACTATATCCAGAAAATATTTTGCCTCTGCTCTTGCGCTTTCCGCACTGTTCGCGCGCAGGTAGTGATAAACTCCGACCTTTATTCCCGCGCGCTGCGCTTCTGTTATGTTATAATCAAACGTTTCGTCGGTGTAATAATCGCCGACCGACGACCTCAAAATCGCAAAGTCTATCCCCGCCGCTTTTACCTTTTTCCAGTCTACCGTTCCCTGATAATACGAAACATCTATGCCGCGGAGCATTTTTTTATCGCCGCTCGTTTCGTTGCTCTCGCTTTTTTCCTCGGTTCTTTCATCCAGAACTCTGCCGCTTTTCGCAAGGACAAACTGCCCGTCTTTAAATACATTGACCGCTTTCTTTCCGAAGCTCACTGTTCCCGTGTTATAGAGCCTTCCCGAAAGATAAACATATCCGTCTGCGGAAATTTGGGAATTTAGCGTTGTACTTACGCTGCCCCTTATAAAAAGCCTTCCGCTTTCGGGGACGACATAATTCCCCGAAAGCATAGCGTCCGCGCTTTTTGCAAAGGACGTAGCGCCTTTGTTTTCATAAACTCCGCTGTTATAAAGGCTGAGTTTTCCGCTGAACGCAACTACAGAAGTCTCGCCGTTTATAAATTCCCCCGCTATATGCATATCCGAGCTTTTTGTCGCGGCAAATTCTCCGTTACATTCTACCTTTGAGCTGTCTCTTGCCAGAAATGTTCCCGAAACGGTAGCCCTCGCGCCCTGCTCAATGACGAGAGTTCCTCTTATATCCGCCGTGCCGCCCGCGTATATCTGAAGCTCCGCGCCCCTTTTAATAAGAAGCACAGTGTTTTCTGGGAACATTATCCCGCCATATATCTTTACCGTGTCATCTATGTAGTAGTTTACGTTTTCTTCGGGTATGGTTTCTTCCGTCACTTTTACATAACCGTTCTCGTCAATTTGCGGTTCTTCGGGCAACGCTTCTTCTGCATAAGCGCCCGCCGCAAACAGCACCGAAAATGCCGCGAAAACAATAAAGAATGTTAATTTAATAATACGTTTCATTTAATACCCCGTCAGGTTTTGCTATTTATCTTTTAAGATCATTTCAACATCTGTCATATAATCGGGAATGATCCTTCCGTCTTCTATTATAATATCCCCGATATATTCCAGCGCATAGCTGTTTATACTTTCCGAAAGCGTTTCAAAAAACACGCCTTCTCCGCGGCAGTATCCCGCAACATTTCCTTCATCATACATAATAAGAAGCAATCCGCGCTCTACGTCCGAAAGCCTTTGTGAAAGACCCTCCCAGCCTGTTTTTTCTTCTGCCAATGCCGTATAATCCGAAATCCTTTCGGAAAATTCATCGTCGGAAATTTGCGTTGTTCTGTCCTCTATGTCGCTTATGTCAATGCCTTCATCTTCAGTCTGCTCTTTATAAAGCTCGGTTTCTTCTTCGGTGATAAGCTTTTCTGCTATTTCATCTGCCTTTTTTCGAATGTCGGAAAGCTTTGAAACGTCAATTTCAACTTTCGGCGCGACATAGACATCTTCTTCCTCAAAGCTGTTTGCTTTCTTTTTCTTCGGGAATATCATGTTCTTGTCGCAGAAGCTGTCGACGGCTCTTTCAATTGCTTTCTTAAATTCCTCGTCCAACACCGCAGCTTCGGCTTTCGGGCGGTTTTTAACGTCGTTTGCGAGCATAGAAGTATTGACGGAAATTTTTCTGCCGAAGCCTGTCCTTATGCGGAGCCGCGCTTCAATGCTTTTCAGTATAAAGCCTATTATGCCTCTTTGCGGCTGGAAAGAAAATTCTTCGTGGGTAGGCTCTCCGCGCTTTATGCAATAACATTCTTCGGGGCTTATCCTTATTTCGCGAAAACCGTCCATTCTGTCAAGGTCGACCAATGCTCCCGCAAACTGCCGCCAGGCATGGTCTTTTTTCATCTGCCCGACAAGAAGGCTGTCTAAAGCTATTCCCCTAGCGGAAAAATAAACATAAAGCTCTTTTAGAACTTCTTCTAAAGCACCGTCAATAAGCGGCGCGGTATTTTCCGACCAGAATACGCTTTGTTTTATGTTATAGGCGGAATTGCCCGAAAGAAACTCCAGTTTGTTTTTATAATCACCTGTTGAGATACCGACGGCGGCTTTTTTCTGAGTGTTTTCTTCGCTCATGCAAAGGCTTTCGGGAAACTCGACCGAGACATTGTTATAAGCGTAAAAATCTTTTAGAAGCCTCGGAAAAAAGTTATTTAGATACGTTGCCTTGTCCTTCATATTATCCCAAAGCCCAACCAGCTTTGAAAAAGCCTCGTTTGAAGAATGAACTCCGATCTTATTCATAAGCTCGAAAATATATAAGAGCACATATGCCCTGTCAATATCATTATAAACGCCGCGCCTTACGTCCGTTCGCCATGTAAAATAAGTTCTAAGCTGAGAATTTGACATAGCGGCATACATGGGCGTAGGCATTCCGAAAAATGCTTTTCGCGAAAAATCGTCCTCAACGTCCGCCACATATTCGCCCTGCATGATAAAAGTAATCTCCGAACAGCGCTGTACAACGCGACCGTTATACGGGGTCTGCTTTTTCATTCTCATTTCGAGAATGATGTCGTTTATCATCATATCATGCGGGGAAAGGTTTTCCTCTACTCTTTCGGGCGGGTAGGCTATGTCGTTGTCGTTTAAAATAACTATTCGTTCTTTTTGGGGATAAGTCTTAGGCACGCCGATTTTTTCCGAAACGTTTTTTACAGCGTCACGGACGGTATTTTTTATTTCCTTTTTTAATTCTTTTTTAGCTTCTCTTTCTATATCGCGCGAAACTTCTTCGACGGTTTTCGAAAGCATTCTTGATATCTGCTTTCTTATTTCCTCGATACTTTTCCCGCCTGTATTTATAAACTTTTTAAATTCATCGGACATAACATAACCGCCTTATGTATTGTCAATCATACTTCTACAAATGTTATCAAATTTTCCCAGTTACTCGGGAATCCCATATCCGAAAGCCTTATATCGTCGACGCTTTTGTTTATAAGCCTTGAAACGGGCTTTACAACGCGCTCGTTCCAATGCTCTTTGTTGTAAAAACAGTGCTTTAAAATAATTATGTACCCGAAAAGATCGGGCTCAAGCTCTATGGGGAAATCTCGGGGAGTTTTGGGATCTACGGGAAATCTGCTCGCATAGAGCCTGTTATAATGCGCACAGTAATTTCTAAGTTCATTCATGCAGAAAACCCAGTTATCAAGCTCGGAAGGTGAACAGCCGTAATATCCCGTGGCTATGGCTTTTTTGTCGGCGTTTTGCATTTCCTTGTAGAAAAACGCAAGCTGCCCGAACGAAAACAGCTCTACCATTACCCAGAGCGGGAACTTCCCGCCGTATTTCGTGTTATAGTGCTTTACGAAATCGCGGTCGGAGCTTGATTCTATAAGGTGGTTTATCCTAGCGAGAAACGACTGGTGGTTGTGCTGAATGCCGAAACTCCCGCCGTTTAAATATCCGAGCGCGCCGTATTTGAGCGCATGATAGTTTGAAACGACCGCTCTCAGCGATATCTCAAATTCTTCGAGAGCCGCCATAAGTATGCTGCGAAGCTTTCTGTCCATTTCATAAACGCGCATTATTTTATTGAAAGAAGTGCCTTCTTCATACTTATGCTTGCTAACGGAAAAAGGCTCGAAATAGTTTGAAAGGCGGTAGTAGTTTATATGCTTTAATACTTCTCGCGCTTTTACTTCGTCCTCAAAGATACAGCCGCGCTGTTTTAATATCCTTATCTGCTCGTTTATTGTAGCGGGCGCTTTTTCGCGCATAAACATTCACCTCGAAATACAATTTGACAAAACTCAAAAACGCAGCTTGTATAAAAGTTCTTTTCAAAAGTAATCTTTATCAATAACGTTATCTCACCCTGTTGTCAGTTGACAGGGTACAGGGTACAGTATGCAGTAATTTCCAAAAGGTTGTTCTTTTCAAACGCAATTTTCCTCAATAACGTTTACTCGCCCCGCGCTCCGCATTGCGGGGACTGAGTCCCCGCGACCCCTGTTGACAGGGTACGCACTGTATGCATTTAGTGAATTACATTACAACGCTGAATAGGATCTATATACAGACTGCATTTAGTCCGTCCAGTATTGCTCGCGCTCGTGCTTGCTCTCGCGGTTCATAAGAACGGATATGCTCTTTTGCGGGTCGCTCCCCTCAAAGCATATTTTTACTATCTGCTCAATAATCGGCACATCTACGCCGTTTGCCTTTGCAAGTCGAAAAGCCGTGCGGGCGTTTGTATATCCCTCGACGGTGCCGACCTGCGCCACTGCTTCTGCGGCGGGGACGCCTTTTCCAATAAGGTTTCCCGCGCGGAAATTGCGCGAATGGAGAGAAGTGCAGGTCACTATAAGATCGCCAATTCCCGCCATTCCCGTAAAGGTTTTCCAGTTTGCTCCGAGCGCTACTCCGAGGCGCGTTATCTCGGTCATTCCGCGCGTCATAAGAGCCGCGACGGTGTTGTCGCCAAGACCCATTCCCCGCGCTATTCCACAGCCGAGGGCGATAGGATTTTTAAGCACTCCGCCAAGCTCGCACCCGCACACGTCGTCGTTTGTGTATATCCTGTAACATTCGTTTGAGAGGGTCTGCTGGATATACTCGGCGGTGTCGTCGTCATAAGCCGCGCAGACCTCGGTCGTCGGAACAAACCTCGCTATTTCCTCTGCGTGGCAAGGTCCTGTTATAACGGCAATTCTGTTGTTGGGAAGTTCTTCTTTCAAAAGCTCCGAGAGCCGTTTTCCCGTGCTTTCTTCTAAGCCCTTGCTCGCGTTTACTACGACCGTCTGCGGGTCTATATAATCCTTTACCGCCCTTATCGCTTCGCGGTAGAATGCCGACGGTATACATACTACGACTATATCCGCGCCTTTTACTATTGTCGGGTCTGAAGTCACGCCGAGCGCGTCGGGAAGTTTAACCCCCGGCAGAAGTCTTTTATGCTCCCTTTCGGTGCGGAGCTGTTCGGCTTCGGCTTCAAACTTTGTCCAGGTCGTCACATTATGACCGTATTTTGTGTACAATACTCCCAGAGCCGTGCCATAGCCGCAGCCGAGGATCGCTATTCTTGCCATGTTTATCCACCCCTGTTTTGTTTTTTATTTTAAAAGTACTCTACCCGTGCTAACAGTATACAGGGTACAGTGTACAGTAGTCAGTTATGGTGTCCGCTTCGCGGATATTATTTGATTGTTATCAAACTGAAACGTTTTGAATACAACCATAAGTATGGGCTCGTGTGCCTATCGACTAAAAAACAATCTGAATATTATCCGCGAAGCGGATACCTTTGCTGTACACAGCGTTTTCCGACGAAGGCGGATAATGCATACACTGTATACTATTTAGATTTCTCTCCCAGTTTTTTCTCCGTATGGCTCAATAAACGTTTGATATTCTCGTGATGTCTGAAGACGATAAGTCCTCCGCAGAATGCTCCTATAATTGTGTTGATAATAAACGCGGGGTCGTGGTCAATAAGAAAACCGAAGATGAACGAAATAATGAAATAACACGACGACGCTATACAACTTCCCAGAGAAACATATTTCGTTATCGCGACAATGACAATGAAAATCCCGAGCAGTATGCACGCCATTCGCCAGTCGTAAACGAAAATTGCCGAGATAGACGCCAAAACGCCCTTTCCGCCCTTAAAGCCGAAATACAACGGAAAACAATGCCCGACTATCGCCATAAACACAGCGAAATTTTCTACCCATGTCATTCCAAGCGCATGGTCGGTCGTGTCTATCCCTCCGACAAACAAGAACACCAGCCTTACTATAACGACCGCCACCGCCGCTTTTGTCACGTCTCCCAGCAGGACAATTCCCGCCGCGCCTTTTCCCAGAACGCGAAGGGTGTTTGTAAGTCCCGCGTTTCCGCTGCCCATAGTGCGGATATCCTTTCCCGTCTTTATCTTCGCAACGATTATAGAGGTGTTTATGCCGCTCAGAAGATAAGGTACGGCGAGCATAACTATATAACAGATCCAGATCATTTTTTCTTCCCTTTACGTTTTTTATTCTTCGCCTTTATGTTCACTTTCGGGTTCTTCCGCGTTTTCGGAAATACCGACAATGTCCTTTAAGATCCTTTGGTCGGTTTCCTGAGCTTTTATCTGCTCTTCGTCAAGCTCTTCTTCAAGCTCCGCTTCTTCATCTTCAACCACAATGTCATCGGGTATTTTTTCCTTTATCTTTTCGGCAACCGAAAGCGCTTCTTCGTTTGTTTTGGCTTTGAGCATGACCTGCTTTTTACCCGACGAGAGCCAGATAGCTTTTCCTATAACGGACACCTCGCCTATCTTTGCATATCTGATTATACCGCCGCCGTCCGTAAACAAAAGCAGAAACTCCGACAGGAAAAATCTTCCGTTTTCAGACTTTGTTTCGTCAAATTCACTGAATATAGCATTGCGCTCTTTTTCACTTATAGCATACAAATGGCGTTCAAGCCGCGCGGGGCTTGTCTTTTGGGCGGTTATGAGAGTTTTTATCACAACCGCCGCAAACACGACATAAAGCGCTATGAAAAGCACAGTCCACATAACGCCGCCGAATATCGGAGAGCCCGTGAGGTCAAGTATAAAAAATACCGTTATTGCCGCAAACAAAGGCACTCCGACCGCTAAAAACGTCCTCAGCCATTTTTTCATATTATAGGCGCGGTATGCGCTGATTATCTTCTTCAATGCTTTATTCTCCTCTTTCTCTGACCGTGAGCTTTATCGGAGTTTTATCCAGACCGAAGGCTTCGCGTATCTGATTTTCAATATACCGCTGATAGGAATAATGAAACAGCTCCTTGCTGTTGCAGAAAACGACGAAATTCGGCGGGTTTGACGAAGCCTGGGTCATATAGTAGAGCTTCAGGCGTTTTCCCTTGTCCGACGGGGGCTGTACGCGCGAGGTCGCATAGCTTAACATATCGTTTAAAACGCCCGTGGATATTCTCATTGAGTGCTGTTCATGCACTTCTTTTATAAGCTCAAAAAGCTTGTCTATCCTTGATCCGTTCTTTGCCGAAATAAACACAAACGGCGCGTAGCTCATAAACGAAAAGTCAACTTCGAGCTTCTTTTCAAACTCTCGCATTGTAGAGCCCGTTTTGTTTTCAACGGCGTCCCATTTGTTTACGGCAATAACGCAGGCTTTTCCCTTGTCGTGGGCGTATCCCGCGACCTTGCTGTCCTGCTCGGTAAAGCCCTCTGTCGCGTCGATCATCACCACGCAGACGTCCGCTCTGTCTATAGCCATAAGCGCGCGCAGTATGCTGAAATGCTCGATATTTTCGACTATCTTCGCTTTTCTTCTCATTCCCGCGGTGTCGATAAAAACGAACCTGTCCTCGCCGCGCGTCACTTCGCTGTCTATAGCGTCGCGCGTTGTGCCCGCGATATCCGAAACTATAGAACGCTCCTCGCCCGTTATTTTGTTTATAAGCGAGCTTTTCCCGACATTCGGCTTTCCTATTACCGCAACTTTTATCACGTCTTCGTCATAAGGCTCGGGCTCGTCGGGCGGCAGCACCTCAAACACCGCTTCGAGCAGGTCGCCCGTGCCGTGTCCGTGTACGGCTGAAACGGCGATAGGCTCGCCCAGTCCTAAGTTATAGAACTCGTAAAACTCGGGCGGCGGCTCTCCAATGCTGTCGTCTTTATTTACCGCAAGGACAATAGGCTTTCCGCTTTTTAAGAGCATTTGCGCAACGTCGCTGTCGTTTGCGGTAACTCCCGCCGTAAGGTCGGCCACGAATATAATAACGTCCGCGCTCTCTACCGCGAGCATAGCCTGCTCTCTCATCTGCGCAAGAATGACATCGTCTGTTTTCGGCTCGATTCCTCCCGTATCAACGAGCATAAATTCCCTTCCGAGCCACTCGCATCGGCTGTATATCCTGTCTCTCGTAACTCCGGGCGTGTCGTCGACTATTGACAGTCTCTGACCGACAAGTTTATTAAACAACGTGGATTTTCCGACATTCGGTCTCCCGACAATTGCGACTGTTCTCATTTTATCTTCCCCTTATATCCGATATTCTTTAATTCTGAATCACTAAACATCAACTTATAATTATACAATTTTATTATATCATATTGACTGAAAAAAATCAAGTACAACTACAACGTATTTTCTGTGACAAAACATTATTGTAAAAGTGATTGACACAAAAAGGAATTTATGCTATAATGTGCTTAATAATGCGATTTGTGAGGTGAGATCACTTTATGTCAAGCGGCGACAGTCAAGGCACGAGCGGACGAAAACGGCTGAATTTAACTACATGGCGGACTGCGCTGTCTTGCTGTGTAATTATATAACATTGCCCGATTTTTGTCTGTCCGTTATTTTAAACACAAAAAATAAACGATACCGCCGATACGGATGAAGCAATCGAGAAGCCCGATTATGAAGGCGAAATACTTGAAATAATACGAGGAAAATATTCTCCGAAAGCTATGTCTGCAAAACTTGAAGATTACCACGCAAACGATATTGCCGAGGCTATGGAGAAGCTCGATGTTCAAGAGCGGAAAAAAATATACCGAATATGTCAAACGGCTATGCTTGCGGAAATTTTTGAATATTTTGACGAAGCGAGTATTTACCTTAATGAAATGGATATGCAGAAAGCCGCCGAGGTCATTGCCGAACTTGAAACCGACACAGCCGCCGAAATTCTGCGCAAAATTGAAAAGGAAAAACGCGCGGCTCTTATTGAATTGCTTCCAAATGAAACCAGACAGGAAATACAGCTTATTTCGGCGTTTGACGACGATGAGATCGGATCGCGTATGACGGTAAACTACATTTCCATACAGGAAAGTTTATCCGTTAAACAGGCAATGAAAGAACTTATCTCGCAGGCAAAACAAAACGATAACATATCGGCTATTTTTGCCGTTGACGAGCAAAACGAATATTCGGGAGCAATTGCTCTGAAAGACCTTATTACAGCCGACGCAGACATTCCTCTTGACGATCTGATACAAACATCGTTTCCGTATGTATATGCACACGAAATGACAGCGGATTGTATAGAAAAGCTGAAAGATTATTCGGAAGACAATATCCCCGTACTTGATAATTCCAACCGCCTGCTTGGCGTAATAACCGCCGCAAATATTATCGAAGTCGTTGACGATGAAATGGGCGAGGATTATGCAATGCTTGCAGGTCTTACCGCAGAAGAAGATCTTAAAGAGCCTCTTAAAGACAGCATGAAAAAACGTATGCCGTGGCTTCTTATACTGTTGGCACTCGGTATGTTGGTTTCGGGAGTTGTAGGCGTTTTTGAAAAAATCGTTGCTCAGCTTACGATAATAATGGCGTTTCAGTCACTGATACTGGATATGGCGGGAAACGTCGGAACGCAGTCGCTTGCGGTCACTATAAGGGTACTTATGGACGAAAACCTCACGGGCAGTCAGAAACTCCGTCTTGTTGTCAAAGAGATGAAAGTAGGTCTGGCAAACGGTCTTATACTTGGGGTCATATCATTTTTGCTGATAGGTCTTTACATTATGATCTTTAAGCAAAAGGAGATGCTGTTCAGCTTTTCGGTGTCGGGGTGTATCGGAGTTTCGCTGTTGCTTGCAATGATGATATCGGGAACAGTCGGAACGCTTATTCCTTTGTTTTTCAAGAAAATAAAGGTAGATCCCGCCGTTGCCTCGGGACCGCTGATAACTACGATAAACGACCTTGTCGCGGTCGTAACTTATTACGGAATGAGCTGGGTGTTGCTTTTCAACGTACTTCATTTAGCATAATAAAACAAAAAATTCCGCTGTATGCATAGACATACAGCGGAATCTATATTATATTAAAGTTTAATTATTCCGCGGTTTATTTGTTGTTTGGGGGTGTAGGAACGCGCCCATTTATCACTTTTGAAAAACCTTAGGGAATTTAATTTCCCGCTTTAATGTTTTTTCTTACTGAATGTACTTCCCCGCTCAAACCCCCTTTTAGGATTGCCGTTTTAAAAACATGGTTTTTAAAACGGCAATGCGGGGAAAACTCTTGTTTTCCCCGCACCCCAGGTTCAATGCCGTAGGCATTTAACCTGATGCGCTTTTGAAGCGTTTGCGGGGACTCCGTCCCCGCACCCCTACCAGAGGGGAAAAATTTTTTGAAAAAAATTTTTCCCCTCTGGACTCCCTTTTCAAAAAACTTTCGTGCGCCGCTCATTTGGTGTTTTGGAAATAAAACGTTGTTCGCCGCTCAAAACAACTTCTTACCTCTTACCTCTAACCTCTAAAGGGGAAAACCTTTTTCAAAAGTTTTCCCCCTTGCGTTCTTTGTTCTTTAAAGCTCTATCTTCCCATAAAGCGTCGCATTCTTCTCTGCGTCTACCGTTTCCTTTGAAAACTCAACTCCGCTTTCTTCGACAGTATCCGTGCGCTTACGGTCATATCCGCCCGAATAATTCTCCGAACGGCGATAATTGCGCTTTCTGCCGTCGTTACGTCTGCGATTGTCATACTTCGGTCTGTCGGCGTAGATTACTACCTTTCTATAAGGCTCGCTGCCCGTCGAACGGCTCGACACGCCCTCTATCTCCGCAACGCAGCTGTGGATTATCCTGCGCTCATAGGGGTTCATCGGTTCAAGCGCTATCTTTCTGCCCTGCTTTATGACCTTTGCCGAGGTTTTCTTTGCAAGGGCTATAAGCGCCTCGCGGCGCTTTTCGCGATAGCCGTTGCAGTCAAGCGATATCCTGCAGAAACTTTCCTCCGAGCGGTTGCTCGCAAGTATCGTCAGATACTGGAGGCTGTCAAGCGTTTCTCCGCGCTTTCCGATAATTATGCCGAGCTTCTCTCCGCTTATATCAAGCACTACCATTCCTCCGCGCTTTTCGGGCGTTATGGTAAAGCCGTCCATTCCGAGAGCTTTCATAACCACCGTCAGATACTCTATTGCCGTTCTGACCTTTATGCTCTTATTTACATCGAAATCGTCGGGGAGAGTTTCTTCCTGCTCGTCCTCGGATTCGTCAGCGCTTTCGGCTTTTTCATACTCCTCATCTTCTCTGAGGTCTTCCTCGTCCGCCTCGTAAATGCGCTCTTTTTCTTCCGCAGGCTCGTATACGGCGTTTACGCGAAACTCGCCTTTCATGCCCCCGAAAAGCGTCTTGCGGGGCTGTTCAAGAATGTCGAAATCAATATCGTCCTCGCTCACGCCAAATTCTTTTGCAGCGAGTTTTTTTACTTCCTCTATGGTCTTAGCTGTAAATTCTTTTTCCATCTTCTAACTTTCTACCCCTTTCGGATAACCTCGCGACCAAATAACCCGACAATTACTGTCAGATATCGTCGTCATCATCGTCTTCTTTATATTCCTCACCGTATTTGAGAGCGTCCGCTTTTCTCGCCTCAGCAAGCTTTCTGCGGTTCTCTTCTTTTTGTGAGATCGCTTCTTCTCTCGATATGCGCTTTTCCTTGTCTTTTACTTTTATCAGCTTATCTTTTGCCGCAAGCTCCGCCGCCGCGATCTCTCTCAGTTTTCTGGGATTGTAGAGCTTGTCAAGCACAAGAGTTTGCAATATTCCGAACAAATAGCTTACCGCCCAGTAGAAACCTGCTCCCGCAGGAACCGTAAACGCAATCCACAGCGATACGAACGGCATGATATACATCATTATCTTCATCGAACCGCCCATCTGCGCCGCTTCGGGATTGTTCTTCTTCATATTGTAGTTTGAGATGAACGTCTGAAGAAGTGAAAGTATAAACGAAATTATCGGAACAAGTATTATCGGGAAACCGAAATGCTCTGACGGTACGCGTCCGAGCGGAATACCCACAAAGTTCAGATTGTCATAAAGCTCGTCATAATTCGCCCTTGCTTCGGGACGTACAGCCGCGTCGCTATAGGCGCTCCTGTAGGTGAACTTGTCGCTTGTTGTTCCGAAACATTCGAGAGAATAAAGCTCTTTCTGGAGAGAAGATGTAGACACAAACAATACCGCATCCGTACCCTGGGCTCTATAGTACCCGTAATGCATCTGGATAGTATTGAACATGTTTATCGTTTCGTCGCTGAAAGAATGTTCGAGCCTGTATGCTTCTTTTTCCGCGTCGGGAAGTTTGTCCATTTCGGCGCGCTCGTCGTCGGTTATCCTATAGATATCGGCGTTGGCAAGAGCGGTATTGCTGTTGTTTGCGGCATATTCTTTCGCGATTATATCATGAATAGCCGTCTTGAACATCTTTACGGTGTCTGTGTCGAGCTTCTGCATATCCTCAAAGGTCTTGGGCTCTTCGCCGTCTTTGAGGCAGTTTTCATTGTAGAATGCAAGTATCTTCTTTGCGTCGTTTACGATGTTGTTGTGCTTTTTGAGTGCGTTTTCGTCAAGCTCCGATATTTCCGCGTCTGTCTTTGCACATTCCTCCGCAAACGCCGACGACATTTCGACATTGTACGATTCTTCAACAAACGCGTTTATTTCTTCGCTCGTTGCATGGACAATATGCGTAAGCGGCTTGTAAACAACGTCGATAACTCCGAAAAGTATCACAAATGACAAAATCATCGGCAGACAACCCGCAGTCGGCTTGTAGCCCTGCTGTTGGAGCTTCATAAGCTCCTGCTGTTGTCTTTCGGTATTATTGGCGTATTTTGTCTGGATTTCTTTTATCTTCGGGGCAAAAGCCGCCGAAACCGCCATGGATTTCTGCTGTTTGATATAAAGGGGTATCATTGCGCCCTTTATGATGAACGTAAAGAGGATTATGTCCAGACCTACGTTCTTTGTAATAAAATGGTAGATAAAATACAGCACATATCCCAGCGGCGTGCCTATAATACTATACAAAAATTGAATAACGTCCACGTCCTTTCAAGGCGTTCCACATTTTTACAAAACGTTTGCCATAATGACAGTTCAAATTCCCGAACCGTCATTTGAGATCATATCCGAATACAGTTGTTCCCAGTCGTCCCAGCCGCGAGATGCCACGGTGTATTTTTCGGGTCTAAGGGTAAATTTTTTCGGCACGGGATCATAGCCGCACTTTCCAAAGGGATTGCACCTCAAAATTCTCCATAATGTCAAATAACCGCCCTTTACCGCACCGAACCGCCGAACGGCAATAAGCCCGTATTCGGAACAAGTCGGATAAAAGCGGCAGCACGGCGGCAGGATCTTTGAAAGCGTCAGCCTGTACAGCTTTATAATTCCCAAAAGAATATACTTCATTATAGTTGCAGCGTTTTCGGCAAAACATTCTTTTTCATAAGCCCCAACAGTTGCCCCGATCCTAGCGACGGGGTCTTCGACCTTGCCACAAAAACGAAATCGAAACGCCTTTGGGTGCTTTCACGAATTATCGGGTCTAAAAGGCGGAATGCTTCTCTGATTATCCGCCTCGCCCGATTTCTCTTGACCGCGTTTCCAACCTTTTTTCCCGTGACGATACCGAGCCTGTTCTTCCCCGCCCTTCTCGGACGGATATAGCAAACAAACCCGTAGGTCACGACGCTTTCGCCTTTCTTGAACAAAAAGCTGAAATCGCGGGCGCTTTTGATAACAACGTATCTTTTTTTAAGCTCGTGCATCAATTAAATTAGTGGCTTAATCTTTTTCTGCCTTTTGCACGGCGGCGCGAAAGAACTTTTCTTCCGTTCTTTGTAGCCATTCTCTTCATAAAGCCGTGTTCATGCTTTCTCTGGAGCTTTTTGGGCTGGTATGTTCTTTTCATTTCATTTTCCTCCTCACTTATATAGGCATTTAATTATTATCGTCAATTTGACGGAATTACCATTTTTTTGCTTTTACATCTACTATAAAAGGTGTCGGCATTTAATTATTATACCTTAATTATATTCTTTTGTCAAGAGGTTTTTCAAAATAATAATGAAATTTTAAAAAAACGCCTTGACAATGCAATTGTAAAAATGATATAATCAATAAAAAACAGAATAGTATTGAAAAATCGAGGTAACATGATATGATACTGACAATTGACGTTGGAAACACAAACATTGTGTTCTGTGGGTTCGACGAAAACGACGAGCCGAAATTTCAGTCGAGGATAGCGACCGACCGTTTGCGAATGGAAGACGAATACGCCATACTTCTGGCGGATATTCTTAAACTTTACGGGATAAAAGCGGAGGAAATTTCGGGCGCGGCGCTGTCGTCGGTAGTGCCGCCCGTGACTGTACAGATAAAGCCCGCTGTTGAGAAGATATGCGGGTGTAAGGTGCTGACGGTGGGACCGGGATTAAAGACGGGGCTTAACATAAAAATCGACGAGCCTGCGTCGCTGGGCGCGGATTTGGCGGCTGTCGCGGTAGGGGCAAAGGAAAACTACCCGTTGCCTGCGATAGTTATTGATATGGGAACGGCTACGAAAGTTCTTGCCGTTGACAGGAGCGGGGCGTTTGTCGGAGGAATAATAGCTCCCGGGGTAAAAATTTCCGCCGAGGCGCTCGCGGACAAGACCGCCGCTCTGCCGCTGATAAGTGTTTCAAGCGAGCCGATACCTCACGTTATCGGAAAGAACACGACGGATTGTATGCGGTCGGGGCTGCTCTACGGAAACGCGTTTATGATAGACGGCATGGTCGAGAGCTTTGAAAAGGAGCTCGGGGAAAAATGCACCGTAGTCGCAACAGGCGGCTTTTCGAGCGTGATAAAACCGCTCTGCAAAGCGGACTTTGTACTTGACGATGAGCTGATTTTCAAAGGTCTGCTGGCGATATATAAGAAGAACAAATGAGATTTACAAGGGGGACCCTTTTGAAAAAGGGTCCCCCTTGAACCCTCTTTCCAAAACTTTTATGTGCCCTTTTAGAGGTTAGAGGTTAGAAGTTAGAGGTTAGAATTTGTTCTGAGCGGCGAACAACGTTTAATATCCAAGCCACCTAACGGGCGGCGCACGAAAGTTTTTTGAAAGGGAGCTTGAGGGAAAACTTTTTTTCAAAAAAGTTTTCC
>CANQFZ010000038.1 GCA_947600065.1 uncultured Clostridia bacterium | reverse complement strand
GGTTTCCCGTTTCAAATGCTTGCATTTGAAACGGGAAATTGGGGAAAACTCTTGTTTTCCCCAAACCCTTTAGCGCTATTTGGCGATATTTCGCGGCTTACGCCGCGACCAAAGGGGAAAAATTTTTTGTAAAAAATTTTTCCCCTTTGGAATCCCTTTTCAAAAAACTTTCGTGCGCCCGCCCGTTTTGCGCTTGAAAATCGAAAAGTGGTCTGCCGCTCAAAACTTATTCTAGCCTCTTACTTCTAGCCTCTAGCCTCTTTTAAACTTTACAATAGAACACCGCGAAGTCAAACGGCGATACCCTCACTATTCCTTGTTCGGGGTCGTTCGCGTCGTCGGGATAGCGGCAATGCGCCAGCTTTAAATCAAAAAACATATCCGTCTTTTCATCATTAAGTTTAAAGGTATGCGTTTGTGTGGATTTGTTCAGGCAGATTATCGCCCCATCGCGCGTTATCCTGTCAAACCTCGCAAATACGCAGACCTTGTCGTCAACTTCTAAGAACCTAAGCGCCCCTTGGTCGAAAGCGTGCGTTCCTCTGCGTATGCGCGCAAGCACTTTGACAAAGTTCAACAATTCAAGATTTTCATTCCCCCACGGGAAACAACGCCTGTTGAACGGGTCGCGGTAGCCTTCCATTCCCACTTCGTCGCCGTAATAAATGCACGGAATGCCCGGCAGGAAAAACTGCAGCACCATTGCACACCGCATAAGCGAAATTCCGTAGGTGCTTTCGGCAGGGCTTAAATACCGCTCGCACTGCCAGTCTTTGTCGTGCCAGCCGACATCCTCGCCGCCAAGCCGTGTCAGAGCGCGCTCGGTGTCGTGCGTTGAAATAAAATTCATAAGCATATCAACGGCAGGCTTAGGATAATGCTCTAAAATTGTCATTATCGAATCGGTAAACGCCTGAGCGTTTGCGTATTTAACATAGTTAAGTATGGCTTCTTTAAACGGATAGTTCATAACGCTGTCAAGCTGTCCGCCGATAAGATAGCGCCTGCGTATGCCGTAGCTTTCTTTATTTGAAGCGTCCTCCCAGACTTCGCCGTAGACTATCTTGTCGTTTCCGAGCTTTTTTACGGCTTTGTTTACATTGTCAAGAAATTCGTCGGGCAGTTCGTCTGCAACGTCGAGCCTCCAACCCTTTGCGCCGAGCTTTATCCATTTTTGTAAAATGCCGTCGTCACCGCAGATATAGTTTGTATAAGCTTCGTTGTTTTCGTTTACGTTCGGGAGAGTAGTAATTCCCCACCAGCTCTCATATTTATCGGGATAGCCCGTAAAGCTGTACCAAGGGTAATAAGGGCTGTTTCTGTCGCGGTATGCGCCCGTGTTGTCGCCATAGCGCCCGAACTTGTTGAAATAAACAGAATCCGCGCCCGTATGCGAGAAAACGCCGTCGAGAATAATTTCTATCCCCATTTCGTTCGCCTTTTGGCAAAGCTCTTTGAAGTCCTCTTCCGTTCCGAGAAGGGGATCTATTTTCTCATAATTCGCCGTTGAATAGCGGTGGTTTTCGTGGCTTTCAAATATGGGGTTTAAGTAGATGATAGTAACTCCGAGCGATTTGATGTAAGGGAGCTTTTCGATAATTCCTTGCAGATCGCCGCCGAAGAAATCGTTGTTTCTGACAACGCCCTTTTCATCGGGGCGGTAATACGGCGTTCCCGACCAGTCGTCGCGCAGTATGCGGTCGGACGGAACGTTTTCGTGTTTCTTTCCGCTCTTATAAAATCTGTCGGGAAATATCTGGTACATTATCCCTCCCCTTATAAACGCAGGCGTATACATATTCTCGTCAAAGACGGTGAGCTGGAAAAGCTCCTCTCCCTCGAATACTCCGAGGTGCGCGCCTGTGCGCTTTATATAGCGGCGTCTGCCGTCGATAACTCCAGTGAAATAATAGTGGTGTATGCCGAGGTTATTCGGCGTAAAGACTGCGGAGAAGATGTTGTCGTCTCCGCTTTCGTCCTGAAGTTCCAGCTGAATAAAACGCTCTTTATAGCCCGGACGGAACATAACGAGCGTAAGCCCCGAAACCTGATAGCTTTTCGGAAGTCTGATATTGAACATTGACGGCTGTCCGCGCCTTATTGCCCCGAAAGGGTGTTTATAGCTCGTATCAAAGCAGTCAAAAATCGGCATACCCATAAAAAAATTCTCCCTGAAAATTACTTTATATTTGACAATAATTGATATACATTGTATTTGCAATGTCAACTGCGTTAAATGCAATTAAACAAAATCAATACCCGTTTCAGTTTAAAAAACTTAATTACAACCTAAAACGTTTTTACTATTACTGACTACTGTACAATGTATACTGTATACTGTCAATTCCCCCAAGCCCGCCCTGCGGCTTGTTAAACGTCAGCACTGCGGCAGTAAAAATAACCGATAAAAATGCGCTTGTAAAAAAAAGGCATAACAATAAACAGGGGAATTGAACCCCGCGCCTGCCCCGAAGCGCAACCAATGTTTCGGAAAATCTCTTCCGAATGAGTTCAGCGCTCGCCCGTTTAAAAGCCGTACTCCAAAGTATTAAATTACGTTTGCTTAAATTAAATCGGTGTTCCAGTTAAGAGCCTGTATTTTAACGTCTGTTTCGCGGAAATCCTTTTCCAGCGCGTCAACTTGCTTTCTTAGCTGTGCGACATTCACCGTGCTTAATATCTTTATCTCCGAGCGAAGCCCGCGGGTGTATGTTCTTGAAGCCGCGTCAAGGAATGTACGCATAACGTCGATTTTAGTCCTCACGGTGTCCTTATGCGCTATAAGCTCGGTTAGGGTTTTCCCGTCGGAAACGGTCTTGGCGTTTGTCAGATTTATACGCCCGATAAGTTCTTCTTGCTGAATAATAAGCTCGTTCAGCTCTTTAAGCAGTTCTTCGGGATCTTCAGCGGGCTTTTCGCCCTCTTGGACAAGAGCATTGTTCTGCAGCCTTGTGTTGAGCTGTGCAATTCTCTTTGCAACGTCCGCTCTTAAATTAAGCGCTTCTGCCAACTTCATAAAACAGCCTCCTTTTTATAATATTTTTCTCCCCCATTTTTCAGGGGGAGAATATTTATCGGTGGATAATTAAAATTTATTTGAGGTTCCAGATATCGCGCGCGTAATCCTGTACTGCGCGGTCTGCCGAAAATCTTCCTGCGCCCGCGATATTGAACAGCGACTTTCTGTTCCAGTCGTTAGCGTTCTTGTAGACCTCGCTTATATAAGACTGAGTTCCGCGATAGCTGTCAAAGTCCGCAAGAGCCATATAGAAGTCTTTGTTCTTTATCGAGTTTGCAAGCTCGTCGAATTTCGCGCCGTTTATGCCGTTGTACATTCTGTCGATAACGTTCTTGATAACGGGATTGCTGTCGATATAGCCCTGCGGGTTATATCCGCGCATACGAAGCTCGTTTACCTCGTGAGTTCTCATGCCGAAGATAAAGATGTTGTCAGTGCCTACTGCCTCGTGAATTTCAACGTTTGCGCCGTCATAAGTTCCGAGCGTGAGCGCGCCGTTGAGCATAAGCTTCATATTGCCCGTACCCGAAGCCTCTGTTCCCGCAAGGGAGATCTGCTCTGAAATTTCAGCGGCAGGCATAAGAATCTCAGAAAGCGTAACTCTGTAATCCTCGAGGAATATTACCTTCAGCTTTTCTCTGATAGCGGGATCGTGCTTTATTTCCTCGCCTATGCACCAGATGAGCTTTATTATCTGCTTTGCGATATAATAGCCCGGAGCCGCCTTTGAAGCGAAGATATAAGTCTTCGGAACAAACGGAGCGTTGGGGTTCTGCTTTAAATAGTTGTAATCCGCGATGATGTTCATGGCGTTGAGCTGCTGGCGCTTGTATTCATGCAGGCGCTTTACCTGAACATCAAAAATGCTGTCGAGGTTGAGTTTTTCGCCCGTGGTCTTTTCGACATACTCTGCGAACGTTTCCTTGTTCTTGCGCTTTATCTGACCGAGCTTTTCAAGGACGGACTTATCGTTTGCGAACACCTGGAACTTTATAAGCTCGGAAGCGTCCTTTTTAAAGCCCTCGCCTATACACTCGGAGAGCAGGTCTGTAAGCCCCTTGTTGCTCTGGAGAAGCCAGCGGCGGTATGCAATGCCGTTTGTGACATTTTTGAACTGGAAGGGCTTGTCGAGCGCCTGAAGGCGGAAAACGTCGTCCTTTATTATCTGGCTGTGGAGCTTTGAAACGCCGTTTACGCTGTGCGAAGCCGCAACGCAGAGATTTGCCATGTGGATCTTGCCGTCTTTCATAATGCACATCTTGCCCGCTTTGTCGGCGTCGCCGCCCGTGCGGTTCATAATGTCCTCATAATAGCGGCGGTTTATCTCGCAGATTATCTGGTAAATTCTCGGAAGTATCTTTTCCACAAGGCTCTGATCCCATTTTTCGAGAGCCTCAGCCATAACGGTGTGGTTTGTATAAGCAAACGTATTTGTTACGATATGCCATGCCTTATCCCAGCCGTATCCGCACTCGTCGAGGAGTATTCTCATAAGCTCGGGGATAGCGAGAGTGGGGTGGGTGTCGTTTATGTGGATAGCGACTTTTTCATGGAAATTGTCCATGTTCCCGTAAACTCTCATATGGCGCATAACTATATCGCCTACGGAAGCCGCGCACATAAAGTACTGCTGTCTTAAACGGAGAGCTTTTCCTTCTGCATGGTTATCATTAGGATAAAGAACTTTTGAAATTGAATGAGCGATATTATTTGCGCCGAGAGCTTTTGTATAATCGCCCGTATTGAACGCGTTCATATCGAAGGACATAGCCTCCGCGCTCCAGAGGCGCAGTTTTGAAACGCCCTTGCTGTCATAGCCCGAAACGTACATATCATAAGGAACGGCGTTTACGCTGCTGTAGTTTACGTGCTGGAGCTGGTGATAGCCGTTGTCCCAGCGCTCTTCTATCTGTCCGTCAAAGCGAACTTCTACCGCCTGGTCGGGCACGGGCACTAGCCATGCGCTTCCGCCGGGGAGCCAGTTATCGGGAAGTTCCGTCTGCCAGCCGTCTACGACCTTCTGCTTGAAAATTCCGTATTCATAGCGGATAGAATAACCTGTCGCGGGATAATCGCAGGTCGCCAGACCGTCCATATAGCATGCGGCAAGTCTTCCCAGACCGCCGTTTCCGAGACCCGCGTCGGGTTCTTCTTCATAAACTCTGTCGATCTTTATGCCGAGTTCTTCGAGAGCCGCTTTAGCTTCGTCCTGCATACCGAGGTTATAGAGCGAAGTTTTGAGAGAGCGTCCCATAAGGAACTCCATAGAGAGGTAGTATACCTGTTTTCTGCCTTTAGAGTTGTTTTCATGCATAAAATTGTGGCGTTTTTCCTTCATGAAATTTACCACAATTGTAGAAAGCGCGCGGTAGATCTGCGTAACATTCGCTTCTTTCGCGTCGGTTCTGTAATCATATTCGAGAATAGCTGTGAGCTGTTTTAACAGCTCCTCCTTTGTCATGGGAGATTTCATTTTGTTCGTGCCCCTTTCGTTCCATATCGGAATAAAATTTATACTAAAATCTATTATACACGATTTTAGCTGAAATTTCAATATATTTGCAAAAATATTTGTACTTAGGATAATTTCAACATATTTTATTCGTCATTTTGCACAAAGGAAATGCTTTACAGCTGTCGCATAATACACATGTTGTATAGCAAACTATTGGGGAAGTTGCGCCTGTCGGCAGTTGACAATGTACAGGGTACAGTATTCAGTGTACAGCAAAGGTACCCGCCTTACGGCGGGTAGGATTTAGATCGTTATCGGGCTGAAACGTTTTGGAGCGCTACCGTAAAAATTATGCTCGTGCGCCTATTGACTTAATACAATTTAAATACTGTTCGCGAAGCGGACACCTCAGCTTGAATATAAAGCCCAATCAGCGTTGTATGGTTATTAACCAAAGGCTAACAATGAGTACACTGCCAACAGGGGTTGCGGGGACGGAGTCCCCGCAAGGCAGGGCGCGGGGCGCGCAGCGCCCTACGCTTTCAGAAGCTGGAAATTAAGAGGCTAGAGGCTGGAATTTAAACTCTAGCCTCTTGCCTCTAGCTACAGAAGAATTTTGTTCATAAAATAAAATTTTATGAAAAACCATCTTGACAACTACAAGAGAATTGTGTATAATTGTTCATATAAGAACAAAATATGAAAGAAGTGATGATTATGGATTGTCTTGAATTATTGATGAAAGCACGAGAGGCGGAGCTTTGCGTTCAGGCGGAAATTGAACATATAGAGCGGCTCCACCGTATAATGCGAACATCGGGCAAAAGCCAAAGATATGCCGAGCAGATCGCCACAAAGCTTGCTATGCTAGAAACCGACCTGAACAGAGAAATTGACAGAGCCGTTGATATAAAGCGAAAGGCGCTGTGCATATTGAGCGCGCTCAACGGCTATGAGAGAACGGTCATCTACAGGTATTACATTCTCGGCGAGGACTGGAACAAAATTGCCGACAAAATGTTCTTTTGCGAGCGGCAGGTCTATTATTACAGAAAGTCCGCGCTGAAAAAGCTGAATGACAAATACGGTTATAAGGGGGAAAAGAAATGTTCATCGGAAAACGAATTAAGGACTTAAGGACAATTGCGGGGCTTACCCAGGCGCAGCTTGCGGAAAAAATTGGCGTTACTCCCGCGGCAGTCGGGAATTATGAACAGGGCGTGAGCTTTCCGAAGGAGAGCGTGCTTGAAAAGCTGTTCGGGGCGCTTTGCTGTACGCCGAACGAACTTTTGGGCGAGGACTGTTATTCTCATAATGATTATGAACATCTGCGGCTCTACGCTTCTCTCGATGAAATTGGAAAACGCAAAGTAGACGAATGCACGCAGGTTGAACTTTTAAGGACAATAAAAATCGCCGCAAGAAACGGCGATTCGGATATTGCCCTCAAAAAACGCTCCTCAAAGAGCATTTTCGACGCGAAAGATTATAAGCGGTGACAGAAAATGACAATTAAAGAAGTCTACGAAAAAGCGGACATTCGTTCGCTACCTATTAGTCCCGAAGAAGCCGCAAGGCGCGTCGGGATAAAGCTCGTCAGCTATAGAACAATGACCGAAGTTTATGACATTTCAACGGTCGGGCTTTATACAAAGAGCCGTCTGGGTTTTTCGTTCTGCGAGGACGGACGATTTGTCATAGCCATAAACGAATGTTCCTGCGGAGAGCGCAGAAGAAGATTTACCATTGCGCATGAGATAGGGCATTGCGTTTTAGGACACCTTTTGCGCGAAAGTTCTCACGAAAGCGAGCGCGAGGCGGACAGGTTCGCGGCGGAGCTTTTAGCGCCGATATGCGTTCTGCGGGAGTGCGGGATAAAGCACGCGGAAGAAATTTCGCGCCTTTGCGGGATATCCATGGCGGCGGCAGAGATCTGCCTTAAGCGCCTTTTGTCGGGAGAAAAAACGCCCGACGAAAAAGAGATCATCGAACGTTTCAGTGTTTTTATTTCGGAATATCGTAAATCGGCGCAATACTTTAAAGCCCGCTGTTCCTAAGCTCTTCGGCTATTTTGGAAAGCTTTTTAAGGCGGTGGTCAAGACCGCTTCGGCTTATGGGCTCATTAAACATACGGCAAAGCTCCGAAAGCGAGCTTTCGGGGTTTTCGAGCCTCAGCCTCGCTGTTTCGCGCAGCTCGGGAGAAAGCTCGCCTTCTCCGACCGTTTCAAGGATAAACTCAATATCGCGGCGGCTCTTTTCGCTTGCCGCGACTGTTTTGTCCAAATTCGCGCTGTCGCAGTTTACGGAGCGGTTCGCGCGGTTTCTGAGGTCCTTTTCTATTTTCACGCGCATTATTTCGAGCGAATGGCTGCCCGCTCCTATATATGTGAGAAAATCTTCTATAACTCCGCTGGTCTTTGCATATAAGACCATATTCTTCTGACGCATTGTGGACTTTATCGTCATGCCGTGTTCGCTTATGAAATCTAAGAGCAGCTCCGCTTTCATATTATCCGAAAGGACAATTTCGAGATGATATTCCTTTTTCGGGTCGGTGACATAACCGCAGATCATAAAAATGCCGCGCAGAAATGCGCCGCCGCTTTGGTCGTTTCCCGAAACGATATTGCTGTTAATGCGGTAAGGGTCTCCGAACTTTTCCGAAAGAACACTGCTCGGCTTTATCTCAAAGGTATAAAGGGAACTTCCGCTTTTTACAAGCCGCTTTGTTTCATGCTTGGCGTCGGGGAAAACCGTTTCGCTCAGCGCACGCGCGGCGGTTATAAGATTCAGATTTTCGGTTTGTATCACTTGTTTTTTTCCTGTGGTCTTTCCCGCGAAAAACATTCCGTAGAGCATAGCGGAGGCTTCGTCTGCGGAAAGATCCTTTATCCTGCAAAGCTCCTGTTTTATTTCGGACGAAAACGACACTTTTATCAGCTCCTAACTAGATTGTTTAAAAACAATTAGCGGTTCTATTCTAACGCTATTTTTCTCAATAACGCTCATTTGCCCTGTTAGAGGTTAGAGGTAAGATGTAAGAGGTAAGAAATTAAAGGTGGTTTGGAAAAGAAAGTTATTTGGCTATCAGAGAAAGAAGCTAGAGGCTAGAGTTTAAAAGGAAAAGTTGTTTACCGCTCGAAACAAATTCTAGCTTCTAGCTTCTTCCTTGTAATAATCAATAAACTTAAACCCCAAAAGCTCCCCGAAATTCTTACCTCTTACCTCTAATCTCTAACCTCTAGAAGGGGTTTTCCCCGCATTGCCTTTTCAAAGCCGTGCTTTGAAAAGGCAATCCTACAAAGTTGTTTTGAGCGGGGGAAAATATTTAGTATGAAAAAACCTTGGAGCGAGAAAGCAAGAGCGTTAAAGCTATTCAGCGGTGTATAATGAAAGAACAGCCTTTCGGCTTAAGCTCTAACCTCTTATCTTTTACCTCTATCAGCCCTATTTATCCTTATCGCGGTGACTTAACCTTACGCGAAAGCCCTGTTCTTCAAAATGCTTGGCGGCGCGCTCGGCAAACGTAACGCTCCTGTGTCTGCCGCCCGTACAGCCGAAAGCAACTACGAGCCTGCTTTTTCCCTCTCCGACATAGAGCGGAGCTAGAAAGTCCACAAGGTCGTAGAGCTTCTTTTCGAGCGCCTCGGACTGCGGAAAGCTCATAACATAGTCGCGCACTTTCGCGTCCGTTCCCGTGAGCTTTTTAAGCTCGGGAATATAAAACGGGTTCGGCAGACATCTCACGTCAAACACAAGATCCGCTTCTCCGGGCACGCCGTACATAAATCCGAAGCTCATACAGTTTATTATCATTCTGTCGGACGGCTTGTCCAGGAAAAGCCCCGCGACCTGCTCCTGCAATTGCCGCGCGGTTAGAAGCGAGCTGTCTATGATATAATCGGAGTTTGCGCGTATGTCTGCCAAAAGCGTGTTCTCGGCGTCTATGGCGTTTGAGAGATTGCCGCCCGATGCTTCGTCGAGGGGGTGTTTTCTCCTTGTTTCGCTATAGCGCTTCATAAGCACGTCTTTGGCGCAGTCGAGGTATAATATCTTTACTTCCGCGCCGTCAATGCTCCTTAGCTTTGAGATATTTTCCGAAAGCCTCAGAAACATCGTTCCCCCGCGTATGTCCGTAACAATGGCAACCTTTTCGAGCTTTTCGTCCTCTTCGCCCGACCTTGCGCAAAGCTCCGCAAAATGCGGTATAAGCTGTGGGGGCATATTGTCTATACAGAAAAATCCTATGTCCTCCAAAACCTTTATGCAGGAGGATTTTCCCGAACCCGAAAGCCCCGTTACTATCAAAAAAGTCACTTAAATCAGCTCCTGTTCATTTGTCTACGATTATCATTTCACATTCGAGCTCTACGCCCTTTTCTTTTTGGACGGTATTTTTTATATGTTCAACTATCCCGATTATATCGTCATAGCTTGCGCCGCCCTTGTTTATGACAAAACCGCTGTGCTTTTCGCTCACCTGCGCTCCGCCTATCTGAAATCCTTTAAGCCCGCATTCTTCAATAAGCGCTGCGGCAAAGCCGTTTGTGGGGCGCTTGAAGGTGCTTCCGCAGGAGGGATATTCGAGCGGCTGTTTGTCCTTTCGTTTTTTCATTACCTCGTCCATTCGCGCTTTTATTGCAGCCTTGTCTCCGCTCTTAAAGCCGAATACGGCGGACAGTATTATCCGCTTGTTCTCGCTGAAAACGCTGTGACGGTAGCTTAAGTCCATATCCTCGGCGTTTACCACGACAATATTCCCGTTTTCGTCTATACACCTTGCGGAAATGACAATGTCCTTTATTTCGCTTCCGAATGCTCCCGCGTTCATATACAGCGCGCCGCCGACAGAGCCGGGGATACCGTAGAGATTTTCCGCGCCCGAAAGAGAGTTTTCGAGAGCGGCTCTGCAAACGGCGTTCAGCGAAGCTCCCGCGCCCGCTGTTATTGTTTCGCCGTCTACCGTTATCTTTCCCATATCGCTCCCGATAAGGATAACCGCGCCGCGAAAGCCTTTAAAGAGAACGTTCGTTCCTTTTCCCAAGATAAAAAACGGAATATCGTTTTCCCTGCATATGCCGATAAGCTCTAAAACAACCTGCTCGCTGTTCGGCTTTACGAGTATATCGCATTTTCCGCCGACTTTCATCGAGCAATATTGTTCTAAAGAAGCGTTATATTCAAACACTGCCGAGTATTTAACACACAGCGCTTCTATCAATGAATAGTCCATTCGCTCACTAAACTCCTATTTTAATTTTCAGGCTGTTGAGAAAGCCCCAGATGCTAGGAAACGGTAATGCAACTAGCCTTTGTGGCTGTTGCATTGCCGATGACGACGCAGATGGGGCTTTATCGACAGCCTGAGAAGGGCGGGACAATGCCCGCCCCGTTTTTTCTAATCGTCGGAAATCATTCTGCGATAGTATACAAGTACGCAGCTCCTATTATGCCCGCGTCATTTCCCAGCCTGCATATATCGAGCTTTGTGGTTTTCTCTGCGTCTATACAATAGCTGTCGCGCTTTATTATCTCCGAAAGCGGCTTTGTCAGAAGTTCGCCTTCTTTGCAAATGCCGCCGCCTATAAGCAGCATTTCGGGCTGGAAGGTGTTTACAATATTCGTAAGCCCGCAGCCTAAGTATTCTATGTACATATCCACAACGCCCTTTGCGGCTTTGTCGCCCGCTCTAAGTCCGTCAAAGGCGGTCTTTCCGTCTACATTGTCAATATTCCCGCCGCAAAGCTCCCACATCTTCGAGTCCTTGTTTTCTTCCATAGCCTCTTTTGTCATATTTATAAGCGCAGTAGCAGAAGAATATGCCTCAAAACAGCCCTTTCTTCCGCACCCGCACTGCCTGCCGCCGTATTGTATAACGGTGTGACCGAGCTCCGCTCCGCAGAAATTAAAGCCCGTGTAGATCTTTCCGCCGATTATTATGCCGCCGCCTACGCCCGTGCCGAGTGTTACAACAACGACGTCGCTAAAGCCTTTTCCCGCTCCCGCAAGCACCTCGCCGAACGCCGCCGCGTTTGCGTCGTTTTCGACATAAACGGGCTTTTCAAGCTTCTTTTCAATGAAAGAACGAAGGTTGGTGTTATGGAAATCGAGGTTGCAGGAATACAGAACAATTCCGCTGTTTCTGTCGGCAACGCCGGGAGTTCCTATGCCTATGGCGTTTACTTCGTTTAACGCTACCTTTGCGCTTGTAAGCACTTTCCATATAAGAGAAACTATCGAGTTGCATATTTCCTCGGCGGGTCTGGGGAGATCCGTTTTCGCGGTAGCTTTTTCGATTATCTCATAATTTTCATTTACAAGTCCGACCTTTATATTTGTTCCCCCAAGGTCAATACCTATATTGTACATATTACATTACCACCTTTTCACATTTTATTTCAGATATTCAGATCGCTCATTATATCCTCGCTGTCGGAGTCAATGCCGAGCTGTCTTAAAAGATCCTTTGCGGCGTTATAGCCCATTTTCTTCTGACGATTGTTCATTGCCGCAACTTCGAGTATTACCGCAAGATTACGCCCGGGCTTTACGGGAATGTTAAGCAGCGGCACTTTTACTCCGAGAATTGTCATATAGTGCGTATCAACGCCCATTCTGTCATAGGTCTTTTCGGGATTCCAGAGTTCCATTTCTACGACCATATCTATCTTTTCGGACATCTTTACCGCGCCTATTCCGAAAAGCTGTCTGGCATTTATTATACCTATGCCGCGAAGCTCCAGAAAATGACGGATATTATCGGGAGAAGAACCGACGAGCGTTATGTTCGAGGCTTTTAGTATCTCTACCGCGTCATCTGCTATAAGCCTGTGACCGCGCTTTACAAGCTCAATAGCCGTTTCGCTTTTTCCTACTCCGCTGTCGCCGAGTATCAATACGCCCTCGCCGTATATCTCTATAAGAACGCCGTGGCGGGTTATCCTCGGAGCAAGCTGTAAGCTCAGAAAAGCCATAAGCTTTGAAATGAAAACGGAGGTGTTTTCTTCGGTTCTGAAAATGGGGATATTATAGTTTGGCGCAAGCTCCAGCATTTCGGGAAAAACATCCTGCTTTCTTGTAATTACAAGCGCGGGAAAATGATAGCTCAAAAGATCGGCAATTCGCTTTCTGCGCATTTCGGGGTCAAGTCCCGAAAGATAAGCCGTTTCCATTTTGCCCATAACCTGTATACGGGTGTTGTCGAAATACTCGTAAAATCCGGCGAACTGAAGTCCGGGACGGTTTGTGTCGTTGTTTGAAATAAGCGAGTTTTCGCCGCCCTCGGGCATATAGAGAGTTTCGAGCTTAAATTCTTCGATCATTTTATGAAGCGGGAAAGACCGTTCCCTTGTTGCTTCTTCTAAAGGCATAGTAATTCTCCTTTTAGATAAAGATTATAATAAGACTACTTTATATTATAACTTAATTAGATATAATTTTCAAGTGTTTTTTGTAAAACTTGTTTAAAATTTGGACAATTGTCAAAAATATTTGTAAGAAATTCATCAGGGGGAAATGACATTATGAAAAATAATTTATATGCAATACTGCTTTTGCTGGGGGCAATTTTCTGTACAATATCGGGAGCGTTTATTGTTTTCAGCGAGGAATGTGAACAAGTGAGCGGCGAAGTATTGAGGCTTCATATTCCCGCAAATTCAAACTCCGCAGAAGACCAGAAGGTAAAGACAGAGCTTAGGGATTATCTGCTCGATGAGTTCGGAAGGGAGCTTGGCGAGTGCAAGGACCTTGAACAGGCGGAGGAAAGAGCCGCAGAGCTGCTGCCCGAAATTGAACGCAAAAGCACGGAGTTTTTAGCGGAGCGCGGGTTTGATTATGGGACAAAGGCGGAGCTTGTGTCGATGTATTTTACGACGCGGGAGTATGACAGGCTTATACTGCCCGCGGGGGATTATAAGGCGCTTAGGGTAACGCTGGGGAGCGGAGAGGGGGAAAACTGGTGGTGTGTTATTTTCCCACAGCTTTGTATTCCCGCGGTGAGCGAAAAGCCCGACGCAGAGACCGACACGGCAACGGACGACAATTCGTCGCAGATACTTGAAACCTTCGGAAAGCCGCAGAAGGTAAAGGTAAAGTTTGCAATTTATGAGCTGTTGTGCAGGATTTTCTCCTAGAGGCTAGAAGCAAGAGGCTAGAATAAGTTTTGAGCGGTAGACAACGTTTAAAATAAAAACCACAAAACAGGCGGGCGCACGAAAGTTTTTTGAAAGGGAGCTTGAGGGAAAACTTTTTTTCAAAAAAGTTTTCCCTCAATAACGCGTTAGCAGGCGCTAAAGGGTGCGGGGAAAACAAGAGTTTTCCCCGCATTGCCTTTTCAAAGCCGTGCTTTGAAAAGGCAATCCTAGGAGAGGCGTTGACCGTGGAACAACTCAAAGATCAGAAAACATTAGAGCGGAAAAGTAATAGCGTTAATGAATTTCAGCAGTAACAATGAAGCAAACCACATTTGCTCCCTATCTTCGCCAAATGGATATAATTTGTTCAAAAATTGTACAAAATTGATAAAAGATATTGACACAGAGGAAATTTTATTGTATAATCAATATAAGCCGTAGTGTGTCTGCGGATAAAAAATAAGGAGAATTGAGTTTATGGCTGATTTGATTAGTGAAATGCTTGGTAAATTTGCGGAGTTGGCTCAGGAAGAAAAGAATATCAACAGCGATATTGATAAAGCATTAAAGGAATATAATGATTATTGCAAATCATCCGATGAGGATCTGAACAGAAAGCTTGAGGAAATTCGCGGCAAGATCAGAAAAGTATCCGAGTATATGCAGTATGCCCGCGAACACGCGACCGACCTCGAAGAAGCGCAGATGCCTTTTGAAACGTCCGAGGGTTCTCTCGAAAGTATCCGTCAGACCATAAAGCTCGATTCGCATAACGACCCTAACGCCGAGTCGCTCTATACAAAGGCGTCGGGGCAAAAGCTGTTTTACGAAGCCGAAATGGAGCGCACCAGAAAGCTCATAGAGGGCAGTAAGGTCCAGGCGAAGCGCCAGTATGACAGCGACGTTGCGGCGCTTGAGGGCAGAAAAGAAAAGCACGATAAAGATCTTCATGATTATGTACTTTCCGAGGAGTTCAAGCGTTATCTCCAGCTGCTTTCGTTCGATAAGTCTGCATTCAACAGTCAAAGCACAGTAAATCTCATAGACAAGAGCAAGATCTCCATAGGTCAGCGCAGGATACGTTTTTCCGTGCCTATGGAGGTAGAACAGGATCTGACGACCGTTTCGGGCGGCGAGTATAATGCCGCTTCGAGAACTATCGGCGCACCCTTTGGAGTTTCAACTCAAGAGGGCAGTGTTCTTATGCTCGAATATGACGACAGAAACCGGGCTTATCTTATGGGCGGCGTAGAAAGATTGCTGCTCAATTTTATAAAGTATTGCGGACAGAATATAACCGATATGGTTTATTTCGACGATTCTCCAAATTCTGTTGATAATCTCGGAATTATGTCAATGTTCGCGAGGGGCATAAATTCGTTTATAGTAGCTCCCCAGTCTCCCATAGAAGCAAACAGCAAAATGGCGGAACTTTATGCGCAGATAAAAGAAAAGCCTACGCCCGATTGCGTTACGAGAGTTATTGTCCTTCGCGGTTTCCCGGAGGATTTCAGCTCCGAGTTTTCCGCTCAGGTCCTTGAATTTGCGAGAGACGCAAAACAGAACGGAGTTTTGCTTGTAGTTATACATAACGGCACAACTCCCGATACCGACGCTGTTACAGAGCTTAGAAGTATCGGTCAGGCTATCCGCAGCAGAAACGGAAGTTTCTATCTCGACAATACCCGCGAGAGCCTTTTCTGGTATTCAAAGCCTACGGATATTCCCGACAACATTCGCAGAACTTACGTTGAACAGCGCAGAATGGCGGCTGCCGCTAAGCCTGCACCGCAGGCAATGCCTTCTGTCCAACCTGTACAACATGTACAACCTGTACAACCTGCACAAACTGTACAACCTGTCCAACCTGCTGCTCCGACCGTTCAGCCGATTGTACAGCCTGTTGCACCTACAGTTGAACCTGTCGCGCAGCCCGCTGTTCAGCCTTATGCGCCCGCGGCGGAACCCGCAGTTCAGCCCGTTCAGCCTGCCGCAGTCGAGCCCGTTGAACCCGTTGAACCCGTACAACCAGTACAACCCGCCGTTGAACCTGTTCAGCCTGTACAACCAGTACAACCTGTACAACCAGTACAACCAGTACAGCCTGTTGAGCCTACAACTACAGAGGAAAAGCAGCCGCCTGTTGAAGAAGTACAGCCCGAAGAGCCGAAGAAAGAGAGCAACAAGGGCTTGCGCGTTGTTCCGAAGATCGTTCTCGGAGCGGACGAAAAAGGTCTTGATATAAGCGGAAACGTTGCATATATTTGCGGTAAGAACGGCGAAGATAAAGCAAAGATCGTAAAGGCAGTCATAGATCAAGTTGCTTCAAAGACCCACCCCGACAGCGCAGAGCTTTGGTTGTTTGATAATGACGGAAGCATTATAAGCCTTGTTGACCCCGAGTGTCCGCATATTAAATACGCTGTTTCCGATGAAAACGACGAGACAGCCGCAGACCTTATAGAGCTTCTAATAAAAGAAAAAGCGTCGCGCGCCGAGCTGTTCGGTGAAAAGAATTATGCAGATTACAGCGCGGTACCTGCCGATGTTTACCTTCCGAGAGCAGTTGTGGTGATAAGCGACTTTGCCGATTTCTTAAGGTCAATTGACCGCGTTCCGAAGTACTTGGGCAGAGACCTCAGACGTTCGCTTGAAAGCTTGTTTAAAAACTGCGCTGATTACGGGATAAACATTGTGCTTGTAGGAAGCACGTTCTCGGAAAACGGAAAAGCGCCCGATGTGTTCGTAAACGGCATAAAGTGCGCTGCGGCGATAACGGGAAAAGAAAAGGCTCTCGAAAACCTGTTCGGCTATAAGGCGGGAATAATCCACGATAAATTTGTGCTTGTTTCGGGAAGCAACGTTGCTATAAGAATAAATGTTCCCGCACAGGAAGAGCCGAAGAATTATGTTTTGTCATACGAGTATGACGACAACCCCGAAAATTATCTCGGAAAGCGTCCGCTTATAGCAGACAGGAGAGCTTCAATTCCGTTCGGCGACCGCAGTGCTGCGCGCTCGGAGCTTATTTCTCAGAAAGAAAACAACGAGCTCATGCTGTTTTTGGGCGAGCCGAACAAGGTGACAGCAAACGCACCCATGATACTTCGCGCGGGCTATGGAGAAAATGTTCTGGAGCTTGCGCCAAAGGGATATGCAAAGCCTGCGGCAATGACCGTTGCGGCGGCGCTGAAGTCTCTTGAAGAGCAGGGTGTTCCTGCGGAAATAATCGCGGCAAAAGACGACCCCGTTTATTCCGAGCTTTATGCGAGCGGATTGCTTAATGATGTTAAGGTAAGCGACCGCGACCGCATAAAAGAGCTTGCTGACAATGCGGTAAACGAACTTCTGGTTATACTTGGCGGAGATGTGCTTATGGCGGCGCTCCACGCAGAAGACCAGAACGCCGCGGCGGATCTTAAAAAACTGCTTGTAAAGGGAGCAAAGAACGGACTTCGCGTTATGTTTGTATGCACGAGCGCAAGCCAGATGCAGGCGGGTTTCCTGTCGCTGTTCAGACACAAAGCGGTGTTCCCGTGCCCCGAAGCCGAAGCGGAAAAATTGCTCCAGAGCTGCGACTGCTGCCTTATGAACAATGAGTTCAGAATAAGCACGGACGGCGAAGAATATACCGCGGTTCCTTATAAAATTTAGTTATAAAAGCAGATCCCCCACATTTTTTGTGGGGGATTGATTATGAAAATCTGCGAAATATGTAAAGAATAATGCCCTCAAAAACGAGGGCATTTTATATTACTTTTTCGATTTTAATTGACACCTGCTGTGTGTTGCCATTTGTAAGACAAAATTTCGTATACTAACTTACAATCTGGTAGATTATCCTTTACCCAAGACTCCGCATCGAAATCCTTTATATATGGAAGTGCAATTTCTTTTAAGTTAGTCAAATTAGCAAGCGGAGTAACATCTGAAATTTTTGTATTTGATAAATCGAGCGTTTCCAAATTGGTGAGCTTTCCGATGAACTCACAGTCTGTGAGAGTGGTATTCCCGCCGAGGTCAAGAATCTTTAAATTAGGCATATCGTCAAGAAACGAGAAATCTATATATTTTAAATATGCTTCTCCATTCGCAAAAGCTATAGCCTCAAGATTCTTTAATTTCTTTATTTCTTCTATCGTGTCATTGAACGCCTGTTGCGCACTTTCTTCTGTTTTCATCGCTTCTCTGAAAGCAGACACAGCTCCAAGTGTTGTAAAATTGAAACGTAAGTCTTTCGTTTCATTTATATCATATGTACATCCGAAAATCTCTACTGTTCCCGAAGCATTTTCTTCGGAGTTATCTGCTGATGAATTTATATCTTCAGAAGAAGTTGTATCAGAGTTTTCTGTTACTTCGGAGTTTGAACTGTTTGTATTATCGCTTGTATTTGGTTCGCGGTCGCCGTTACAGCCGACAGCACTTATTGCTACTATAAAACATAAGAATAAACTTAATATTTTTTTCATAATTGTTCTCCTTATTTTTGGTACTATTATGGCTCTAAAACCAAAAATAAGTTTAACATACATTTATCACTTTGTCAATAACTTTTTAAAAAGTTTGTAAAGATTTACAAATTATGTTGCAATTTATGAGTGATATTTTCTAAACGTTTGTCCCTTATATTATCAAGTTACATTACATAGAACATTCTCAATCGCCTTCGCGAACAACACCGCGTCTTTGAGCAGTTCGTCCCTGGTTATAAATTCATTGTCGCCGTGCATGTTATAGTCGGTATCTCCGCGCTCCGCGCCAAACGCAACGCCGCCCTCGATGTTGTGGACATAAGTTCCGCCGCCTATCGCTACGCAATAGCCCTTTTCTCCCTCGTTCTCCTCGTAAACTTTGAGAAGCTGCTTTACAAAATCGCTGTCCTCTGAAACAATATGCGGCTCGTCGCCGAGATAATCATTGAACTTAAATCCCGCTTTGTAAAGCGCCTTGCGCTCCTGTTCTTCAACAAACGCAAGACTTTTGCACACGGGAAATCTCACGTCAATTGTTCCCGAACATTTCCCGCCCGAAACGTTGAAAATGCTGAAAACACAGGTAAGCGCGCCGCTTTCGTCCTTGCACGAAAGCCCCATAGAGCCGCCGTCCGTTTCGCCGAACGGAAGAATATCCTCGAGCCCTTTAAGAACGGGTTCAAGCCTGTTTATAAGCGAAATAAGAGCAGTTACGGCGTTTATCCCCGTTTCGGGAGTAGAAGCGTGAGCCGAGCGACCCTTGCAGATTATTTCGGTGAGCTCGCCTTTTTGCTCCGAAAAGAACTCCGCGCCCGACCTGTCGCGCTTTATTTCGGACAGTATTTTTTCCTGCTCGATGTTTTTTAATACCGCCCTCGCTCTGTCGGGAACGGCGTTCGGTATCTTTCCGCCCTCAAAGCTAATCAGCTTTTCGGAGTTGATAACTCCCGAAAAATTCGAGCGCATCATGCCTTTTTCAATGTTTATAACGGGAAAGCTCCCATCGGGCGTAAAAACTTTCGGCGGGAATTTGTCGTGCTTTTTGTAGATTTCGAGGTCTTCAGAGCCGTTTTCTTCGTTCGTTCCGAAAATAAGCCTTACGCCTTTACTCAGCGGGATATTCAGGTCTTTTATGCATTTCACCGCAAACAGCGCCGCAACGGCGGGACCCTTGTCGTCTATGGTTCCTCTCCCGAACAGCATGCCGTCCTTTTCGCAAAGCTCAAACGGATCGGTTTTCCAGTTGTCCTTGTTTACAGGCACAACGTCGAGGTGGCATAAAATACCGAGTTCAAGCCCTTTTTCGGGGTACAAGTCCGCGCAGATAACGGCGTTTTCATAGTTGGTTACCGAAAGCCCGCTCTTTTCGCAAAGCTCCGCCATTTTCAAAAGCGCGTTCTTCGGCTCTTTTCCGAAAGGCGCGTCATCTGTCGGCTCTCCCATAACGCTCGGTATCTTTATAAGCTCCGAAAGCGCGTCTGTTATCTCGTCTTTTTTACCGTAGATATAGTCTTTTATTTCGTTCATTTTTCAGCTTTCATCATTTCTATCATCATATCGGCTACCTTGTTTACATCGCCGCAGCCCGTCGTTATAACCAGATCCCCGTATTCAACATTATCTACGACATACCGCGCCGTTTCCTCAAATGTCGGGAACCATACGCAGCCGTCTATCTTTTCCGCGAGGTCTTTCGCATAAATGTTGTAGGTGTTTTTTTCTCTGCCGCCCATAATTTCCGTCAGTACCACCTTGTCGGCGATAGACAGCGCGTCTGCAAATTCGTCGAGGAGCATAGCCGTTCTCGAATAGGTGAAAGGCTGGTGTACTACCCACACTCTCTGAAAGGTCATGTCCTTTGCTGTTTTAAGCGTCGCGGCAATTTCCGCGGGGTGATGTCCATAGTCGTCCACAAACGTAACGCCCTTTATTTCCGCAAGCTTTTCAAATCGCCTCTGCGCTCCCGAAAAGTCCGCAAGCCCCTGCTTTATCGCGGGTATGGAAATTCCCGCCGTAAATGCCGCCGCAGCCGCCGCAACGGCGTTATAGACATTGTGTATCCCGGGAACGTTTACCACTATCCTGCAAAGCTGCTCGCGCCTGCTCATAAGCGTAAATTCCCATGAAAAATCCGAGACCTGTTTTATATGATAGGGATAGAAGTCGCATTTGTCGGTCTTTCCGAAGGTAACGACCTTTACTTTTGTGTTTGCATTTTTTACCGCTTCCATTGTGTTTTCGTCATCGCCGTTTGCGACGAT
>CANQFZ010000037.1 GCA_947600065.1 uncultured Clostridia bacterium | reverse complement strand
ACGCTATCTCCCAAAAACTCCCCGAAATTCTTACCTCTTACATCTTATCTCTAACCTCTAGCAGGATAGGGCGAGAGTGCGTTATTGAAGGAAATAACTTTTGAAAAGAACAACCTTTCCGACTTTACTGAATACTGCATACTGTACACTGTCAACTGACTACAGGGCGAATGAGCGTTATTCAGAAGTACAGCGTTTGAAAAGAACAACTTTTATACAAGTGAAACGGATTTTCTTTCCCGCTCCAAAGTGGTTTCACTTTTGAGGTTGTTCACCGCCCGACACTTGTTTTAGGATTGCCGTTTTAAAAACACGGTTTTTAAAACGGCAATGCGGGGAAAACTCTTGTTTTCCCCACACCCTTTAGCGCCTAGCTAGCGCCGTTTCGCGGCTTCGCCGCGACCAAAGGGAAAAAATTTTTTGAAAAAAATTTTTTCCCTCTGGACACCCTTTTCAAAAAACTTTCGTGCGCCCGCCCGTTTGGTGGTTTGGATATAAAACGTTGTTCCCCGCTTATAACAACTATTAGCCTTTGTAGCTTCAAGGACATTTTGTACATAATCTCTATTTTTCAAGCTTTGTGCTTCTTCTTTTTTGTGAATTATAGCCAAATTTCCATTAACAAAAAATCAATATGCAACAATATGTAATATTTTTGTCCTTTAAGGGCGGTTTTGTTGCATATTGTCCATTGAAAATGCTCGGGCATTTGCGCTATAATAATAATGTACAGCAAATCGGGGAGTGATCTATTGAGCAAAAAAAAATCAAGGCAGAGCTTGTGGGGAAAGTTTTTTCAGATACTTATAACCTGGACGGTCTATTTCCTGTTCAGACCGAAAATCTTATACGCAAACAAAAATCTGAAAAAATACCTTAAAGGAAAACCTTGTGTGTTTGTCGCAAATCACACCCACCATTTCGACGGAGCTTACGGCGGCGCAGTGCTTTGGCGCTATAAGCCGTGGGTGCTTGTCACCAAAAAATGGTTCGAGAAAAAGCGCACGGGAAAGATGATCTCCTGGTGCAGGTGCATTTCCATTTCGCTCGACGAGGCTGACGGAAAATGGTTTGAAGAATGTGAGGAAATAATAAGCGAAAACGGCTCGCTTCTCATTTTCCCCGAGGGCGCTCTGTCTAAGAATGGAAAAATAAACGAGTTTAAGCCCGGCGCGGGTCTTATATCCGCGAAAACGGGCGCAATGATAGTTCCCTGCGCAATTTACGGCACATACGAGCCTGTTTTCGGAATGAGGCAGAAGATTCTTATAGGCGAGCCTATAGAAAGCAAATGTCCCGAAAATATGAGACACGGAAAGTACGCAAGAGAGCTTATGACAAAGGCACAAGCCGCCGTAGAAGCAAACTATGCGGAACTCGAAAACAAATTCGGAAAAATCGGTCAATATGCCGAGAAATAAATAAATGGAGGATATGTATTATGGCTAATGAGGAAATTTGCGCGAAGATCAAAGCAATGCTGGTAGAAAACCTGAGAATACCCGAGGACGAGCTCGAATACGATTCGGAGCTTTTTGGCGACGATATCGGGCTTGACTCTATCGATTCAATCGAGATAATCGCGGGCATCGACAACCTTTTCGGCGTTCAGATGACCGGCGCGGCAAGAGAGAACTTTCAGAGCATAAACACTCTCGCAAAGTTTGTAGAAGAACATCAGCAGTAATATATTCAGACTGTATATAAAGCCCCATCTACTTCGTATGGTTATCCGCCAAAGGCGGATAACACGGTAACTGCGGCAGGCACAAAGCCTAGCCGCAGCCACGCTTCAGCGTTGTACGCGAAGCGTTCAATGCGGTATTTGGGGCTTTCTCTACAGTCTGAATTTTAATTGTTTAGTTTAATTCGGAGGATTTTATGGATAACAATTCGGATAAAAGGCGCGTTGTCGTAACGGGGCTTGGAATTGTCTGCGCGCTCGGCGACAATGTTGAAGAATGTTTTAATGCGGCAGTAAACGGCAGATCGGGAATAGAAGAAGTAAAGTCGGTAAATACGGACGGCTGTTATGCAAAGCTCGGCGCGGAGGCTAAAATTTCCACTGAAAAGCTTTCGGACAAGGACTGCGACCGCTCGTCGCTTTTGTGCATAAAAGCGGCGGAAGAGGCTCTCGCAGACGCAAAGTATGAAATTACTCCCGAAAATTCGGCGAGGATAGGCGTTATTGTCGGAAACTGCGTAGGCGGCGCGGCTTCTATCGACAAGTACTTTACCGATGAGCTCAAAAACGGCGGCGGCAAGCCTTCGGACGTTCTTAAAATGCCCGCCTCGGCTATCGCGAACAACGTTGCTTTGCACTTCGGACTTAACGGAACGACCGCTAATATCGTAAACGCCTGCGCTGCGGGAACGATTTCAATCGCGTATGCATGCGACCTTATCCGCGCGGGAAAGGCCGACGCATTCTGCGCGGGCGGCTCGGACAGCTTTTCATCTCTTGCGTTCGCGGGATTTCACGCGCTGCATGCGCTTGACGAAAACCCCTGCTCGCCGTTTAACAAAAGCCACGGCATAACGCTCGGAGAGGGCGCGGGAATACTCGTCGTTGAAAGCTATGAACATGCAAAAGCAAGGGGCGCGCATATCTACTGTGAAATTTTAGGCTCGGGAGTAAGCTCCGACGCTCACCACATAACCGCTCCCCGTCCCGACGGACAAGGGCAAATGCTTGCGATAAACAGGGCAATTGAAAATTCGGGGCTTAAACCCTCGGACATTGACTATATAAACGCCCACGGCACGGGAACGGCAAAGAACGACGAAGCCGAGTTCCTTTCGCTCCATACTATTTTCGATGGCAGCGACGGGCTTTCCGTAAGCTCCACAAAATCTATGACGGGACATTGTCTCGGAGCGGCGGGATCTATTGAAGCCGTACTGACGGTAAAGGCAGTCTGCGAAAATGTTCTTCCCCCGACCATAGGCTACACCGAAGATGATCTTGCTGTTCTTAAAGAAAAAGCGGGGAACATTGATTTCATTGCAAACACAAAGCGCGAAAAGACCGTAAACTTTGCGGCTTCTAACTCCTTTGCTTTCGGCGGGAATAACGCCTCCGTTGTCTTTGCAAAAAATCCTCACGAGATACCCGACAGAACGAATAACGAGCGCATTTTCGTTACGGGCTTGGGCGATTACACCGCAAAGGGAAGAATTGACATACAGTCGGACGATTATAAGAATTTGGGAATAAAAATGGCGTTCTGGAGAAAGCTCGACAGATTTTCTCAGCTTATGCTGGTAAGCGGCATGAGGGCGCTTTCGAACGCGAATATAACCATATCCGAGGAAAACGAGCGCGACATAGGAATTATAATAGGAACTTCGGACGGTCCTATGACGGAGATAGTAAACTTTCAGAAAAACGTTGTTGCAAACGGAACGGCGAGCGGCTCGGCGTTCTCTTTCCCGAATACCGTATACAATGCGGCGGGCGGCTATTTCTCGATATTCGCGGGAATAAAGGGCTATAACGTAACCAACGCAAACGGCGTTCAAGCGGGACTTCAGAGCATATGCTATGCGGCGGACGTTTTAAAGAACGGCGACGAGGATATTATGGTCGCGGCGGGCGTAGACGAAAACACCGATGTTACCGAGTATCTTTACGGAAAGCTCGGCTTGCTCGGAGGGAAAATGGAACTCGGAGAGGGCGCGGCGTCGCTTATTCTCGAAAAGGAAAGCTCCGCCGAAAAGCGCGGCGCGCAGAAATATGCGGAGCTTGTCGGCTACGCTTCGGCGCATAAAGCGGTAGAATTCGGAAAACTCAAAGGCTCGGAAAGCGCGCTTGAAGAAGCTGTTTTAAAGGCATGTGAAAGCGCGGGGATTAGCGTAGATGATATTGACCTTGTATGCGGAGCTTCGGACGGTCTTGAAGAAGTGGACAGCGCCGAAAAGCAGGCGCTCGGAGAATTGCTCAAAAACTGCACATATGTCACCATAAAAGACGAGACAGGCGAGGCGAGAGCGGCAGGCGCGGCAAAGCAGGCAATGCAGCTTGCAATAACGCTTCGCGAAAGCGATATGTACAAATACGGTCTGGCTGTTTCATTCGGCACGGGCGGACAGTATTCGGCGGTTATTCTGAAAAAGGCGGTGTAAAATGGAAGTAAACAACAACAAAGTCGCGCTCGTAACGGGCGCTTCGAGAGGAATAGGCAGAGCCTGCGCGATAAAGCTCGCAGAGTGCGGCTATGACATAGCGGTAAACTATGTTTCAAACGACTTAAAGGCAAACGAGGTCTGCGCGCAAATCGAAAAGCTCGGACAGAAAGCGCTTTCCGTAAAGGCTGACACCTCCGACCTCAAAGCCGTTCAGAATATGTTCAGAGAGATTTGGAAAATCTTCGGGAGAATTGACGTCCTTGTAAACAACGCGGGCGTGGTAGACGACGCGTATTTACTGATGATAAACGAGGAGAGCCTTTCCAGAAGCCTTGACATAAACATAAAGGGATATTTCCACTGCGCGCAGCAGGCGGCTCTTAAAATGATGAAAACGGGCGGGAAGATAATAAACATATCTTCCGTAAGCTCAGTGCTTGCAGTCGAGGGGCAGGGAGTTTATTCCGCGACAAAAGGCGCGGTTAATTCAATGACCGCGACCCTCGCAAAAGAATTAGCCCCGAGGAACATAACCGTAAACGCCGTTGCTCCGGGATTTATCGAAACGGAAATGATGAACAATATCCCCGAGGAGAAAAAAGCTGAGTATATAAAAGCCGTTCCTATGGGAAAATTCGGCACGGCACAGCAGGTTGCAGACAGCGTGGCGGCGCTTTGCTCGGGCGCATTTGATTATATGACAGGACAAGTAATAGTGCTGGACGGCGGACTTAGCCTGTAAGGGTTCAGACAATAAAATATCGGAGAAGTGAATAACAATGAACATAATAGAAATAAACAAGCGCATTAAACAGCGCCCGCCCTTTCAGATGATAGAGCGCGTAACGGAGCTTGTTCCCAACAAAAGCGCAAAGGGCATAAAAAACGTTTCTGTAAACGAGCCTTATTTTATGGGGCATTTCCCCGACGCTCCGATAATGCCCGGGGTGCTTCTTATTGAATCCGCGGCGCAGCTTTGCAGTCTCGTTATTGCGCCCGAAGGCGCGGCAAATGACGAAAACAAGCTTTATGTGCTCCTTAGAGTAAAGGACTTTAAGTTTTTAAAGCCCGTTATCCCGGGAGATACGCTTGAAATAAGCGTTGAGTGCGTGCTTATGAGCGAGGCGGCATGCGAGTTTGACGCGAAAATTTCCGTCGGCGGGAGCATAAGAGCAAAGGGAAGAATGTTGTTTACTGCGATAGATAAGAGCTTGGTGTACGAAGATGAAAATTGACTATTCGGCTTGCTTTGTAACGGGCGGAAACGGACTAAGAAGCCGTATCGAAAGCGCGAGAGAGCTTTACTCCCCCGCCTGCGCAAACTATTTCGGCGAAATACTCAGCAGGAGAAAAGAAGCGTTCTGCGAGAGCGCATGCGGGTTTCTGCTGCTTGACGGACTGCTTGTAAAAAACAAGATAAACCGCGCGGAGCTTATAATTGCACATGACGAAAAAAACCGCCCGTATGTAGTGGGCGATAAAGTAGATTTCAGCGTTTCGCACAGCGAGGGCTGCGCGTTCTGCGTTCTTGCATTGTCCGAAAACGGAGAAGAAGCGCAGGTCGGCTGTGACGTTCAGTATGCAAGGGAGTATTCGGCGGAGAAAATGTCCGAGCTTGCAAGGGCGTTTATGAACGAAAAAGAGCTTATGGAATTTAACAATTCCGAGGACAAGAGCGCGGCGTTCTTCGGGGCGTGGACGCGCAGAGAGGCTTATATAAAGCGCGCGGGGCTGGATATTTTCGGAAGCTTTAAGGACGTTGACCTTTCGGACGGAGAGCTTTTTGGCGGCGTTATAAGAGCGAGCGGGAAAAATTATTATTACAGCATAAGCGTACCGTCAAACAGTATAGTAAAAAACGAAAAAGAAAGCGTTGAATGTTAGGATATTAAATAAGGAGAAGTTATGAAAATTCTGGTTTTAAACGGCAGCCCGAAAACCGACAGGTCAAATACGCTGAACATAACAAAAGCGTTTGTAAGCGGTTTTCCGAGCGATACCGAGGTAGAATATGCAAACCTTTATAAGATGAACATAAAACCGTGCGTGGGGTGTTTTTCCTGCTGGAGCAAGACGCAGGGGCACTGTGTTATAAACGACGACATGCAGGGGCTTTATGAAAAGATAAAGACGGCGGACATAATAATCGAGAGCTTTCCGCTGTACTTTTTCGGTATGCCGTCGCAGCTTAAGGCAATGACTGACAGGTGTTTGCCGTTTATGCTTCCGTATATGGGAAATCTTGTAGAGGACAAGAACGCGTCGTTCCATGAGCTGAGAGATGAAACAATGCACGAAAAGAGACTTGTGGTTATTTCGACCTGCGGATATGTAGACGAAAAGCCGATGTTCCCCGCGCTTTTAAAGGAATACGACCTCATCTGCGGCGACGGTCATTATACGGCGATACTTTGCCCCGAGGGAGAATTGTTTATAGCCGAAAAGGCGAAGAGACAGCGCGAGGGATATCTTGCGGACATAAAGGCGGCAGGCGCGGAGTTTGCACAAAACCGCGCGTTGTCCGAGGAGACGAAAAAGCGCATATCAAGACCGATACTTTCGCCGAAAGGGTTTGAGACGATAACGCTGGCGCACTGGGCATCTAGAAGCTAGAAATTAAGAGGCTGGAGGCTAGAAGCTGTTTTGAGCGGGGAACAACGTTTTACAATCAAACCACCAAACGAGCGGGCGCACGAAAGTTTTTTGAAAGGGAGCTTGAGGGAAAACTTTTTTTCAAAAAAGTTTTCCCTCAATAACGATTCTTAGCGCTAAAGGGTGCGGGGAAAACAAGAGTTTCCCTTCTAGAGGTTAGAGATAAGATGTAAGAGGTAAGAATTTCGGGAACTTTTTGGAGAGAAAGTTTTTTGATTTTCATAGAAAGAGGCTGGAGGCTAGAGTTTTAAACCCTAGCCTCTTTTTATGCGTTATATTGACAGACAGCCTTTCGACTGTTACTGACTACTGTACCCTGTATACAGAAAAAACGCCCCGAAAAACTTCAAGGCGCTTCTTTTTTCTTCTATTACGAAAATAATTAAACTGCTCTCTGAACAAGACCCGAACGCAGGCAGCGTGTGCATACGTTTACTCTGCAAGGAGTACCGTCTACAATAGCTCTCACCTTTTTAACATTAGGCTTGTAGGTTCTGTTGCTGCGTCTGTGAGAATGGGAAACCTTAATTCCGAAAGCGACGCTTTTTCCGCAAATATCGCATTTTGCCATTATGATACACCGTCCTTTCGACCAATAACTTTTTTTAACTGACAAAGTATATTTTAACAGAAATCGCCCTAAATTGCAAGTGGTATTTACACGATTTTATTATTTTCGGCATTTACTACAAAACAACAGACTTATTTTTATTAAAATGTCACAAACCCAACTTTCTTATATACCTTAGAAAGCGTCTTTCTTGAAACCTTAAACGCCTTTTCTGCGCCCTCTTTCATGCATTGCTCAAGATAGCTCTTGTCCGCAAACACTCTCTTAAATTCGCTCTGCATTGGCGCTAACATATCCGCTACCGCTTCTCCGACCGCGAGCTTAAATTCTCCATAGCCCTTGCCCGCAAATTCGCGCTCAATATCCTCAAAGCTCTTGTCTGTCGCCGCAGAATAAATGGACATAAGGTTTATTATGCCGTCCTTGCCCTCGCGCGCGCATATCTCCGTTTCACTGTCGGTGACGGCACGCTTGAATTTGCGGATTATCGTGTCGCGGTCGTCAAGCACCCAGACGGAAGCATTCGCGTTCTCGTCGGACTTTGACATCTTCTTTGTCGGGTCCTGCAATGACATAACCTTTGCGGTGGATTTGGTGATATACCCCTCGGGCATTGTAAATACGTCGCCGTAAATGCCGTTAAAGCGCTGAACAATGTTTCTCGCAAGCTCCAAATGCTGAAGCTGGTCCTGCCCCACGGGAACATAATCCGCCTGATACAGCAGAATATCCGCCGCCATAAGCACGGGATAAGTAAACAGTCCCGCGTTTATATTGTCGGGGTGCTTTGCGGACTTGTCCTTGAACTGTGTCATTCTCGACAATTCGCCGAACTGCGTATAACACGACAATACCCACGACAGCTCCGCGTGCGTGGGGTTATGCCCCTGCACGAAAAGAACGGACTTTTCGGGGTCAAGTCCCGCCGCAATAAGCAGCGCATAGCTTTCCTTTATCTGCCCGCGCAGTTTTACGGGGTCTTGCCTTATTGTGATAGAATGAAGGTCGGCGATCCCGAAAAAGCAGTTGTAGTCGTTCTGCATTTTTACCCAGTTTCTCATAGCGCCGAGATAATTTCCAAGGTGCGGCGTGTTTGTCGGCTGGATAAGACTTAGCATATTCTTCTTTTGTTCTTCCATAACAATATATCCTTTCGATTATTTCAGAAGCTCCCTTGCGGCTTTTCCGAGAATTTCACAGCCCTTGTCTATCTGCTCGTTTGTGGGAGTAGAATAGTTCAGTCTGAATGAATGTGAGATCTCGGCTTCGTCAGCATTGAACGCATTTCCCGGAACAACAGCGACCTTGCGCTTAACGGCTTCAACGCAGAACGCGTTCATATCGTACTTTTCGGGGAGCGTCGCCCAGATGAACAGACCGCCCTGCGGCTCGGAAAGCTTTATAAAATCGGGGAGCTGCGCTTTGAGAGCGTCCTTCATGCGGTTGTATTTCAGGCGGTAAATTTCCTGCAAGCCCTTTATATGCTCGTTAAAGTCAACTGTCGTCACAAATCTGTAAGCAAGCATCTGCGCCCATATATTTGTATGCACTGTCGAAGTCTGCATTCCTACCACAGCCTTTGAAACAAGCTCCGCGTCCGCGCAGAGATAGCCTACGCGAATGCCGGGGGCTAAAACTTTCGAGAATGTTCCCGCATAGATAACGTTCTTGCTGTCGTCAAGCTCTTTATAGCAGGTAACGTCCTCTCCCGCAAATCTAAGCGCGCCGTAGGGGTTGTCCTCAAGCACATAAACCCCGTACTTTTTCGCAAGCGCAAGAACGGCTTTTCTGCGTTCAAGGGTCGTTGTCTGACCCGTGGGGTTCTGGAAATTCGGGATAGTGTAGATAAATTTCGTGGTGGGGTTTGCTTTGAGGATATTTTCAAGCTCGTCGGGGAGCATTCCGTCCTCGTCCATAGGAACGCCTATGAGCTTTACGCCGTAGCTTCTGAAAGCGTTGAGCGAGCCGATAAACGACGGGTTTTCGCAAAGAATGACGTCGCCCTCGTTGCAAAGAATTTTCGCGGTAACTTCTATAGCCTGCTGTGCGCCCGAAGTAACGACGACCATATCTCCGTCTTTAAACAGCTTTTTCGCGCGCAAGTCCTGTTCAAGCCATGCGCGGAGCTTGGGATAACCCTCGGTCACGGAATACTGAAGCGCGGTTATAGGTTCTTCTCTGAAAATGTCCGCGGATATTTTAGCAATAGTATCAACGGGAAACGCTTCGGGCGCGGGATTTCCCGCCGCAAAGCTTATGACCTCGGGGTCCGCCGTGAATTTCAAAATCTCTCTTATTGCCGAAGGCGCAAGATTTGCCACCTTGTCTGAAAACGGTTTTAACATTCTTTTTACCTCATTTTCAATTTATTACAGTAACTCTGCACTTTAGATTATACCACAATATTTAAAAAATGTAAATAGGTTTTCTTTTAATTTACAAGGTGCAAAAGCAAACCCGCCCGAAGAGGGCGGGGCATTGTCTATGTTATTAGGATTGTAGGGGCATTCAAAAAGATATATTGCAATTTGGAAGTTGTGTTTTTAGCCAAGTTTTATCTTCTTTGCCGATTAGATTATGATTATATTCCAAATTCAAATTTGTCAGATTAGTAAGGTTTGCAAGCGGGGTTATATCGCTGATTTGATTATCGTACAAAGATAACCTACTCAGCTTAGTAAGATTTGCAAGCGTAATTACATCATTGATTTGATTGCCACCCAATTGCAACAGTGTCAAATTAGTAAGCTTTGAAAGCGGAGATATATCATTGATTTGATTGTTATTTAAGTATAAAATTTCCAAGTGAGTAAGATTAGAAAGCGGCTTTATATCGCTGATTATATTTTCAAATAAATACAATTCTGTCAGATTTGTAAGATTTGCAAGTGGCTTTATGTCGCTGATTTGATTACCGCCCAAATTCAAGATTCTCAAATTAGTAAGCTTTGCAAGCGGACTTGTATCGCTGATTTGATTATCGCTCAAATTCAAGATTCTGAGTTTAGTAAGATTAACAAGAGGGCTAATGTCATTTATTTTATTATTAGACAACTCCAACCGTGTCAGATTAGTAAGATTTCTAAGAGAGCTTATATCGCTGATTTGATTACCTTCCAAATACAAGTTTATTAGTTTAGTAAGATTAGCAAGAGGGCTAATGTCATTGATTTTATTATTAGACAAAGTCAAAATTGTCAAATTAGTAAGATTTTTAAGAGAGTTTATATCGCTTATTTGATTACCCCACAAATGCAAATCTGTCAGATTGACAAGCTTGCCTATTTGAACAACATCATCATTTGTAACATTAGAAGACTCTAATTCCAATTTTGTGGTAGTAGCTATATCATACTCTACGCCTTGAATTGTCACCGTGCCGCTTGTAGGAGGAGTTGATGAGCTTGCGGGTTTACTTGACGAGCTCGAAGAACTCACCGCGCTGCTTGAGAAGCTCTCGGGAGCGGAACTGCTTGACGAGCTTTCTTCGGGATCAAGCAGCTTGTTCAAGCGCTTTTCTATCCGCTCGTCGTCTGTCATCTCCAGACCTTCGCGGAGAACTTCAATTGCCTTGTCAATGTCGCCATTTTTCTCATATGCCTTAGCAAGCCCGAGATAAGCGTCAACATTCATTGGTTCGATTTCAAGCACTTTCTCGTACTCGATTATTGCCTGCTTGTAGTTTTGCTCAGATAAATAACGATCGGCAAGGTTGATCCCTTGCGAAACCTTATTGGACGGCGAGTTTGTTATGGCAATCGCTGTTATTCCCGCGCCCAGACCGAGAACGAGAATTGCCGCAAGGACTATAATTATAATGTTCTTCTTGGACGAAAATACGCGAGGGGTTATGTATTCCGAAGCGGCTTCGGCGGGTTGTGGGGTTGCCGAGGTTGACACGAGATATTCCGCGCCGCAATTCGGGCAGACAAGTTTATTTTCTTTTTGTTGGAGCTCAGCTCCGCAGTTTTTACAGAACATAGGTTCCTCCCTTTTTATATCTCCGCAAAATTGCGATTTAAGTGTCCGAAAGCTGTCTGAATACGCCGCTGTTGGTCTGTACTTTGTGCTCCTCAATTGAGTCGCCGGTAAACGTAATGTTACTTTCAATATAAGTTGCTTCTTTTCCGTTAGCTGTATTTCTGACAATTATCGTATAGGTCTTTTGAGTGCCGTTCTGACCTTTTATGGTATAGCTCTGTGTCTTAGACGCCGTAAGACCTACATTTACAGTCTTTGTGCTTGAAAGCTCTCCGTCAACATAAAGTCTGAACTGGAAGTCTCCCGAGATACCCTGAGGAAGCGTAAAGGTCCAGGTGTATTCCTTTTCAGGAAGCTCGCCGCTGCTGACAGTGAGAGTTATATCCGTTCCGGACTTTACCTTTTCGTTCGGTTTTAAGCTTTGCTTTAATACCTTGCCCTTTTCTTCAATGTTGTCTTCATACTCTACCTTTGGTACAAGACCATATTCATCGCAGCGGTTTAGCGCCTGCTCAATAGACATCCCCTCAAGTATAGGAACTATTGTCATATTTTCCACCGCACCAATGCTTACATAAAGAACGACTGTTGAGCCTTGTTCTGCAAGGGTGTGTGCGGGCGGTTCTGTCGAAATAACTCTGCCCTCGGCGATTTCATCACTTTCCATACTCGACATCTTTACGACAAAGCCGTCTCTCTCGAGCTGTTTCTTTACAGTCTCATAATCTCTGTCGCTGAAATCCTGTATCTCAACCTTTCTGTTACCCTTGCTTACTTTTACTACGATCGTAGAGCCAACCTTTACCATTCTTCCCTCAATAGTACCCTGCTCAAAAATTACGCCCTCGGCATACTCACTGCTGTATTCTTCCTGTTTTACAAGGGTCATAAGAGTTCCGTCGCCATATTCTTTACTTGCTTCTTCCCATGTCATTCCGATAAGCCGCGGCATTGGAAATTTATCTCTTTCAATGACAGCACCGCTGCTTGAAGAATTATCTTCATTTGAACTACTTGAAGCAGGTTTTGATGAATTGTTCTCTGTAGATGAACTTTCATCGACAGAGCTTGATGAGCTTTCTTCGGGATCAAGCAGCTTGTTCAAGCGCTTTTCGATCCGCTCGTCGTCTGTCATCTCCAGACCTTCGCGGAGAACTTCAATCGCCTTGTCAATCTCGCCGTTTTTCTCATACGCCTTGGCAAGTCCGAGATAAGCGTCAACATTCATCGGCTCAATTTCAAGTATTTTTTCATACTCGATAATTGCCTGTTCATAATTCTGTTCGGACAAATATCGGTTGGCGAGTTCAATACCCTGCGAAGCTTTATAGGACGACGAGTTCGTTATTATTGCAAACGCAGTTATTCCCGCGCCCAGACCTAATACAAGAACTGCCGCAAGGACTATAATTATAATGTTCTTCTTGGACGAAAAGCCGCGCGGGGTTATGTATTCCGAAGCGGTTTCGGCGGCGGGTTGTGGGGTTGCCGAAGTTGGCACGAGATATTCCGCGCCGCACTTCGGGCAGACAAGCTTATCGTCCTTTTGTTGGAGCTCGGCTCCGCATTTTTCACAAATCATACAATTATCCTCTCAAAATGTATTTGATTAACGGCTTTAATTGCCTTACCTTAATTATACCACAACCACTTTCAAATTCTGTAAAATGAATTTTACCATAAACAAAAAGTGCGCAGCCGAAGCCGCGCACCTGTAAAAATGCAAGCTCCGATTGCTGCGACACAATTTCGTTCGAACTATTGAAGTACACGAAAAGAGCATACACTTTTACCGCAGTAAAAGCGTATACAACAATAGCCCGATTATGAAATTATGTCGCAAGTAAATTATAGCACCAGCGCCGAAATTTGTCAATACATTTTTTCACAACAAGGTTACTCGCCCTGTTGGCAGTTGACAGTGAAGAGTGTACGCATTATGCGCTTCGCGCAAAACGCTGTATGCAGTAACAGCCTAAAGGCACACAAGCAACCTTTTACGGTTGAACTCAAAAACGTTTAAGTCCGATAACAATCTAAATTCCGTCCGCCGCAGCGTTTTGCCCAAAGGGCATAATGCGTGGACAACCTTTACTGAATACTTTACACTCTACACTGTATACTTGCAAATTGTGCAATTCGCGGTCGGAGTGCTGTACATTTACAAAGTTGGTACGGTAAACAAACAACTTATCGCACTTTTTTAAATTGCTATTGACAACTTGAAATTATTTGTGTATAATAGTAAATGTGGAGAGTTTTTTCTCTATAATTTGTAAAAAAAGGAGATTTACTATGGCATTAACACAAAATCAAAACGTCCTGAAGTGGATAGAAGAAATGCAGGCGCTCACAAAGCCCGACAAAGTTGTCTGGATAGACGGTTCTAAGGAGCAGCTCGACGCTCTTACGAACGAGGCTCTTTCTACGGGCGAGATGATAAAGCTCAACGAGGAAAAGCTCCCCGGCTGCCTTTATCACCGTACAAAGCCTAACGATGTTGCGCGTGTTGAGGACAGAACGTTCATCTGCTCCCGCAAGAAAGAGAATGCGGGCCCCACAAACAACTGGATGGATCCCAAAGAAATGTACGCTATGCTTACTCCTATGTACGACGGAGTTATGAAAGGCAGAACAATGTATATTATCCCGTATTCAATGGGACCTATCGGTTCGCCTATCGCAAAGGTCGGCGTTGAGCTTACGGACTCTATCTATGTTGTTCTCAATATGAACATTATGACAAGAATGGGCGCTCAGGCGTTTAAGAACCTCCCCGACGATTCAAACGATTTCGTTAGAGGACTTCACTCAAAGGCTGATGTAGATCCCGAAAAGAGATATATCGTTCAGTTCCCCGAGGACAACACTATCTGGTCGATAAACAGCGCATACGGCGGAAACGTTCTTCTCGGAAAGAAGTGCTTCGCGCTCCGTATCGCTTCTTATCAGGGCTGGAAAGAGGGCTGGATGGCTGAGCATATGCTTATACTCGGCGTAAAGAAGCCCGACGGCGATATAAAGTATATAACCGCCGCATTCCCGTCAGCTTGCGGAAAAACCAACCTCGCTATGCTTATCCCGCCCAAAGCGTATAAGGATATGGGCTATGAGGTATTTACGGTCGGCGACGATATCGCATGGATGAAGCAGGGACCCGACGGCAGACTTTACGCAATTAACCCCGAAAACGGCTTCTTCGGCGTTGCTCCCGGTACTAACGAAAAGTCCAACTACAACGCTCTTGAATGTACAAAGAAGAACACTATCTTTACAAACGTTGCTATAAACCTTGACGAGATGACCCCGTGGTGGGAAGGTCTGGACAAGAACCCGCCCGAAAACGCGGAAGAATGGAAGGGCGCAAAGGTAAACGGCAAGGAGTTTACGTCTGTTATGGGCGCTGACGGAAAGCCTCAGAAGCTCGCTCACCCGAACTCACGCTTTACCGCTCCCGCTGTAAACTGCCCGTGCCTGTCGTCCGAATTCAACAACCCGCAGGGCGTTCCCGTTACAGCTATGATCTTCGGCGGCAGACGCGCTTCTACAACTCCGCTTGTTTATCAGTCGTTTGACTGGGTACACGGAACATATATGGGTTCTGCGGTATCTTCAGAAACAACTGCGGCGGCTACAGGCGCGGTAGGCGTTCTTCGTCACGATCCTATGGCAATGAAGCCCTTTATCGGCTACAATGTCGGCGATTACTGGGCGCACTGGCTCGAAATGGGCGAAAAGCTCGGCGACAAAGCACCGAAGATCTTCAATGTAAACTGGTTCAGACAGGACGAAAACGGAAACTTTATGTGGCCCGGATTTGGCGACAATATGCGCGTTCTCGACTGGATAATCAAACGCTGCGAGGGCAAGGTTGACGCTGTTGAAACGCCTATAGGCTATCTGCCCAAGGCTGGCGATATCAACCGCGAGGGCATTGAGGACGAGGTTTCCGAGGAGACAATGCAGAAGCTCTTGTCCGTTGACGTTGACCTCTGGAAGAAGGAGATCGCCGAAATGCGCAGATATTATGACGAAGATATCAAGGCAAAGGGCGGAAACATTCCTCAGAAACTCTATGAAGAACTCGATATGATCGAGAAGAGACTGAATAAGTAATTTCTCCATAAATAAACAAGAGCCCCCCTATCGTGAGATTGGGGGGTTCTTCAGTATACAGTTGACAGTGGACAGTATGCAGTAAGTATAGGCACACTAGCCTATACTTACGGTTGTTTCCAAAACGTTTCAGCCCGATAACAATCTAAATATTATCCGCGAAGCGGATACCATTACTGACTACAGCGTTTTGCCCGAAGGGCATAATGCGTACACTTTACACTGTATACTGACCGTAGCTCCCCCATGCGAGAAACCACCTCGAAACCAAAACAACGCCTCTATCGTGCCAAGACGGTCATCAGCCCTCCGGCTTCGGAGGAGGAAATGTCCGCTCCGACTATCTTTCCGTCAATAACGATAAGGTTTGCGCAGATAGGTATAGGCGAAGGGTTGTCATAATTCTTTATGGAATAGGTGTACTTCTTTGCATAGTAGGCGCGATATTTTCTGAGGTCGAAGCCTTGCTCGCGCTGAATGGCATTGTATTGCTCATAAGCCTCGTCAAAATTCGCGGGGATCCGTATTTCCTCTACCTTGTCGGGGACAGTCCCCACTTCATATCCAAAGCTCTTTATATAAGCGGTGCGCTCGCGGTCGTTTGAGCCCGCTATACTCTGTTCGCTCTGAGATGTGAGCCTTATAATTCCCCATAGCGTTACTATAATTATAAGTACAATTCCTATGACAAGCGTTTTCTTAGAATGCATTTTTCCTCTTGACATAAATTTCCTCCCATTTGTTTCAATAATTCTCTGTACATAAAGTTTATGTTTTAATTTATTAAGATAGTACAAGCAAAATCAACTACCCGATTTTACTTAAAGCAATACTATATGTTGTAGAAAAATAAACAAAATACCACACGAAAGTTTGGGGAAAACGCCAAAGTTGTTTTTATCATTGATTTAAGAGCGTTTTTGGGGCGATTTTTGTGCAAGTTGACGAACAAGACGCTTGAATTTATATCAAAAGTTGTAAACGTTGGTGAATGTGTATAAAGTATTTAACAAAAGTTTGTTAGTTTAGGTACTTTTATTTTTTTGAATAATTTGGTATCATATTATTGGCGAATGTATATTATGATTTCTTTCAGGAGGTTTTATAAAATATGGCAAGCTTAGAGGCTAAGAACATTTATAAGCGCTACCCCGGAGGAGTTACGGCTGTTACGGATTTCAACATCAAGATAAAGGATAAGGAGTTTATCGTTCTTGTCGGACCGTCGGGCTGCGGAAAATCCACAACATTGCGTATGATCGCGGGTCTTGAGGAAATTTCCGAGGGCGAACTTTACATCGGCGACAGGCTCGTAAACGATGTTGCCCCGAAGGACAGAGATATTGCGATGGTTTTCCAGAACTACGCGCTCTATCCTCATATGACTGTTTTTGACAATATCGCGTTTGGTCTTAAACTTCGCAAAGTCCCCAAAGATGACATAAAGAAGCTCGTAGAAGAGGCTGCAAAGAGCCTTGATATCTATCATCTGCTCGACAGAAAGCCGAAGGCTCTCTCGGGCGGTCAGAGACAGCGTGTCGCATTAGGACGTGCTATAGTACGTAATCCTAAGGTGTTCCTGCTTGACGAGCCGCTGTCCAACCTCGACGCGAAGCTCCGTGCTCAGATGAGAACGGAAATTGCAAAGCTTCACAAGAAGATCGGCACAACGTTTATCTACGTTACCCACGACCAGACCGAAGCTATGACGATGGGCGACAGAATCGTTGTTATGAAAGACGGTTTTGTACAGCAGATAGATTCTCCGATGAACCTCTATGATAATCCCTGCAACAAGTTTGTGGCGGGCTTTATCGGTTCTCCTCAGATGAACTTTGTAAACAACGCGAAGGTTATCGAAAAGGAAGGCAAGTATTATATCTCGTTCGGCGACAAGGCAAAGCCTTTCTTCATTGAAGTTCCCGAAGGGAGAGTTGACACAAGCGTTCTTCAGAAGTATGTTGACAAGGAAGTTGTACTCGGCTTCCGTCCCGAGCATATCCACGACGACGAAGGATTCCTTTCGACCGCAAAGACGGGAATTATTGAGGCGTATGTAGAAGTTGCAGAGCAGCTTGGCGCGGAGACATATCTCTATCTTGACTGCTGCGGCATACCGCTTACGGCGCGTGTATCCTCGAGATCTACCGCGCGTCCTCAGGACACCGTAAGACTTGTGATCGACGTAAACAGCATTCACCTGTTTGACCCGACGAATGAGTTTACTCTCAACAAACCGACGATCTGAAAATAAAATAATCAGCAATAAGAACTGCCCGATTTTTTCGGGCAGTTCAATTTGTATTAAAACCCATTTGTGGTTTTTTTCAAACGGTATTTCTCTAAATAACGTTTACTCGCCCTGCACCCGCCCTTTTAGAGACCGTGAAAGGCTTTTTATACAGACTGAGCCGCCCGATTTTGTCGGGCGGCTATATTTTTAAAGCGTGCTTTGCCGCTCAAAATCTGATCTACAGCTTCCAGATAGGGCAACTATCCGAATATCGTCTTATAATAGTCCTTCGACAATATCAGCTTTGAATAATTTATTTTGCCCTCGACCAGTCTGTTTACTCGTGAAACATAATCGCTGCTTACGGTAACTCCATCGTTCGGCGTGAACGTGTTTGTCGAAGCTTCGTATACTCCCGCCTCGGTTATCCAACTGTTGCCTTGTCCGTGATTGTTGGCAAATATTACAAGCGGCATACAGCTCGAATATTCGCTCGGATCATAATTTGTCGCAAATATATCGCGACCTATCATAAGCCTTGAATCATACTCAAGCCCGAACAAATTCGACAGCGTTGGCAGAATGTCTATCGACGAACACGGCGTGTCTACAACTATCGGTTCTTCTATACAGCCCGACCACATAATCAGCGCGTTTTTATATCTCGAAGTGACAAGCTCCGTGTCCTCAAATCCTCTAAGCTCATTATAATAGTCTTCACTTTCCGAAACCAGACCGAACGGATAGTGGTCTGCAGTCAGAACTAAAAGCGTATCGTCTGCTATTCCGCTTGCTTCAAGCTTGTCCATTAGATATTCAAGCGCATATTCAAGCTCTAAATTGCACGCAACATATGCCTGAACCGCCGTCGATGCGTTAGGATATGCAGCCTGCGCGGCAGCCTTGTTTCTTATCGCCATATCGTTTCCGCCGAAGTTATACTCGGTGTGTCCGCTAACTGTCATATAATAAGCGCAGAATTTCTGCCCGTTGTTTACATAATCGTTTATATAGCTGTCAGCGGTCGCCTGTATCATTTCAAGGTCGGATTCGGGCCACATATCGCCGCTTATCGGAAGGTCAAGTCCGCCGCCCTTTCCGCCTTTATAATTAAACCCGAACGCTTTGAGATATTTATCCCTGTCATAGTATGAATAGGTGTGGTTATGCCAAGCGGGAACGCTGTAGCCGAGCTTTGAAAACTGATTTCCTATTGTAAACGGCATATAGTCCTTTGCCGCTGCGACAGACGCCCATTTTCCGTTTATCCATGTGGGAATAATGCCCGTGAGATTTGCGGTTTCGCCGCCTACGGTGGACATTGTCCAGTCGGGCTGGTAATAATTGTTAAAAACAAATCCCTCGTGCGTGAGCCTGTAAAGCGCGGGAGTAAGCTCCTCGCTTATGAAATACGGCGAGAACGCCTCGGCGGTTATGAAAATAAGGTTCTTGTCCTTGAACATTCCCGTATACTCGTTTTGCTGTGAAGGAGTAAGGCTTCCGAAATATTCGTGCATTGATTTGAGCGTTTTGTCCTTTGCGGCTGCGGCAAGAGCGTCAAAGTCGATATCCATAGTATTATAGCCGTACACCTTCGGAGGCTCGGGCGTTTCGGAATTAGTTTCGCTGTCCGAGCTCGGAATGCTTTCTTCGGGCACGGACGAGTTACTATCGGTGCTGTTATCTTCAATATAATTTCCAAGCTCCGCCTCGGGCACGCCAATTATTGAATATTCAATATCCATACGAAGCGTCGGGATAAGTCCGAAATGGGGAATGGCGTTGCTCGCGGTGAAGTCGTGGGTGAAATAATTGCCCGCGCTTCCGAACAATGCCAGCAAAACTGCCGCCGCATGGCATACTACGGTTCCTGCGCCCGTTGAGATATAAACGAGCTTATCGTTCTTTTCGGCTATGATCTTTTTCTGAAAGATAATAAAGACTGCGAGCGGAATAAGTGACAGCAGGAAAAACGGGATTATCTTCACAAATCCCGACCAGACATAAGAGCCGAACTCTCCGACAGCGTCGCCCGTCATTGCGCCAACGGTGCCTGCTCCGAAATAAAGTCCGAAAAGCGTCCTACAGCCGCGTTCTATACAGAAAATGACGACAGTAAGCGCCAGCAAGACAATGCCGATTATCCTTGACACCTTTTTCGCGGGGATAACATTCAACACCAGTGAAACGAGCAATCCTTCAGCCAGCGAGAACAGCACAATAGGCAGCAGGTCTATTGAGAAAAACTGTGTAAACTTCCCGTCGAACGCTCTGAGAATAAGCTCATAATACAACATCGCCAAGGGGAAAAACATAATGTAAAGTACTTTCAGCGCGATGTTCTCTTTACTTTTATACTTCGTATACATTTTCATAACGGCTCCTTAAAATCATAGTGTGACGTTTTTAAAAACAGATTTCAGGCTTTATCTACAGTCTGAACCGAAAAAATATTTTCGCTTTTATATTATAGTACTCCGAAAAAAGTTTTTCAATACTTGTAACATAATTGTAATAAATTTGTAATAATTTTGTAACAAATTCGGGCAATAAGAGGTTTTATGTTAGAATTTGCTTTGAGCGGCGAACAACGGCTTGTATAAAAACCTATTTGTTGTTCTTTTCAAACGTTGTTTCTCCAGATTACGTTTACTCGCCCCAACCCCCTGCCCCCTTCCCCGATGGGGAAGGGGGAGAATGCAGGGCGCTGGCGCGCCCTGCACCCGCCCTTCTAGAAGTAAGAGGTAAGAAATTCGGGGAGCATTTGAGAGGAAAAGTTTTTTGATTATTAAAGGAAGAGGCTGGAGGCTAGAATTTGTTTTGAGTGGAAAACAACTTTTCCTCTTAAACTCTAGCCTCTAGCCTCTATCTCTGAACACAAAATAACGTCATCTCCAAAACAACTTTTGAATTCTTACCTCTTACAGCGTTATCCGCCGTAAGGCGGATAATGCGCTAACACTCTTACCTCTAGAAGGGAAACTCTTGTTTTCCCCGCACCCGTTGACAGTTGACAGGGTACAGGGTACAGTATTCAGTAAAAGCCGAAAAGTAGTCCGTCCTTTCATCACTTTTGAAAAGCCTTAACGAGCTTCTTTCCCGCTCAGAGGTAAATTCAATTCCAAGGCTGTTTTACGCTCAAAACATCTTGGTAGGATTGAGATTTTCAAAATTATGATTTTGAAAATCTCAATGTGGGGAAAACTCTTGTTTTCCCCACACCCTTTAGCGCTAAGAATCGTTATTGAGGGAAAACTTTTTTGAAAAAAAGTTTTCCCTCAAGCTCCCTTTCAAAA
>CANQFZ010000036.1 GCA_947600065.1 uncultured Clostridia bacterium | reverse complement strand
AAAGTTTTCCCTCAATAACGCGTTAGCAAGCGCTAAAGGGTGCGGGGAAAACAAGAGTTTTCCCCGCATTGCCGTTTCAAAGCCGTGCTTTGAAACGGCAATCTTACAAAGATGTTTTGAGCGTAAAACCGCCCTTTAATTGCATTTACTTTTGAGCGGGAAAGAAGTTCGTTGAGATTATTTAAAAGTGAGAAATAAGCGGACTACCTTTCGGCAATTACTGAATTTGGAGGTATTGCGTCGGCCGATGTGCTTTTTGTAAAATGACTTAGTGTTAATATGGCGCTTGCTAAAAATATTCCCGAAAAAATTACGATTGCTGTTTTCATAAAAATTCACCTTGCTTGTTTTAATGCTCATCTGGCGAAAGGCATATATTTCCCCGTATCCTCGCAATTTGTAAGCTTTCCCGAAGTATCGAACGTATAACGGTAGACTTTGCAGTTTCCCATGACAAAATAACAGTTTAACGGCGAAGCTTCCGCATTCACTATGCTGTTGACGTTCCAGATAAGTTTTCCCTCCGAAACGTCAAGGTCGCCTCCGACAGCATTCTTTGCAGACCAGAACGTTTCGGGCTTTCCGCCGTTCGGGTCGCATACAAGCAGGACAGCCGTGTAAAATTGGCGGACAGGCTCTGTTATATCACACGGTTCATACGAGTTTCTGTTTACAATAATAACGTCCGAGAGCGTACTATATTCGCCGTATGCAAATGCTCCGCCCTTTCCTTTTGGGAATGAACAAGCCGATAGATAAACCTTCCCCTCAAATTCTACCATATCAACTATGCTGTAATCGCAGTCGTCGCTTTCGTAGAAATAGTTTTCGGTCACGTTTCCGTTTTCGTCAATTTTTACGAGCCTTTCGCCGCTATCGGTCCAAATCTGCGCAAGATACTCATTGCCGAGCTTTACGGTGTTTCTTACGTCAATAATGCCGTCAATTTTCGCCTTGTTGAAGTTTATCTCGTTTCCGTTTTTGTCAAGCTCGGTGACGAGCAGACTATCATTGTCGCCAACGCCAAGACAAATCAGATCATCTCCGTTTTCAACAATTCTGTACACATATTCCCAATCAAAACCATGGTCAAAGCTGTATGTCCAGAGCTTGTTTCCGTTGTCGTCAATTAAAGTCAGAAAGCTGTGCGTAACGCCGTCCGACTTACTGTCGGCGGTTATTTCTCTGTAGTGACAAGTTGAACCGATAACTGCGGTCTTGCCGGAAATAAACTGCGCCCGTTCAACATAAAGGTCGTCGTCCTCCCACCTCGTGCCGAAATTCGGAAAATCAGCCGTCCATAAAACAGCGCCGTCCTTTTCGCATTTTACTGTAACTTTTTCATGATCGTCGCCTCTTTTGCTGCCAACATAATCAATGGAATATTTCACGGGCGTTCCTTTGGTGTATGCATAGGCGTTTGCATTTACGTTATTGTTCCAGAAAAATTCAAGCTCGTCGGGAGAAGGTTCGCTTTGAAGTATCTCCGTGCCTGCGACCGAGTTTCTGAATACCTCGGCGGTCTTTCCGTTTGTAAAGCTGTTTGTGGTTATGTCGCGGTATACCGCCTTTAAATCATCACGGCTGAGCCCCTCGGACGACAAGCCGTTCTCCTCGAAAAACTCCACGGCGGAGTTATACTCCTTTGCTTCCTCTGCAATCGCAAAGCCTCCCACTCCCGCGGCAACAGCAACGCAGGCGGCGGGTACGGCTATCTTTACGCTTAAATGCCGGGGCTTTATCTTTGCATTTTTAAGAACTCTTTTTCTGACGCCGCGAAGCGTCTTTCCCGACAGGCTTATGTCAATATTATCGGGCATTATTTCATCAAGCTCACGGGGAGTTAATTCATCAAAAAAATTGTCCAAAGAATATTTCATTCTCATTTCCTCCAATCTTCAAGGCTCTTGCGAAGCTTTTCAACGGCGCGGCTCGTCCTTGTGTCGACGTTTGACACCGACATTTTAAGCCTTTTTGCTATGTCCTTTGAGCTTTCGCCGAGGTAGAACTTTCGCATAAGTATTTCGCGGTCGGGTTCGGCTAATGCCTTTACTGCCTCTAAAACGGCTTTTCGCATTTCCTGTTCTTCGAGGTCGCTTTCAAGCGAGCAGTCGGCGGCGTTCAGCTCGTCGTCCAAAGGCAAGGGCGCGTTCCGCCTTATAATGTCTGCGGCATTATGCCGAGCAATAACGCAAAGCCATGCTCTTATACTGCCTTTTGCGGGGTCGAATTTACAAAGGTCGGTATAAAACTCGCTGAAGGTGTCGGCGGCGCAGGCTTCAATATCCTCTTCGGCAATATTCAGCCCCGAAAGTTTTCGCCTGACTACCGCATACACAAGCCCGCCGTATTGCTTTAAAAGCGCATTTATGCCCTTTTCGGGCTTTGCTTTCAGCAGTTCAAGCAGTTCTCCGTCCGTCACCCTATCACCTCCCGCTTTATTTATCAAGCTTGATTCTATATATCTATGCGCGGTAAACCTTGAAATCTTACAAAAAAATGAAGAAACAAGCGGTATGAATATAGACTTATGATCATTGTACCATATAAATCACTGAAAATCAACACGCAATAAAAAAAGCTCCCCGCTGTTCGGAGAGCCCAGACTGTAGATAAAGCCCCATCTGCTGTGTCAGCGGCACTACGGCAGGCACAAAGCCTAGCCGTAGCACCGCTTCCTTGCATCTGGGGCTTTCTCTACAGTCTGAAGCAGGACTATTTATACAGGCTGTATTATTTTCATATTTATCAAATAGGAATTATCTTATACAACACCGTCTTTTCAAACTCCAGCGGTCTGTTATATCTAAAGAACACGATACCGTCGGTCGGCGCGGTTATCTGCCTTATTACGCTTCCGTCAAGAGGATCGGTTATTTCGCAGAGAACATCGCCCTTTCTAAATTCATCGCCTGTTTTTACAAAGCTCTTGTAAATGCCCGCGACGGGCGAGTGTATCTGAAGAAGCGATTTTTCGTCAAGCATTTCGGTTATATAACCTCCCGGAATTTTCATCTTGATAACGCCGTTTGCATACATAAACCTCAAAATTGCGTCTACCGCAAGCTTTGCGGACGGCTCGTCGATGTTGTCGGTGGCGTTTGTATACAGTGAAAACGCCTGCGTTTCCCATATCTGCCAGTTGTAATTAAGCGTCGTCGTGTCATAAGGACGAGGCTTTCTTATAAACGCAAACGGCAGACCGAAGCACTTCATAAGCTCGTGGTCGGTAAATCCCGTTTCCATAAGCTTTACGTGCGGCAGAAAATCTCCCTGCTGATAAAAACTCGCAAGCTGAACGCCGTATTTATAGCCCTTTACGCTTTCAAAGATCCCCGCGGCAATTCTCTGCGTTGTTTCTCCCAAGTCATAGCCCGGGAACATTCGGTTTATGTCCGTGTTGTCCATTGTCCAAAAACGTTTTCCGATGTTCATTGAATAGTAGTTTGCGGACGGGATTATCATTATTTCGCAGTTGTCCGAAATATGCCCCCCGCTTTCGAGGTCTTTAAGGCGGCTGACAAGCTGCGAACAAACGTACATCTGCTGTACTTCATTTCCTCTCATTGCGCCGACAACGCACATTGCTTTTTCGCCGTGACCGAACTGAAATCCGATTATGTCCATGCTCTCGCGATAGGGCGAACGGAGTGAATACAATGTCTTTTTACGCATTTGTTTCACCCCCTAAAATTCTCGCAATAAGCGAGCCGCCGTAGACTATGGGAAATTCTCTGAGCGTAAAAATAATTCCGTCGCAGGGCGAAGTTACGTATTCTTCAACATTTCCCGTAACGGGGTCAATAACGCTCCCCACGGCGTCGCCGCACTTAATATGCGACCAGTGTTTTGCCGTGGGAATAAATATCCCCGCCGCGCCCGAATTTACAAATTCGACCGCCCTGTCCGCGGAAATGATTGGCTCTTTTACGGGCTTGCAGTCGCCTTTCCACATGCCGAGGTTTTTCAGAAGGTTTAAAATTCCCTCAGTAAGCCTGTCGCCGTATTCGCAGGTAATTCTCATTCCTACTCCCATTTCCACGACAAGCGTTTTTGTTCCTATGCTGTTAAGGCTGTATGCAAGCGTTGATTCGAGAACAGTCGCCGAGGCATGCACCCAGATAAAATCACACCCGAGCATTTTCGCATAAGGAATAAGCTCGTCGGCGGTGATCTCGTTTATTCTGACCTGCGGAATTTCGCGCAGATAAATGTTGCTCGAATGAATGTCAATGCAAATATCCGCGCCGCTTATGTCGGAAATTATGTCCGCCGAAAGGCACTCCGCCATAGTGCCGTCGGTAGTTCCCGGGAAAATGCGGTTCATATCAAGGTCAAACAGCGGAATACCCCTCGTTATTGAATCAATGCCGAGGGGATTTAGCGCGGGATAAATATCCACCACTCCGTTTAACAGCGCAAGGTTATTCTGCAATACGTTTGCCAGCTTTGCGCAGACATACTGCCCCTCGAGCTCGTCTCCGTGTATTCCCGTAACAACGCAGACCCTTTTTCCCGAGGGCTCTTTATTGTCCGAGCCTACATAACGGTTTTTCTTTATGACAATGTTTTCATTTACCGAAAGTCCCGCCTTCGCGACTTCTTCTATCATAACTCCACTCCCTTTAAAATTCGGCAACGGTCGACGTTACCGTCTGAACTCCCTTTGAATTTCCGAGATAGATCCCGCATTCTATCGGGCAGTCCGAATAATCTCTGCCATGGCAGAGCTTTATATAATTTTCGCTGATAAATCTGTTGTTTGCGGGGTCGATCCCATACCACCTCGAGCCGCTGCCTATCTCCGTCCAGGCGTGAGTTTCGCCGCTTTCGTATGCTAATCCCGAAACATAGCGACAGCGAATACCGTCAAGCCTGCAAAGCGAGAGGAAAATGTGCGCATAGTCCTGGCACACTCCCCTGCCGAGCGACAGCGCTTCTTCCGCAGAGGTATGAACGTTTGTTATTCCTTTTTCGTATTTCATTTTTGAATAAAGGGAATTGCAAAGTTCCATTGCTCGGTCGATGGGAAATTCGGCGGTCGGCTTGTTTTCCTCGTAAAACTTTCTTATACATTCTCCCTGCTTTGTAAGCGGCGAGCTGTAACCGTATATCGCCGAGGGAAATCCCGAAATATCCCGCGTGTTTATTATCTCGGCTTTTCCCGAAATGTGAAATGAAAAAACGTTGTGAGGTTCGGGTATTCTTCCGCAGATAAGCGTATTTCCGAAACTGTCGCGGCTAAGCCAGATCTTGCTGTTTTCACTTGGGGATATTTCATACCGCGCTTCTCTTATCAGCTGCCTGCCGTCGGACACGGGCAGGCACCGCAAAGTAAAGCAATGCTCCGAAACATTTCCCGAAAACTTCAGTTCAGCCGAATACTCAAACCGCAGCCGTTTCAATGAAATTCACCTCTATAAGCGCCTCGACATTCGCTATCAACGCGCTTCTGTTTTCACCAAGCTTTTCGGGAACGGCAGCTGCGGCTTTGATTTGAGAAAGTGCGACCTTGTTTATAATACACCCGCTTTGCCCGATATAGCGTTCGACGTGCTTTACGAGATTGTTTAAGGCGCTGAAAGTTTCTTCTTCGGGAAGCGACAGCCTTAAAAGCATATCAACATGTTCTACCGACTTTCCGAGATGAATAATTCTCAGCGCGTCAAAGTCGGTCATATTGCTGTCGACGCTCCCCCAGAACGCATAGATAGCGTCGCGCACAGGCAGCAGGTCATAGCGTATCTTGTCCGTACCTCTGCAGGACTTGAACTTATCCGCCGCCATTTGTAAATATGACAGCGACGGCGTTTTAATTTCCTCGCGCAGAACAATGCCGTTTCCGAGCGCGCGCAGAAGATTTGAATAGATAGAGTTCGGGTCGTCCTCGTCAAATACATAGCGGTCGAAAAAGTCGTCGAAATCTTTATAAATATTCGGCACGCTTATGTCGTCGAGGTATTTCCCGTAAAACTCCCTCTTTTCTATTATTTTGTCGGCATACTTGAAGAACGAATTGAGCGTTATAAATACGCGCTCGGTATATCTCCCCAACCAAAAAAGATTGTTTATGTTTATTCTTGTGATAGTACCCATGTGTCTTTAAAGCCTCCTCCTTGAGATGAATTAACAACGAATGAATTTTCGGTGCGCGAAAATCTTGTAAGCCCGCTGCACCATACCTTTGTTTTTTCGCCCGAAAGCACAAACGCTCTCAGATCCGCCTTGTGCATGGTGGTATTTCCCTGCTCGTCGGTTATGGGCAGGTCTATGAAATCAATGACCTCTTGCGCGATAAAGCGTCGGGATTGCTCGGTGATGAGCTTTCTCCAATCCGCAAGCTGTTCTTTCGTCATGTCCGACCCGAACACAACTCCATATCCTCCCGCCTCGGAAACGTCTTTTATAACCAGCTTTTCGAGATTGTCAAGGACATACTTTCTGTCATCTTCATAGAACGGCAGATAGGTCGGCGCGTTTTTGAGAATTGCCTTTTCGCCGAGATAGTATTCTATCATCTTCGGCACGAAATAGTAAATTCCCTTGTCGTCGGCAGCGCCGTTTCCCGGAGCGTTTATAAGCGCAACATTCCCCGCCCTGTATGCGTCTATGATATGCGGTATGCCTATAAGCGATTCGGGCAGGAATGTCATCGGGTCGAGATATTCGTCCGAAATTCTGCGGTAGACAGTTCCGACGCGCGTTTTCCCGTTCTGATAATCTTTTAGGTACAGAACATTGTCCTCAACAAACAGATCGCTGTTCTGAACAAGAACCGCGCCCGTTTTCTCGGCGAAATATGAATGTTCAAAATAAGCGGCGTTGTATCTGCCGGGCGTCAGTATAACGTTTATGCCGCCGCAGTTTACATAGTTCATGGTTTCCCTAAGCAGGGCGATGTAGTTTCGGTTGTCGCGGACATTAGCCTCGCGGAAAACATCGGGACTTGTCATTCTGCAAAGCTCTCTTGCAATAAGCGGATAGGACGCGCCCGACGGTATTCGCAGGTTATCTTCGAGAATATACCAAGTTCCGTCTTTTGCCTGAACAAGGTCAATGCCCGAAATGTGGCTGTAAATGCCCTTTGGCGGCAAGACCCCGTCGCACTGCTGTAAAAATCCCGTTGAGCTGTAAACGAAATCCTCGGGAACAACGCCGTCCGAAATTATCTTCTTGTCGGAATAAACGTCCCGCAGGAACATATTAAGCGCGTCTACGCGCTGGATAAGACCCTTTTCAAGCATGGCGAAATCCGCCGCCGAAATAACTCTCGGTATCGCGTCAAACGGGAAAAGCTGCTCGTGGAAATTTCCGTTTTTATAGATCCCGAACTTTACCCCGTATCTTGCGAGCAGTTCGTTTATCTCCTTTGAATTTGCAACAGGAGTTACCATAATAATTCATCTCTTTTCTATGTATTTAGACAATTAAACAATAAAACAAATAAGAGCGCCCCGACAGAAAACTGTCAAAGCGCCCTTGCTTTTAGTTTATTATAACACTAAGATGATATTATGTCAACTACTTTTTTGACAGAAATTTAAAATAAAATTGCAAATTTTAGGCTAAAACGTACAAAATCTCTAATTTATCGGAGCATTTTTGAATTATTAAAAATTAAAAGTTGCAATTATATCATCGTAAGTTTACTTCCACGGAACGATCTTTGGTCTGTGTTCTTCATTGTCCAAGTCGGGCGTATGATTATTGGCGGGTCTGTCGATCGGCTCGGGATTTTCGCGCGGGTGTCTGTCGACGCGATCGGGCTTTTTAAACCCGTTTTCCTTTTTGACTTCATGTGACAGCGGTTTTCCTTGCACTGTAGTTACCTCCATTGCTCTTAAAATAAAAACGGCAACGAACCATAAAGCTCCGTTGCCGTGGTTTTATTATATCACGGTTTATGCAAAATGTCAAGTGTTTGTTTATGACAGATTTTTTCTTTTTGATCACCAAAACTACTTGATAAATAGTTTCTTTACGTGTATCATATTATTGTTGATTTTTTTGCACGGAAGCATATCGAAGCAGTCATAACGGGACTGACTCGAAATCAGTTGTACGGCAACGTACCGAGGGTTCAAATCCCACCGCTTACGCCATTTAGAGGTAAGATGTAAGAAGTAAGAGGTAAGAATTTCTACCGAACGGTTGTTTGCCATTTCTAACCTCTTATTTCTTTTATGCGTTATATTCGGCAAATAACCTTTAAGATTAAACTCTTACTTCTTACCTCTAACCTCTTACCTCTAAAAGCGCCCAAACCGTAAAATGCGCTGGTGTTGTTTTTCTTGGATAAGGTTTTTGAGGTTAGAATTTGTGCCGAACGGTTGTTCGCCATTTCTAACCTCTTATTTCTTTTATGCGTTATATTCGGCAGACGATCTCTGAGCCCGTATATCATCTTCCTTTGTAGATCCAACATCGGCATAATAACCCTCAGTCGCATATGTGTGGTTTTATTATTTTCTGCAAAATATCAGGCTTGTTTTTGTGAATATCTACAAAAGTGATAAATTTATCACTTTTCTCTTGACAACAAGTCTTGAAAGTGATATAATTGTAACAGAAAGAGACAAATAAATCACATTAAGGAGCGATCGTTATGAAAAAGGAAACCAAAATAAAGTCACTCAAATTATACCACGCATTTTTTGCTGCATTGTCGCTGTGCACCATGCTGATCATCATATTTATGGACAATTGGGTCGACTGGTTCCACTTTTTGCCGATATTAGTGGTGATATGCTTTGACGGCAAGTTTGAGAAAAATGATGAACTTGCCAGACAACATCTTGCCAAAGCGAATACTGCTGTCATGTGGACGCTTATCGCTGCACTCGTCATGTTGTATATGCGTGGACGCTTTCACCCCATACCTGCTACTCGATATCTTATTATCATCTGCGCAGCTCTTTTTTTGCGAAGCGTGCTGTTTCTTATTTTTGACAGAACACTGGAAATCGAGGAGAAGGTTGAATAGTGGCTGAGCTGAAAATTTTTTGCAAAACCTGCTGTTTGTGCTTATTGAAGGTAAAGCAGACGGCAAATAACAATATAAATATTAAGGTCGGTGACAAAATTGATAAGGAATTACAGGAATAAACATTATACGATAATATTTATGATGGCAGTGCTGGCGGTCTTGCAGATATTAGGTATGCTGCCGCTCAACATACCCGAACTTGTCGAAAAGATCGTGTGGGTGGTGTATGCTTTCGGACTGGGGTATCTGGGTGTCGGGAACAAGACCGAAAAGGCTGACGAAATGACGAAACTTAACCTCTCAAAGGCAAATACTGTGACAATGATATGCTCGCTTATATGCATTTTTGCCTACTCGCTTTTATGCTTTGACGACAGCGACATTGTAGGTCTTAACTACAATGTGTTTATATTCAGCTTTTGCGGACTTTTGATACTGCGAAGCGTTGTTTTTCTGACACTTGACATCAAGGGCAGCACACCTGACGACGAGGTATAGGCTGTGGCAGAATTTACTACTAAGATAAAAGAATACCGCGCCAAGACCAATATGCGGCAGGACGAACTTGCGGCAAAGGTGGGGGTGCGGCGGGAAACTATAATACGGCTTGAAAAAGGGCAGTATAACCCCTCTCTTAAACTGGCAATGGATATTGCAAAAGTGTTTGGCACAACTGTTGAGGAACTGTTCATTTTTGAGGGCGAAGAAAATCCGAAATAAGTATCATAATGGAGATATTCGGAAAAGGTCGAAAAACGTCCAACTGTCGCTGTTCCAAGCCGCGGAGATAAGCGCGGACTTCATGCGTTTTCGCTGAATATGACGCATAAAAAGAGGCTAGGGGTCAAACTCTAGCCTCTAAAAATCAGAACGCTATCTTTTCTTCAATATATGCTTTTACGTCAGCTATCGGTATTCTCACCTGCTGCATTGTATCGCGCTCGCGGACTGTAACGCAGCCGTCTGTTTCGCTGTCGAAATCGTAGGTCACGCAGAACGGCGTTCCTACCTCGTCCTGTCTGCGATAGCGCTTTCCGATAGCGCCCGCCTCGTCATAATCAACACAGAAGCTCTTTGACAGCTCCTCGTAAAGCGCGTTTGCCTTTTCGCCGAGCTTTTTCGACAGCGGCAATACCGCGCACTTTATCGGAGCAAGCGCGGGGTGGATATGCATAACGGTGCGGGTTGTGCCGTCCTCAAGCTGTTCTTCATCATAAGCATCGCACACTACCGCCAAGAACAATCTCTCAACGCCGAGCGAAGGCTCTATTACATAAGGAACATACTTTTCGTTGGTTTCGGGGTCGAAATATTCGAGGCTCTTTCCGCTCGTCTTAATGTGCTGTGTGAGGTCGTAGTCCGTTCTGTCCGCAACTCCCCAAAGCTCTCCCCAGCCGAACGGGAACAAGAACTCAAAGTCCGTCGTTGCTTTCGAGTAGAAGCAAAGCTCCTTTGCGGAATGGTCGCGCGCGCGGACGTTTTCCTCTTTAAGTCCGATTGACATAAGGAAATCCTTGCAATAGCTTCTCCAGTAGTTGAACCATTCGAGGTCTGTTCCGGGCTTGCAGAAAAATTCAAGTTCCATTTGCTCAAATTCTCTTACGCGGAAAATAAACTGCCCGGGAGTAATTTCATTTCTGAACGACTTTCCCACCTGCGCAACGCCAAACGGCACTTTTTTGCGGCTTGTGCGCTGGATATTCGCAAAGTTTACGAAAATTCCCTGTGCGGTCTCGGGACGAAGATAAAGATCGTTTTTGCTGTCCTCCGTAACGCCCTGCGCGGTCTTGAACATAAGGTTGAACTGGCGTATGTCGGTGAAATTCGTGCTTCCGCAGTCGGGGCATTTTATGCCTTTTTCGCGGATATAGTTCACCATTTCCTCGTTTGTCCAGCCGTCTGCGGACGTGCCGTCAAAGTCCTCTATAAGCTTGTCGGCTCTGTGGCGGGTCTTGCAGTCCTTGCAGTCCATAAGCGGGTCGGAAAATCCTCCGACATGACCCGAAGCTACCCACGTCTGCGGGTTCATAAGAATTGCACTGTCAAGACCAACGTTGTACTTGTTTTCCTGGACGAACTTTTTGCGCCAAGCCTTTTTTATGTTTTCTTTCAGCTCAACGCCCAGAGGACCATAATCCCACGTATTCGCAAGTCCGCCGTATATCTCGCTGCCCGGGTATACAAACCCTCGGTGTATGCACAGCGTCTTTATCGTTTCAAGCGATTTTTCTTCGTTCTTCATCAGCAATAATTTCCTTTCGTTTGCGGTTCGTTATTTACGCCCGCTTGCGTTTAAAGTTTCTCTATCCAGCCCATATCATCGGGTATCTTTCCGTACTGCATACCCGTCATGGTATCGTACAGGCGCTGAGTGAGCTTTCCTATCTTGTTGTCGCCTATCTCCATGACCTTGTCGCCCCAGCGCAGATGACCTACGGGAGAAACAACTGCCGCCGTGCCCGTGCCGAATACCTCGTCGAGCTTGCCCGCGTCATAGGCGTCGGCAACCTCCTGAATAGAGATCCTGCGCTCGGTGGCTTTAATTCCCCACTTCTTGCACAGTTCGAGAACGGATTTTCTCGTAATTCCGCTCAATACCGAGCCCTGGAGCTGAGGAGTAACGACTTCGCCGTCGATTACGAACATTATGTTCATAGAGCCTACTTCCTCAATGTACTTCTGCTCGATACCGTCGAGCCAAAGTACCTGCGAATAATTCAGCTTATGCGCGTCGTCCTGTGAATGGAGAGAAGCGGCGTAGTTTCCGCCCGTCTTTGTAAAGCCCATACCGCCGCGAACGGCTCTGACATACTTTGTTTCAACATAAATGGAAACAGGCTCAAGCCCTGTAGAATAGTATGCTCCCGAGGGGCTCATAATTATCATAAAGTAATATTTATCGCCGGGACGAACTCCCAAGAACGGATCTGCCGCGAAAATAAACGGACGAATGTAAAGCGACGCGCCGTCTGTATGAGGAACCCAGTCTTTATCTACCTCAACGACCGTGTGAAGCGCCTGAAGCGCGTCTTCTACGGGAATTTCGGGAATAACAAGGCGCTCCGCCGAGATGTTCATTCTCTTGAAATTCTCTATCGGACGGAAGAACTGGATAGACCCGTCAGCCGTTCTGTATGCCTTTAAGCCCTCGAAAATTTCCTGTCCATAGTGTAATACCATTGCCGCGGGAGAGAGCGAAATATCGCCGTAGGGCACTACTCTCGCGTCGTGCCAGCCCATACCCGTATCATAGTCCATAATGAACATATGGTCGGTAAAGATATGACCGAAGCCGAGCTTTGTCTCGTCCTGAGGTTTTTCCTTAGGAGTCTGCGTTTTTTCAATTCTGATTTCCATAAAAATTCCTCCAAAAGCTGAAATTTTGCGGAAAACAAACTCCGCATAAAATATACACCATTATTTTATCACTTTTAGCTTCTGTTGTCAATAAGTTTTCGTGAATAAAAAACGTATTTTTGCAAGTATTTTAATAATAACTTGCAAGAAAGATAATCGGGGAGCTTTGAATTAAGAATTTGAATTGGGGCGAAAAAATGAATTGACATTTTTTATTTATTATGATATAATGTAATGTAACATTTTTTTGGAAATAAATTGCATATGTGAAAGGACTGTACAAAAAATGAAATACGATTTTGCCGCGGTCGAAAGCAAATGGCAGAAATACTGGGACGAACACCGCACATTCCACACCGAAAACGATTTTTCAAAACCGAAATACTATGCTCTCGTAGAGTTTCCCTATCCGTCGGGCGACGGACTTCATGTAGGTCACCCGCGTCCGTACACCGCTATGGATATTGTCGCGAGAAAGCGCCGTATGCAGGGCTATAACGTGCTTTTCCCTATGGGCTGGGACGCTTTCGGACTGCCGACGGAAAACTATGCCATAAAGAACAAGATACACCCCGCGGTAGTTACCGAGCGCAACATAAACCGCTTTCGCGGTCAGCTAAAGGCTCTCGGTCTTTCGTTCGACTGGGAGAGAGAGGTAAACACTACCGACCCGAATTATTTCAAATGGACGCAGTGGATATTCTTAAAGCTCTTCAACGCGGGACTTGCGTATAAAAAAGAGATGAACGTAAACTGGTGTACACAGTGTAAGGTCGTTCTCGCAAACGAAGAAGTCGTAAACGGAACCTGCGAGCGCTGTCACGGAGAAGTTATCCACAAGGTAAAGAACCAGTGGATGCTCAAAATCACCGACTATGCTCAAAAGCTTCTTGACGACCTCGACAGCGTGGACTATTTCGAGAAGATAAAGACCGCCCAGGTAAACTGGATAGGGCGTTCTACGGGCGCGGAGGTCAATTTCACAACAACTCTCGGCGACACCCTCACCGTTTATACAACTCGCCCCGATACGCTTTTCGGCGCGACTTATATGGTAATTTCCCCCGAACACCCGCTTATAGAAAAATGGGCCGACAAAATAGAAAACCTCGACAAAGTTCGCGCCTATCAGAAAGAAGCGGCAAGGAAATCGGACTTTGACCGCACGGAGATGAACAAAGACAAAACGGGCGTAAAGCTCGGCGGCGTTATGGCGATAAATCCCGTAAACGGGACGCAGATACCGATATTTATTTCGGACTATGTTCTTATGAGCTACGGCACGGGCGCAATTATGGCAGTTCCCGCTCACGATACGCGCGACTGGGAATTTGCAAAGAAGTTCGGTCTGCCGATAATCGAAGTCGTAAAAGGCGGAGAGGACGTTCAGAAAGAAGCCTTTACCGACTGCGCGACGGGCGTTATGGTAAACTCTCAGTTCCTCGACGGGCTGTCCGTAGAGGACGCAAAGGTCAAGATAAAAGAATGGCTGACGGAAAAGGGCGTTGGTCAGGAAAAAGTAAACTTCAAGCTCCGCGACTGGGTATTCTCGCGCCAGAGATACTGGGGCGAGCCTATCCCCGTAGTTTACTGCGAAAAGTGCGGGTGGGTAGGACTTCCCGAAAGCGAGCTTCCGCTAAAGCTCCCCGAGGTCGACAGCTATATGCCCACCGATAACGGCGAAAGCCCGCTGTCTACTCTTGAAAGTTTCATAAACACCACTTGTCCGAAATGCGGCGGTCCTGCAAAGCGCGAGACCGACACAATGCCGCAGTGGGCGGGGTCGAGCTGGTATTTCCTGCGCTATACCGACCCGACAAACGACAAGGAGCTTGCCTCGAAAGAAGCTCTGAACTACTGGCTTCCCGTAGACTGGTATAACGGCGGAATGGAGCATACTACGCTCCACCTGCTCTACAGCCGCTTCTGGCACAAGTTCTTATACGACCAAGGTGTTGTTCCGACAAAAGAGCCTTATGCAAAGCGCACCTCTCACGGAATGATACTCGGCGTTGACCCGACAAACCCGACGAAGTTCTGCAAGATGTCAAAGTCGCTCCACAATGTCGTAAACCCCGACGAAGTCGTAAAGGAATACGGCGCGGACACAATGCGCCTTTACGAGATGTTTGTCGGCGACTTTGAAAAAGCCGCTCCCTGGCAGAAAAACGGAATAAAGGGCTGTAAGAGGTTTTTGGAGCGTATCTGGACAATGTCCGAAAATCTTAAGGACGGAGGGGAATACAGCGACGCGCTCCGCTCGGCAATGCACAAGACCATAAAGAAAGTCACCGAGGACATCGAAACGCTTAAATTCAACACCGCAATTGCGGCGATGATGGGGCTTCTGAATGACGCGGACAACGCGGGCGGCTTTAACAGAGCGGAGTTCCGCGATCTGCTGATAATCTTAAATCCGTTTGCTCCGCACATAACCGAAGAGCTTTTCAATTCTCTCGGCTTTGGTATACTGAACGAACAGAAATGGGCGACCTATGACGAAAAGCTCTGCGCGGACAGCACCGTTGAGCTTGTCGTTCAGATAAACGGAAAGCTCAGAGGACGCTTTAACGCGCCCGTTGATTCGGACAATGAAACGCTTATCGGAATGGCTCTTGAGCTTCCCGAAATAAAAGCGGCGACAGAAGGAAAGACGATAGTCAAGAAGATAGCCGTGCCGAATAAGCTGGTAAATATAGTTATTAAATAAAAATAAGTTATTACAATAAAAGGCAGGAATTTTTGTTCCTGCCTTTTTTATTTTTGATATTATGTCAGCTTTTCAAACCCTAAACCCAACACCTCGTTTGCGTTTGTGGTTATAACAAATGCCGACGGGTCTGCCTCGCGGACAATGCGCTTTATCTTTTCATAGGAGCTTCTGCGCACAGCCGTCATGACGACTGTGCGTTCTTCTTTGGAAAATGCGCCTTTGGCGTTTAAGAATGTTACTCCGTGGTCTGCGCGAATTATCTTCCCCGCTATCTCGTCATTCTTCTTGGAAAAGATGAGCAGAAGCCTGCTCTCGCGCCCGCCGTAAAGTATGCGGTCGATAAGGTATGACTGGATAAAAATGGCAATAACTGCAAGCAACACGCCGTTCAGTTCTCCGAACACCGCAAACCCCGCCGCTACTACTATTATATCGAGAGCCGCCTGGACTACGCCTAACCTGTACTGCGGGAAATATTTGCCGATTATTTTCGTCAGTATGTCCGCGCCGCCCGAGGTCGCCTCGCTTTTATATATAAATCCCATTCCCGCGCCCATTGCCGCGCCGCCGAAGATTGCCGCAATAATGCCGTTTCCCGCGTCAGCGTCATATGTCGGCACTGTCATTTCCATAATATCCGTAAATACGGTTATGAGCGCAACGGCATACAGCGTCTTTAGCATTACCGCGCGTTCGAGAAAAATAAACCCTATTATCAGAAGCGGTATGTTTAAAAGCAGTATAAATGTTCCTACTCCTATATCAAAAAACCTTACGAGGATTATCGACGCGCCCGTAACGCCGCCCGGAGCTATGTTGTTCGGTGAAATAAAACAATGAACGCCGAGCGAAAATACCGCCGCCGCAAACGCAATCTCCAAAAGCTCCAAAATAATGCTCTTTAGTTTTTTCATAAAAATACCCCCGACAATTATTGCATAAAAACCGAAAATGGTTTATGTAAAAATGTCGGGGTAGTTCTATGTATTATCTTGTTCAATCGGCAACGCCTTGACTATAGTATTGAACAGCTCGTTTATTCTTTCATAATTTTCACAAAGCGCGAGATAGCCGAACAGCGTTTCAAGCGCCGTCGCTCTGCGGTATTCCGAGGGATTTGAGCTTTTGGGAACGGAGATACCTCCCGCGTTTCGCCCTCTGCGGAGAATGTCGGCTTCTTTCTCGGTGAGTATGGGTTCAATAACGCCGACTGCGCCGCTTTGATATGACGCGCGCACTCTGCTTACGGCAAGCTCGTGGAGCTTTCCCGCGCAAGTGTTGTGCCCGCTCACTATAAGCCTTCTCACAAGCACCTCGTATACGCTGTCGCCGTAAAACGCAAGAACGTTCGGCGAATAAGCCGCCGCTTCTTTTTCCGTCAAAAAAACGCCTCCCTATGCCTCGAAGATGTAATATACAAAGCTGTATTCCTCACTATGAAGCTCAAACATATCAATTTCCTTATTAAGCCCCGCGACGCCCGCTGTTTCCTCTTCCCCGTCGATAACGGGTTCGAGCTTTTTTATTGCCTCGCGCATAGGCTCGTAAAGTCCGTGCGTCCAGTCGCTTTTAGGGGCAATGTAGAAATCGCGTACATGCAGACCCTGTTCTTTTGCCTCGCGAAGCACCCTGTCGAGTTCTTCGGGCTCGCCATAGCGCCTTTCGACATAACTTCTTGTATCGGGCGACGGCTCAATGAGATAACACAATGTTCTGAAAACAGCAAGACAGCCGCTTTTCATAATGTTCTTCAATTCTTCGAGCCTTCTCGGAACGCCGTCGGGCTCGGTAAGTCCGTTATACCATAAAAAATCCCAGCCGCCGTTTATTTTCGGCAGTTCATACGGCATAACGAGCCTTGAATTCAATCCTATCTTCCGCGCCCGCTGTACAAGATATTCTTCGGCGTATCCCGCCATAACGTCGGCTTTTGCAGCCTTTGAGATTATCTTAGGGGTGTCCATATCGTCGCCGACAAAGAGCGCGGTCTTTGCCGAAACTTCGCCGCAGAGCTTCATTACTTCCTCGGAGGTTTTTTTACTTCCCGCCGTAGGACGTTCGAGCTGTGAAATTAAATTGCTTATAAAACTCATAAATAATCCTCCCGAATCCCGCCCATGGTTATTCGGTACAGTCCGAATTTATTTATCTGTTTATCTTATATAATTGAACTCAAAGTCGTATATTGAAACTACATCATCCTCCTGTATGCCCTGACGCTCAAGCTCGTCTATTATGCCGCTTGAACGCAAAACGCGCTGAAAATACTGCAGGCTCTCATAATCTTCCATATTGCAAACCGACAATATCGGCGCAAGAAACTCGGCGTTTACGATATACACCCCGTCTACCTTTTCCACAGTAAACGAATGTTTTCCTTCCGCTTCTTCCGAAAGCTCCTTCAGCGAAAGCGGCTCTGCCTCGTAGATCTTTACGGGCGGGAGCTTGTCCAGAGCCTCGGTCACGTCTTCCATAAGCTCCTCTACTCCCTGAGTTGTTGCGGCGGAGATCTTGTGAGCTTTTAGTCCTTTTTCATCAAGGAACTTTTCAAAACCCGCTATCTGCTCCTCGGTCACCGCGTCGCATTTGTTCATTGCTATTATCTGCGGGAGCTCCGCAAGCTCCTCGGAAAAGTTTTTAAGCTCGGCATTTATCTTTTCATAATCACTGCAAGGGTCTCTCCCGTCAGCGCCCGAAACGTCCACTACATGAACAATAAGCCTGCACCTCTCAATGTGCCTTAAAAACTCGTGCCCAAGTCCAACGCCCTCGCTCGCGCCCTCGATAAGTCCTGGGATATCCGCCATTACAAACGACTTTTCTCCGCGCTTTACTACTCCCAATACAGGCGTAAGGGTCGTAAACTGGTAGTTGGCAATTTTCGGCTTTGCCGCGCTCACAACGCTTATAAGCGTGGATTTTCCGACATTCGGAAATCCCACAAGCCCCACATCGGCGAGCAGCTTTAATTCAAGCGTAACAGACAGCTGCTCTCCGGGGAAGCCGGGCTTTGAAAACCGCGGTATCTGCCTTGTGGGCGTGGCGAAATGGGAATTGCCCCAGCCGCCTTTTCCGCCTTTGGCAATAACCACGGGCTCGTTTCCCGAAATGTCCGCTATTACCCTTCCCGTTTTTGTGTCTTTTACAAGCGTTCCGCGGGGAACTTTTATTATTGTCGGCTCCATTGATTTTCCCGAACAGCGCTTTGCGCCGCCCGCTTCGCCGTCGGGAGCGACATATTTCCTCTTATAGCGGAAATCTATCAGCGTCGAAAGGCTGTCGTCCGCGACAAAAACAATGTCCGAACCTTTTCCGCCGTCGCCGCCGTCGGGACCGCCCGCCGCAACGTATTTTTCACGGTGGAACGAAACCGCGCCGTTTCCGCCGTTTCCCGCTTTAAGCTGAATTTCGACCTTATCGACAAACATTCCGCTTATATCTCCTTTTTCGTCAATTTACGCCTTCAATGAGAAAATAAGCCGAACTTATGTCCGGCTTAAATGTTGTTTATTACTCGGCTTCAGCGTAAACGCTTACTTGCTTTCTGTCGCGTCCGACGCGCTCGAACTTTACCTTTCCGTCAACCAGCGCGAACAGAGTATCGTCAGAACCTTTTCCGACATTGTTTCCGGGGTGGATATGTGTTCCGCGCTGTCTAACGAGAATGTTTCCCGCGAGAACAAACTGTCCGTCTGCGCGCTTTACGCCAAGTCTCTTGGACTCGCTGTCACGGCCGTTCTTTGTAGAACCCATACCTTTTTTATGAGCAAAATATTGTAAGCTTATCTTAATCATTTTCTTTACCTCCTCAAATAACAGTAACCTTAATGTTTTTGTAGTCCTCCGAGAGTGTTTCGAGATGCTGATAAAGCGCCGAAATGAGCTTTTGAGCTTCTGCCGACCACTTGTTCAGCCGAAGCGTTATGCGGTTTTCCTCAACTCTGACCTCTGCGTCCGCGCCGAAGTTTTCGGTTATAGCGTTGCATACAAGCATTGTGCAAGAACTGACCGCCGCGCAGACGATGTCGTTTCCCTCCGTGCCGTATCCCGCATGACCGCTGATTTCAAATCCCGCGAAAGCCCTGTCGCTCTCAAACTCTCCCAAACGGAAAACACATTTTAACATTACGCGTTTATAGCTTCAATTCTTACCTGGCTGTAGGGCTGTCTGTGACCCTGTTTTCTCTTAACGTGCTTTTTGGGCTTGTAGGTGAAAACGGTTATCTTCTTAGCTTTACCGTTTTTAAGAAGAGTAGCCTTTACGGAAGCTCCGCTTACATAGGGGTCTCCGACCTTTGTTTCGCCTTCGCCGCCGACCATAACGACTTTGTCGAAGGTCACTTCTCCTTCGGCGTCGAGCTTTTCAACAAAGAGAACGTCGCCCTCTTTTACCTGATACTGCTTTCCGCCTGTTTCAATAACTGCGTACATATTTTTATACCTCTTTTCAGAACTCGCTGTGTCGGGGCGGCAGGAGCTTCACCCTGCGCTTTCCATGCCTCACACAAGCGGCTTTATTATTATAACACAACTTTTTCCTTTTGTCAAGCACTTTTGCGCTTATTTTCAATTTTTTCCGAAAAACCTTGTAGTCAGTGTACAGGGGACAGTGTACAGTATTCAGTTATGGTGCCCGCTGACGCGGGCGTCATTTAGATTGTTGTCGGGCTGAAACGTTTTGGAGCGTTACCGTTAGAGATTTGTTCGTGTGCCTGTTGACTTAAAACAATCTAAATCCTACCCGCCGCAAGGCGGGTTCCTTTTACTGCATACTGTACACTCTCCACTGTATACTGACATCCCCTCTAGTTGTGAATTTGCCGAAGATTTTACTCACATTTTGTGTAATGTGTCAAACTTTGTTTAATTTGACAAAAAACTATTGACATTTCAACCACCCTGTTGTATAATGTTATTAAAGCAAAGGCAAGAATTTGTTTTCCTGTCGTTTGTTTGTTTAGTTGTCTCCTTTCTTTTGTTCTACACATAATTATAATTTGATTTCGAGCCTGTGTTTTGGGCTCTCTTTTTTTGCACGCAAGCGTGCAAAAAAGTATACAGGGTACAGTGGACAGTATGCAGTAAAAGGTATCCGCCTTGCGGCGGATATTATTAGATTGTTATCGGACTGAAACGTTTTGGACAAAACCGTAAAAAGTTGCTCGTGTGACTTTAATTTAAAAACAATCTAAAAACGTCCGCGAAGCGGACACAATAGCTGTACACTGTACACAGCGTTGTACGCGAAACGTTCAATGCGTACACTGTATACTGCATAATGTGCCTTGTATACTTTACACTGCCTATAAGAGGAAATATTATTATGAGTGACAACAACGTATTCTACCGCTACGCGCCGTTTATACAGGACTTCATTTACCGCCACAAATGGGAAGAACTCCGCGAGATACAGATTGCCGCCGCAGAAGCAATATTCGACGGCGACGATAATCTCCTGCTTACCTCGGGAACAGCTAGCGGAAAGACCGAAGCTGCTTTTCTCCCCGTGCTTACGCACCTGTGGGAAAACCCTCCGAAAAGCGTAGGGGTGCTTTATGTTTCCCCGCTTAAAGCTCTTATAAACGACCAGTTCGAAAGGCTCGAAGAACTGCTCGAAGAGGCGGATATTCCCGTCACTAAATGGCATGGCGACGCTTCTCCGACGGCAAAAAAACGCCTTGTGAAAAATCCGCGTGGCGTTATGCAGACAACTCCCGAAAGCCTTGAGAGCCTGCTTATAAGAAACAGCTCGAATATCTACAGACTTTTTTGCGACGTCAGGTTTATTATAATCGACGAAGTTCATTATTTTATGGACAACGACCGCGGGCTTCAGCTCATTTCCGTTCTCGAAAGAATACAGCGCATTATCGGCTTCGCTCCGAGAAGAATAGGTCTTTCCGCAACGCTCGGTGACTGTACGAATGCCGAAAAATGGCTCTGCATGGGAACGGACAGAAACTGCGTTACTCCTAAGTGCCGTGAAGCGGGAAGAAAAATAAGGCTTTCCGTAAGATTTTTCCCCATAGCCGAGAAAATACCGAACTCCGACAGCAAAACCCTGCTCGAAAAATACTATGAGTATCTTTATGAAAGCACGCGCGGAAAGCGCTGTATACTGTTTTCAAACAGCAAGGGCGAGGTCGAGGAAAATATCGCGCACCTTAAAAGGCTGTCCGAAAAAAAACACGGAAACGACTGCTATCTTGTACATCATGCGAACATTTCTCCCACGCTGCGCGAATTTGCCGAAAAGCGAATGAAAAGCGGAGAGCTTCCCGTATGCACGGGAGCAACGGTAACTCTTGAACTCGGAGTTGACCTCGGACATCTCGAAAGGATAGTACAGACGGGCTGTCCGCTTACGGTCTCGGGGCTTGTCCAGCGGCTCGGCAGGACGGGAAGAAGAAACGGCGAAGCCGAAATGCGCTTTGCTTTCAGATATGATATGAGCCTGCCGCCGAATGATTTCTACAAGGAAATAAACTGGGATCTCATAATGTG
>CANQFZ010000035.1 GCA_947600065.1 uncultured Clostridia bacterium | reverse complement strand
TCTTTTAAGGCTCTTCCCATCACCAACTCGGAATTGCCGTCATGGTAGCCCCAGGCGGTGTCGTAATAATTCACGCCATGTTCCATAGCGTAAGCGACCATTTCTTTTGCGGCTGCTTCATCTATCTTGGAATCATCTCCGTCTATTACCGGAAGGCGCATCGCGCCCATTCCAAGGGCGGATAATTTCAAATCTTGAAAATCTTTATAAATCATAAGTTCTCCTCCTTGTCAATCCATATAGGTCTTTTAGTTATTTTTCGATGCTGTTTCTATTTTCATGATCGCTCTCGCTGATATATGGTCGTATCATGGTCGGTAAAAACAGATCGCAAAATTCTTTTGTGCGTTCTTCAAAGCTGTATGCACCGCCGGACATATCCCAGCAAAGCATTTCGCCGTAGATCACATCTACAAGCGCTTTGGCGAGCGCGTCTACGGGCGTGTTTTTTTTCAGTTCACCACGCTCAATTCCCTTTTCGATCATACCCTTCATAGAATCAATATCCATATGGAGTTTGTTTTTGTTGTACGGGGTTTCAACGAGGTCGGGGTCTACGGTGTTCCGCACCCATTCCTGACAGAGCTTCAGCCCGTCACGTTCAATGTGTCCGGAGAAATTCACCATGTAAAATACCAGCCGTTCCATAAAGGGACCGTCATGAGCCTGCGCTTCCTCATAAATTCCCTGATACATCTCTTGGCTTAACGCAAAAACCACATCTTCCTTGCGTTTGAAATAGGTATAGAACGTGCCGTTTGAAACGCCGCAGGCCTTTGTTATCTCCTCAATTGACGTGTTTATCAGACCTTTTTCGCATATAATATTTTTTGCCGCTTCAAGAAGCCTTTTTTTGGTTTCTATAGCGGCAAGCTGTCTGTTAGTCACATTATCACCCCTCATCTTGCGATTTCATTATATCATATTCATTGAATAAAAGTCAATGAATTTTAATCATTTTTGTAGATATTCACATATTTTGCCGCTAATAATTGTTAAAGCGACCAAAGCAGACGGTGAGCGCATATCTTTGCAGCAGAATAGGGCTTTACGGTATCGACCTCAAACAGATCACCGCCGACCGCCTTTTGTATAAACTCCGCGACACGCTCCGTATTACCTTTGGCAATGCTCTTTATCGAGCCGTTCCAATAGTTTTCGCCCTTGCGGGAATAGTAGATTATAAGATTTTTCGCCATAATAATTACCTCCGCATTTGATTTGGTAATTATAGTGTAACACACATTTTGCAATAGATCAATCTCGATTTCTTATTAACTTGATAAGTTTTTCTTATGTATGGAGATGAGAAAACTCCCCCGATTTCCTCGGGGCATTTAAGGAATATGGTCGCGAACACGCATTACTAAAGGAAATGTAATGCCGCTTGAAAATGCAGTGACCATACCAAACAACAAATTAGGACGCTTTTCGACTGAAAGCGTCCTTTTTCTTTGACAACTGAATAATTTGCATTTTTTGGAAATAGCGTGCCTTGCATTTCGTGATTAAACCTCTAAAGCGGAGAGTTGCGGCTCTCCGCTTTTTCTATAAAAACCTCACCTTAGCTGTCACGCCTCGGTGAGGTTTGCACAGTTAAGGTCGTGCATCAAGACCGGATAATTCGCTGAACACATCAGCAGCTGATAATTTGCACTTGGCAGTAAATTTGGGAAACACCTTTTTCATAAGGACATACAACGCATAACCTAAAGCTGCACCGGCTGTATTGCACAGCAAATCATCAATATTGCTCGATCTGCCATTAAGAAAAATTTGCACTATCTCTATAACAAAACTTAATGAAAAACCGACGAGCGTTATCTTAAGTAATTTCGCCTTTTTACAGATAAACGGCAGAGCTAAACCCAATGGAACAAATAATGAAATGTTTAACAGAATATCAGTTATTTGTGCCGAATGGAAAAACCATTCGGGATGACCGTTCAAAATACAAGACAATAAATTTGGAAATGGGTTTGGCATACGGGGAGCACGGAAAAAGTCCTCAAACGGATCGTATTCTAATCCGTGAACCATACATTGCCAAAAATATTTCCAGAATTCTGTAGGCGTCAGCAACCCGCAAATTATAAATACACCCCAACAAACTAAAAGAAATCTGATAAATTCGTTAAGTCGGGATCTTTTTCGCACGATTGCAAAATTATCACTGAATTTTCGTTTGTGCCATACGGCGCGTGCAATACAATAAATTGCGCAAAACAATACAAATATCGGCAACAAGTAAATTAAAGCGTCAAAACTGCCGCAATTCATATATATCCAATCTATCAGATCGAGCAGTTTATTTTTAGTGTCATCCATAAACATATCTTCCTTTGTTAATTCAATCAAAATTCATAGTGTAGCAGGCAATTTTATCATTGTTTCTCGTTATCCATATCGGAAAGGCATTGTATTCTTTCGGAAAATTTTACGGAACGGACGCCGCAGACTGCAATGAAACACTGTATTCCGACGACGTTCCCCCAAAAATTACAGCTATATTTTCCCCTTAATTTTTATTTACCGGCAAGCTGTTTTATAAAAAGGCTTTCGGCTTTTGACATTAACGATTATACGCTAACCGAAAAAAACATTCAATAGGAATTTTTAATTGTAAGAATACCTTTAGAAAATTGTAACAGATACTTCAGAAATAATTAAGAAAATTTTAAGGAATTAGCTTGTAGAGAGAAAAAATCAGTATTTATTTTCCATTTCGTTGAAAATTTTCAAATGCTGAGATCCGACACATATTTTGAAAATATCATATTTACAAACCGTATATAAAATAGTTATAATATTATAAGGGTTATTGTCCTTGCGGATAAAAAGGACAGTCCGATTTTTTGATTTATGAGAGGTGGAGTGGTTATGAAAACTGCTGTCAGGCAATTCCGTGATAAGGCGATATCCGTATTGACAGCTTTTGCGCTTTTGATCGCTGTGTAAAGTAAGCAATAAAAGGATCGGGAGAGCCGAAGCTCTCCCGATCTTATTTATACATTGCGGGTCGAAGATGTTGCCGAAAGGTTTGTGTAATGAATAGCGGAATGTTTTTAAAATGCCTGACAAAATTTAAATGTAATGCGTGGTGGAACTTTAATATAGTGCTTGATAAAATGTTTGTGTAATGAATGATGAAATGTTTTAAAACGCTTAGCGAAATATTATTGATTTTGAAGTGTGATAAATTACCCGCGCAATGTTCGTAAAAATTAAATGAGCATTATTTTATCTTCAAAAATGCATATGCTCTATGACAAAAAATCAACGTCTGTTTCGTATTCGTTTGAGGAGTTGATTTCGTTGTCGCCTTCGGGTTCTTGTTCTTAATCACTAATGGAATTGATTTCGGAATTGTTCTCTGGATCATTCTCGGGAATATTTGCGGCATGGTTTGTGATGTAAATATCGCCGCCGTTATTTTGCACTTTGATAAGGTTTGAAGAAATTTCGCTTCCGACAGCGTAATAGCCGCTTTCGGTTATCTTTGCTGCGGAATTGTCAATATTTACGTTTATTGTTCCCGCTTTAAGCTCGGCGTGTATTCCCGCAGGGGTCTGAGGAGGAAGGAGAAGGTTTAATGTTCCGCTGTCTTTGCTTATGTCCATATAGCTGAAGCTGTCAAAGGACATTGTCGCGGTGCCGCCGTCTATATTTGCCGTTCCTTTTCCCATAAGTCCGCTTATATCTGCAGAGCCCGAGCCTAAGTCAAGGTCGCAGCTTTTTGCATGGACATTTTCAAACGTTGCTTTTCCCGAGCCTGTTTTCAGCTTTATGCTTTCGGGACTGTAATCCTTGCTGCCTATAAACGAAAGTCTGCCCGAGCAGAGCGTTATGTCGCTGTTTTGTGCGTTTATGCCGTTGATATTTACAATTCCCGAGCCCTGCTCCAAAACGAGATTTTTATATTCCTTTGCGGGCAGGGATATTATAACAGTGCTTTTAATGTCGGTGCTGAAGGCGTCGTCCGTCCAGTTTATTTTTTCGGTTTCCTGCTCGTCAAACGTTATATCGGACGGGTGTATCTCAACGATAGTTTCATCTCCTTTTACATAAAATGAAACATATGTGCCTGTCTCGGAATTTTCGTTCTTTACGCTGACTGCACCTCTTTTACTATTATCATCATCTGAGCAGTTTATGACAACGTTTACTCCCGAAAGCTTAAAGGTCAGGCTGTCATAAACGCTGAAAAAGCTCTCCTTAAACTCCCCGTTGTGTAATACTATATAATCCTGTGCAGGATAATAAACGTCGGAATTATCGGAATAACGGCTGTCACTATAGATGACTGTACCGCCTCCATAGTGATAATCAGCGGGCTTGGCTCCGAGAATAAGCTGAAGTACCCCCGCTATTATCAGGCTTCCGATACATATCGGTATCAGAAACGTCAACGTTCTTTTTAACATTTATTCTCACCTCACAGATCGTAAATTGCTTTTATATGCATTTCTATTACAAACCTTATAAGGCTTATAACAGGCTTTACAAGCATTATGCCGATAATTGAAATTATAAGTCCGAGCGCGCAAAAGCCTATTCCGAGAAACAGCGACACCGCTTCATAGGTGTATTCATATTGCGTACCGATACGAAAAACAGCAGGCAGACCCACGGCAATAAAGAAAGCTGCTCCGCCGATTATCGCCAGTATTACCAGAAATATTATCAGAAATAAAAGCCAGCTCCACAAAAACACATCGAGCAAAATTACACCCGTAAGCTTTTTTGAGTTTAAATTCGGTTTCAAGTCTTTTATGTCGACATACTTAAAACCGCCCTTTGTGCTTTTCGCTCTCGGCTGACCCGCGGGAATTGTTCCTCTGCGCTCGTGGTTTGAATTTTTTCGGAAACTGTCGTTTGGGCGGGGTATGCCTTTTACAGCATTTGCAACGTTCTCCCCCGCGCTCTTTACCGCTTTTTTAACGCCGCTGTTTTCAAATGCATCGGCTATGGCGCTGCCCGCGACTTTGGCGGCGTTTGCGATGGCGTTTCCCGCGTTTGAAAATGCCTCGCCTACATTTTCTCTTGCGCCTTGATTACCTGTATGAGCTTTTTGTGAATTGCCGTTATTGCCCGCGGCGCTGCGGGTATCCGAAGAAGCGGAGTTTTGCGGTCGGGGATAAATTTCCTCCGAAAAATGCTCGGGGGTATACTCTATCATTTTTTCGTTTCTTTTATCCTTTAAAAGCGACAAGTCCGCAGGAACGCTCTTGCCCGGCTTTGTAAGGCTTATCTTTCGCTCGACATCGCGCGCGACCATGCTGTTTATCCTTGAGCTCCGGAGATCAAGATAATTCCTCGCTATTTCTTTTACATCGCCCAGCCTTTCTGCCGCTTCGCTTTCGGGAACTCCCTCTTCTTCGCACTCGGAAAAATGCTCCTCGAAATCTATCCTTATGTCTTCCGTAAGATTTATGCCTATACGCTCAAGCTCATATTTCAGGCTGTCGAAAAACTCAGCCTTCGTCTTTGCTATCATTTTCAAATTCCCCTTTCAGCAGCTTATTTATACTTTCCTCAAATTCATTCCACTCGGCTGTAAGCCGCGAAAGCTCCGCCCTTCCCTCGTCTGTTATTTTATAGTACTTCCTCGGCGGTCCTTCGGTAGATTCGACTATATAACTGTCTATAAGGTTTCCGTCTCTCAGCCTTTTCATAAGGGGATATATTGTTCCCTCGGTTATTTCCATACATGCGGAGATCCTGTTTACTATCTCATACCCATAACAATCGCCGCTGTTTATGACAGACAGCGCGCACATTTCCAGTGTTCCCCTTTTCATCTGTGAATTCATATTTTCACCTCAATGTCTTTCTCCGTAGTTTTATTATATCACAAGGTATCGTATATTGCAATATACCGAAAGCACAAAAAACCGCCGAATTTTCGGCGGTAATTTGTATATTTATCACAAATAGTTGTAAAAAGCAACTCGAAAATGCATTTAAATAGCGGCTTTATTCTTCCTCTTCCTTTTTAATAAGTTGAATCTTTACTTTATTTACTCTAAGGTCTGCCGCGTCTAGAACCGTAACGATAAAATTTTCTCCCTCGTAAACTTCGCCGTTTTTGGGAATACTTCCAAAAAGCTCCAGCACCCAGCCCGCAACGGTATGCGCCTCGCACTCGATAGAAATGTCCGAGCCGAGACCGCTTAAATATCTTCTGAGGCTGTTAAGCGAAACATCGCCGTATGCCTCGAGCTCTGTTTCGGAAAGCGAGGTTATGGGACTTGTCACCTCGTCGCTCTCGTCGTATATCTCGCCGACAAGCTCCTCTAAAAGGTCTTCCATAGTGACGATGCCGAGCGTTCCGCCGTGCTGGTCGAGGACAACGCTCATATGGCACTTTTTCTTCTGCATTGTCCTCATTACTTCCGATATTTTCAGAAGATGCGGGAAATAAATGGTTTCCTGTGTAAGATCGCGGACAGTAAGATCGTTTCCCTTTTCCTCGTATGCCCTGATAAAATCCTTTTCGTTTATAACGCCGATTATGTTGTCGAGGGTCTTGTCATAGACGGGCATACGCGAATACTGCTCGTTCAAGAATTTCTCGCGGATATCGTCCGCGTCTTCTCCGACCTCTACCGCGACTATCCTAACGCGGGGAGTTATTATCTCGTCTACCGTTATTTCGTCAAACTCAAGCGCCGAGCGCACAAGGTTTCTTTCTTGCTGTTCAAGTACGCCCTCGTCCTCGATCTCGTCGATTATGGACATAAGTTCCTCCTCGGTAAAACTTACGGAGTCGTTACTTCCGAACAGCTTTGAAACGCCCTTTTTGAGCAACATAAACAACAGCGAAAAGGGAGTAAGTATTATCATAAGGAACGATATGACCGCAGAAACTCCTATAGTAACACTCTCGGCGTGTTCCTTTGCGAGGCTTTTGGGCGTGACTTCTCCGAAGATAAGGACGATTATTGTTGTAGCTATTGTTGAAACAAGAGAACCATACTGCTCTCCGACAAGCGCGATACAAACTATAGTAGCTATAGACGAGCAGGCGATATTTACGATATTGTTTCCTATGAGAATAGTTGTCAGAGCCTTATCGTATTTGTTAAGAATATTGAGCGCGCGTTTTGCGCCTCTGCTCCCGCCGTCAGCCATACTTTTAAGGCGTATGCGGTTCACGCTGGAAATAGCCGTTTCAGACGCTGAAAAAAACGCCGAAAACGCTATCATTGAAACTATTATAATTATATTAGTAACGCTCATATAATCCTCAATTTTTCACTTTCTCCGAAAACAAATTCTCTTATGCACTTTGTTACTCCCCCGCTGTTGTTGTCGGGGGCAATATAACGGCACAGCTTTTTTACATCGTCGCTGCCGTTCTCCATACAAAAGCTATGTTCTGCCGCGCGGAGCATATCCGCGTCGTTATGATAATCGCCGAACGCCATTGTTTCACTCGGCGTTATCCCAAAGCGCTCCTGCAAAGACCTTAGAGCCTGTCCTTTGCTTATGCCGCCCGCCATAACGTCCATCCATTCTTTTCCCGAAGCCTGGACATTCAGGCTCTCGCCGAATATCCCGTCTATTATCGGCTTTCCGTGTTCCACCGAGCCGAGCCTGTCCATAACGGCGAGCTTATAAATTTCTCCCTTTACATTTCTAAGATCGTCCACTGGCATATTCTGCTTATAAAAAAGCGCAACGTCCTTTGCGAAATCACTGTCGCGGTTTTCAAAAAACACCCCTTCCGAAGTGCATACCACAAACTCAAACCCGCCTATTGTCCCGCATTTATCCAAAAGCTCATTATAGAGCTTTCTGCCCAGAGGAAATATCCTGTCGGGCTTTCCGTTTATGTATGTACAAGCGCCGTTGTCGCAGATAAACGCCATATTATTGCGGTATTTTTCGGGGAAAAGATGTTCTGCCGCAGAATATGTTCTCCCGCTTGCGGCGACAAAAATTATGCCTCTTTTTGAAAGCTCGTCAAGCACGTCAAAGAAATCTGCGGGAAGTCGCTTTTGGTCATCTAAAAGCGTTCCGTCCAGGTCTGACGCTATAAGCCTAATCACATTTCTATCCTTTCGGTTTTTTAGTTTTTTAGTCCTTTATGTTTGCCGTATAAAACGCTGTCGCTGCATAAATCAACATCATAATACTTTACCGCTTCTACAAGCGCGTCTGAAGTTTCTTTGTCGAGCTCCGTTTTTGACATCATCTTTTCAAGCGCGCTTTTGTATTCAACGTTGCGTAGTTTAAACGGCATAAAATCGGGAATAAGCGGCACTAATTCTCCCGTATCTGCGTTTACGGATGAAGTCATACTGAAGAATGGCACGCTTATTTCTCGGGGACTTTCTTCCACCTCGCGGAAAATACAGTCGGAATACATTGCCGCGCCTATAAGCCCCACTATGTCGATCTTGTCGGGACGTATTTTGTATACCCCCATAAGCGTAGTTATGTATCCTCTCAGCCGGGCAAATCGGTTTGTCTGCGGCACTGTAAAAGAAATGCAGTCCGCTCCCGAAAAGGTAAGCTTTAAAGCGCAGTCGAGCGCGGTCTTGTGCGAATTTAGCGGGCAGAAATCCACGGGAATGGGTATGGTGTTTCTGATCTTCGCCACAAACCGTCTCATTTCGCCCAACGTCTTATACCCGAAATCGTCGCAAAAACGCACCGCCGTTATCCTGCCGCCGAGCCGCGACTGAGCAAACCCGAGCATTTGTCTGTAAGCCCTTTCAACAAAAGGCATTTCGAGCATAACGGGAATATCGGGTCTTATTTTTTTAAAAAGATCCGAATATCTTATGAGCGCATAATTGAACTTATAAATTTTAACAATGTCGACATCTTCGGGCCGCGTTACCCTATATATGTACCCTATGCCCTTCGGAAGCTTTCTCAGCTTTTGCAGGATATTCCTGTCTATCTCTACATATCTTATTCCCGCAGAAGCGAGCGACTTTATATATTTGTATATATCCGCCGCCTTTGCGTCGGGAAGTAACTCTCCCTCGCAAAGGCTTATATCTGTCAAAACTGTCTTCATTTATTTCTCCGATATATCAATTTATTCCTACACCCGAAACAAAGTGCTGTTTATAATAATTGTTTGTTATGTTTACCTCTACAACTCCCTCAAACGACGAAGTAACAAGGCACCCTATCATATTTCCGTTGCCCGAATAAAATCCCGCGAAATTAGGCTTTCCGCCTATGTCGTTAGAAAAGAACACAAGGTCGCCTTCCTGAAGATCGTCATACTCGCGCATAACGCCCATTTTTGCCTGAAGCACAATATCTCTGGGGCAAGAAACAAATCCGCTCTCGCGCATTACATAGTAAATAAATCCCGAACTGTCAAATCCCTCCGGGTCAATGCCCCCGTCTTTAAACGGCGTTCCGATAAGCTGTCTTGCGTTTTCAACCACCCTCTGCGCAAGTGTGAGATCGGTGCTTACAGAAGAAGAACTTTGTGGAACAGAGCTTTGAGGTCTGCTGCTTTGTGATGAGCTCTGGGGCTTGCTGCTTTGTGATGAGCTTTGTGGTGTGCTGCTCTGTGATGAACTTTCGGGAGCCGAAGAAGCTGCGTTTGAAGAACTGCTTTGCTGTGAAGAACTAAACGAGCTGCTTTGGGGAATACTATCGGAAGACGAACCGATATCCACCGAAGGCACCGAACTTTCGCCACCCGAAGTGCCTCTGTTGTTAAACAGGCTGAGCGCTATTACAAAGACAATGACCGCTATGACTACAAAGATGATCGCTGCAATTATCAAAATGTTGTTCTGATTTGTTTTTTTGTTTTTCATTTTTATTACCTCTGAAATTATTTATCCTGCTCCGATTGTTTCACAATTTGTGATGTATCATTCTGTAAAGTTTTTATAATTCCGATAACCTCAAAGAGGCTTTCGGATTTTGCGTATATGAGGTGCATAAGCTCATCATCGGGCTCGGAAAGGTCGGGAATCATTATGGTCTTAAATCCCGCAGCAACAGCCGACTTTACTCCGTTTGGAGAATCCTCCAGCGCTATACAGTCGCTCGGTTTCAAACCGAGCTTTTCCGCGCAATAAAGATAAATATCGGGCTCGGGCTTTCCCTTTTTAACATGTGCCGCACAGACAATGTCCGTAAAGAAGTCATATATACCCGCTCTTTTGAGATAATCCGCCGCTCGGTCAATATCCGTCGCCGTACAGACAGCCGCGGGTATCCCGCTTTCGCGCAGAAACTCCAACAGCTCTGTCGCTCCCTTTTTAAGCTCTAAAGGATTTTCCGAAAGATAACCGCTCATAAGTTCCATTCTGCGGGAACGTATTTTCAGATAGTCAAAGTCTTCGCCAAACGTTTCTTTTAATAAAGGTATCGCAAAGCTTCTGTGAAGCGAACGCAGACTTAATGCAGTTTCTATTGTCATAGGAAAGCCCGCCTCGTTTGCCGCCTGTATCCAGAATTTTATCAAAAGCTTTTCGGTATCGAGCAAAAGCCCGTCCATATCAAAAACCACTGCTCTTACCATAAATACTCCCGAAAGTCAGGCTGTCGATAAAACCCGAGGTCTGACTTTTTATACAGTATGTACACTTATTTGCTATGCACTTTATCACTTACACATTTTTTATTATATCACTATCCCGCCTGAATGTCAACAAATCATAAAATTTTATTTTATTTATTTAAAAAAATTCGGAAAAATACTTGAAATTTCTGTAAAGATGTGTTATAATATCAAAGTATTGCATAACAACAAAACAAAGTTTGTCTGGAGGAAATTCATAAAAATGGGAATATTTGAAATAATCAGTGCGATAGTACTTATAATCGCGTGTGTATTTATAGTCGTCGTGGTTCTTCTAAAGGATACAAAGACGCAGATGTCGCAGACCATTTCGGGAACATCGAGCGACACGTTCTACCAGAAAAACGCGGGCAGGACAAAAGAAGCCATGCTGAATAAAGCGACGATAGTAGCAGTTATCCTTTTCTTCGTTATGGCTATCGCGGTAAATGTCATAAACGTTTACTTCGGCGCTTCTAAGGGTAGCTCAAGCAGCACTTCGAGTTCAAGCCAGGTAGTTGCTTCATCTTCTTCAAGCAGTTCTTCGGGTTCGGCAAGTTCTTCAAGCTCTTCGGGCTCGGCAAGCTCATCAAGCTCTTCAAGCGCTTCGGGTTCGACTTCTTCGGGCAGTTCTTCAGATAGTTCTTCGGGCAGTTCTTCGAGTGCTTCTGACAGTTCAAGCTCCGCGGCGAGCGAGAGTTCGGCGACCGAAAGCACCGAGAGCAGCACGGAAAGCTCGGCAAGCTAATGATTTTTACGGACAGGCTGTGAGGGTCTGTCCGTTTGATTTTTTGAAAATATCAGAGGTGACAATATGAACAGGATAAAGATAGATGTGATGTGTGCGCTGTGTAAAAGCGAAAAAGGGCTTTCCGAAAAGGAGCTTGTAAAAAAACTTGCACTTCCGAAAAAGTCCGCAAAGAAGCTGGAGCAGGCGCTAAGCGAAATGAAAAAATGCGGCGATATTACAGGCAAAAAAGGCGTATGGAAAATAAAAGACCCCGAAAATTATTTCAGCGCCATTGTCACAAGCGTAAACACAAGATCGGGATTTATTGCGAAAATTGACGACACGAAAACAGACAATGCCGAGGAAAACGGGGAGTTTTTTGTGCGCGGAAGGGATCTGTGCGGGGCTGTTCCCGGGGATAAGGTGTTGGCGAGGAAAATTGCCGAAGCAAGCGGCGACAGAAGCGCAGAAGCAGTCGTTTTGAGCGTTATGGAAGAAAGCGACAGGCTTCTGACGGGAATAGTTGTTGCTGAGGGAAACAAACTTATGGTAATGCCCGACAAGCTCTGCGACGCTCCCCTATTTATCGCAAAGGTAGGCTCAAAGCCGCCGGCAATAGGCGACAAAGTAGCGTTTTCAATAAAAAAGCGCGGCGAGAGGCATTTTGACCACACGGTTGAAATTAAAGAGAGCTTTGGTTCTTCTGAGGACGCAAAGTCGAGCGCAGAAGCATATATGCTCGTAAACGGACTGCATACCGAATTTCCCGAAGAAGTCCTCGCCGAGGCGCAAAAAATTGACACCGACGAACCCGACGCGGACGAAACGGAACGCAGGCTCGACCTTCGCGGAGAACCTATATTTACTATTGACGGAGCGGACACAAAGGATATAGACGACGCAGTGTCAATCAGAAAAACCGACTTCGGCTATAAGCTGGGCGTACATATCGCGGACGTTTCGCATTATGTGAAAAAAGGCTCGGCTATCGACAAAGAAGCGTTTCTGAGAGGAACGTCAATTTACTATGCGGATAAAGTTGTGCCTATGCTGCCGAAGGAGCTTTCAAACGGAATATGCTCGCTTAATCCGAATGTTGACAGGCTTGCGTTTTCATGTCTTATGGAAATATCCGAAAAGGGAGAGCTGCTTTCTTACAGATTTGAAAAGACCGTTATCAGAAGCCGCGTAAAGGGCGTTTATTCGGAAGTGAACAAGATTATAGACAAAACGGCTGACGATGAAATTAAAGCAAAATATGAGCACGTTTTAGACCGAATACCCGTTATGAAGGAGCTTTCGGATATACTTATAAAAAACCGCATTGCGCGTGGCGCGCCCGAAATTGACACTCCCGAAGCGAAAATACTGACGGACGAAAACGGAGTATGCATTGATGTAAAACCGAGAGACCGCGGCATAGCAGAGGGCATTATAGAAGAATTTATGCTGATGGCGAACAAGTCCGCCGCTTCGCTCGCAATGCGCGAGAATATGCCGTTTGTTTACCGAGTACACGAAGCGCCGACAACGGAAAAGCTCGTTGCGCTCGGAGAAACGCTCACCGCGCTTAATGCGGGCTTTGAGGGTATAGGCGAAAGGACGACGGCGGCTGACCTCGCAAAGATAATCAGAGACAGCAGGGATACGGACAAATACACCGTTATAAACCGCTTGGTGCTTAGGACAATGATGAAGGCGAAATATTCGGAAGAGCCGCTCGGACACTACGGTCTGGTAATGCCCGAATATGCGCATTTTACTTCTCCGATAAGGCGTTATGCCGACCTTTCGATACACAGGATACTGACGGACTATGTTTATGCGCTGAGCAATGAAAAGCTGAAGAAAAAATATGAGAACTTCGCCCGCGAAGCGGCTTTGCAGGCGAGCCTCACGGAGCTTTCGGCAGTAAAATGCGAGCGCGAATGTGAAAACTTCTATATGGCTGAATATATGAAAAAGCACATAGGAGAGGAATTTGACGGCTTTATATCGGGCGTTACGCCGAGCGGGATATATGTCGAGCTTCCCGGTACCATTGAGGGAATGGTGTCGGTAAACGCCCTTCCCGCAGGAGAATACGAAGTAAGCCACGGCGTTATTCTCACGGGCGCGGCAGACGGAACGGTATTTACCGTAGGCGACAAGCTCCGCGTAAAATGCGTTTCGGCAAATGTAAACGGCGGGTTTATTGACTTTGAGATCATAAAACACGAAAGGTCGGATAAGCCTAAATCAACAGACGATCCCGAAAAGCAAAGCAAGCCGAAAAAAACGCCGTCAAAGACAGTGAAAAAGCCCAAGGCAGAATAACAATGCATTACGGCGCTGTCCGTAAGTTTAATTTCATTTTTCGCTTATTCGGCGCAATTTGAGCTTTTTCGGAAAATTGCGTCTTTTTCCGAGAACTTGCGGTATTATTTTCGTAAATATTGGCAAATTACCTATTGAAATTATGCCGAAAATATGATAGAATGTAATTTGAGTTAATATGCTCAATTATTATTTAACAACAGGGTGATACAAAAAAGCGCGGCTTTTGGCAGGGCTTGTATTTCCCGAAATTCGGTTTTTTGACAGTGGTACGCTTACAACTGTCAAAGAAAGGCAGATATACTATGGCTAAAATCAAAGTCGCCGTTCTGTTCGGCGGCGCTTCGAGCGAACACGAGATCTCGCTCATTTCGGCGCACACGGTGCTTTCAAATATCCCGAAAGACAAATATGACGTGTTCTGTATAGGAATTACAAAAAAAGGACACTGGCTCTACTATCCGGGAGAATATGACGATATAAAAACGGGAAAATGGGAATATAATACCGACTGTTGTACGGCTGTTCTAAGTCCCGACGCGCTACACAGAGGATTTATCGTTATGGGGAGCGACGGCGCGTTTTTGAGAAAGGCTGACGTTATATTCCCTGTGCTTCACGGAATGAACGGCGAGGACGGCTCTGTACAAGGATTATGCCATCTCGCGGGGCTGCCGTGCGTGGGGTGTGATATGACAAGCTCGGCGGCTTGTATGGATAAGACCGTTACGCATAAAATACTGGAATATGCGGGAATAAGGACGGCGCCGTTTATCGAGCTTCGCCGCTTCTCGCTTAAAAACACCGACGGCATAATCGAAGATGTGAAAACAAAGCTCGGTTTTCCCGTATATGTAAAACCCGCGTGCGCGGGCTCTTCGGTAGGAGTTTCGAGAGCGGAAAACGCAGACGAGCTGAGAGCCGCTATAAAGATAGCTTTTGCTCACGGCGAAAAGGTACTTGTGGAAAAGGAAATTATAGGAAAAGAAGTTGAATGTGCCGTACTTGGAAACGGAAACGACGTTATAGCGTCCGTTCCCGGGCAGATAACTCCCGCAGAAAAATTCTACGACTATGACGCAAAATATAAGCTCGGAACTTCCGTTCTTGACATACCTGCGAAAATAAGCGAACAGCAGATGAACGAGCTTCGCGAAACGGCAAAGAAAGCCTACATAGCCTGCGGATGTTCGGGAATGGCGAGAGTTGATTTCTTTGCCTGCGAGGACGGGCTTGTACTAAACGAGATAAATACTATCCCCGGATTTACCTCTATAAGTATGTATCCGAAACTCATGGAAAATATGGGGATACCGATTGGCGCTCTTATTGACAAGCTGATACAGCTCGCATTTTGCAGCGACAATAACTGATATTTAAACTAAGAACCGACTGTATAAAAAGTCAACTTTCAGACTGTATAGAAAGCCCCAGATACACGCATTGAACGCTTCGCGTACAACGCTGAAGCGTCACTGCAACCAGCATTTGTGGCTGTTGCAGTGACCGTGTTATCCGCCTTCAGCGGATAACCATACAAAGTAGATGGGGCTTTATATACAGTCTGAGAGGACGTGTATTTGTGGACAATTGTTCTATAACGCTCAACATAAAACAAACCGCAGAGGGATATACCGACGAATCCGAACTTTATACAAAAGGCGAGTTCAGGCTGCACAAGGGCGCATATTATATCGACTATGATGAGAGCGAAGCTACGGGATATGACGGAAGCCATGTTCAGCTTATGGTGGACAAAGACCTTGTGACAATGACCAGAACAGGAACGTCGTTTTCAAATCTCGTTTTTCAGGACAACACGCGCCACTTCTGCCACTACGGAACGGAATTCGGCGACTGTATGGTCGGGATAACGACGCAGTTTATTGACAGAAAGCTAAACGAAAACGGCGGAAGAGTACACCTGAAATACTCTGTCGATATAAACGGCGGGCTTATGTCCGAAAACGAAATTACGATAAAGATAAAAATGTGAGGACGAAAAAATGTACTATAATGCGGTAAACGAAGCCAAAAACGAAATAAAGGAAATAATAATGAACGCTCTCGGAAAGCTGACGGCTGAAGGCGAGATACCGTCCGAGCCGCTTCCGGCGTTTTCCGTTACGATACCCGCGGACAGCGCTCACGGCGATTTTTCGGCAAACACCGCGCTTGTCGCGGCAAAGGTTCTAAAGACAAATCCCCGTGTGCTCGGAGAAAAGATATGCAAGGAAATTGACCTTACGGGTACCCTTTTCGATAAAGTTGAACTCGCGGGAGCAGGATTTCTGAATTTCTTTTTGGGAGAGCATTTCTTTTCTTCGGTCGTTGAAAATGTGCTCGACCTTAACGAGGACTATGGAAAGACCGACCTCGGCGAAGGAAAGCGCGTTCTTGTAGAATTTGTTTCGGCAAACCCCACGGGTCCTATGCACATAGGAAACGCAAGAGGCGGGGCTATAGGCGACTGTCTTGCGTCGCTTTTACAGACGGCAGGATATAAAGCCGACCGCGAGTTTTACATAAACGACGCGGGAAACCAAGTGGCAAAGTTCGGAAAGTCGCTTGATCTGCGCTATCTCCAGCTTTGCAAAGACGAGGGACAGAAAATTATCGGGGAATGTAAAGACGACCTCGAAAAACTGTGCGATGTTATTTACGAAAAGACGGTAACGGATACGGAAGATAAACCCGCCGACAAGAACGATCCGTTTTATATGCCCGAGGACGTTTATTTAGGCAGGGATATAATCGAACACGCGAAGAACTTTTATGACATAAACGGCGCGGCATTTATTGAAAAAAGCGAGGACGAACGCAGAAAAGCGCTGGTTAGCTATGCGCTGCCGCTGAATGAAAAGCGACTTGAAACCGACCTTTTAAAATACCGCATTAAATACGACAACTGGTTTAAAGAAAGCTCCCTCCACGAAAGCGGAGCGGTAAAGGACGTTATAGAACACCTCAAAGCGGGCGGGCATACCTATGAAAAAGACGGGGCGCTGTGGCTGAATGCAGAAGCTCTGGGCGGCGAACAGGACTTTGTGCTTGTGCGCTCAAACGGTTTTCCGACTTATATCGTGCCTGATATAGCATATCACTACAACAAGCTCGTTACAAGAAACTATGACACGGCTATAGATGTTCTGGGAGCGGATCACCACGGATATGTAAAGAGAATGAGAGTTTGCCTTAAAGCAATGGGCATAGACGAGAAAAGGCTGGACGTTGTTATTTGTCAGATGGTAATGCTGGTTAGAGATGGAAAGCCGACAAAGCTCTCAAAGCGTTCGGGAAAAGCTATTACGCTCGCTACGCTTTTAGACGAAGTGCCGATAGACAACGCGAGATTTTTCTTCAATCTCCGCGCGGCAGACACTCATCTTGATTTTGACCTTGATCTGGCGGTAGAAGAAAGCGCGAAAAACCCCGTATTTTATGTACAGTATGCCCACGCGAGAATATGCAGGCTGCTGGGAAAAATGGCGGACGACGGCGTAAGCTACGACGGCGAGCCTGTTTCATACGAAGTCGAAGAAGAAAAGGCGCTTATCAGGAAAATTGCCGAATATCCCGAGCTTATAAACGAAGCCGCGCGCGAATATTCTCCCTTTAAGCTCACAAAATATGTATACGAGCTTGCGCAGATATTCCACAAATTCTACGACAGCTGTGATATTAAGACAGCGGAAAACAGCGTAAAGCTGTCGAGGCTTGCGCTCTGCGGGGCTTCAAGGATAGTGATCAAAAACATTCTTTCACTGCTGAAGATAGACGCTCCCGAAAAAATGTGATCTTAATTTTTAAAAACTCTTGCGGTCGAGGAACAATAAATGTACAGTAAGGAAAAAAGCTACTATAAAAAATCATTCTTTGTCGCGCTGATAATGGCGGCGGTTATGTTTCTGCCGTTTCTTATAATTGACAGCGGTTATTTTCTGTATTACGGCGACTATAATTCACAGCAGATACCCTTTTTCAAGCACTGTATAGAAATGGTACAAAACGGAACGCTCGGCTGGGACTGGGGCACGGACCTCGGCGCAAACTTCTTCGGAAGCTATACCTACTATACCCTCGGAAGCCCTTTTTTCTGGTTTATGTGCCTTTTCCCTGCGTCTATTTCGCAGTTTCTTATGGCGCCGCTTTTGTGCGTAAAAATTGCGCTCTTTTCCCTGTTTGGGTTTATGTACATAAGGCGATTTGTAACTAAACCCCAGTCGGCTCTAATAGGCGGAATACTTTATGCGTTTTCGAGCTTTAATATCTACAATATTTTCTTTCAGTTTCAGGACGCGATAATTTGGTTTCCTCTGCTTCTTATTTGCCTGGAAGAAGCGGTCATAAACAAGCGCAGAGGCGTCTTTGCGCTGGCAATGGCAATAAACGCTCTCGCAAATTACTTTTTCTTTATAGGCGAATGTGTTTTTCTCATCATATATTTCTTTGCAAGGGTATGCATGGACGAACGCTTTCGCATAAACTTAAAAGGATTTTTATGTCTTGCGTTTGAATGTATAGCGGGAGTTATGATAGCGGGAGTTCTGTTTTTGCCGTCAATATATCAGGTTTTAGACGTTCCGCGTTCGACAAATATGCTCACTGGCTGGAACTTTGTGTTCTTCTCAAATAAACAGCGCTACGGGCTCCTTATAGAAAGTATGTTCTTCCCGCCCGAGGTTCCCGCAAGAAACAATATGTTCACCGAGGCAAACGCGAAATGGTCGAGCGTCGCGCTTTATCTGCCGCTGTTTTCAATGGCGGGCGTTATTGCGTTTTTAAAGGGTGCAAAGGGACACTGGGCAAGGGTCGTTCTGGGAGTATGCCTTCTTATGGCGTTTATACCGGGCTTTAACGCCGCGTTTACAATGCTCAACGATAATTACTACACGCGCTGGTTCTATATGCCCGAGCTTATATGCTGTCTGGCTACGGCATACGCGCTTGAGCACGAGGAGTTTGACCTTGATCTCGGGCGGAAGGTATGCCTGGGGGTCGTAGTGCTGATGTCGGCAATTGCTCTGCTCTCGCCGTTTGAAATGACGGAAGAAATAGACGGAGAAGAAGTAAAGAGCATTGTTCCGAGATTTATGCTGAAAAAAACAGAATCGAGCGATCCTGTAGTAGACGGAACGGTCTATTTACAGATCGTTATCGCTATAGCTATGCTCATTACCTTAAACATTATCCTAAACAAAAGGAACAAGCCGAATTTCAACAAGTTTATGAAGCGCGCGACCTGCGCAACGATAGGCTGTTCGATGGTTTTGAGCTGGTATTTTATATCTCTGGGGCATTATTTTAGAAATACGCCTGATTATAACACCGCGCTATATGCTGAGTTTGATATAAACGACGACAGCTTTTACCGCATAGAGGGCGTAAATGAAACGAACAACTTCGCTATGTTTTCAAACAGCGGTTCTCTGAAAAGTTTTACGAGCATTATTCCCGGCTCGACATTTGAGCTTTATGACACGCTCGGCATTTCAAGAAGCGTAAACTCCGCGCCGAACAACAGCTGCTACGGTTTCAGAGCGCTTACGAGAGTAAAATATATCATGATAAGAAAAAGTTTTAGTGAAGATGACCGCCAAAAATGGCTCGGTCAATATCAGATATACGACTATCTCGAAACTCAGGGAGATTATGATATTTACTCGACAGACCTTTGTCTGCCTATGGGATTTGCATATGACACATATTTCCCGATAGACAGAGTTAAGAAAACCACAAAGGCAGACAATCTTATGGTAAGGTCGGTTTTCCTCACAGAAGAACAGATCGAAAAGTATTCGGATATTCTCGAAAAGGACACAACCAATTCAAACACGGCGTTTGTAAAATTTAGGGTCGACGTAAAGGAAAAACAGAAAAACGGCGTGGAAGAATTTGAAGTTACAAAGAGCGGATTTACCTCGAAAACAAACTATGAAAGCGAAAAGCTCGTTTGCTTTACGGTTCCCTACTGCACGGGCTGGAGCTGTAAGATAAACGGCGAAGAAGCAGAGGTAGATAAAATAAACGGCGGGTTTATAGGTATACGAGTTCCTGCGGGAAACTGCGATATAGAATTTACCTATGAAACTCCGATGCTTAGATACGGAATTTATGCGACGATAATTGGAACTGTGCTTCTCGTTATTTATGTAATTGCGCTTCGTTGTTTTTCAAAAGTAAAGCCCAACAGATATGCTCATCTTTATGAATATGAACGATCCGAAAACATAGCGGCGCACAATGCCTATATAAACAACATTCTGAAAAACAGCGAAAACAATGACAATAATGAAAGCAATTTAAACGGCGAAAGCGCAGATATTGACAAGATTAACAAGATCGAAAAGACTGACAAAAAGGACGAATGATATGCATCTTGAAGAAAAAACGCTTTCAAGCGAAAAGGTTTTTGACGGAAAAGTAGTTAAACTTTTTGTGGACAACGCGGAGCTTGAAAACGGGGAAACCGTGATAAGAGAGGTCATAAAGCACTCGGGAGGGGTGTGTGTTGTTCCTCTTGATGAAGACGGAAACGTTATTTTTGTAAGGCAGTTTAGATATCCCCACCACAAAGCTATCCTTGAAATTCCCGCGGGAAAGCTCGAATATGGAGAAAGCCACTATGACTGCGGTTTAAGAGAGCTTAAAGAAGAAACGGGCTGTACCTGTGAAAAGTATGATTATCTGGGGCTGCTGTTCCCTACTCCCGCTTATGACAGCGAGGTCATCCATATGTATCTTGCGCGCGGGCTTTCCGAGGGAAACAAAAAGCTCGACGAGGACGAATTTCTTGACACAGAAAAAATACCGCTTGAAAAAGCGGCTGAAATGGTAATGAACAACGAGATAGAGGACGCAAAAACGCAGATCGCTATCCTGAAAACCGTTATACTTTTAAAGGAATTAAAAGGCGGCGGGAATTTCTCTCACTGAATATAATTCTCATAAGCTCTGACTATTTTTTGTTCAAGCTCGTCGCGGACTTCGGACGAAATAGGGTGGATTATGTCGCGGAAAACGCCGTTGTCCTCGCGACGGGAAGGCATTGCCACAAAAAGCCGCTCGTCGCCCTGAACGAGCTTTATATCGTGGATAGCAATTGCATTGTCGATAGTTATCGACACAACGGCGCGAAGCCTGCCCTCGTGCATTGTTTTTCTGATCTTGATGTCGCTTATTTCCATAAAAAGAGCCTCCGTTCTGATTTATCACGGGAATTATTGTTAGAAAAAAGCGGCGAAATATACATATAGAAAAGGAGCTGTTTATTTTGGAAAATTTTCTCAACGGTAAAAAGCATATCCACTTTATAGGAATTGGCGGCAGCGGAATGTATCCGCTCGCGCAGATACTTCACACAAAAGGTTATTATCTAACGGGCTCGGACAACAACGAAACATCTACGCTTGACGCAGTTAGGAAAATGGGGATAAAGGTATATATGGGGCAGGCGGCGGAGAATATCGGCGACGCGGACTGTATAGTATATTCGGCGGCAATTATGGACGACAACCCCGAGCTTATCGCTGCAAGAGAAGCGGAAAAGCGCGGAGTTAAGCTTGCGGAAAGAAGCGAACTTTTAGGGCTTGTGACGGCGCAGTTTAACAAGGCTTTCTGCGTTGCGGGTACTCACGGTAAAACGACGGTTACTTCTATGCTTATGATGATACTGCTGGCGGAAAAAGTCGACCCGTCGGCGGTTATCGGAGGGAAATTAAAAGCGATAGGAGGAAGCGGCAGAGCGGGAAATTCGGAATATATGGTATGCGAAGCGTGCGAATTTAAGGACACGTTTTTACACCTGTTTCCGAACATTTCCGTTATTCTTAATATCGACCACGACCACCTCGATTATTTTAAAACAATGGACAATCTGAAGCACAGCTTTTCAAAATTCTGCGAGCTTACGACAGACTTTATCGTCGCAAACGGCGATGACGAAAACACAATGGAAGCGGTAAAAAATGCAAACACAAAAGTAAAGGTCGTTACCTT
>CANQFZ010000034.1 GCA_947600065.1 uncultured Clostridia bacterium | reverse complement strand
GGCCCGGTAGTTCAGTTGGTTAGAACGCCGCCCTGTCACGGCGGAGGTCGTGAGTTCGAGCCTCATCCGGGTCGCCATCTAGAGGTTAGAGGTAAGATGTAAGAGGTAAGAGTCCAGAGGTCGTTTTGGAGATAGCGTAGTCTAGCTATCTGAGGAAGAAGCTAGAGGCTAGAGTTTGAGAGGAAAAGTTATTTGCCTTTTAGAGGTAAGAAGTAAGAGTACAAGAGGAAAAGTTGTTTGCTGAAGTATCAGCACTAATATTGCGGATTTAGCCTTTTAGAAGTAAGAGGTTAGAGGTAAGAAGTAAGAGTTGTTTGTTAATATTGCGGATTTAGCTCATCCGGTAGAGCGCCACCTTGCCAAGGTGGAGGTAGCGAGTTCGAGCCTCGTAATCCGCTCCACGCATTGAAGCCCGCCTTTACGGCGGGCTTCAATGCTGCACATTTTTACTTTGAATTGCCCTTCCGGCAATTCAATTTTGCTTCGCAAAACCGTAAAAATGCGCTGATGTGGTCTTTCTTGGATAATGTTTTCAAAAGTTAAAAGCAAGAGGTTAGAATTTAATTTCAACCTCTTATTTCTATTTAATAGGAAAAGTTCTTTACGGTTTAAAACAAACTCTAGCCCCTAGCTTCTTCCCTGGATAGCTAGATAACTTTCACTTCCAAAAGTTCCCCTGATTTCTTACCTCTTACTTCTAACCTCTAACCTCTAGAAGGGTAGCGAGTTCGAGCCTCGTAATCCGCTCCACGCATTGAAGCCCGCCTTTACGGCGGGCTTCAACACTGCACGTTTTTACTTTCCATTGCCCTAAAGGCAATGGAATTTTTGCTTCGCAAAACCGTAAAAATGCGCGCTTCCCGAAAAGTGGTTTTGACATATAGGTTAGGAAAATCTTTTTTGTAAAGGTTAGACACGCATTGAAGCCCGCCTTTACGGCGGGCTTCAACACTGCACATTTTTACTTTTCATTGCCCTGATGGCAATGAAATTTTGCTCGCTACGCTCGCAAAACCGTAAAAATGCGCTGATGTGGTCTTTCTTGGATAATGTTTTCAAAAGTTAAAAGCAAGAGGTTAGAATTTTAGTTCTAACCTCTTTTTTCTTATTTCTTTCCCGCTCAAAAGCAAATTCATTTTCGAGTTTGTTCCCCGCTCAAAACCTCTTGGTAGGATTGAGATTTTCAAAATACGATTTTGAAAATCTCAATGTGGGGAAAACTCTTGTTTTCCCCACACCCCAGATTCAATGCCGAAGGCATTTAATCTGATGCGCTATGGCTAACGCGTTATTGAGGGAAAACTTTTTTGAAAAAAAGTTTTCCCTCAAACTCCTTTTCAAAAAACTTTCGTGCGACGCCCGTTAGGCGGTCTGAAAGTATAACGCTGTTCGCCGCTCAAAACATCTTCTAACCTCTAGCTTCTAGCCTCTGGTTAGTATTCCGCATACACCTCATTTGTTTCATCTATGTCGAAATTGATCCCCTCGGGGTGCTGATGGTCGGGCTTATCCTCGCCGTGATACAACAGTTTCAGGAATATCGGCGACATCACCGAGCTGCAAAGAATAAGCAGAATGACCGAGGTGAAATACTGCGGAGCCATCATTCCTACAGAAAGCCCCTTTTGCGAAACGATAAGCGCTACTTCTCCGCGCGTCATCATTCCCACGCCCACTTTAAGCGAGTCTTTCCATTTCAGCTTCCATATCTTCGCCATCAGCCCGCAGCCTATCACCTTCGCCGCCATAGCTACCACCACAAACGCCAGCGAGAACCACAAAAGCTGCAGCGTAAATCCGTCAAACGTCGTTTTAAGTCCTATGCTTGCAAAGAACACAGGTCCGAAAAGCATATAGCTCGAAATGTCCATTTTGCCCGCGATATATTCCGCGTCACGCAGATTGCACAGAATAATCCCCGCTACATACGCGCCCGTTATGTCCGCAATTCCGAAGAACTTTTCAGCGCAGAACGCCATTATAAAGCACAGCGCCAACCCGAATATCGGTATTCTTCTGTGGTGGAACGAGCGCTTGTCGAGAAACTTGAACAGCAGATACATCAAAAATCCCACTACAACGCTGAACACCAAGAACAGCCCCGTCTTTATCAGCACTTCAACGGGCTTTGCGTCTGTTGACTTAAAGCCTATTACAAAAGTCAGCACTATAATTCCGATTACATCGTCTATTATCGCCGAGCTTACTATTATAGTTCCTATCTTGCTCTTTAAATGTCCGAGCTCGCGCAGGGTCTGAACGGTGATACTGACAGAAGTCGCCGTCATTATCGTGCCGATAAAAACGCCCTTGAAAAATTCGTCCGACCCGAACGGCGCAAACCCGAAGAATACGCTGTACAAAAGCCACCCTAATATTAGCGGCACTATAACTCCCGCCGTCGCTATCGTAAGCGCCACAGGCCCTGTTTTTACAAGCTCTTTTAGATTTGTTTCAAGACCCGCCGAGAACATCAGCAATACCACGCCGATTTCAGCCATTATCGCGATAAAATCGCTCTGCTGTACTATTCCCAGAACAGACGGACCTATAAGAAGTCCTGCGGCTATCTGCCCGACAACCTGCGGAGCTTTCAGCTTTTTGGCAATGATACCGCATATCTTTGCGGCGACGATTATTATCGCCAGGTCTTTAAAATATTCAAACGCTTCCAAAAAACTCACTCTCTTATCTTGTTTTGATTTTTCCCGCTTGACACGGGGAATATAATCTGATATAATTTAATTAAACCCAAAGGTTTTTGTCAAAAGGTGGTAATTAAAAATGCTCGAAAAAAATTATACAAATCCCGAAGGCATAGGGCGCTTCAGCTTTTCCGAAAGCGGAAAATTTCGCGCGCCTTATAAAAGCGAGGGACTTTATGTCTTTGCCGTCATCTTTGTGGCGGCTATATTGGAGACGGCGCTGCTTGTTTTCGCGCTGAATTTCCTTCATACCCTACTCGGCACATATCAGGATCAGGGCGCAACGTTTTCCGCAATGACCAGCGCCGTTATCATAGGCATAGGAACGGTCGTTATCCTTGTCGTTGCGGGGATTATTATTGCAACTCTCCACACGGGAATTAAATGTACATATTCCGCGACAGAGGACAAATTTGTACTCACCGTCGGCGGAGATACCAGCGTTATAAATTATAGCGAGGTGCAGTCTATAATTTTTACACCGCGTTATTTTTTGGGCAAGGTCAAGGGCTATGACGTTGACATAACCATTTTAAACAAATCCTACAGATACGCTGTTTGTTTCAGCGGACAATATCAGTCGGAAAAGACGACCCCGTTCTACATAATAAAGGAACGCGTTGAGATGATACAAAGCAGGCGCAGCGACGAAGCCGCCCTCTATGCCCAGCAGAAGATAGGCGCCGACAAGCCCATTGACGAAAACGAAATTGAGCTCGCGCGGCTTCGTAAAAAACATTCGGACGATATTTTCCCGCCGACCATGAACCGTCAGCCCGTAGAAGAAGAAAAGCCCGCTCCCACAATGGACAGCATAAAGCCTAAGGCTTCTTCAAAGCCGCTTCAGAACACCGAGATGAAAACCGCCGCTTCAGAGCAAATGCCCGCGCTTAAAGCCCGCAAGGCTTCCAATCCTGTCAACAACGAGCCCGCAAAGCCCGAAACCCCGAAAATGTCAATGGACGAAATAGCTCCCAGAAGCAAGCGCCCGTCGAGCGAGTTGTTCGATAAACCCGCAGAGCCCGAAGCTTCGGAAAAAGAAACCGAAGAGGACGCTAAAAAAAACGGCTGATCGAGCTTCGCGAAAAGAAGCATTACGAGCGGACAATTATAGGACAGGGCGAGGTGCGCAGGGCTTTTTCCAAAAAGCACACCGTGCTTATGATGATACCCGTTGTACTAATTGCGTTATATCTTGTACTCGTGGCGGTTATTATGATAACGGCGCAGATAAGCGATTATACATACCTCGGAAATGTTGTGCTTTCGCTTTTGATCGACCCGTCGCACTTGGTGCTTATGGTCTTTTTGCCGCTTTTGATAATGCTTTTATTGTTCAGGTTTATTCTCGGCGGCTATGCCTGCCGCTATAAGGCGAACAACCTTGAATTTGTCGTCTACCGCAAGGGCAGCGCTATTATTAACCTTTTATATAAAGACGCAGTCAGCGTCGAATATAAGCCTCTTAAATTACTTTGGTTCGAGCAGGGTTTTCACGTTATCATTACAATGAAGAAATACACGCTCGAATTTGATTGCGTTGAGCTTTCGTTCAGAAAACGTCAGCACCCCGAGGATCTCCCGTTTGATATTATCAGACAGAAAATCGAGGAGCAAAACGCCGAAACTCCCGAAAAAATCCCGACTGTCGACCAAAGCGAGCTTATCGCACAGGGAACGTTACGCCGCGCGTATTCCGCGAAAACCGCCGCGCTTCTGATGATACCCGTTGTTATTGTCGCGGTGTATCTGTTGGTAATGGCGTTTTTTATCATTCGGTCGATCGCTACGAGAGCTATGCTTATAGCGCCCGCGCTTTGGTGGATATTGCTGTATATTCTGCCCGAGGCCGTTGTTGAAGCGGTTTTGTTCAAGATCGTTATAAGGGGCTATGACTGCACCTATAAAGCCAACGACACCGAGTTTACGGTTTTCGGAAAGAACGAAATTATAATGCACGTTTTATTTAAAGACGCAGTGGACGTCGAGTATAAGCCGATGAAATTCCTGTGGGTTGAACAGGGGCTTCGTGTTATCATTAAAACCAAAAATAACACATACAGCTTCGATTATGTCACGCCCTCGCGCAGATATTTGCGCGAGCATGGCGACATTCCGTTTGAACTGATACGAAGCAAAATGGGGGAGCAAAATGCCGATTGATTTAGACAAGCCGATAAATTCAAAGCTTGATATTCCCGAAAACGACGTTGCGCCCGTTTCGAGTGTTGAATTTGAGCCTGCAATGTCGGACATTGAGCCCTCAGTTGAAATTCCCGCAAAGCCTGCCGAGCGAAATAATGAACATCAAATGCCGTCCGTAAAAGCCGAGGGACGCGCGGTCAAAAAAGTGCGGCTTAAAAAGAACGGGAAGAAAATGCCCGAGATAAGCGCAGAGGGGTTGAAAGAACCCGTTGTTCCGTGGAAAAACGCGCCTGTTGATCCTTCGAGAGCCATTCCCCCGCAAAAGCTGAACTGCGGGAGAGGATATGTAAACTTTGCATTTTCGGACAAGGGGAATATCATAAGGCTTGTGATATCGGGCTTTGTGACGCTTGTTACGACGGGGCTGCTTTACAGGCTGTTGTTGCTTATAACAGACGGGTTTGAAGTGTCGTTTACTGTCGTGATATTCGCGATAATAAGCTTTCTGATAGGCTTTAGAGCGACAAGGCTCGGCGAGCGGTGGAGGTATGAAGCGACGGGGCGGGAGATTATTTTCTCCCGAAAGGGCAGAGCCTCTTATATTATATTCTACAAGGACGTTGTGAGCGTCAGTTATGTGCCGTATAAATTCCTGAATTTTCTAAATTCGGGGTATGTTGTGACGGTTATAGCGAACGGCGAGCGACATGAGTTCAATTATGTGTTTCCGATGCCCGAAAAGGAGATACCGTTTGATGAAACGCCGTTTCAGATAATACTGAACCATGCGGATCAGCTCGGAACAGACCTTTCGGCAGATTAACAACCTTTCCGCTATCCGACCGCGCCGTAAGGCGCGGCACGAAAGTTTTTTGAAAAGGGATTCCAAAGGGGAAAAATTTTTTTCAAAAAATTTTTCCCCTTTGGCGGGGGTACGGGGGCAGCGCCCCCGTCGCGTTAGCAAGCGCTAAAGGGTGCGGGGAAAACAAGAGTTTTCCCCGCATTGCCTTTTCAAAGCCGTGCTTTGAAAAGGCAATCCTAAAAGATGTGTTGAGCGGGAAACAACTTTAAAAATGAATTTACCTTAATGCGGGAAAGCAAGAGGAAAAGTGGTTTTCCACACTAAACAAACTCTAGCCTCTAGCTTCTTATTCGTGACAATAAAATAACTATTCCTCTCGAAAGTTCCCAAAAATTCTTACCTCTTACCTCTTACTTCTTACCTCTAGCAGGGGTTTTCCCCGCATTGCCTTTTCAAAGCTGTGCTTTGAAAAGGCAATCCTAAAAGATGTGTTGAGCGGGAAACCACATTAAAAGCGGATTTGCCTTAGAGCGTGAAAAAGTGCCATTTAAGGCTTATCAGCCAACTTTACTTTCGAGATACGCCAGCCTTACGCACACACAGAACAGCTCCATTGCCTTTCTCAAATCATCGACAGACGGATATGTCGGGGCAATTCTGATGTTGCTGTCCTTGGGGTCTTTGCCGTAGGGGTATGTAGCTCCCGCGTTTGTCATGACAACGCCCGCTTCTTTGGCGAGGGCAACTATCCTCTTTGCACAGCCCTCGGGCGCGTCAAACGAAATGAAGTAGCCGCCCTTGGGCTTTGTCCATTCTCCGATACCGAGCGGAGCAAGTTCCTTTTCGAGAATGTACTCTACAACTTCAAACTTCGGTCTGATTATCGCCGCATGCGCTTTCATGTGCCTTTTAATGCCCTCGAAGTTCTTGAAATACTTTGCGTGGCGAAGCTGGTTCAGCTTGTCGAAGCCTATGGTCTGATAGGTCATCTGGTCTTTAATAAAATCAATATTGTCTTTGGAACTGCAAATTACTGCAAGACCGCCGCCCGGGAAGGATATCTTTGAAGTCGACGAAAATTCAAAGACCATATCGGGGTTTCCCGCTTTTTCGCACTCGCGGATAATGTTCAAGAGCTTATCCTGCTCGTCATCGTAGAGATGATGAACGCTGTAGGCATTGTCCCAGAAAATGCGGAAATCCTTTGCCTTGGGCTTTAAGTTCGCAAAGCGGCGTACAACGTCGTCCGAATAGGTAATGCCCGTGGGATTTGAGTACATCGGAACGCACCAAACGCCCTTTATTTCCTCGTCCTCGGCGACAAGCTTTTCTATCATGTCCATGTCGGGACCGTCTGCGTTATAAGGCACGGTTATCATTTCAATTCCGAGAGCCTCGCACATTGCAAAATGCCTGTCATATCCCGGCGCAGGGCAGAGAAATTTAACTTTGTCATACTTGCACCACGGCTTTTCGCTGTGAAGAACGCCGAGCTGCATGGCTCTGATAATGGTGTCGTACATCATCTGGAGCGAGGAGTTTCCGCCGACGATAACTTCGTTTTCATTTACGCCGAGCATTTCCATAAAGAGCTCTTTTGCCTCGGGAATGCCGTCGAGAACGCCGTATGAACGGCAATCCGTGCCGCTTATTGACCTGCAGTCGCCGTCAAGGCAGTGGAGCAGCATATTTATCGACAGATCGAGCTGCTCGGGCGCAGGAACGCCTCTTGCCATGGTGAGCTTCAGACCCTTAGCCTTAAAGCTGTTATAAAGCTCCGAAACCTTTTCTTTTTCGGAAGCGAGCTGTTCTTTGTTCATTTCACTGTATTTCATAACATAACCTCTCTTTCAGCGCTTTTTAACCAAAGTAATTATATCACAACGCTTTCTTATTTGCAAGAGCTTTTTAAAAATCCTGCAAAAATTCGTCAAAATAAGCAAAAACCGCAGGGGATAACCGCCCCGCGGCTGAATTTTACACAAATTTTCTTTCAAACGTTGTCCGAATATAAAGCAACTTTTCTCGCCGTACACCGCGGGGCGGTAGTATACAGTGTACGCATTGAACGCTTCGCGTACAACGCTGTGTAGAGTGTACAGTAGAATGTGTCCGCTTACGCGGACAATATTTAGATTGTTTTTAATTTATAGGCACACGAGCAAAACTTTTACGGTAGCGCTCGAAAACGTTTCAGTCCGATAACAATCAAATATCGTCCGCCGCAAGGCGGACACATTTTACTGAATACTGTACACTGTCCACTGTATACTGCGCGAGAGCGGTAACAAACAACTGTCAATTGACAACGACGTTACCCTTTATTCCGTTCCTTTATAGCACGATCTATCTCGCGCTCCGCCGCGCGCTTTGCCGCCGACTCGCGCTTGTCGTGGAGCTGCTTGCCCTTGCAAAGCCCTACCTGAACTTTAACGCGGCTGTCCTTAAAGTACATCGAAATCGGGATAAGCGTATAGCCGCCCTGCTTAACCTGCCCGTAGAGCTTCATTATCTCCTTTTTGTGCATTAAAAGCCTGCGAATGCGATAGGGGTCGCGGTTGAAAATATTACCCTTTTCATACGGCGCAATGTGCATTCCGCGAATAAACATCTCGCCGTTTTCAACAGATATCCACGAGTCCTTTAAATTCACCCCGCCCGCACGGATAGACTTTACTTCCGTTCCGAACAGCTCTATCCCCGCTTCATAGCTTTCAAGTATGAAATATTCGTGCCGCGCCTGGCGGTTTTCCGTTATCGTTTTTGTGTTCATTTGTTCCTCTTTCTTTAAGACAGTTGCACCTGTCGGTATATCCATGTTATTATTATATCCCAAAAGGCAATAATTGTCAAGAAGTGCAGATAAATAAAGCCCTATTTCCGAAAACTTTGCTTTCTTCATTCTAAAAAAAATTAAGAATAATTTTCGTCATTCTTTTCTCCGTCACTCCGTCCTCTGTCACTCGGTCAATTCGCGCGAAGCGCGGAGGAGGATTGATGACTTTTGATTATTATCTTTAGATTTATTACTTTAGTTTATATAATAGAGTTTTTAACTTTTCGACAAACTAGTTTTTAATTTTTCAGCAAACTAGTTTTTAATTTTTCAGCAAACTAGTTTTTAATTTTTCAGCAAACTAGTTTTTAACTTTTCCGAAAACTAGTTTTTGATTTTTTGAAAACTGCTGTTAATTATTTCCAAAATAATTTTTGAATAAAATTTGGAAATCTATTCCAAAAAGAAAAAATATGTAAAATTCTTCCTCCGTCACTCCGTCCTTTGTCACTCGGTCAATCCGCGCGAAGCGCGAAGAAGGATTGATGACTTTTGATTATTATCTTTAGATTTATTACTTTAGTTTATATATATAGAGTTTGCGACTTTTTTACAAACTAGTTTGTCACTTTTCAGCAAACTAGTTTGTAACTTTTCAACAAACTAGTTTTTAACTTTTCCGAAAACTAGTTTTTGATTTTTTGAAAACTGCTGTTAATTATTTCCAAAATAATTTTTGAATAAAATTTGGAAATCTATTCCAAAAAGAAAAAATATGTAAAATTCTTCCTCCGTCACTCCGTCCTTTGTCACTCGGTCAATCCGCGCGAAGCGCGAAGAAGGATTGATGACTTTTGATTATTATCTTTAGATTTATTACTTTAGTTTATATATATAGAATTTGCGACTTTTTTACAAATTGATTTGTAACTTTTCAGCAAATTGATTTTCAACTTTTTTACAAATTGATTTGCGACTTTTCAGCAAATTGATTTTCAACTTTTTTAAAAATTTCTTTATAACGCCATATCTTGACAATTATGCAATAATATGTTAAAATCAATATATTCGGCTGAACAGCCGACAGTACTTTAATGAACAAAAAGGTGACAATATGAACAAGACAAAAAAGACGATTTTGACTGTTGCGGGCGTGGTGTTGCTTATTGCAATGCTCGCGGCAATGTGGCTGGTTTATTATTTTAACAAGCCCTCTGCGAACGAAGGCGCAAAGTCCGTAACGGTTAAAGTAATTTCCGAGCGCGACAGCTATAACTTTGAAAAGCAATACAACACGGACGATGACTTTCTCGGGGATCTCCTCGAACACGAGGGGCTTATTGAATTTAACACCACTGATTACGGCAGGTTTATAACGGGCGTTATGGGCTATAAGGCTAATGACGAAGAACAGTCGTGGTGGAATATCCTTGTGGACGGACAGTCCGTGCAAACGGGCGTTGATGAAATTGCTCTTGCAGACGGGGGAGAGTATACCTTACAGCTTGTTATCGGATATGATAATTTATAGGCAAGTATACAGTGTACAATGTACAGTATTCAGTTATGGTGTCCGCCTTGCGGCGGACGATATTTGATTGTTATCGGACTGAAACGTTTTTGAGCGCTACCTTTAAAATTTAGCTCGTGTGCCTATCGTCCAAAAACAATCTAATAATGTCCGCGAAGCGGACACATTCTACTGACTACTGTACATTGTACACTGTCAACTGTCTACAGGTTTCACTTTCGAAGTTCTAATTTTTTTAAAAACCCCTTGAATTTCCCTTGTGTTTGTGATAGAATAGTTTTACAAACGAATAAAGTTGATACGGTTTGAAAGGCGAATTGCCGAGTAGACGAAAAAGGGAATCCGGTCGGAATCCGGAACAACCGCCATTACTGTATTTGACGAGAACAGAACGCTGTGCCATTGGTTTTTTGCCGAGAAGGCGCGTTCTTTGCGGCTTTGCCGCTGTGTCATAAGTCAGGAGACCTGCCGTATTATCAGAGGTTTAACACACTTTGGTGGGAAGAGTGCAGCCGATTTATTGCTTGGTGGCTTGGTGGCTTTGCACTTTTCCGAATGCAAAGTTGTTTTTGGTTTAGGTTATTCGCAATAGATCTGTTGTACTCTTTTGACCCTTGTGTCAAAGGAGTTTTTTGTTTGTGGGAGGAGGGAAAAAAGTGTCGTCTGAAGAAAAGAAGTTATGGGCAACGGAACTTTTGATTCAGAAAAATAACGAGCTTGGAAGACTGCCCACAAAGGACGATTTCGACGAAGTCACTCGCTCCCGTATAAAAGCCTATCTCGGTCCATGGCCCCGTGCGCTTGAAGCGGCAGGTCTTAAAGCTCCAAAACAGCCCGCTCCGAAGAAAAAACGTTCGGGCGGGAAAAAGCTGCCCGAAAGCAATGCTTTGGGCAAGAGCAAAGGCGAAAACAAATAACAACTAACACAAGGAGCATTTAGAGTAATGAACAAATTAAAAAGCATTTTTGCGGCAATTTTATCGGTTGCCGTGATGTTAATGCTGTTTCCCAAAACAGCAATTGCGGCGGAAGATCCGCTTTTAATATCCTCTCCCGAGGAGCTGAAAGCATTCGCAGAGGACGTAAACGGCGGAAATACCTACGAAGGAAAAACAGTAAAACTTGACGCGAATATTTATCCGGAAAGTTGGACGCCGATAGGCACTTCCGAAGCGCCGTTTAAAGGCACATTCGACGGCGATTATCACATTGTCGCGGGTTTGAATATTACGGGTGACAACGCGGGATTGTTCGGCTATGTGGACAAGGGCGTAATTAAAAACCTCGTTGTCGAGGGAGAGGTAAACGGAAACAGCTCGGCGGGCGTTGTCGGCTATCTCAATGCGGGAACGGTCGAAAACTGCGCGAACAGGGCGAATGTTTCGGGCGGCAGCGCCGTGGGCGGCGTTGTGGGAAACGCAAACGGAACGTTTACCATTGACGGCTGTTTTAACGAGGGCGATATAACGGGCTCTACCGGTTATGTCGGCGGCGTTGTCGGGCAGGCTTTCGGCTCGGGAAATGTAAAGAACTGTTATAATCTCGGCAATGTAACGGGTCCTGCGACCGTAGGCGGGGTTGGCGGCGGTCATAAAGGCGGCAGAGCGAATTTTGAAAACTGCTTTAATATCGGCACCGTAACGGACAGCGCGGGCAATAACAACAACATCGGCGCAGTCGTCGGGAAGACAAGAGGAGAAGTTAAGAATTGTCAGTTTTTTGCAGGTTCGGGCGTGAATAATTACAATTACACCGAGGCAAAAACTCCCGCAGACTTTGACCTTGAACAGTTAGGAAATGCGTTTACGAGCGGCGCGGAACACCCCGTTCTCAGCTGGGAAAGCAAAATAAGCACGGAAGAATTTGTAAAGCCGAAGTATGCCGAAAAAACCGAGCTTTCGGCAACGCTTTCGGAATACATAAAAGCTGCGGTAAGCAGCGCGAAAACGCACGCAAAACTTTCCGCTTCGGATAAGCTTTTCAGCAGCGAGGGCTATCTTCAGGGCGCAAGCTCTACGGCTACGGACTGGCTTGTTTTAGCGCTTGGAAGATACGGTTATTACAATGACAACGGCGATTATGTTTATTTAATTGACGAGGGTTATAATGAATATCTTTCGGCAATGAAAAGTTATATTGAAAAAACATACGCGCAAAACGGCGGTATTCTTCACAGAGTAAAAGCCACCGAATGGCACAGAGCGGTAGTTGTAATTGAGGCGCTGGGCGGCGACCCCACCGATTTCGGAGTTTACAACGGACAGCCTATTGACCTTATTGCAGACGGAAGCTATAACAACTCAAGTCCGGGAAAGCAGGGCATAAACGGATGGATCTGGGGGCTTATCGCGCTTGACACGGGGCTTTATGATGTACCCGAAAACGCAAAATATTCCCGTGAACAATTTATAACCGAGATACTTTCGAGACAGCTCACCGACGGCGTAAACGGAAACGAATACGGCGGCTGGGTACTTTCGGGTTACGGCGCAAACTCCGATGTTGATATAACGGCAATGGCAATTCAGGCTCTCGCGCCTTATTACAATGACGAAACCATCTACACCTACACAAACGGAAACAGCAAGAAAGAAGTTTCAAAGACCGTGCGCGAGTGCGTAGACGAAGCGCTCGAATGTCTTTCGGCAAAAATGGACGAAAACGGAACGTTCGCTTCTTGGGGCACAAACAATGTTGAGGGCGTTTCGCAGGTGCTTGTGGCGCTTTGTTCGCTCGGCATTGACCCCGCAAAGGACGAAAGGTTCATAACAGAAAGCGGAAAGACAATTCTTGACGGCGTTTTGAAATTCCGCCTGAGCGACGGCGGTTTTTGTCATGACATAGGCGGCGGTTGGAATTCTATGGCGAACGACCAGGCGACCTACGCACTGGTTTCCTATTGGAGATTTGAAAGCGGAATGAGAGCGCTCTATGATATGCGCGATGATTTTACCGAAAGCGACAGAGAGGCAATAGAAAGGGCGGCAGAGGCAATTGACGAAGTTCCCGAGCCGACTGCCGAAAACTATAAACAAAGTCTGAAAAACGCTCTCGCGGCATTCAGAGCGGTAGAGGAAAGCGAGCGCAGGTATGTAAGAAATTACTCGGCGCTTGCACAGGCGATTGAACTTGTCGGCGGAGAAGACGCGCTCGATACAGACGAGCCTTATATAGTGTCAATTTCAGTCAGCAAAGCTCCCGACAAGGTAGATTATCTTGAGGGCGAAATTTTCGACCCCGCGGGAATGACCGTTGTCGCAGTCTACAGCGACGGTACGGAGAAACCGCTTGAAGATTACAGAATAGCTCCTTCGGAAGAACTTGCTTTAGGCGACAGCGAAGTTTATATAACCTATGGCAATCTTAAAGCTAAGTTTAATATAACCGTTGCGGAAAAATTTTCTTGGAGCGGCGAGGGTACGGAAAATTCCCCCTATCTTATAGAAACGGCGGATGACCTTTCAGCCCTTGCGGAGCGCGTAAACGGAAAAAAGAGCACGGAGGGCATGTACTTTGCTTTGACGGGTAATATTGACCTTAGCAATATAGAAGATTGGAAGCCCATAGGCGCTTCTTCAAGTTCTAATTTTAACGGCATATTTGACGGGCGGGGCTTTGCAATTGACAATCTTTATTCAACGCAGGGCGGTCTGTTCGGCTATGTCGGAAACGGCGCGGTTATCAAGAATGTCGGCGTTGCAAGCGGCGAAATAAACTGCAAGTCAAGCTTTGTCGGAGGAATTGTCGGCTGGAGCAACGGCGCGGATATCATAAACTGTTGGAACGGCTTGGACATAACCGCGAGCGGCTACAGCGGCGGAATTGTCGGAACAGTTCGCGACGGCGGAAAGAGCGTTATAAGCGGCTGTTATAATAAGGGTAACATAAGCGGCACAACTGCCATAGGCGGCATTATAGGTCATCTTGACACTTCGCGCCCTTCAAGCGGGACTTCCGTTGAAGTGACGATAGAAAACTGCTACAATATGGGTAATGTTACGGGAACGAACTCTGTCGGCGGAATAGCGGGTCAGCTTCAGGACGGACACACCGTAAAGAACTGCTATAATGTCGGAAAGATAATTTCTTCCGCCGAAAGAACGGGCGCGATAATAGGCTCTGTTACTGACGACAACGAAGCAGCTAACGTTTATTTTGAACAAGGCTCGGCAGCTGCGGGCTTCGGCTATAACGGAGATGAAACGGCAATTATCGCCGAAGAAAAGACAGCGGACGAAATGAAAGAGCTTTTAAACCTCCTCGGAGAGGCGTTTAAGAAGGACGAATACGGGCTTGTAAACGGTGGTTATCCCATTCTTACTTGGCAGAATACCGAAGAAGCGGACGAAATAAAAGCCGTGACCGAAATAATAGAGGCGATAGGCGAGGTTACTCTCGAAAGCGAGCAAGCCGTAACCGAAGCAAAAGCGGCTTATGACGCGCTTGATGACGAACTGAAAGCGCTTGTGGAAAATTATGCACAGCTTGAAGCTGCTGAAAAGAAGCTTTCAGAGCTGAAGAAGGTTGCTGAAAGTGAACCGAGCGAGCCTAGCGAAGAACAGCCCGAAACGGGACGGGCGGCGGCACTTCCTCTCTTTATTGCAGCGGTAAGCCTTTCGGCAGTAGTAGCGGCGGTTAAAAGGAGAAAGTAAGGAAAGAGGCGTTGTTCGCTCATTTTCCACTGTTGAATAATTTTAGCGAACTTTTTTCCCGCTCTAATGTAAATGCATTTTAAAGGTATTTTCCCGCTCAATACTTTTTTGAAGATTGCCGTTTTAAAAACTTTGTTTTTAAAACGGCAATGCGGGGAAAACTCTTGTTTTCCCCGCACCCTTTAGCGCCTGCTAACGCGTTTGCGGTGGCTCCGCCCCCGCACCCCCGCCAGAGGGAAAAACTTTTTTGGCAAAAAAGTTTTTCCCTCTGGACACCCTTTTCAAAAAACTTTCGTGCGCCGCCCGTTTGGCGGTTTTAAATGGAAAAGCGGTTCGCCGCTCAAAACAGCTTCTTATCTCTTACCTCTAAATGGAAAGGAGAAAAAATTGATAAAGAAAATAATTGCGTTATTGCTCTGCGCTTTATGCTTTATCGGCGCTTTGGCATTCCCCGCAACCGCGGCGGCAGGTCCTACTATCGAAACCACCCTTACCGATAACATAACCCTCTTGGGCAGTAAAAAAACTTTCGACGTCTTTGCCCGAAACTCGTCGGGCGAGAAAATAAAGGCTGTCGTAAAGCTCAACGGCGAGCCTGTTTCCCCCACTTGGGACGACGCCGACAAAACAAGCTACACCCTCTGTTTCACAAAAGAGGGCGAAAATATCGTCACCGTTTCCGCCACTTCCGACGGCGGCAAGAAAAAGGAGCTCACCTACCACATAACCTACCGCAAAGCTGCACAGGGCGAAGCGATAGGCTCTGCCGTCTGGAGCGTGGAGCTTTTCACTGTCGGCGGCGGGTATCTTGTCTACCCCGCCGAAATGTCTATTTACGAGGGCGAAACAGCCGCCGAACAGCTCATAAGGCTTCTCGGCGAAAACGGCTATGTCGGATATTACAGCGGCACTCCCAAGTCTTCGTTTTACCTCGGATATATCGCAGACGGCGCTTCTCAAAATGAAAAGTACAACAATTATCTGAAAAGCGCCTCGCCGAAAACTCCCAAAAGCCTTGATATAAAGACCGCCATTCCCGAGGTATTAAAGCCGTATCTCAAAGACACAATGACCTTTTTTGACGAGGACGATTATGAAAAGAACTGGACGGGCTATATCGGCGAATTTGTTTATACAAACGGCGCGGGCTGGATGTATTCGGTAAATAACGTCTTTCCGAATGTCGGTTTTTCGGACGAATACCTGTCGGACGGAGATGTTGTGAGAGTGCAGTTTACTCTGGGCTACGGCGCGGATATAGGCGGGCTTGGCGCTCTCGGAAACGGCGGTTTTTCGGGTAGCGACGGCATGCCCGAAAGCGGTTATTTTAAAGTGGCAGATAAGGACAGCTTAACCGCGCTTATCTCAAAGGCACGCGCTTTGGAGCTTCTTGACAGGGCGAATGTGAACAAGGCTTATCAAAATGCGCTTTCGGTCGTGCAGACGCTTGACGCTCCACAGTCAACCGTAGACAGCGCCGCAAACGCCCTCAAAAGCGCCCTTTCCGCGCCCGATAATTCAAGTTCTTCAAGTTCAAGCTCCGTTCAGAGTTCGTCTTCAACTTCAAGCTCCGTTCAAAGTTCATCTTCAAATTCAAGCTCTGTTCAAGGTTCATTTTCAAGTTCAATTACAAGCTCCGTGCAAAGCTCGGCTTTTAGTTCAATTTCAAGCTCGGACAGCAGCTCAACCCCTATTGACAGTGAAGCAAGCGTTCAACAGTCGCAAAGCTCCTTAATTGCAGCGGAAAGCTCAATTTCAAATAACGGCGTTGCCGAAAGGGAAAAACCGAGATTTCCGCTCGTTCCCGTAATTATCGGCGGGGCGGGGATAATCGCGGTTGTTGTAATTGCAATCATAGTAATTAAAAAACGCCCATGAAAGAAGCGATAAAGATGAAAAAAGTTCTGGCGGTTTTTATTTGCATTGCGCTTATATTTCCCGCATTAAACAGCCTTTTCGCAAAGGCGGAGAGTGTCGCGGACAAGGCGCTTGAAATTGCCAATGACGTTATAAATTGGAAGAAAACGGACGTAGGCTCGGACGAAGGCGGCTTTCTTTTAAACAACTCGTTACTTGAGCTTGCAGGCTCAACTGCGGGCGACTGGTATCCTATCGGGCTTTCAAGGCTTGGAAAGGACGATAATTTCGGCGGGTATCTTGCCGTGCTTAAGGACAATGTAGAAGCGCGATATAAAGAACAAGGAAAGCTGAGCTCGGCAAAAGCCACCGAATGGCACAGGATAGCCCTTGCGGTACTTGCGGCGGGTGGCGACCCTACAAACTTCGGGCTTGACGAAAGCGGAAAGCCCATAGACCTTATTGCCGACGGCACTTTTGACAGGGGGAAAACAACTTCTCTCGGCAGGCAGGGGATAAACGGCTGGATCTGGGGGCTGATCGCTCTTGACAGCAAGTGGTATGAAATTCCCGAAAGCGCCTATTATACGCGCGAGGATATTATAAAGGAAATCCTTCGGCAGCAATTATCTGACGGCGGCTTTGCTCTTAGCGGCAGAAACGCCGACCCCGATATAACCGCAATGGTTTTACAGGCGCTTTCCCCCTATTACAACAGCGAAAAGCGCTATTCTTACACGCTGAAATCCACGGGGAAAGAAGTGGAAAAGACGGTGCGCGAGGCGGTGGACGAGGCGGTAGAGTGCCTGTCGGAATTGCAGCTCGGCACGGGGGATTTTAAGAGCTGGGGAACGGAAAATGTAGAAAGCACGGATCAGGTGCTTGTGGCGCTTTGCTGTTTAGGCGTTGACCCGCTGAATGACGAAAGGTTTATAAAGAACGGAAACACACTCCTTGACGGGATCTTGAAATACAAAATGTCGGACGGCGGTTTTGCACATTCATTTACATTCGACCCCGAAAATCCCGCTGCCGTTCCGAACAGCTCGAACTCTATGGCGGGCGAGCAGACGCTTTATACAATGGCGGCGCTTTGGAGATTTGAAAACGATATGCGGGCGCTTTACGACTTTCGCCCCGAGCAGAGCGGGGCGCTTAAAGAGCGGATCTCCCTGCTTGAAACGGGCATTTCGGAGATAACCGAAGCGACAAGTGGAGAAAAGCTGACCGAGCTTTTAACTGCGTTTTATTCGCTTCCCGAAAACGAAAGGAGCTATGTAGACGGATATTGGGCGTTGTCCGATATGGCGAAGGAAAAGGGAATTGACATTGAGCAAATTGCGGAAAACACCGTTGTTGAAACCTTTGAAGAAAACGATGGGGAAACGGAAGACGTGATATTCTCGGAAAGTGACAAGCGAGCTGCCGAAGCCCTGCCGCAAAAGCTGACAACAGAGCAGTATGTGACGGTTACGGCGCTTCTTGACAAGCTCGAGCGTTCCAAAGACTTTGAGGGAAAGGCGCGGTATCTGGAAAAACTAAGCCGAGCGAAAGCCGAGATAGCGTCCGTTCAAAGTGAAATTGACAGCATTAACAGCGAGATTTTAGACAAGCTCTATCCTTATGACAACATAACGCTCGCCGACAAGAAAACGGTTGACGAAATTTACGCGCGCTATGAAGCCCTTAGTGAATACGACAGAGCGAAAATAACGGGAAGCGACGACCTAGTAAAGACCAAAACAAAGCTCGATGACATTTTTCGGGGAATAATAATCGCCCTTGTCCTCGGCGTTGTTGCCATACTAGCAGCCGTTTTCCTTTGCATAAGGATAAGAAAACGGCGCAGGAAAAAGGAACGAGAAATGGAAGAGCTTGCCGAAATGTACAAGGACGAGTAGCTGTAGACAATTGACAGGGTACAGTGTACAGTGTACAGTGTACAGCAAAGGTATCCGCTTTGCGGATATTATTTAGATTGTTTTTAGACAATAGGCACACGAGCATAATTTTTACGGTAAAGCTCAAAAACGTTTCAGTCCGATAACAATCTAATACCGTCCGCCGTAAGGCGGACACCATAACTGACTACTGTACACTATACACTGTACACTGTATAACGGCGGTATTGGCAAAAAGGTGGTTATTATGAAAAAAGATATTTTGGCAATCCTCGGCATTATATTGATTATCGCCGTTATAATCAACGGGACTGAAATCCAGTCCGTCGACGAGTACTACCTCACCCATATCGACGACATAACCCCCGAAAGCGAAACCGTTTTCATAACCATACGCTGCGACACCATTCTCGACAACTTAGACGCCCTCGACGACAATCTCCGCGAGTTTGTCCCGCCCGACGGCGTTATCCTCCCTAAAACGGAATACGTCCTCCGAAACGGCGACACCGTCTTTGACATTCTCGACAGAGCCGTCAGATACAACAAGATCCAAATGGAATATCAGGGCGCAAAGCTAAACAGTTTCGGCAGTGTCTATATTCAGGGCATAAACTTCCTCTACGAGTTTTCCTGCGGTCCGCTTTCGGGCTGGATGTACCGCGTGGACGGGGAATTTCCAAACTACGGCTGTTCTAAATACGAGCTTAAAGACGGTCAGAGCATTGAATGGATCTACACCTGCGATTTGGGTCAAGACGTAGGCGCAGAATGGTTCAATAACCTTGGAGGTCAGAATAAATGAAAGCTTTTTCCGATTATCACCCTCTTGTTCTGCTTGTTTACTTTTTGTCAATTCTTATAGTGGCAATGTTTGTAAACAACCCCGTTATCGGGCTTTTTGCGCTTTTCGGCGGGATTTTGTTCTGTATCATGCTCTCAAAGCGAAGCGAAGCCGCAGGCAACCTCGGTTTTTACATTCCTCTCTTTTTTATGGTGGCAATTACAAACCCCCTCTTTTCCCATAACGGCGTAACGCCGCTGTTTTTCCTAAACGGAAACCCCGTGACTGTCGAAGCGTTTGCATACGGCGTTGCAATCGCGGTCATGGTGATAGGCGTTATGATGTGGTGTAAATGCTATAGCGCAATAATGACGAGCGACAAGTTTCTTTATCTTTTCGGAAAGGCTATCCCGAAACTCTCGCTCGTCCTGTCAATGGCGCTCAGGTTTATACCTATGTTCAAGCGGCAGATGCACAAAGTGAGCCGCGCTCAAAGGTCAATGGGCTTGTATTCTTCAAAAAGTTTTATTGACAAGATAAAAAGCGGAATGAGAGTGTTTATGGCAATGCTTTCATGGTCGCTTGAAAATTCAATTGAAACATCGGCGTCAATGAAAGCGCGGGGCTATGGCCTAAAAGGCAGAACGAACTTTTCGCTGTTCAGGTTTTATCCGCGGGACGGAGCGTTGCTTTCGGTGTGTGTGGTACTGCTCGGCGTTACCGTTGCGGGCATTATAACGGGCGATACGGCGTTTTATTATTATCCGAGGATAAGCGAACTTACGCTCACGCCGCTTGCTGTCGCGGTATATGCGGCGTTCGGGATAATGTCGTTTCTGCCGTTTATGATTGAAGTTAAGGAGGCTCTAAAGTGGAAATATTACATATCGAAAATTTAACTTTCACCTATCCCAAAACAAAAAAGCCCGCCATTGAAAACATTGACCTAAGCATAAACAGCGGAGAATTTACGGTAATTTGCGGACAATCGGGCTGCGGGAAAACAACGCTTTTAAAGCTTATGAAAAAAGAACTTGCTCCCGCAGGCGAAAAAAGCGGCAAAATATTTTACGACGGCGTTTTGCAGGAAGAACTTCCCGACAAAAAGAGCGCAAGCGAGATAGGCTATGTCCTGCAAAATCCCGACAGCCAGATAGTAACCGACAAGGTTTGGCACGAGCTTGCGTTCGGGCTTGAAAATTTAGGAATACCGACAGAAGTAATAAGACGGCGAGTAGGCGAAATGGCGAGCTATTTCGGCATACAGGACTGGTTCAGAAAAAAGACCGACGAGCTTTCGGGCGGGCAGAAGCAGCTTTTAAATTTAGCTTCGGTCATGGTGATGCAGCCTCGGATACTTATCCTCGACGAGCCGACAAGCAGGCTCGACCCCATAGCCGCAACGGATTTTATTTCTACCTTACAGAAACTCAACCGCGAGCTTGGGCTTACGGTAATTATCGCTGAACACCGCCTAGAAGAGGTTTTCCCTATCGCCGACAAGGCGGTAGTAATGGACAGCGGGCGGATAATCGCAAGCGGCGCTCCGAGGGAGATAGGCGATAAATTGTCCGAAATAAACAAAGAGCACCCGATGTTCTGTGGGCTTCCGAGCGCCGTTCGTATCTACAACGCGCTTGGGATAGAGGACAGTTGCCCGCTGACTGTCAGAGAAGGGAGAGCCTTTCTCGAAAAGCACTTTTTCAACGCGGCGGAGAGTGAAAAGGCAGAATTGACAGAAATTGACAAAATGACAACCGAATATGAACACAGCGAAACCGCTGCAATAGAAATGAAAAACGTTTGGTTCAGATATGAAAAAGACCTGCCCGATATTTTAAGAGGGACAAGTCTTAAAGTCTACGGCGGGGAAATTTACTGTATTCTCGGCGGGAACGGCGCGGGAAAGACAACGGCGCTGAATGTAATTTCGGGGCTTGATAAGGCATATAGAGGGAAGATAATCATAAACGGAAAGCAGATAAAGGACTATAAAGGCAACTCGCTTTACAGAAAGCTTTTAGCGCTTTTGCCTCAGGAGCCGCAAACGGTGTTTATAAAAGACAGCGTGAGAGAAGATCTAGCCGATATGCTCGAAATTCTTGAAATCCCGAAATCCGAGCGCGAAAAGAAGATAGATGAAATTTCGAAAAAACTGGGAATAACCGAGCTTTTAGACAAGCACCCCTATGACCTGAGCGGCGGCGAACAGCAAAAATGCGCTATTGCAAAGATACTTATGTCAGAGCCGAGGATACTGCTGCTTGACGAGCCGACAAAAGGGCTTGACGCGTTTTCAAAACTGACCCTAAGAAAACTTCTGCGCGGACTTAAACAAGAGGGAATGACAATCATAATGGTAACGCACGATGTGGAATTTTCGGGAGAAACGGCGGATCGCTGCGCGCTGTTTTTTGACGGGGAGATATTGTCGGCGGACATTCCCGAAAGATTTTTTTCGGAGAACAATTTTTATACTACCGCCGCAAACCGTATGGCGCGCGGGCTTTGGAAATACGCGCTGACCTGCGGGCAGGTGGTTGAAAAATGCCAAAACAGCAAAGGAGAAGCAACATGAAAAAATGGCTCTCTTATGGGATATTGTGCCTGCTGATACCGGCGGTTATAATAGGCGGGGCGCTTTTATTCGGCGACAGGCAGTATGCGTGGATAAGTCTTTGCGTGGCGGTTTTTTCCTGCGTGCCGTTTTTTATTCGGTTTGAGAAAAGCGCGACGGACATAAAAAGGCTTGTGCTTTTAGCGGTAATGGTGGCGCTTTCGGTGGTGGGGAGGATAATTTTCACGCCCATTCCCGGATTTAAGCCCGTGACGGCGTTCGTTGTCATAACTGCGATGTATTTCGGGAGCGAAGCGGGATTTTTGACAGGCGCGCTGTCGGCGGTAATTTCAAATTTTTATTTCGGTCAAGGTCCGTGGACTCCGTTTCAGATGTTCAGTTGGGGAATGATAGGGCTTCTGGCGGGATTGCTTTCGGAGGTACTCAAAAAGAACAAGCTGGTTTTATGCATATTCGCGGTGATATCGGGCGCATTGTATTCATTTCTTATGGACATCTGGACAGTACTCTGGGCGGACGGCTTTTTCAATATCGAGCGGTATCTTGCGGCAATAATCTCCTCAATGCAGTTTACGCTTATCTATGCGGTTTCAAACCTCATTTTCCTGTTTTTGTTTGCAAAGCCGATAGGGAAAGTTTTGGAGAGGATAAAGGACAAATACGCTATCTAGAGGCTAGAAGCTGGAAGCAAGAGGCAAGAAGCTGTTCCGAGCGGTGAAGAACTTTTTATATCGAAACTGCCAAACGGGCGTCGCACGAAAGTTTTTTGAAAGGGAGTTTGAGGGAAAACTTTTTTTCAAAAAAGTTTTCCCTCAATAACGATT
>CANQFZ010000033.1 GCA_947600065.1 uncultured Clostridia bacterium | reverse complement strand
TTTTAACTTTGTTTAACTTTTTGGGGTCAGTTCACTCTGGACACCCTTTTCAAAAAACTTTCGTGCGCCCGCCCGTTTGGTGGTTTTGAAATTAAACGCTGTCCGCCGCTCAAAACATCTTCTAGCCTCTAGCCTCTTTCTCTGAAAAACAAATAACTTTATTTCTAAAAACACCCCTGATTTCTTACCTCTTACTTCTTATTTCTAACCTCTATATTGACAAAACCGCTTTTCTATTGTATAATGAATATTGTAAAATTTTTCAATAGGAAGTGGAATAATTGCCGAAAGAAAAGACAGTTTTCGTCTGCCGCGAATGTGGGCAGGAATACCCAAAATGGGGCGGGAAATGTACCTTGTGCGGCGCTTGGAACAGCTTGGAAGAAACCGTTGTCGCGGCTAATATCCCGACAAAAGCCGTTTCTTCCGCAGAGCTTAAATTCAGCAGAATGTCCGATATTTCATGCGACAGCGAAATAAGATATAATACAGGCATTTCCGAGCTTGACAGAGTTCTCGGAGGTGGCTTGGTGAAAGGTTCGCTCGTCCTTATAGGCGGCGATCCCGGCATAGGCAAATCCACCCTTTTACTTCAGATATGCGGGAAAATGGGCGGCGACCACACTATCCTCTATGTTTCGGGCGAGGAAAGCGAAAGGCAGATAAAACTAAGAGCGCAAAGGCTCGGCATAGAGAGCGAAAACCTTTTCATTTCCTCAAACAACAGCTGTGAGAGCATTATTCGCGCCGTTTCCGAAAACAAGCCCGAAATTGTCATAATCGACTCTATCCAGACCATAACATCGGCTTCTGTTTCAAGCTCGGCGGGGAGCATCGTCCAGGTCAGAGAATGTACGAATGCTTTTATGAGAATGGCTAAGAGCGAAGAGATCCCCGTCTTTATTGTTTCCCATGTAAACAAGGACGGCGGCATTGCGGGTCCTAAGATAATGGAACATATAGTTGATACGGTGCTTTATTTCGAGGGAGAGAAACAGCTTGCGTTCCGTATGCTGAGATCTGTAAAAAACCGTTTCGGCTCTACAAACGAAATAGGAGTTTTCAGTATGGACGACAACGGTCTAAGCGAAGTAAAGAACCCCTCGGAGATGATGCTTTCGGGCAGACCGAAGGGCGTTTCGGGAAGCACGGTCGTATGCGCATTAGAGGGAAGCAGACCCATTCTGGCGGAAGTACAGGCGCTTGTGGCAAAGTCGGGTTTTTCCGTTCCGAGGAGAACTGCTACGGGAGTTGATTACAACAGGCTCTATATGCTTATAGCGGTGCTTGAAAAGCGGCTCGGGTTTACTTTCGGAGGACTTGACGTATATGTAAACATCGTCGGCGGACTTAGGATAGACGAGCCTGCGGCAGACCTCGCGATAGCGGCGGCGCTTTATTCGGGACTTTGCGACAAGCCCGTTCCCGAAGATATGATAATGATAGGAGAAGTCGGCCTCGGCGGGGAAATACGCTCCGTCAGCCGCGTCAGAGAGCGCGTCAGAGAGGCGGCTCGGCTCGGCTTTAAAACGTGTCTTATTCCCGCAAACTCGGTCTCAAAAAACGAAGACCTCGGAATGAAAACAATTATAGTAAGAAACCTCGGACAGGCTTTTCGTGAAATAAGGAGCGAATAAAATGCCTTCAAGAAGATTGATTTTCGGAATATGGGCTGTAGCACTGCTTTTTGTGGAAATATTGATAGCCGTAATTGCAAAAGGCTTTATGAGAGAATATGTCGGAGATGTGCTTGCGGTCATATTCGTGTATATGGTGGCGAGGGTGTTTTTCCCGCAAAAGCCGCACTTTATGTCGGCGATCGCGTTCGGCATTGCCGCCGTTGTCGAGCTTATACAGCTAACGCCGTTGCACGGAATTATAAGCGAAAAGTCGGAAGTACTGGCGGTCATTGTCGGCGGAACATTTGACTATAGGGATATCATATGCTATTTTATCGGCGGAGCGATATGCGTTTTTATAGATATGTTTATAATAGGCGGATCTAAAAAGATAAGCGGTTGACTTGTGACTGATTGATTGGAGACAAAAAATGGATTTCAGAGAATTGCTCAATAATGATGAATATATAGTGCTTGACGGAGCTATGGGAACAATGCTCCAGAAAAGCGGACTGAAGCTCGGCGGCATACCCGAAGAGCTTAATTTTACAAACCCCGAAGCTGTGGCAAGCGTCCACCGCGCTTATATAAAAGCGGGCGCAAGAGCCGTTTATGCAAACACTTTCGGCGCAAACCGCATAAAGCTCTCAAACAGCAGTTATTCGGTCGCGGAAATTGTAAAAAAGGGAATTGATATAGCAAAAGCCGAATGTAAAGAAACGGGAGCTTTTGTCGGACTTGACATAGGTTCGCTCGGAAGAATGTTAAAGCCCATAGGCGACCTGCCCGTAGAAGAAGCGTATGATATGTTCCGCGAGATAATAGAAGCGGGAAGGGACGCTGACTTTATCGTTCTCGAAACAATGACCGACCTTATGGAAATAAAGACCGCACTTCTTTGCGCAAAGGAAAACTCGGCGCTCCCCGTTATATGCACGATGACATTTGAGGACAATATGCGCACATTTACTGGCTGTACGGCGTCGGCTATGGTATTGACTTTACAGGGAATGGGCGCGGACGCCGTGGGAATGAACTGTTCTCTCGGTCCTAAAGACGCGCTCCCCGTTGCGGAGGAAATATTAAAGTGGGCAGAAGTACCCGTGCTTATCCGTGCAAACGCAGGACTTCCCGACCCTGTCACGAATGAATATGACATTACTCCCGAAGAATACGCGGATATTGCCTTAAAAATGGCGGATATGGGAGTAAAGTTATTCGGCGGCTGCTGTGGTACAAGCCCCGAATTTATTTCGGAGATAACAAAGCGCCTCGGCGGGAAGAAATTTCAGAAAAAAGCACGAGATATCCCCGCGGCGGTGTGCTGCGCGCAGAATACCGTAGTTATAGACACTGTCCGCGTTATCGGCGAAAGAATAAACCCGACGGGGAAAAAGCTGTTTAAAGAAGCGCTAAAGCGCGGCGATATAGACTATATCATGCGGCAGGCTGTAGAACAAACAGACGCGGGCGCGGAGATACTGGACATAAACGTCGGACTTCCCGACATTGACGAAAAAGAAATGATGATAAAAGCGGTAGACGCCGTGCAGAGCGTTGCGGAAGTGCCACTTCAGATAGACACGACCGAGCCCGACGTTTTAGAAGCGGCTTTGAGGAGAGTTTCGGGAAAGCCTATAGTAAACTCGGTAAACGGCGAGGACGAAAAGCTGGAGAGCGTTCTTCCGCTCGTAAAGAAATACGGCGCGGCGGTAGTAGGTCTTACTCTCGACAAGGACGGTATTCCCAAAACAGCTGAAAAGCGGTTTGAGATAGCGCAAAAGATCCTGAAAAAGGCGGAAGAATACGGCATACCAAAGCGCGATGTGTATATAGACTGCCTGACGCTCACGGCTTCTGCTGAGCAGGACGGCGCACAGCAGACGTTGTCGGCGATGAGGAGGATAAAAAGCGAGCTCGGGCTGAAGACAGTTCTCGGAGTATCAAACATATCCTTCGGACTTCCGAACAGAGAGCTTGTAAATTCAACGTTTCTTACAATGGCAATGAACAGCGGGCTTGACCTGCCGATAATGAACCCCAATTCTTCGGCAATGTCGGGCGCTGTCGCGGCATACAGACTGCTTTCGGGATACGACCGCGGCGGCGCGGAGTTTATAGAAAACGCCGGGCGTTTTCAAATTGTACAGCAAAAAGCTCCAAAGCCCGCGGAGAATAAATCCGAAGACAGTTCCAACAACGAAAGCTCCGAGCTTTCAAAAGCGGTCTTAAACGGGCTTAACGCCGAATGTTCTCAGATAGCCAAAGACCTCTTAAACAGCGGCACAGAGCCTATGACGATAATAAACGAGCTGCTTGTCCCTGCGCTGGACGAGGCGGGAGAGCGCTTTGAAAAAGGGAAGATGTTCCTCCCGCAGCTTATACGTGCGGCAGGAGCGGCACAGGCTGCGTTTGACGAGGTAAAGGCAGCTATTTCCAAAAACGGCGGCGAAAACAAAGCGAGAGGAAAAGTTGTCCTTGCGACGGTAAAGGGCGATGTTCACGATATAGGAAAGAACATAGTGAAAACGCTTCTTGAAAATTACGGATTTGAAGTTATAGACCTCGGAAAAGACGTTGAATACGAGGCAGTCGCGGACGCCGCCGAAAAAACGGGCGCAAAGCTCGTAGGGCTTTCGGCGCTTATGACGACGACCCTGAAAAGCATGGAAAACACGATAAAGCTCGTCAGAGAGCGCGGCATTGACTGCAGAATAGTCGTGGGCGGAGCGGTCCTTACTCCCGAATATTCGGCAAAGATAGGCGCGGACTATTACGCAAAGGACGCAAAGGAAACCGTGGATATTGCCAAAAAGGTCTATGAATAAAAAAACAACGCGGAGAAACAAAAATTCTCCGCGTTTTATTTATTGCTTTGTTATTGTCAATTATCCTCGGGAACCAATACCGCATAATTTCCGTCGTCGCGCTTATAAACAACGTTTACAATGCCCGAGGTTGCATTCTTGAACATAAAGAAATTGTGTCCGAGAAGATCCATTTGCAGTATAGCTTCTTCAACGGTCATGGGCTTCATACGGAAATTCTTATAGCGTATAACTTCATAATCGGGCTCTTCGGGCTCGGGGTCAAGACCCGCAAAAGCGTTTTCACGCAGATTTTTTTCAACTCTTGTCTTATGCTTTCTTATCTGACGGATAATGCGGTCGATCGTAACGTCAAGCGCGTCGTTTTTATCTCTCGCGGTCTCTTCCGCGCGATAGATCATTCCGTTATAGCTGACAGTAAGCTCCAGGACAATTTGTTCGCGCCTTTCGGATAAAGTTATTTTTGCTTCTGCTTCTTCGGGGAAAAACCTGTCGAGCTTTGCCGCAAACTTCTTTTCCGCATAATCGGTAAATGCCTGTGAGATGTTTATTTTTTTTGCCGTAATCGTAACCTTCATCGGTCAGACCTTCTTCCGTTAAATATTAGGCTTTAGCCTTATTTAATTTTATCATATTCTTTAAATTATTGCAAGAGTGTAAGAACATTTTCAGTCATTTTCAACAAAAAACTAATGAAAATTTCTCTATCTACAGATTGTATTAAAACCTATTTATTGTTCTTTTCAAACGGTATTTTTCAGAAAAACGTTTACTCGCCCTTTTAGAAGTAAGAGGTTAGAGGTAAGAGGTTAGAATTTTAGTGGAGAGTTTTTTTCTTACCTCTTACATCTAACCTCTAAAAGGTGCAGCCTCTCTCAGACCCTGAAAAGAGATTTTTATACAGACTGCTAACAAAAATATTATTTATTTAAGAACAAGCGAATGGTCATAAGAATCCGTCTTGTCGTTTATTTGCTCGGTTATCATATCGAAAAGAGTTTTCCCCTCGCGCATTTCGGCGGACTTTATTTTGCCGAGTATCCTCTCGCGGTTTGAGGGGTGGCATTTTTCGAGCAGTTTTTTATAATACCGCGCCGTTGCTTCATAGCCGAGCTCTCTGCGGCTTTTTTCGGAGTTCAGCCACACAAATTCCGCCGACTTTCCGTATTCAAAAACGCCGAAGCCCCCGCGCAAAAGGTCATGAAAAGCGTCAAAATTATGCCCCGCTCTGAAATCCGTATCCTTTGTAAGAACGCGCTGTGCCTCGTCGAAAAACTCGTCGAGCGAAGAAAAGTTGTTTCCGTTTATTTCAATTGTAATAATGTCCATAGCTGCTCCTCAATTATTATTAGTTTCAATTACAATAATTATAACATTATTTTCATTTTATTTCAAGTGCAACATAACAAATTATCGTGTGTAATTGTCAATAATTAAATTAGATTTGGTGAAAATAAATAAACGAAGGCAGGGCAATATGTCTGAACTTACAAAAATTGAAAATAAAAAACAAAAGTCTTGATTTTAATACACGGCAGATGATAAAATAAAGACGGAAAAAACGTAAAAAAAAGGAGAACAAAATGGTATATACGATAACGTTTAATCCCGCGGTAGATTATGTAATGCGCATAGGAAAGATAACGGCGGGCATTGTAAACCGCTCCGAAAGCGAGGAAATTTATTTCGGGGGAAAGGGCATAAATGTTTCGATAGTGCTGAACGAGCTTGGGGTAAAGTCGACCGCGCTCGGATTTGTCGCGGGATTTACGGGAAAAGCTATTGAAAGCGGGCTTTCCGAAGCGGGAATAAAAACCGACTTTATTTTTCTAAAGAGCGGATATTCGAGGATAAACGTAAAGATAAAATCGACCGAAGAAACGGACATAAACGGCAGAGGACCAGATATCCCCGAAGAAGCGATAGATGAACTGCTGAAAAAACTGAAAGAGATAAAAGACGGCGACACGCTCGTTTTAGCGGGGAGCGTTCCGAAAAGTTTGCCCGAAAATATTTACGAAAAGATACTCGAAGAAATATCCGACAGGAAAATAAAGATAGTTGTCGACGCGGAGAAAGACCTTCTTTTAAACGCGCTGAAGTACAAGCCGTTTTTGGTAAAGCCGAACAGCCGCGAGCTTGGAGATATGTTCGGCGTTTCGCTTGAGACAAAAGAGGAGATAAATCTTTACGCAAGAAAGCTGAAGGAAATGGGAGCGCAGAATGTTCTCGTTTCAATGGCAGGCGACGGGGCGTTGTTGATTGATGAAAACGGAGAAACGCACATCTGCGGCGTGTGCAGGGGAGAAGTCAAAAACTCGGTCGGCGCGGGCGACTCAATGGTCGCGGGATTTATCGCGGGTTCGGAAAACGGCGACTACGAATACGCCCTAAAGCTCGGCACAGCCGCGGGCGGCGCAACGACATTTTCCGAGGGCATAGGCAAAAGAGAGGAAATTTTAGGGCTGTTGAAACAGCTTGGGTGAGGGTTTTAAACAAAAAATTATCCGCCGTGGGAAATTACGGCGGATATATGTTTTAGAGAAAGCTCTGTATTATGCGCTTTGCGCAAAACGCCGAAGCGGTATTTGCAACCGCTTTAAAACAATAATTCAACATTCCTCTCTTGAATATTTTGCGAAGTATTCTTTTACAAGTTTATTCATCTTGGTTATGGTATCGACCGCAATATCAAGCGCTCTCTGCGCTCTGGCGGTATCCTTTTCGTACATTGGTGCGACCCAACTGCCCCAATCATAATATGCCTTGCCGTCAACCAGACCGATAGTATACCTGAATGCCCGCCGAAGCTCGCACGTGCACCAAACCATAGACATATCTATGCAGTTGTTTTTCTTATCTTCGACATAGTCACGGGCGTAGCAGATTTTGATTTTGTAGGAAGGGGTCAGTATATACAGACCTTGTACAGCGAGATTGTCGCTTTCGAGACAGTTTTCTATTTGAAATTCGTTGAACTCTTTTTCCGCCATAGTAATCATCTTCTTTCTCAGAATATTGCAGATCTTGATAATAGCCGTTGACCTTCTTATGACTGCTCCTTTTAAAACAGTATACCCGAAATGCCCGAGAATGTCAAGAGATTTTACCGAATTATTCAAAAAACAGTTGTAAAAATTTCACAGCAATGTTATAATAACAGACAGAAAGGACGGCGGGAGAATGATTATTAACACAGGAATGCGGACGGATATTCCCGCGTTTTATTCCGAGTGGTTTATAAATCGCATGCGGGCGGGATTTGTGCTGGTGAGAAATCCCTATCGTTCCGAATTGATAACGCGGTATGAATTAAATCCCGAGTTGGTGGACTGCATAGCGTTTTGCACGAAAAATCCCGCGCCAATGCTGAAATATCTCGAAGAATTAAAAGCCTATCATCAATATTGGTTTGTGACAATTACGCCCTACGGAAAAGAAATAGAGCCGAATGTTCCGCCGAAAGATAAGGTTATGCGGGATCTTATTGCGCTTTCAAAAGCGGTAGGAATAAACTCTGTCGGCTGGCGTTACGACCCGATTTTTATTGATAACACATACACGATTGAACGGCATTTTGCGGATTTTGAGCAGATGTGCAAAACGCTTTCGGGTTACACAAAAGTGTGCGTAATCAGCTTTATTGACATGTACGAAAAAGTAAAACGCAATTTTCCACAGGCAAGAGAAGTGCTGCAAAATGAACGCATTGAAATCGGGAAAAAATTTGCGGAAATCGGCGGGCGTTACGGCATTAAAATAAAAGCCTGCGCGGAGGGAGCGGAGCTTTCTGCCTATGGCGTGGACTGCGCGGGGTGTATGACGCGCGAAACGTTTGAAAATGCGGTCGGAAGCCGTATGAATATCCCAAAGCGAAAATCGCAGAGAGCGCAGTGCAATTGCGTTCTTGGAGTGGACATAGGCGCTTACGATACTTGCGGGCATTTTTGCCGATATTGCTACGCGAATTATAATCACGAGAATGTTCGGCGAAATATGCGTCTTCACGACCCAAATTCTCCGCTTCTTGTCGGTCAATTGAATGAAGGCAAAGTGGTTCACGAAGCAAAGCAGGAAAGCTGGCTCGACAGTCAACTTACGATTTTTTAAGGCGGTGATTATTTGAACAAACTCGATTTCTTGATAAATTATCTGCTTTTGGAGAGAAATGAAAAAATTGAAATCCCCGAAGATGAAAAGTTTCGGCTTTACAGAAGTTTAGTCAACGTCCGTCCCGCAATGCCCGCAAGCGGCGATTTTATGCGGGTCGAGGACGAATTTCTCTCGGAAATTACGGCGAAAAAGGGCGTTACAGACATTGCAGATTTAACGCCGATTGAGGACAAAATTTACCTTTGGAAAGGCGACATTACCACGCTTAAATGCGGGGCGATAGTCAATGCCGCGAACTCGGGAATGACGGGTTGCTATCAGCCTTGCCACAACTGCATAGACAACTGTATTCACACTTTCGCGGGCGTTAAACTTCGCCTTAAATGCGCTGAAATTATGAGGGCGCAGGGTCACGAAGAACCCACGGGTCAGGCGAAAATCACTCCCGCGTACAATTTGCCGTGCGATTTTGTAATTCATACGGTGGGTCCGATTGTCAACGGACGGCTTAACGGCGCGCATTGCAGGCTGTTGGAAAGCTGTTACAAAAGCTGTCTTGAAATTGCAATTGAGAATAAAATTTCAAGTATCGCGTTTTGCTGCATTTCAACGGGAGTGTTTGGTTTTCCGCATAACGAAGCCGCGGAAATTGCTGTCGGCACTGTGCGTGAATTTTTGAAAAATCACGATTTGAAAATTATTTTCAACGTTTTTTCGGAGGAAGATTATGAAATTTACAAGCGACTGCTCGGTTGAAATTGAGCGGCTGAAAAGCGAATTAAAAACCGCCGAAACGGTAGTAATAGGCGCGGGAGCAGGACTTTCCACGGCGGCAGGATTTACTTACAGCGGTGAAAGATTTGAAAAATATTTCAGCGATTTCGAGGAAAAATTCGGCTTTCACGATATGTATTCGGGCGGATTTTTCCCGTTTGAAACCGCCGAAGAAATGTGGGCGTATTGGTCGAGGTTTATCTGGTGCAACCGCTATACTGATGTTGACAACGGTACTTATAAGAAATTATACGAGATAATTAAAGATAAAAACTATTTTGTTATCACAACTAATGTTGACCATCAGTTTCAGAAAGCAGATTTTGACAAATCAAAATTATTTTACACACAGGGTGATTTCGGGCTTTTTCAATGCTCAAAACCGTGCCACAAAGCTACTTATGACAACGAGGAGATCGTCAAGGATATGCTCGAATTTCAGGAAAATATGCGAGTTCCGACCGAGCTTGTTCCGAAATGTCCGAGGTGTGGAAAGCCGATGACAATGAATTTGCGCAGCGATGACAAATTCGTCGAGGACGACGGCTGGCACGCGGCGGCGCGGCGTTACGAGGATTTTTTGCGGAAAATCGGCGGTCGGCGGGTGCTGTTTCTGGAGCTCGGAGTAGGCTACAACACGCCCGTTATCATCAAATATCCGTTTTGGAAAATGACTTTGGAAAACCCGAATGCGGTGTATGCCTGCGTGAATTTCGGCGAGGCTTTCGCGCCCGACGAGATAGCAGCGCGGAGCATTTGCATAAACGCGGATATTCGAGGGGTGCTGGAGAAAATATGATAAAACAAGCGGCTGTCAAATCGACAGCCGCCTTAATTTGTGTATTACCCAAAATGCGTGTTATTACGCTTTCATAGCCTCTTCGACCGCAACCGCGCAAGCGACGGTAGCGCCGACCATGGGGTTGTTGCCCATGCCGATAAGACCCATCATCTCAACGTGAGCGGGAACTGACGAAGAACCTGCAAACTGCGCGTCGGAGTGCATACGTCCCATTGTATCGGTCATACCGTAAGAAGCGGGACCCGCCGCCATATTGTCGGGGTGGAGGGTACGTCCCGTGCCGCCGCCCGATGCAACGGAGAAGTATTTCTTGCCCTTTTCAACGCACTCTTTCTTGTAAGTGCCTGCAACGGGGTGCTGGAAACGAGTGGGGTTTGTGGAGTTGCCCGTAATTGAAACGTCAACGCCTTCCTTCCACATTATCGCAACGCCCTCTGTAACGTCGTTCGCGCCATAGCAGTTTACCTTTGCGCGAAGTCCCGTAGAATAAGCCTTGCGGAATACTTCTTTAACTTCGCCCGTGTAATAATCCATTTCGGTCTCAACATATGTAAAGCCGTTTATGCGCGCGATTATCTGAGCAGCGTCCTTTCCGAGACCGTTAAGTATAACTCTCAGCGGCTCTTTGCGGACCTTGTTTGCCTTTTCGGCAATTCCTATAGCGCCCTCCGCCGCCGCGAAACTCTCGTGACCCGCAAGGAACGCAAAGCACTTTGTGTCCTCTTCAAGAAGCATCTTGCCGAGGTTTCCGTGTCCGAGACCAACTTTTCTCTGGTCAGCGACAGAGCCGGGAATGCAGAATGCCTGAAGGCCCTCTCCTATAGCCGCAGCCGCGTCGGCAGCCTTTGTGCAGCCTTTCTTTATCGCGATAGCGCAGCCAACCGTATAAGCCCACTTTGCGTTTTCAAAGCAGATAGGCTGGATACCCTCGGTTATTTTATAAGGGTCAAAGCCTTTAGCCTGGCAGATATCGCGACATTCTTCTATAGTGTTTATTCCGTATTCTTTCAAGACAGCGAGGATCTGCTTTTCGCGTCTTTCATAAGATTCAAATAAAGCCATTCTTCGTTACCTCCCCATTACTGCTTTCTCGGGTCAATTATCTTGACCGCGTCGGCAACTCTTCCGTACTGACCCTGAGCTTTTTCATAGGCTTCTTTAACGTCCATTCCGCCCTTTATAAAGTCCATCATCTTTCCGAAGTTTATAAACTTATAGCCGATTATCTCATTGTCCTCATTAAGAGCAAGTCCCGTTACATATCCGTCCGTCATTTCAAGATAGCGAGGACCTTTTTTAAGAGTGCCGTACATTGTGCCAATCTGCGAGCGTAAGCCCTTTCCGAGGTCTTCAAGACCCGCGCCGATCGTAAGACCGTCTTCGGAGAAAGCGGACTGCGAGCGTCCGTAAACTATCTGTAAGAACAGTTCTCTCATAGCCGTGTTTATAGCGTCGCATACAAGGTCGGTATTTAGCGCCTCGAGAATAGTTCTGCCGGGGAGTATCTCCGCCGCCATAGCCGCAGAATGTGTCATACCCGAACAGCCGATCGTTTCAACGAGAGCCTCCTGTATAACACCGCCCTTTACGTTGAGCGACAGCTTGCACGTTCCCTGCTGGGGAGCGCACCAGCCTATGCCGTGCGTAAAACCGTTGATGTCTGAAATTTCCTTTGCCTTTACCCATTTTGCTTCTTCGGGAATAGGCGCAGCGCCGTGAGCAACGCCCTGTGCCACAGGACACATTGCTTCGACTTCATGAGAATAAGTCATTTTAATTTCTCCTTTTTTCCAATATTTAGCAGGTTATCTGCCATACAACTTTATTATACAATATTTTTTTCAATATTTCAAGTACATAATGCCGAAAATTTTAATTGATAACAATATGCAGACTGTCAATAAGATTTTGTTTAGTATTTGGTAATAATTATAATAACCTAATTGTGGTTCTTTTCAAACGTAATTTTCCTAAATGACGTTATCTCGCCCCATCCCCCTTACCCCCTTCCCCGAGGGGGAAGGGGGAAGATTGCGGGGGCGCGCAGCGCCCCCGCACCCCTGTCGGCAGTTGACAGTGTACGCATTGAACGCTTCGCGTACAACGCTATGTACAGTATGCAATAACAGCCAAACAGCTGTTCGCTGAATATAACGCATAAAAGAGCCAAGAAGCTGAAACTTGTTTCAAGAGGGAAACAACTTTCCGTCTGAACTCTAGTCACGTCAGTTGCCAATTTCCAAGACGTATTTCTGTGCAATTTGACGGAAAATTGTACTAAGCTTTTTAAATCTTTGTCAAAAAAAGCCCTTGATATATATATATATATATACTATAATGGTTTTGTGACATTTCACAATAAAACATTATGAAAGGATTTTGACAAGTGAAAAAGAAAAAAATTATGGCGGCGGCGCTTACGGCGGCTTTGATGTTGAGCCTTTGCGGGTGCAATAACGAAACAAACAACAGTCAGGACGACAAAAACGAAAGTGTTTCCGACAGCAGCGCAGACAATAGCAGCGAAAGCAACAGCAGCGAGGACAGCGCTGAGGAAAACAGCAGCGAAGAAAACTCATCAGAAGACAGCAGCACACAAAGCAGCAGTGAATCCTCCGAGGCTCCCGAGACCCCCGAAAAAGCTTCAATGTGGGATTATATCCCCGAGATACCCGTTACTGACGCAAGCTTGTTTGAATACAGCTTTAGCGATGAATTAGGCGGTATGATCGTTACCAAATACCTCGGTGATTCTCCGAATGTGCGCATACCCGATACATTAGACGGTCAGCCCGTTATTGGAGTTGATTTCAGCAATTTAAAGATGAAGCTGACAGAGCTTGTTATGCCCGATACGGTAAAAGCTTACAATTTAGATGAGAAATACTTCCCCGAATATATAAATATTCCCGGAGATGCTTTGGGCTTTGCTCTAAGTGATTATACCGAAATTAAGGGCGTGTATATAGGCGAAGGCGTTGCTGAGATAGGGGAGTATGCTTTTAGAGGTTGTACAAATCTTACAACTATAAATATTCCCGACAGCGTTTTAGAAATTGATGATTATGCTTTTATGAATTGCACAAGCCTTTCAAACATAACTTTGGGCAGCGGTCTTACAATAATCGACAACTATGCTTTTCAAGGATGCACAAGTCTTGAGAATATAGAGCTTCCGAACAGCGTTCAAGGAATAGACAGTTGGGCGTTCAGCGGCTGTACAAAGCTTGAAAGTATAACACTGCCCGACAGCGTAGTTGAGATAGGCTATGATGTTTTTGAGAACTGTACAGCTCTTAAAAGCGCGGTCTTGGGCAACGGTTTGAAAGAAATAGGACAAGGTACTTTTTCCAACTGCACAAGCCTTGTAGATGTAACGATAGGAAACAGCGTCACAGAAATTGATGCTTTTGCTTTCGAAAACTGTACAAGTCTTACAAGCTTAAATCTTCCCGACAGTGTTGTCGAAGTGGCTAACTCAGCCTTCGACGGCTGCGATAATCTTACAAGCATTACCTACAAGGGCGAAACCTATACACCCTGATAAAAGCAAAATTAAGGCGCATAAACTATAACCCCCCGCTCCCAAAGAGAGCGGGGAACTTTTTGGCGGGAAAAGTCATTTGGTTTTCAGAGAAAGAGGCTGGAATTTGTTTCAAGCGGGAAATTACCTTTCCGTCCGAACTCTAACCTCTTACCTCTAACTTCTAACCTCTAGAAGCACTCCGCTCGTCATAGTCTGTATTTGGCTTAAAGGCTCACACCCGCAAAACACTTACACGCATTAAACCCTCTCCTGACCCAAACGCCCCCACCCGCCCGGTCGGCGCCGTTGCCGCTTTTGCGGCAACGAGCTTCGCTTGCGCGCGTTAGCGAAGCTCACGCCTTCGCTCGCAATTTTGCTTCGCACGGCTCAGCAAAATTACGGCGCCTCCCTACGCACTTTTCCTAGGATTAAGTTGTTTGAGCTTATAGGCACTTAGCCGAAAGGCAGTCCGTTAATTTATCACTTTTGAATAACCTTAACGCTCTTACTTTCCCGCTCAATGGTAAATGAAATTCCGAGGTGGTTTTACGCTCAAAACATCTTTGTAAGATTGCCGTTTCAAATGCTTGCATTTGAAACGGCAATGCGGGGAAAACTCTTGTTTTCCCCGCACCCAAGGTTCAATGCCGCAGGCATTTAACCTGACGCGCTTTTGAAGCGTTATTGAGGGAAAACTTTTTTGAAAAAAAGTTTTCCCTCAAACTCCTTTTCAAAAAACTTTCGTGCCGCCGCTTGAGAGGTGGTTTTGATGTTAAACGTTGTTCGCCGCTCGTAACATCTTCTAGCCTCCAGCCTCTAATCTCTAGCCTCTAGATGGGCAAAATCAAAAAACTCCTTTCCCTTCACCTCAAACCCGACATTACCCGAACAAGCGTCCGTAAGTGCTGTTCGGAGCTTTTCCGAAAGCTCCTCTTTTACATAAACAATGAGCTTTACGCCGTTTCCGAAATCTTCGTCCGCAACCCTTGCGCCCAGCTCTTCAAATATTCTCGCGAGCTTCCCGTAAAACGAATAGTCTACGGTTATCTCGGTTTTCGCCGCAAAAGCCATTTCTTTTATCTTCGCCATTCCAACGGCGTCCGCGGCGGCTTTTGTATACGCCCTCACAAGCCCGCCCGCGCCGAGCAGTATCCCGCCGAAATACCTCGTAACAACGCAGCATACCCCGCTTAGACCCTCTTTTTGCAAGACCTCGTATATCGGCACTCCCGCCGTTCCTTGGGGTTCGCCGTCGTCGGAGTGGCGGGCGGTCTTGTCGGTAAGAATGTACGCATAGCAGTTGTGGCGAGCCTTTCGGTTCGCCGCGCGTATCTCGTTTATAAATGCCGTCGCTTCTTCTTCGCTTGACACGGGCGCAAGACACCCGATAAACTCCGACTTCTTTTCCTCAAACCGCGACACAACGCGGCTTTCAATTGTCCTGTATTCCATTTTACTCCTCGGATATAACAAATTCACGCGCATCACAAGACGCGCGTGAGCTTGTTTATAATTGAACAAAACGATTAGCGATATAAACTAAATCACTTTCCGAGATTATAACGCTTATTAAATCTGTCAACGCGTCCGCCGCTGTCAACGAGCTTCTGCTTGCCCGTGAAGAAAGGGTGGCACTTTGAGCAAATTTCAACTCTTATGTCTTTTTTGGTGGAACGTGTTTCAATAACGTTTCCGCAGGCACATCTGATAGTTGTCGCTTCGTATGCGGGATGAATACCCTCTTTCATTCTTCTCACCTCACAAAAATATGCTGTGCATAAATCACAAAATCAATTATAACATATTTAGCCCGAAAAATCAAGGGAATTTCAAAAAATATTATTATGTTATAATGTACAAATTATTCCGTCAAATTCCGAGAATTTTAGTAAATTCAACGGACAATTCTTTCTGAATCTCCACAGCAATATCTCTTGCGGGAGCCTTTGTCGTATAATAAACCTTTATCTTCGGCTCCGTGCCCGAGGGTCTGATTATAATGCTCGCGTCATTTTCGAGGTTATAGGTAATAACGTTCGATTTCGGAAGCTTAACTTCGCTCTTTGTTCCGTCGGCTTCTACCCTCTCGCTCGCCTTATAGTCGGTCGTAGCGAGGACTTTAAGACCGCCGATATTGTCGAGCTTTGTATTGCGAAGTCCCGCCATTATCTCGCTCATCTTTGTCATTCCCGCTTCGCCCTCAAAGCCGAAGTTCTCGACCTTGTTGAGATATACGCCGTATTCATCGTAAAGACGAGCTCTCGCTTCTATCATTGAAATGCCCTTTGAGCGGTAGAACGCAGCCATTTCGCAGATAAGCATGGAAGCAACGACGGCGTCCTTGTCTCTTACATATCCGCCCGCGAGATAGCCGTAGCTCTCCTCAAAGCCGAATATATAGCGCTCTTCTTCTCCTGCCGCTTCGAGCAGTCCTACCTGTTCGCCGATATACTTAAATCCCGTGAGGACTTCTCTAAGTTCTACTCCGTACTTTTTCGCAATTGCCTTTGTGATGTCGCTGGTTACTATAGTCTTTACCGCAACGGGATTTTTCGGCATTCTTCCGAGCGCCAAGCGTTCTCTGCACACATATTCGAGCAACAGCGCGCCTGTTTCGTTTCCTGTAAACAGCTCGTAGCCGTCGCCGTCGGGAACGGCAATTCCCACTCTGTCGCAGTCGGGGTCGGTCGCAAGCATAAGATCGGGCTTTTCCTTTTCGCAGAGTTTAAGACCGACTGCAAGAGCTTCTCTTATTTCGGGATTTGGGAACGGGCAGGTCGGGAAGTTTCCGTCGGGATTTTCCTGCTCGGGAACGACTACAACGTCCTTTACGCCGATTTCGGAAAGTATTCTTCTGACAGGCTTGTTGCCCGTGCCGTTAAGCGGTGAATAAACGACTTTCAGTCCGCTCTTTGCGACAACGTCGGTATGCAGGCTCTGTTCTTTTACTTTAGCGATATAAGCGTCGATAACGTCGTCGCCTATGTAGTTTATCATTCCGCTTTCGACCGCCGCATTGAAATCAGTAGACTTTATGCCGCTGAAAGTGTCGATGTTATTTATTTTGACAAGAACGGCGTCTGCCGCTTCGGACGTCATCTGACAGCCGTCCGCGCCGTATACCTTATAGCCGTTGTATTTAGCGGGGTTATGAGAAGCGGTAACAACGATACCCGCGCCGCATTTAAGATAACGCACCGCCCACGAGAGCATGGGGGTAGGCATAAGCTCTTTGTAAATATGTACCTTTATGCCGTTTGCCGCAAGTACCTCCGCCGCGCACTGAGCGAAATATGTAGACTTTATGCGGCTGTCATAGCCTATAGCGACTTTCTTTTCAAGACCGCTCGAAAGAATGTATTCCGCAAGTCCCTGCGTAGCCTTTTTTACGGTATAGACGTTCATTCGGTTTGTGCCTGCGCCTATAACGCCGCGCAGACCTGCCGTTCCGAATTCGAGCTCACGGTAAAAACGGTCGTTTATTTCTTCGGGTTTGTCTTTGATCTGTTCGAGCTCGGGTTTAAGGTCGGGGTCTTCGGTCGCCTTTTCGAGCCACAGTTCATATTCTTTACGGATATCCATGAAAAAGTCCTCCTTAATGGAAATTAAAATATAGAATTACCCGATAGAATTATAGCATATTTGCAGAAAATTTTCAAGATAGATTTTATATTTTTGTGAAAAATGCAAATAAATACATAACCAACTTACGCATTGTAAAGGGCGCGGGGCTGTAGGCAGTTGACAGTGTACGGTGTACGCATTATCCGCTTTCGGCGGAAAACGCTGTATTCAGTAATTGACAAATAGCACAAATCGGACTTTATATTGTTAAGTAAAAAACTGAAGGCGTGACAAAAAGCTTTTGTGCAAAATCGCCGTTTACTCTAAAAGCAAAAAACTTTATCTCCCAAAAGTTCCCCGAATTTCTTACCTCTTACTTCTTACTTCTTACCTCTAGCAGGGCACGTCAAAAAGCATTTGTGCAAAACGCCGAATTTAAAAATAAAAAAAGGATTTTTGATGTCGAAAGTTGTATTTATAAATAGAGCAGGAAAATTGTGAGAGAGTGAATTATTGACAATTAAGAAAGGACAGTGAGTTTATGCTTCCACGCGAAAGGACAGAACAAAACGAGAAGATCTTACTGAGCGAATATGCCTGCCGCGCGGATATGTCAAAGGGGCGCGCTTTCTATGAAAAGCCCTGCGATTTGCGGACGGATTTCCAGCGTGACCGCGACCGCATAATCCACTGCAACTCCTTTCGCAGGCTCAAACGAAAAACGCAGGTCTTTCTGGATCCTCTCGGCGACCACTATCGAACGCGCCTTACGCATACCCTTGAAGTCAGTCAGATCGCTAGGACGGTTTCGAGAGCGCTCGGACTGAACGAAGATCTGACGGAAGCGATCGCTCTCGGTCACGATCTGGGGCATACTCCATTCGGGCACGACGGCGAGAGGATACTGAACGCCCTTATGAAAACGGGTTTCAGGCATAATCTCCAGAGCCGCCGTGTCTGCGAGAGGATAGAAAAAGACGGAAGCGGGCTTAATCTGACGTTCGAGGTGCTTGACGGCATAGCCGCCCACACGGGAAAGGAGCTTCCCGAAACGCGCGAAGGAATGGTCGTCAGATTTTGCGACAAGATAGCGTACATAAACCACGACATCGAGGACGCGATACGCGGCGGCGTGATAACCGAAGATATGCTCCCCGAATTTCCGATAAAGGTCCTCGGAAAAACAAAATCCGCGAGAATATCGGCTCTTGTAAACAGCCTTGTTCAAAACAGCGGCGACGAGATAAAAATGGATTATACTACCCGAAAAGCTCACGACGAGCTTAGGGATTTTATGTTTGAAAAGGTCTACCGTTCTTCGAGGACTGTTGCCGAAAAGGGGAAAGCCGAGTTTATAATCGAGTATCTTTTCAGATATTTTTCCGAAAACAAGGACAAGCTCCCGAGGCTGTACCTTGAAATTTCCGAAGAGGACGGTCTTGAAAGAGCTGTCGCCGATTTCATAAGCGGAATGACCGACGACTATGCCGTCGATTACTTCACTTCACTTTGCGTTCCTAAAAGCTGGAAAAACGGATATATAGACAGTTGACAGTGTACAGGGTACAGTATGTAGTTATGGTATCCGCTTCGCGGATAATATTAGATTGTTATCGGACTGAAACGTTTTGGAGCGCTGCCGTAAAAGATTTGCTTGTGTGCCTATTGACTTAAAACAATCTAAATCCTGTCCGCCGCAAGGCGGACACCATAACTGACTACTGTACATAGCGTTGTACGCGAAGCGTTCAATGCGTACATTGTAAACTGACAACTGACGACAGGAGAGTGATGACGACGCCGATTTCACCCGAATTTCAAAACTATCTCGACGAGCTTTGCCAAAACAACGATATCTCTTCTGTTGCGACAGAACACGGTATCAGCGTAAAGCGTTCGGGAAACAATTATATGTGCTGCTGCCCGTTTCACACGGAGAAAACTCCCTCTTGCCAGCTTTATCTTGAGGACAATCATTTCCACTGTTTCGGCTGCGGCGCGCACGGAAACGTCATAAAGTTTCTTATGCAGGCAGAAAATATCGACTTTATGAACGCGGTAGAAATATTGTCCGACCGTGTCGGAATGACTATTCCCAAAAGGAGCGGGAAAAACAGCGGGTATAAAAAACACCCCGCTTATAGCCACAGCGCCGCGGGCAAAACAATTGCACATATTACATCACCGCCCGAGCCGCCTTCCGAATACGAGCAGGCGCTCGATATCCCCGAGGATATCCCGCCCGAAAATATGCAGCTTGAAAACATTCCGCCCGAAAATATCCCGCCCGACAGAGGCGAGGAAAACTATTCATACGGCGGCGGATATTCAAAAAAAGAACGCATATACGAAATGAACAAGGCGGCGGGAAGGTTTTTCCACGAACAGCTTTTCTCTCCCGAGGGAAAAGAGGGTCTTGATTATTTTAAAGAACGCGGGCTGAAGTATGAAACAATAAAACGCTTTGGGCTGGGGTTTGCCGCGGACGATTATCATAAGCTCCACTATTATATGAAAAGCTTAGGATATACCGACGCGGATCTTAAAGAAGCGGCATTGATAACAACGCGCGACGGGAAAAATTATTATGACAAATTCCGAAACCGCGTTATGTTCCCCGTATTTGACGAGCGGGGAAGGGTCGTTGCTTTCGGTGGCAGGATAATAACGAGCGACACCAAAGCTCCGAAATACCTAAACTCCGACGAAACACCCGTCTTTCAGAAGCGAAAAACGCTTTTCGCGCTCAATTATGCGAAGAAGTCTAAAGCGGATCATTTCATAATCTGCGAGGGGTATATGGACGTTATCGCCATGCACCAGGCAGGCTTTGACAGCGCCGTAGCGTCGCTCGGAACGGCGGTCACCTCCGAACAGGCGGAACTTCTTTCAAAACGCGGAAAGAAAAAAGCCGTTCTGTCGTACGACTCGGATAGCGCAGGTCAGAAAGCAACTTCGCGAGCTATAGACCTGTTTATGCAGACGGCGTTTGAAAAAGTTACGGTGCTTAAAATATCGGGCGCGAAAGATCCCGATGAGTTTATAAAAAAATACGGCGGCGAGGCATTTTCCTCGCTTATAGACAATTCCATAGGCGCTGTCGAATTTGAAATGGAAAGGCTCTCGGACGGACTTAAAATGAACGACCCCGACGATAAAAACGTCTTTATCAGGCGAGCGGTTCGGTTTATGGCTGACATACATGATACCGCGTTTCGGGAATTGTGCGCGGAAAAGGCGGCAATGCTCGGAGATGTTTCCAAAAAGACAGTTCTCGACGGAATAAACGAGCTTATCCAAAGAAAAGCGCCGTATCAGAAAAAAGCGCAGAACAACAATGCCGAAAGCCGCGCCGAAGAAGAAATGTACAACAGCGGTCTTAAAGGCGAAGAAAACGCCGAAAAGGCGGTTTTGTCCTATCTGTTTCACAATCCCGACGAGATAAGAAAGGTAGAAGAACAGCTTTCGGACGGACTGCTGACGGATTTCGGAAACGGCGTATTTAAAACGCTTGTCGAAAAAATTCGTGAAAGCAACGGAGAATGTGAAATTTCATGGCTATCCGAAAAATTTCCCGAAGAAAAGGGCAGAATAAACGATATCCAAAACGATAAGATATATGCCTTCAGCGAAGAATGTTTTCTCGAAGCGGCGGAAAAAATATCGGATATAAAACGTAAAAGGACAAGCGTCCGCAGTTTTGCGGAGCTTGACAGTTATATAAAATACAAGCAGGAAGAAGGAGGAGATTGACAATGACAGTCAATTCAAGAGGAGATAACCTGCTCGAAGAGCTTTTCAGGCAGGGAAAGAAAAAAGGATTTCTAACGGCGAGAGAAATAACTGACGCGCTCGAAGAACTGAGTTTCGACGCAAACCAGATAAACCGCGTTTTCGATAAGATCGCGGCGATGGATATAAAGATAGTCGATAACTTTGAGGCGGACGCGGATTTTGATATTGAAAACCTGTTTGATTACAGCGACAGGGATTATGACAACCCCGACGCGGACGTTGTCACAGCCGACGATTCCGTAAAGCAGTATCTGAAGGAAATAGGCAGGATCCCGCTTTTGTCTACGGAAGAAGAAATTGAGCTTGCCGCGAGAATGGCGGCAGGCGACGAGAGCGCTAAAACAAGACTTCAGGAGGCAAATCTGCGCCTTGTCGTAAGCATTGCCAAAAAGTATGTAAGACGCGGTATGCAGTTTCTCGACCTTATTCAAGAGGGAAACGTAGGACTTTTAAAGGCAGTGGAAAAGTTCGATTATACAAAGGGCTTTAAGTTCTCTACCTATGCTACATGGTGGATAAGACAGGCAATAACGCGAGCTATCGCCGACCAGGCGAGGACCATTCGCATACCCGTCCATATGGTTGAAACCATTTCGCGAGTAAAGAAAGCCGAAACTTTCTTGCTTCACGAAAACGGAAGCGAACCCACAGAAGACGAGATAGCCGAGTATCTCGGAATGTCCACGGATAAAGTGCGCGAGATAATCCGTCTTGCACAAGACCCCGTGTCGCTTGAAACTCCTATAGGAGAAGAAGAGGACAGCCACCTTGGCGATTTCATTCCCGACGAGGACGCTCCCGCGCCCGCCGACGAAGCCTGCAACAGTATGTTAAAGCAAATGTTAAGCGATGTTCTCGACACGCTTTCCGAGAGGGAAAAGCGCGTTATAATCATGCGCTTTGGCCTTATCGACGGCAGAGCGAGAACTCTCGAAGAAGTCGGTCAGGAATTTCAGGTAACGCGCGAGCGTATCAGACAGATCGAAACAAAGGCTCTGAGAAAACTGCGCCACCCGACCAGAAGCAGAAAACTGAGAGATTTTCTTGAATAAATTCCTCTTACATAAAGAGCATTTGCGGCATATTTTCGGTTTATAATTTTTAATATTATGTGCAATTATTTGCGCGGCAGCTTCCGAGTTCTACAATATGTGTTAATTGTCGGGCATAATATGCATACAAAAGCTGATCGATCAAACTCGGACAATTGCAATAACAATAATAATTGACAATAAATTCAATAAGGAAATATGTCGGGAGTTTTAGACTTAAGCAAAAATGAAATTTCGGGCTTTACGGTCAGCCTGAAATTTCAGAAACGTGCGTGCGCGTATAGTAGATGTGCATAAGGACTGTGCACATTGCGCATTAGCCGAAAGGATATAATAAATGAACAATACGGATAAAATTTTAAACGAGCTGTTGGAAAAAGGAAAGCAGACGGGAACGATAAGTGCAAAGGAACTGTATATTCTTGCGGACGAAACGGACCTTGACATAGACAAGCTTAGCGATTATCTTGAAAAGAACAATATAAAGCTTATAGACGACTATGCCGTTGAGGACGACTTGGAAAACGACATTAAAAGCTGTGAGGACGGCGACCCGAACGCTTCGGGATTTGACGACCCCGTCAGGATACATCTTCGGGAGATAGGCAGGATACCGCTTTTGACGCCCGAGGAAGAAACGAAGCTTGCGGAGCAGATAGCCGAGGGAAACGCCGAAGCACGCGACAAACTGATAGTTGCAAATATGAGACTTGTGGTAAGTATAGCCAAGCATTATGTAGGACGCGGAATGCCGCTTCTTGACCTTATACAGGAGGGCTACAGCGGACTTATAAAGGCTGTGGAGAGATTTGACCATACAAAGGGCTATAAGTTTTCCACATATGCCACATGGTGGATAAGACAGGCGATAACAAGAGCAATTGCAGACCAGGCGAGAACGATACGTATTCCCGTGCATATGGTCGAAACGATATCCCGCGTAAAGAAAGCGCAGAACAGCCTGCTTCATAAAAACGGCAGAGAGCCTACGACAAACGAAATTGCAGAAGAGCTCGGAATGACGTCCGAAAAGGTGAGAGAGGTGCTGAGGATATCACAAGAGCCCGTGTCGCTCGAAGCTCCCGTAGGAGAAGAAGAGGACAGTTTCCTAGGCGATTTCATTCCCGATGAAGAAGCGCCGACGCCCGTTGATACGGCGATGAAGTCGGCATTTAAGGACGAGTTGAATAAGGCATTGAACACACTCCCCGAACGCGAAAGAGAAGTTCTGAAATTCCGCTATGGCGTAGGATATGACCGTTCGCATACTCTTGAAGAAGTCGGACGTCAGTTCAAGGTCACGCGGGAAAGAATACGTCAGATAGAAGCAAAGGCGTTGAGAAAGCTCCGCACCCAAGGAAAGAGCAAGGGATTAAAGGTGTTTTTGGATTAAAGACAAGGGGCTGGAAGCTGTTCAGAGCGGCGAAGCACTTTTCCGTTCAAACGACCTCTCAGGCGGCGGCATGAAAGTTTTTTGAAAAGGGAGTCCAGAGGGAAAAAATTTTTTTCAAAAAATTTTTTCCCTTTGGTGGGGGTACGGGGGCAAAGCCCCGTCGCGTCAGCAGGCGCTAAAGGGTGTGGGGAAAACAAGAGTTTTCCCCACATTGAGATTTTCAAAATCATTATTTTGAAAATCTCAATC